>CALKKV010000063.1 GCA_937992195.1 uncultured Gammaproteobacteria bacterium | reverse complement strand
ACCGTACATGTCTTTGACATGGGTATCGAGCAGAATGCCACATGCGTCGGCATATTTCACTTCTGTCTCAAGCAAATCCGAACCGGCTGAAACTCGAATTGCCTTTATAAATGGAATATCGAACTGAGCACAAAATGCATTGGACTCCTCACCATGAAATTGGATCAGGCTAATTCCAACTTGATCGATAATCTGTTGCATGTACTCCACTTCAGGATTCACCACCACCGCTACTGAATCAACAAATGCGGGCAATGCTGCGCGAATTTTCATGGCTTGCGGAATTTCGAGATGTCGCGAGCTAGGAGCATAGAACACCAGACCGATTGCATCTGCACCAGCATCACAAGCCTGAATTGCGCGTTCCGGCGTCTGTAACCCACAAATTTTTATCCGTGTTCGTTGCACTAATTATCTCTTTACATCTAAGCTTTGAATTATATCAAATAAATTAGATAAAACATTGATTTAATTCAATTACTACCCAGAGAATCTGACCAAAATTGGCATACTGGCGGCGGCGGTGGCAATCGATATTTGGGATCATAATCTACTTTAGCAAAATACAATCCATCGGGTGGAAACGTCACTCCCCCAATCTTACGATCGCGACTATCCAACACTGTTTTCGCCCAAGTTATTTCTGCTTCTCCAGTACCAATTTTGCACAAAACCCCAACAAGGTTTCGCACCATATGATGTAAAAACCCATCGGCGGTAACGTCAAACCAAAACCACTCTCCCTGTTGGTGTACATCTAACTGTCTTAACTCTTTGACCGGGTTCTTTGATTGACAACCGGCAGCTCGAAACGCTGAAAAGTCGTGCTTACCGAGCAAACTTGCTGCAGCCTGCTGCATCCTCTCAATAGACAGCGCGTTTCTATACCAGGTTACCCGACCAGACAGATAGGAAGGACGAACATCTCGGTTGAGTAAAATATAACGATAGCTGCGCTGCCGGGCACTAAATCGAGCATGAAAATCAGCGGCTATAGACTTACACCAAATCAAAGAGATATCCCGGGGCAGCGCAGTATTGATACCACGATTCCAGTTGTATTCCTCTCTGTGACTATTTGAATCAAAATGAATAATTTGACCTATTCCATGCACCCCTGTATCCGTTCTGCCAGCTGTTGTGACTGCGACATCATGGTTCGCAACCTGTGAAATAGCGTTCTCAACCGCTGCTTGCACTGAAGGCGCGTTTTTTTGTCGTTGCCACCCTGAATACTCAACGCCGCAATATTCAATACAAGCGGCATAACGTTGAACCACAGCCTCTAGACTATCGTCAATCATCCAGATGTCACCTAAATAGCCAGCTTAACCTTCAACAGATTTACGATCTGAAAATGCCTGATTCAATGTACCTGGATCCATATACTCGAGTTCTCCTCCCATTGGCAGACCACGGGCCAAACGCGAAACCCGAATTCCTCTAGACTCCATCAGGTTAATAATAAAATCCGAGGTAGCCTGGCCCTCCATGGTTAAATTCGTCGCCAGGATCATTTCTTCAATGTCTGCGCTGTCCACCAGCTTCACTAGATGATCCAGACCAAGTTGGTCCGGACCGATATCGTCCAGCGGAGAGAGATTCCCCATCAACACGAAATATAGCCCGTGATAGATACCAGCTTGCTCTATCGCCTCCAGATCCGCTGGCGTCTCCACAACGCATAGACGACTGGCATCACGACGCGATGATTCACAAATCACACAAAGCGGGGTTTCACTGAAGTTATTACAACGTTCGCAATGATTCACCTTCAGCAACGCATGACGAATCGCCTCGCTGATTTGTTGTGCACCCTCGCGGTCGCGTTCCAACAATTGGAACGCCATACGCTGAGCAGACTTCGGCCCGATACCGGGTAGTCGCTGTAATGCTTCTCGCAGAGTTGAAACGGACTGTGGGTCGGTCATTACAAACCGAGATTGAGCCCGGGAATATTCAGGCCAGCAGTTAAGCTACCCATCTTTTCTTCGGACGCTTTCTCTACCTTGCGCACGGCATCGTTCATTGCCGCTGCGATTAGATCTTCCAACACTTCTTTATCATCTTCCATTAGAGCAGGATCAACCGTCACTTTACGAACATCGTGGCGACAGGTCATCACAACTTCGACCATTCCGGCACCCGATACTCCGGTAACTTCCATATTGGCCAACTCGGCCTGCGCAGCTTTCATATTTTCCTGCATAGCTTGCGCTTGCTTCATCATATTGCCAAGCTGATTTTTCATTTTTAACCTCTATTTTCGTTAGTACTAATCGACCGCGGGGCGCACCGAGTCCTCAATAATTTCAGCATCAAACAAGTTCACCAGCTCTTGTACATTCGGATCTTCTCGAAACGTCTGTTCCGCTGCTTGCTGAGTCTCAGCGACAATTCGTTGTTTCTGCAAAGATGGGGTTTCCATATCTTCGTTCTCAATCGACTCAATTGATACCGATATTGCCGGGGCAGTACCACCAGAGATGGCAGAAAGATGCTGATTAATTTTCTTCAATCTCGCTTCATTAAAGAGATGTTGAGAGCGCTCATCCAAAACCAGTGTCAGCACACCATCTACCTCTTCGCGCGGCACCATATTCATGGCAAGCTCTTTAGCAATACCATCGAGCCCGCTTGTCTCAGCATACGAAGTCCACCCTTGCATTGTTTTCAATCCTGCGCAATCAAAAACTGCTGGAGAGGCTGGATCTTGAGGTATCGTTTGCTCCAGGAATTCAGGAGGTATTTCCGCCATCGCGGGCGGATTGTCAATCGGTAAATCAATTGCAGGAGACGGCTCTACGGCACTGAGCGTTGCAGCAGCTTTGCTTGTATCCGATGACAGAGAAACGGATTGTGGGCGCTCAATAAATTTCCTTCTCGAGACTTTCGAAGACTGCGTCTCTTTTTGCTCAGTATTTGCTTGCCCAGAAGAATCAGTAAGCGTGGTTGTTCCAGATTGACTTTTAACCACAGCTGGATCTCTTTGAATGCGACTGCTGCTACTGGCACGAGAGTCAGTGGAAGACGATTGCGCATGACTTGAACCCGTGAGCTGTGAAGTCTCAGCTCTACTCTCAGCCGAAGGATTTGTTATCGACACCGACTGCGGCTGAAAGCTTGTCATCCGCAAAAGCGCCATTTCGAACCCAGTTCGTGGATCTGGAGCCATTGGTAAATCTCGTTTACCAATCAACGCTATTTGATAAAGTAGTTGGGTGAGCTCCGGATCGCACAGCGCAGCTAAGGCTTCAACACGCTCCGTATCAACTCCTTTCGCAACCACAGCTTCCGGCGCTACATGCTGCAGCGCTATATGGTGAAGTGTCGTTAGTATGTCATCCATTGCAGAAACGAAATCCACGGACCTTTCTGCCAGAGCACTAACCGTTTGCATGACCGAAGTGGGGTTATTGGCGCAAATATCCAGTAACAATTGACGGGTAAATTCCCGGTCAATCATCCCCAGCATCGATCGCACCTGGTCGGTTTGAACCTGACCCTTTCCAAAGGCAATTGCCTGATCCAGCAAACTTAGCGCATCGCGAACACTGCCATCCGCTGAACGTGCGATCACCTTTAACGCTTCTGATTCAAAGGGCATTATTTCAGCTGTCAAAATCTTCTCGAGCTGACCGTAAAGCCGTTCAATATCCATCGCTTTCAAATTAAACTGGATACAGCGAGATAGAATTGTCGCAGGGAGCTTCTGCGGGTCGGTGGTCGCGAGTAAAAATTTCACATGCTCGGGTGGCTCTTCCAAAGTCTTTAACAAAGCGTTAAAGCTATGGGTGGAGAGCATGTGCACCTCATCAATTAGATAGATCTTATAGCGGCCAAGTGTCGGCGCGTATTGCACATTATCGAGCAGCTCGCGCGTATCATCTACCCGTGTTCTGGAGGCCGCGTCGACCTCGATCAAGTCAATATAATTTCCCTGAGTAACCCCAACACATGCGTTGCATTGGCCACAAGGCGAGGCACTCACCCCATTTTCACAATTCAGTGCACGCGCAAATATTCTCGCCAAGGTGGTTTTACCAACCCCCCTGGTACCAGTGAACAGATATGCATGATGGACGCGTTCAGAATCGAGCGCATTTGCCAAAGCAGACACCACATGATCTTGCCCAATAACTTCTTCAAAAGACTGTGGACGCCACTTTCTCGCTAATGCTTGATAACTCATGCCTCTATTTTACCTTCCCAGACACTCAGAGTAATGTCATTTTTCGCCGGAATCTCCAGATATTTTGTAAACAACAAGAGAATCATTTACCAAGCAATCTTAGAGTAAAAACAAGCCAATGGACGATAGGAACTATTCGAGCAACACCATTGTAGACGCAGTCGGGAGAGAAATTGAAAGAGGTGGCGGGTCCAACCAGCCTTACCCTGGCACCCGAATCGGCTGCTGCGGCTGCTTCCTTCCGGACCTGACCGGGTTCACAACGTATCGCCACCAGGGAGACCAGTTTTCACCGCCATAGATGATCAAGCCTCTGTGGCGATTGTAAACCATCGTCACGATAAACCGAAGCAGAATCTGTGTAAACTGCTTTTCGTTATTTTGCAATCAAGCTACTCAGGCGACGGAGGAGTGATTGACAGAAACAGCGTTCAAAGAGACACTGGTTTCACCTATTTACAATAATAACCCATGAAAAAACTCGACTTAGATTTTGTGCGCAATTGCTTTCCGGCATTCGAACACCCTCTGCCAGCGAAAACAGCCTTTTTTGAGAATGCGGGAGGCAGCTATGTTGCAAGGCCTGTGCTTGAACAATATATGCACTTCTATAGCGCCAATAAAGTGCAGCCGTATGGTGCCAGCGAGATCTGTCATGCAGCTGGTGAACAGATGGATGCTGGACGAAACACCATGGCTGAGTTACTTGGCGTCGACAAAGGTACTGTTACGATTGGTCCTTCAACCACACAGAACTTTAATACTTTAGCGGTTGCCTGTCAGGCGATTGTCCACCAGGGAGACAGCGTTATTGTGACCCAGCAGGATCACGAAGCGAATATAGGTGCTTGGGAACGCCTCTGCCACCGACAGCAGGCTGATCTGCACCACTGGCCAATCGAGAAAAATGGTGAACTGGATATTGCGCAGCTAGAGGCGCTGATCGATGATTCAGTCAAAGTCATTTGTATGACCCACAGCTCCAATATAGTGGGCACTATCAATCCGGTTGAGCAAGTGATTGCAATCGCAAGACCGCGCGGAATACGGGTCGTCGTTGACGGTGTTTCTTTCGCACCGCATCAATGGCCAGACATCCCCACCCTGCTGCCTGATGCTTACGGCTTCTCGACTTATAAAACCTACGCGACGCACCTGGGAATCATGTTTGTTGCAGCAGATTTTGCAGATCAACTAGATCCTCAATGCCACTACTTTAATTTGCACTACCCTGAAAAACGCTTCGATGCGGCCGGTCCCGACCATGCGTCAATTGCCGCATTGGATGGGCTTGGCGTCTATTTTAGTAATAGCTATGACCATCATATTGGAAACGAGGCGACCACGCTCTATGAAAAAGCGCAGGCTGTCTCGGCGCTGATGCATAACCACGAAAGTGAAATCTGTGCGCATTTTTTGCAGGGCATTGCATCCCTCCCGTTAACTATTGTTGGGCGAGATACAATGAATGGACGCGAAGCAAATATTGCACTAACGTCAAGCAAGCTGTCTTCTTCAGCCATGTCTGAAGCTTTGGCAAAAGCAGATATCGCTGCGGGCCATGGCGATTTTTATGCAACTCGGCTGCTAGAACACGCAGGTGTTTCAAATACGGAAGACGGCGTCCTCCGAGTGAGTTTTGCTCACTACAACACACAAGATGAAGTCGATAGAGTTATCGAGACACTCAATGCTGTGCATGCTGGCGTTTAACTTTGCTCGCTCTTTTTGCTATGTCATAGTTTAGTTGGCAGGTCCAAACTAAATTAACTAAAGTCTGTAATGATTGATATACCAGCGCGCTGCTGTTTTTCAAAATCAGCAAGCGCGCTGATAGATTGTTGCAGATTAATTCTCTCAAAAATTAGTTTTTCAGGACTTAACTTTCCCGCAGCAATCATTTCCATCATTGGACCATAGCGATGGGCTTGCATGCCATGGCTGCCAATAATTTCGAGTTCAGCACCCATCACCAAATCCATCGGTATTTCTGGCGTGCGATCGTCTCCCAACATCCAGCCCAGCTGAATATGGCGGCCGCGCTTTCGTAGGCAGCGGATCGAATTTACACAGGTTAATTTAATCCCAAGCGCATCAATAGAAACATGGGCGCCTCCGTTCGATGTTTCTTGAACTGCTTCAACCACATCTGACACATCCTCTGCATTGACAAGAACTTCGGCACCGAGCTTAGCGGCGAGTTTAAGACTGCTGTCGTTGATATCTATCGCAATCACGCGCGCACCAATAGCCTTTGCAATCATTACTGCAGACAAACCCACTCCACCGCAGCCATGCACAGCAATCCATTGACCGTGGGACACGCTTCCTTGATCGACCACACCGCGATACGCCGTAATAAATCGGCAACCGAGAGCTGCGGCGGTAGCGAATTCCATGTCGTCTGGCAAGGCCACAAGATTTAAATCGGCATTATCTATCCGCACAAATTGCGCGAACGATCCCCATTGATTAAAGCCGGGCTGGAATTGGTTATCACATACCTGCTGATTACCCGTATGGCATTCATTACATACCCCACAACCGCCGACAAACGGCACGGTGACTCGATCTCCCACCTGCCATTTTTGCGTCCCCGCGCCCACTGCTGCAATAACACCAGACAGCTCGTGGCCAGGGATATGCGGCAGCTGGATATCCGGATCATGTCCGCCCCAACCGTGCCAATCACTCCGACACACGCCCGAAGCCTCTACCTTGATCACCACACCATTCACTTCAGGTGTCGGATCAGCTAGCGTCTGAATGACAGGAGCAACACCAAATTGTTCGTATACAACTGCTTTCATCAATGAGTCCTATTGAGAGAAAACTATCCCAGCGGAAAAAGGTGCATGGCACCAAACGCAGCAAAGTAAACAGACATAATCAAAAAAACACGGTGACAACCGCGTTTTTTTGCATTGATAACTCAACGTATTAAGCTAGCAGTCGAGCGTATTCTGACGCTCCCAGTCAGAGATTGTCGAAGAGTACTCTTCCCACTGTTTCATTCTTAGTTTGCAATAGGCATCAATCAATTCTTTGCCCATCGCAGTTTTCAAAGCTTTACCTTTTTGGGTTAATCGAATCGCGTCTAACAAGTTTAGCGGCAGCTTCTTCAGACCCTTCACAGTGTGCCCTTCCTCGTACATATTAATATCCAGTCGCTTGCCAGGATCCCGCTTGTTCGCTAAACCGTCAAGTCCTGCGCCAAGAATCCCAGCCTGCATCAGATAAGGGTTAGCTGCCCCGTCCATCAATCGCAATTCGAACCGGCCGGCGTCAGGAATGCGTACCATGTGGGTTCTATTATTGCCGCCATAGCTGACAGAGTTCGGTGACCAGGTTGCACCTGATAAAGTGCGCGGCGCATTGATACGCTTATAGCTATTCACCGTCGGATTAAAAATCGAAGTTAGCTCCTCTACGTTATGCATAATCCCGCCAAGAAATTGATAAGCCTTGGTCGATAATCCTAGCTCACCTTTTTTATCCGCAAACAAGTTCTTATCTCCCTTGGTATTCCATACCGAGACATGGGCATGACAACCGTTACCGGTTAAATGACTAAATGGCTTGGGCATAAATGTCGCCCGCAACCCATGATTCTCCGCAATTTGTCGCACCATATACTTAAAGAAAACATGACGATCTGCAGTGACCAAACAATCATCGTAGTCCCAGTTCATTTCAAACTGCCCGTTGGCGTCTTCGTGATCGTTTTGATAAGGCCCCCACCCCAGCTCTATCATTGCATCGCAAATTTCGGTGATCACGTCATAACGCCGCATCAAAGCAGACTGGTCATAACAAGGCTTTGATTGCGTATCCTGATCATCCGATATTTCTGTGCCGTCTTTATTGACCAAAAAGTATTCGCACTCGACACCCGTCTTCATACGCATTCCTTTCGACTTGGCTTTTTCTATCTGTCGTTTCAGCGCGATCCGCGGCGAAGCTTCAATCGCCTTGCCATCTAAATAGAGATCGCTGGCCAACCAGCCCACTTCTTTTTTCCAAGGCAGCTGAATCAAACTGTCAGGATCAGGCACTGCAAACATATCACCATCTGCTGGACTCATATCAAGCCATGCAGCAAACCCTGCAAATCCAGCACCATCACGCTGCATATCACCAATCGCTCTAGCCGGCACCAGCTTGGAGCGTAAAACGCCAAACAGGTCAACGAAACTAATCAGGAAGTACTCTATTTTTTTCTGTTTTGCGATCTTCGCTAAATCTTTCGCCATGATTTCTGCCTCAAGTTATTGGTTGTATCTCTAAGAGAATTATAGGGTGAATATTTTTTCTGACGCAAATCAATATCGGCCGCCTTGTCCCGGAATCCAGTCAGTGCCGGCAAGCGGAATTCGCGCCATGGCAGACGCTTCGACGGTGAGCGCCACCAAATCTTCCGGTTCCAGATTTCTCACATTCGACTTGCCCGCCGCTCTGGCCAAAGTTTGGGTTTCCAGCGTCAGGCAGCGCAGGTAATTCGCTACTCTTCTGCCAGCAAGTGATGAATCCAATCGCTTGGCCAACTCTTCACTTTGCGTTGAGATTCCCGTGGGGTCCTGACCGTTTTGCCAATCATCATAGTAGCCAGCGCTTGTTCCCAAAGCGTTATATTCCTCTTCATACTCATCGGCATTATCACCCATCGCAATCAGCGCAGCGGTACCAATGGAAACTGCATCAGCTCCCATGGCCAACGCTTTCGCTACGTCTGCCCCGGTACGGATACCGCCAGAGACGATTAACTGCACCTTACGATGCATGTCCATATCTTTTAGCGCATCAACCGCCATGCGGGTTGCTGGTAAAGTTGGTATCCCGACATGTTCGATAAATACATCCTGAGTCGCAGCGGTTCCACCTTGCATACCGTCAACGACGACAACATCGGCCCCGGCTTTTACGGCCAGCTGCACATCAAAAAAGGTTCGTGTAGCACCAACTTTAATATAAATTGGAATCTGCCAATCGGTAATTTCTCTCAACTCCTGCACTTTGATTTCGAGATCATCAGGTCCGGTCCAATCCGGATGACGACATGCAGAACGCTGGTCGATGCCTTTCGGTAAGTTGCGCATTTCTGCAACCCGATCGCTGATCTTTTGCCCAAGCAGCATACCACCGCCGCCCGGCTTGGCACCCTGCCCGACCACAACCTCGATTGCATCGGCTTTGCGCAGATCATCCGGGTTCATGCCGTATCGGGAAGGCAGATACTGATAAACCAGTTTGCTTGAATGCCCACGTTCCTCGGGTGTCATTCCACCGTCGCCCGTAGTAGTGCTGGTTCCGACTTCGCTGGCACCACGACCTAACGCTTCTTTGGCTGGCGCAGACAATGCCCCAAAGCTCATTCCAGCAATGGTAATTGGCGTAGAAATAGTAATGGGTTTCTTGGCAAAACGCGTCCCTAATGTCACTTCCGTTTCGCAGGTTTCGCGATAGCCTTCGAGTGGATAGCGCGACATACTGGCGCCCAGAAACAATAAATCATCGAATGTCGGGATCGAACGTTTTGCTCCTGCTCCTCGAATGTCATAAATGCCTTCGTTTGCCGCACGCTGAATTTCGCGAATAACAGGTTTGGTAAAGGTAGCTGATTCACGCAACCAGCTAATATCTATTTTTTTGGTCATTATCTCTCGTCCGTCTAGTAGGCACTGACGTTATCAATATTAAAGTTATACAGCTGCCGCGCAGATCCATATCGGCGAAAACTGGCTGCATCATAGTCAAGGCCTGCTTGCTGAAGCAGCGCTGCAAGTTCTTTTTGGTGTTGTTCAGTCATTTCTTTCTCAACACAATCTGTTCCCAAACTTGCCGCCGAACCACGAAGAAAAATCTGGGCTTCGTAAATTGAATCACCCAAAGAATCTCCGGCATCACCACAAATAACCAAACGGCCGCTTTGCGCCATAAACGCACTCATATGACCGATAGAACCACCAATAACGATATCAACGCCTTTCATAGAGATTCCGCAACGCGCAGCGGCGTCACCATGCACAATCAGTAATCCACCATGTGCAGTGGCGCCACAATATTGCGATGCGTTTCCTTGCACTTCTACCCGGCCCGACATCATGTTTTCAGCAAGTCCTGGCCCCGCATTACCCTGAACGTTAATCGTGGCATTCTGATTCATGCCTGCGCAGTAATAACCGACGTGCCCTTGAATATCGACGGTGCTCTCATGGATCGCCCCTGTCGCAACATTATGTTTTCCTCCCGGATGAAGCACCGAAAACTGGGCATTCGCAGCGGTATCCGCATGCAATGCCTGATTCAATTCTCTTACCCCAGCATCTTGTAAGTCGAACTCCATTAGCTTCTCTCCCAGCTGTAGATGCGCGCTGGCTCTGGTTCCCAGATACGCGCATTTTTGCTATTCGGCAGTTGCGCGATAGCACGAAACTCAGAAGACATGGCTACCCAATCGTCAGTTTCAGCGAGTACCGCAGGCTTACAGGCAATCGGGTCGCGCAATACTGCAAAGCCATTTTTAGTGCCAATCGCAAATGTGTAAAAACCGTCAAGGTCTTTAATTGCTGCCTCTAAGGCTTCATCCAATGTTGCACCTTCAGACAACCGCCAGGTCAAATACCCTGCAGCAACTTCGCTATCGTTATCGGTTTGAAATCGAATCCCTTTTTTTTGCAACTTCTCTCGCAACTGATTGTGATTTGACAAAGATCCGTTATGAACAAGACAAAGATCGAGACCAGTAGAAAACGGATGCGAATGTTCGGTAGTCACCGCACTTTCAGTGGCCATACGGGTATGCCCCAAGGCGTGAGTGCCCCGCATTGTCCTGAGATCAAACTTATCAACCACCTGATCCGGCAAACCCTTCTCTTTATAAATTTCGATCGCGCTGCCAACGCTGGTGACATTAACCTCGTCCAGATCGCTACCAACCCAGCTCGCAAATTGATCGGCCTCTTCTTGAGAATCAACGTCCATTACAATAACGGCATGATTTGCCAAAGGTGATATCGAGATATTTTGCGTATATTGCTCAGCAATCCGGCCTTGCACCTGCTTCCAGTCAACATCATCCAAACCCTGAAGCGTAATCTTGACCTGCTTTGTTGAAACCGCATCATGATAGATTGCAACCCCGGCACTATCCGGTCCACGATCAGTCATCTGGATCAACATATCAGACAACATGGTTCCCAAACTTGACTCCAATTCAGGGTTTTTATAGTAAAGGCCTACAATTCCACACATAGTGATCAACCGTCGAAAAATTTACCGGAAATACTATCACTGACGTTGCTATGAATCTACTATCAGTTAACTAAGTTTCCTTAGAAGAAAAGTCAAAATCTGAACGATATTTATTCGGATCCATATCTTCCGACAATTACTGCAAGCATCCGGACGGGCAATTCAAGCAACTCTTCCGGTCCATGGGGCGCTTCCGAGTCAAAATACAGGGAATCCCCGGCTTTCATTGCATAGGTTTTATTTGCATGTCGGTAAATCATCTGTCCCGAGATCAGGTGAATAAATTCAACGCCGTCATGTTGGAATAGCGGAAAAACATCAGATTTCTCCGATAAGGTAACCAAGTAAGGTTCCACCGTAGGATTCTGATTACTCGAGTGGCCAAGTAGCTGATACTGATGTCCAGCGCGTGTCCCTTGTCGCTCGATGTTTAATCCCTCTCCCGCTGCAACAAAAGTGGCTTCCCTTGTCTCTTCGTAAAGGCGAAACAATGCGGTAACAGGCACATTTAAAGCATCTGCAATACTACGCATTGTAGATAACGATGGCGAAGTCAAACCATTTTCTACTTTTGACAACATACCTGGAGAGAGGTCCGACTGTTTCGCCAGGTCGGATACCGTCATTCCCTGCTCGAGACGAAATGACCGCACCTGACGCCCTAGTGACAACTCGAGCGCATTGTCCGCGACAAAGTGCGATGGATCTTCTTCACTCATAGTTCTCGACAAAATTTCCTAACCTTAGTTTCACCCGTCCAAGTATACTCTTCTCTCAAACTTGTCCAATGATGATTATGAAAGGCACCATTTTACTTGTCGAAGACCACCGCGATCTCGCAGAAACCATTTCCATGACCCTCGAAAATGATGGCTTTGTTATGGACTACGCAGTGGATGGATTACAGGCACTTCAATTAGCGACGTCTCAGGTTTTTGACACTATCATTCTAGACGTGATGCTGCCGGGAATTGATGGATTCACAGTCTGCCGTCGACTCAGAACCGAATTTGGATTAGACACTCCGATTCTTATGCTGACCGCGCGTGACCAGATTGACGACAAACTTGAAGGTTTTGAGCACGGTGCAGACGACTATCTGGTGAAACCATTCATCATGGCAGAACTACAGGCCCGTGTTGCTGCTCTGGTCAGCCGAAAACGCGGAGAGATGGGCAACACCAACATCACGATCAAAGACTTGAATCTCGATACGCGAACGCGGCAGGTCACTCGAGGGGGCAATGAAATCGTACTGTCACCAACGGGGTTTCGAATACTTCGAATCTTACTACGTGAATCACCTGGAGTAGTAACTAGAGAAGCATTAGAAAATGAATTATGGGGTGACGATGTTCCTGACAGCGACGCGCTTCGTAGTCATATCTACATTCTGCGCAAAGCGATCGACAGGCCGTTTGAAGAGCAGCACGGGGCGCTAATTAAAACCGTTAAAGGTGTTGGTCTAAAAATAGAAGGCTAAACGCTTCTTCGGTTTCCTCTATTGTTTAACTTGTATTAATTTGTAGACGAAAAACCATGCCTTTGCTGGCGGTAAACTCACTCTCGATGTCCCAATTGTACAGTTCGCATAATCGCCTTACGATATCCAAACCGACACCATAGCCGCGCACACCTTGGCTTGACTCACCGCGCACAAATGGCTCGAACATCTTTTCATTATCCACACCCGTTACGCCTTCACCGCAGTTGGTAACCTCTAAAATATTACGATCTACCAGTACTTTAACCTCTCCTTTTCTGGTGTAGTTAAAAGCATTGCGCAACAGGTTACCAACCACCGCCTCAACCAGCTGACGGCTTCCATACACTTTAATCGAATCACGAAAATCAACGCTCACTTCCACATGGTTGTCAGCATTGTGAGTAATCTTTAACTGGCTTAACTGCTTGTCAACGACGTCCTGCAGATCTACTTCGGAAACATTCAGGAATGTTTGTGTTCCGCGGGCAAGTAGCAACAACGCAGTAACCAGTTCATTCATATCACGCCCGGTTCGCAGTATTCTATCTATCGCTCTTTTCTGAAGTGGTGTCAAATCAGCGGTATTGGCGAGGAATTCAGCAGAGCCTTGAATCACGGTTAGTGGCGTTCTTAACTCATGACTGGCATCACGAGTGAACTGACGCTCTCGATCAACAAAACGGTTTATTTGAGCCGTAAAACTATTGAGCGAATCAACCAGGACGTTGATTTCATCATCAATGCTGGAAGTTTTTAAATTCTCAAGCTCAAGATCTAGTACCCGCCCTTGTTGCGGATGATATCGGCGCAATCGGTTTGCAAGCGCAACCATCGGAGATACCGCTTTTCTAGATTGTTGAAAACCAAACCATGCAGATAGATAAATAATTATAAGAACAATACTTAACGGTACGACGCCAAAATAAAAAGACAACTTTCGGACATTCTCCTCATCGAACACAAGATAGAGGGTTAATTCTTCTCCGCGAATATCCTGTTGTTCTACGTAAACCATCATTGTCTTCTCATCCAGAATGACTTTCTCATATCCGTCAGTAAAGCCAGAAAACTCAGCTGGAACGACATCGCCATTTTCCCCCGATCTTGATAAATAGCCATGCAGGTTATCTGTGTTTGGTAATGCATGATCTGAATTGTCCTTGAGCTCTGACCAAAAGTGATCTGCTTCTCCCTCAAGAGCTTGACTGATCATGGTGCCTTCAACGATCTTGGCCGCAAAAATGACACCTAACACGGTTATCACGCTGATAAATATCAGCTGCAAAAAGATTACACGTGCCAGCCTGCGCGTAATTCCTGAACGTGCTTCTTTATTAACACCAGCAATGTGAGATTTGGTCACGTCTTTCATAAGTATAGAAGATTAAAGCAAACTTTTTCTCGCTCCCGAACACATAATCCAGATTATAGCCATGGCGCGAAAATGGGAACTATTGTAACTTGGGCTCCCTCACAACATGCGTTTTAACTTTTTAGATCCTAACGCGATTGCGATCGTTATATAGTGATATCGATTTATCATGATAATTTGAAACTATATTACAGACTTCCTCTCGTTTTACTCACACAAGACTTAATAATATCCGGAAATACGGTATTTCGAGTGTAACAACAGCCGTATTGGCCCTATTTAGTCTCCTATGCCTTTTGTCCTTTATTTTCACTAAGCATCTGAGTCGTACCTTAAATCACAGTTAACATGGCATTTAAATTTTCCAATCTTCCCAAGGGGCAAACCATAGATAGCCGCTACCGCGTCTTGAGATTTTTACAGAGAATTTTCTGGCCTTTCTGGAAAACTACGTTCGCAATAGTAGTGTTCAGCGCGTTCTTGGTTGCGGGTTGCAGCACCCAGGCTAAAACTGAAATTCCGGATTACCCCATCGTCTATCAAACTATCACGGACGAGAATCATAATGGCGCTACTTTAAATGGGCAATCTATAAAACCTGAATCTGACACGTTAGAAGCTAAGTTCGAAGACTTCATATTACTGTTTTCAGAATTTAAGCAAGAAGACATGCGTCCCAGAGTTGAATCTGTATACGCCGAAGAGCTTTATTTTAACGATACGCTACATACTTTTAGCTCAAGAGATGTCATGCTGAAGTATATGCAAGAAACCGCAGATAGAGTTGACTATACAAATGTCGAGATCAAGGATATTGTACAGAGCGGTGACGACTTCTATGTAAGATGGGCAATGGACACCGGCTTTACTGTTTTTGGCAAACAGATTGAAACACACTCTATAGGCATGACCCATGTTCGCTTCAACGAGTCTGGACAGATTAATTTTCATCAGGATTTCTGGGACAATACTGAAGGGTTCTTCCGTCATCTTCCGGTAATCGGCTTCCTAATAAATAAAACAAAAGAACGCTTATGAGCCAAATACTCGATCAGATTAAATCCGCTTGGGGACAATTTGATCTAACTGCTCTCGACAAGCTCGAACCCTTGTATCATTCTGATGTCAAATTTATTGAACCAGCGGGAGAAATACGGGGCCGCGAAATATTATTCAGACACTTCAGACAGTCTTGTACTGATCTAAGTCACTGTAAATTTAGATTCGATGATTCAATGGAGACCCGTAGTGAAAAGGGAGCATTTCTTGTTTGGGAAATGACCTTTAAGCATAAAAAACTGCGCCAAGAAAATGAGATTATCGTACCGGGAACGACTTACCTTGAGTTCTCTGACTCTATTACCCTCCATCGAGACTGGTTTGATTTGGGCGCAACGGTTTACGAAAATATCCCGGTTCTCGGCTGGGCTATTAAATCTATAAAACGACGCTTACACGACGGAACGCATTAATAGGATGGAATCGTACTAACTGAATGTTTTATGCTATCAATGTCTTCTGTCCGACTGCAAGATCGCACAATTTGGATTACTGGTGCTTCTACTGGAATTGGAAAAACCCTCGCGGAGAGGCTGATTACGCTCGGCAATCGTTTAATAATCACCTCGAGAAAAGCTGAATCACTTAAACCGTTAAAAGACCTAGCTCCAGATAGAGTACATATCCTCGCTGCAGATATTTCTCGACCCGCTAGCGTGGATCAAATGCGTAATGAGTTAACATCAATTTTTGATTCGATTGATACCGTTATTCTCAACGCAGGAACATGCGAGTATGTGGATACTCGTCAGTTCGATAGTGAATTATTCGACCGAGTAATCCAGGTTAATTTTATTGGACTAGCACGTTGCATAGAAGCCTCACTCGATCTGCTGCGCGCCTCATCAAAGGCGCCACATATTGTTGGAATCTCGAGTGCGGCAGCGATAACCGGACTGCCCAGAGCAGAAGCATATGGCGGCAGCAAAGCCGCTGTAGAGAGCTGTCTGGAATCACTTGCGCTGGATCTTGATAAATACGGTATCGCCGTTTCCATCATCTATCCCGGATTTGTCGATACACCATTGACCAGAAAAAATGACTTCCCAATGCCTTTTCTAATGTCAACAGAATCGGCAGTAGGGAAAATGATTAGCGGCATTGAATCCAGAAAATTCCGAGTCGCTTTTCCAGCGCGGCTAATTTGGTCGTTAAAATTAATGTCGATGCTGCCTGATACACTGAGACACAAGCTTGGACTATCTATGGTCAAGGATAATCCATGAAAATCGCCATTATTGGCACTGGGATATCCGGCTTGACCGCGGCATACCTTTTGCACAAATACCACGATATCACAGTTTATGAAGCCAACAATTATATTGGTGGCCACACTGCAACCAAGTCCATCGAAGTCGAAGGGCGTTCTTTAGCCATTGATACTGGATTTATTGTTTACAACGAAAAAACATATCCCAATTTTATTCAACTCATGAAGGCCCTCTCTGTGGAGACTCAACCTACAGATATGGGTTTCAGCGTTACTACAAGACATCAAGACGACAATGACTTTGAGTACTGCGGTTCAAGTTTGAATAGTCTATTCGCAGACAGAAAGCGATTGCTGGATCGAAAATTTCTCGGCATGGTTACCGATATCGCACGTTTTGGTAGACGAGCTAAGCGCGACCTGACTGACCGAAAAATTGATCCGAGTATGAGTCTTGAACAATATCTACAGGAAGGAGGATATGGCGAATTGTTTAAAAAGTATTACATTATTCCAATGGCGTCTGCGATATGGTCTGCCTCCACCACGCGGGTAAAAGAGTTCAATGCCCTTTTCTTTGTTCGTTTCTTCTTTAACCATGGTCTCCTTAATATTGTAGATCGCCCTGCCTGGTGGGTGATTAAAGGCGGTTCCCAATCTTATATTAAACCTTTGATCAAGGGGTTTGCTGACAGAATACAGCTATCGGACCCCGTAATTCGGGTTAGACGGTTGGATCGGAATGTTGAGATTACCTCGGGTTCGAGCCGGGTAAAATTCGACCAAGTTATTTTTGCTTGCCATAGCGATCAAGTGCTTAAAATTCTGGATGATCCTAATCAGGCGGAAAGTAAATTGCTGTCGGCAATTCCGTTCAAGGAAAACAGTGTAGTAATGCATACCGACCGATCACTACTGCCAAAACGAAAACGAGCGTGGGCGAGCTGGAATTATCTATTAGACGGTAGTGAAGACAAGCAACCGGTACTGACCTATAACATGAATATACTCCAAGGTATTCATACCCAAGAACCTCTATGCATTACAATGAATGGTGATCAACACATTGCACCAGAAAAAGTGATAGGCCGATACCAGTATGCTCATCCACAGTTTGACAACGCCAGCGTAAAAGCACAGCAAGATATTCATCTAATTAATGGCAAACGGCGAAGCTGGTACTGTGGCGCCTATTGGAGAAATGGCTTTCACGAAGATGGCGTGGTCAGCGCGCTTCAGGTCTCCAAAGAACTCGGCGGTGATTCACTATCCAAATGAGTACCGCCTATCCACAATCTACGTCTCGGTCGGCTATATCTATGTACAAGGGTAAGGTGCGCCACCGACGATTTA
This sequence comes from uncultured Gammaproteobacteria bacterium, assembly GCA_937992195.1. Classification (GTDB taxonomy): domain Bacteria; phylum Pseudomonadota; class Gammaproteobacteria; order Arenicellales; family Poriferihabitantaceae; genus VYFG01. The sequence goes on along the minus strand of CALKKV010000063.1, from coordinate 31,843 downwards.
CGCCAAAAAATCACGCATTCGAATACAAGATTACAATGTTAATGCTTGACTTGGACTTTGCTGTCTCCGATCTGGATCTATTCCCGATCATGAGCGCAAACGCACCATCCTTAGGATGGTTTCGAAGAAAGGACTATTCTGGAGCTGTCACTGTCTGCTTGAAAGAACACATTTTGGATCAGGTGGAGAAGCACACTGGTTATAGACCCAGAGGTAAGGTGCTGCTGCTGACACACTTGCGATACTGGGGTTTCGTCATGAACCCTATCTCAATTTTCTACTGTTACGATACCAATGGCAGCTTAATTGCAACGGTTTTACAGGTGACAAATACACCTTGGAGAGAAAAGATATTGTACGTACTACCGGCAAATGCTGAAGATAAAAATCAACAATTTTCCTTCCCGAAAGAAATGCATGTTTCCCCTTTCAATCCTATGGATATGCAGTATTTTTGTCGCCTTCAAAATCCGGATAAAACGCTGTTCTTTCACCTAGAAAATCACTTGGGGAACGAGAAAGTTATGGACGCAACCATGGTATTTAAAAAGCAAAGATTGACGCGTTTTCGGCTGATAAAACTTGTGCTAACCCAACCGGCAATGACGGTGCGAGTTGGCATTGGAATTTACTGGCAGGCTCTAAAATTATGGTCCAAAAAAGTGCCTGTATACGATCATCCGGGAGCCTCTGATGCTCTAGAGAATACTATTAACACGACAAAAATAAGACACTCTGAATAAAGCTGAAAGCATGAAAATCTCTTCTATTTCAAATACACGTCTGCTGTCGACAGCGAAGCCTTCATTTCTCGATAACATTGCAAGAAACAGTCTATTCAACCTGCTGTCAACTATTCAAGGTGGCATGCTGAATATTGAAGAAAATGGAACAACTCGAGTATTTGGGTTTAACGAAGGTGATTCACACAAAGCGTTATCGGTCAGTATCTCTGTAAAAAACCCTGCGTTCTATCGCCTGGTCCTGCAAAGAGGTTCCATCGGTGCAGCTGAGGCATACATAGCGGGCTTTTGGGAAGCTTCAAATCTTACCGAAGCTGTACAACTCATCTGCCGCAATATGCAACAATTAGAAAAAATGGATGGCAAGGTAGCGCAACTAGGTTTGCTTATGCAAAAAGTTAAACATTGGATGTCACCAAACTCTCTAGTTGGTTCGAAAAAAAACATCCGGGCACACTACGATCTCAGCAATAGTTTATTTGAGTCATTTTTAGACGAACGAATGATGTATTCATCGGCGATGTTTCCCGATAATAAAGTAGAGATTAATCTCGAATCTGCAGCGGAATTCAAACTACAAAGAGTTGGAGAGAAACTGAAGCTGAGCCCAAACGACCATCTCATCGAAATTGGCACCGGCTGGGGCGGACTAGCCATCTATCTGGCTGAAAATTTTGGCTGTAGGGTTACCACCACCACAATCTCCCGCGAACAGTTTGAATATGCCAGCAAAAACATTAGAGAACGTAATCTGGAAGACCAAATCACCCTGCTCGAGAAAGACTATCGTTTACTTGAAGGTAAATTCGATAAACTTGTGTCGATTGAGATGATAGAAGCGGTGGGACAGAAGTTCTTGCCTGCCTACTTCAGAAAATGCGATCAACTGTTGAAAGCAAACGGCAAAATGTTGATTCAGGCAATTACTATTCCTGAGCAACGTTACGAATACGCCAGCCAAAATATGGACTTTATTCAAAGGTACATATTTCCTGGCGGAAGCCTCCCCTCTATTGAAGCCATATTGGAAAACACAGGCAAACATACAAGTCTTCAAATTGAAGCACTGGAGGATATCGGGCTGGACTATGCGAAAACCCTGGATTTATGGCAACAACGATTTAATAACGCAGAAGACCAGGTGCTAAAAATGGGCTTTGACAAGTTCTTTGTCCGACTCTGGCAGTTCTATCTTTCTTATTGTGAAGGTGGATTTCGCGAGCGCGCTATTAGCACCGCTCAACTGGTTTTTCGGAAAGTCTAGAACCGATAAGGTGCTTCAATCAAGAATGTTGAAGATGGTGGTAAACGCCGCCGTCTTTCAAGCTGGATGGATCTTGTGCGTTCTTTATGGAAATCAAGCTGCTATTGCGGTAGCGGTTATTTGTATCGCCCTGTTCTGTTCCTGCTACCGGCAAAACCCCAGAGATTTGATGCTGATCGCCGCGGTTTTAGCACTTGGTCTGCTCGGAGATTGTTTAATGGGTATTTTGACAATACTCAAATACCCTACCAATAGCTTTTACCCACCATTTTGGCTGTTTACTCTGTGGATATTGTTTGCCCAAGCGCTCCCATGGTCGCTAGAGTGGATTGTTAAACGCCGTTTCGCATTCACCCTTTTCGCCTGCATCGGAGGAACTCTCAGCTACTTGTTAGGTGTTGATCTGAGCGACGTACAGTTCGGAACGGATCGAAAAATCGTGGTTATCACTCTGGCTTCACTTTGGGCAATATATGGTCTGGTCATTCACCAAATATATCTGTGGTGGCAGAGAGGATGATTTCTGTGACAACCTACAAACTTAAATTATTGGGACAAAGCTGCTTAGCTTTGATTTTCCTGTCGCTACCTGTGAGCACCTTTGCCTGTATCGCAGACGTTCTAAAAAATCAGTCTTTTTCCGTTGTTGGTACAGCGACCGATAGAAACGGCCAGCTCCTCTACACCGAGCACTTAACACAAACTCCCGATGAAACAGGAGGCAAGCTGAGTGTAATATATCGTGGAAAAGACAGCGAAATAGTTGCCCGTAAAGAGGCTTCCTATAACTGCAACCCCACCACCCCTTCGTTCACGCTGGAAGATAAGGTGAATGGTAAAACTGAAGGCGTTCGATGGAACGAGGATAAATTAGTGAGTTTTCAGGATGAAACTGTCACTGAAATGGCACATCCTGGAAATCCAGCTGCGGTGGATTCTGGTTTTGATAACGTTATCAAACTAAACTGGGAAAAATTGATGGACAACAAATCTGTTAAATATGACTATTTGTTTGCCCGCAAAAATAAGTTCCTAAAACTCAAATTTTCTAAATCGCGACCACCTAAAGCGATTAGAGATAAAGCAGATGACGATATCGTTTTTTTTAAGGTCGGGGCAAACAATATGCTTTTCAGGATGTTGTCGGACCCAATTTACGTCGGATATCGAATACAGTCAAAGTCACTCGCTTACTACTACGGCCCTAGTAATCTGCCGATGATCGAGCACGACAAGCCTTTATTAATTAGTTACCAGACTTTGTAGTAGCTAGCATCTCGTAGCAGCAGCAAACTACAGGTTATTCTCAGTCCACATGATCCACTAGTTCAATCGTGATCCGCCGGTTTTGTTTTCCCTTTTTCTTGATGCTGACAACACGGATCTCTCCAATTTCACCTGTACGGGACACATGGGTACCGCCACACGGTTGAAGATCGATGCCGTTAAAGTCAATCAGACGGACATTGCCCGAGCCCTTTGGCGGCTGTACCGACATGGTACGGACCAATTCGGGCTGAGCATCTAACTCCTGATCGCTAATCCATTGCATTGTCATCGGCGCGTCTTGACGAATTAGCGCATTAACCTTTTCTTCAATCGCCAATTTATCAGGGGGTTCTGGCATATCGAAATCTAAACGGCCGCTACCGTCACCGATAGAGCCACCCGTTACCGGCTCAGGAATCGCCGCACACAGCATATGCAAACAACTATGAACACGCATCAAGCGATGGCGACGCCGCCAGTTAATCTCGAGCTCAACAGTATCTCCAACTTTTGGCAAAACAGTATCATCATTGACAATATGTAAATGCTTGCCAGATTCACGGTCTACGTAGCAGTCAACTATCTCAACCGCACTCTGACCAGAAACTGAAAAAGTGCCAGAATCTCCTGGCTGCCCTCCGCCCATTGGATAGAAAACTGTCTTATCGACAACAAAGCCGTTTCCCGATAGTTCAGTCACGACAGCACTACAGTTTTTTAAATAGCCGTCTGCTCTAAATAATTCTTCTGTCATTTCGCTACCCTAGGATTCCATCGACTGTTGAATTTTCTCTTTAACAATAGACGCGACTCTTACTGCTGTCAAACCGTCTTCCCCAGTAACCAAAGGTTGCGACTGATGCGAAACACAATCAATAAAGTGCGCTATTTCAGCATTGAGAGGCAGCTGCGGCTCTACTTCAAGTTTCTTTTCGATGAGTTCAGGGAACTCAGAGTTCACCGGACATTCTCCTGTAATCACCTGCTCCAATTGCTGATCAGCGAAATTCAGCCCCAGGTAGCAGTCCTGGGAAAATACGCGAATTCGTCTAAATTGATTTCTCGATACACGACTCGCGGTAACATTAGCAACCGCACCATTTTCAAACTCCAATCTCGCATTAGCGATGTCAACATGATTCGTCACGACACTCGTACCAGTCGCAAAAACATTCTTTAACTCCGACGGCACAAGCGATAATACGATATCAATATCATGGATCATCAAATCCGTAACCACGTCAACATCAGTTGCTCGCTCTACAAATTTTCCTAGCCTGTGCACTTCAATGAACCGCGGGTTGTCCGACAATTCTGCTAGACGCATAACTCCCGCATTAAATCTTTCGAGATGTCCTATCTGCAGAATTGCATTGTGTGCTTTTGCGATACTAACGATCTCCTGACTTTCCTCCACACTCGGTGCGATTGGTTTTTCCAGTAGCATATGAACACCGCGCTCCAAAAAAGGCTTGGAGACCGGCAGGTGTAAACTTGTTGGCACCACAATACTCACAGCATCTAAATCTGCGCCAGCGGATGAAGAAAGTAGTTGATCAACAGAATCATGGGCAACACAATCGTATTGGTTTGCAACCGTATCAGCGGATGCCCGGTCACTATCCACCACAGCAACCAAGTTCGCCGTCTCTATTTCATGATATATCTTTGCATGTATACGACCTAAATAGCCGACTCCCACAACCGCAACATTTATTTTTTTTGTCATAGCGCCAGACGAAGTAAAGATGATTTAGAGACTACACCGAACTTGGCTCAGGAGGAACCCGCATTTTCCATCTTCTCAAAATTTATATCCAGCCGTTTATCTTGAAATTGATCGAGTTGGTACACTTACCCAATCTGTTTCACATGCTTTGAAATGGTTTACAGAAAGATTCGAGAATTCTATGCTTACCGAGTAACCTAGAACAGCGGTCTCGATCAACGCCCTGTCAATCTGACCACTATCCATGTGTCAATATCACCTCTCAATCCTAAGAAATTCATGCCTAGAGACTCTTCACTAAATTCAAAAAACATATTCATCACAGGCTGTTCAACTGGAATTGGCCGATGTATTGCCGAACGACTGCGAGAAACAGAGTTTCGTGTTATCGCAAGCTGTCGAAATCCGGATGACGTATCCGAGCTCAACGCAATCGGTATAGAAACCATAGAGCTGGATCTTGCAAGTTCTAAAAGCGTGCAAAATGGAGTAAAGCAACTTGCCGAATTAACCGAAAATAGAATCTATGGATTAATTAACAATGGCGCATATGGCCAACCTGGTGCGATGCTAGACTTGAGCAGAGAATCACTTCGACAACAATTTGAAACGAATGTATTTGGCACCCAACAGCTAACAAATTTAATTCTACCAATGATGCTCCCTTACAATGAGGGGCGTATTATTCAAATCAGTTCAATTCTTGGATTCATTTGTCTAAAGTTTCGCGGAGCATACAATGCATCGAAGTTTGCGTTGGAAGGGCTAACCGACACGATGCGTTTGGAACATGCGAATAGCGGCCTTCAGTTTAGTCTGGTAGAACCCGGTCCAATTACCAGCAATTTCAGAAACAACGCGTATCAAATGTTCAAACAAAATATTGACGTTAAAAACAGCGTGTTTCAATCATCCTATGCGCGGGTAGATGATCGACTAAAGCAATCAGAAGAAGCACGATTTACATTACCTGCAGACGCTGTCTATGACGCAGTTTTACATGCGTTGACCAAGCCAAAAGCTAAAATACGTTACCGTGTTACCACACCAACTAAAGTCATGATGGTATTGAAGCGTCTTCTAACAGATCGAATGATGGACCGATTTTTACTGGCAAATAGTGATAACTAGAGTATTTTCTGCGCTCTGAAGCAACCCAACACAAATAGAAACACGTTCTGGCAACTAGGTAGATACCCAAAAACAACATGAAAACCTAGGAATCCAGATCAGACTGTAATCGACTGTTGGCAGAATCTAGCGGTGTTTGACACATTTCCAGGTGCAATCTACCGCCCGTTTCATAGGGATGCTCTTCCAGCACTGATTCGTTGAGTTCGATCCCCAATCCCGGTTCAGTCGGTGGTAGCAGATATCCCTGATCCCAGGTCAACGGCTTTTGCAAAATGTCTTCGTGGAACCCTGTTTGAATTGTTTCAAGAATTAAAAAATTTGGACTGGTAAATGCAACATGAGCAGCGGCGGCATGAGCAATCGGGCCACAATAGATATGTGGTGCGATCTGGGCATTAAATAGCTCCGCCATGCAGGCTATTTTCTTGGTCTCCCAGATACCTCCACTTCGCCCTATATCCGGCTGCAAAATCGAGACACCCGCCTTGAGCGCATGATGAAATTCAACACGAGTCGTTAGCCGCTCTCCTGTCGCAACCGGAATGCTGGTAGCGGCAGACACTCTGGAGAATGCGGTAAGCTGATCTGGCGGACAGGGCTCCTCATACCAAAGTGGATCATAGGGCTCAAGGCGACGCGCAAGACGAATCGCTGAAGATGTTGTCATCTGGCCGTGAGTTCCAAATAAAATATCTGCGCGATCGCCAACCGCCTCACGAATCCTCTTCACACTGTATTCGCTGCGAGATAGTTCTTCCAAAGAGAGCTCTCTCCCACCCTGAAAACTATAGGGGCCAGCTGGGTCCTGCTTTACTGCGGTAAATCCTTGATCGATATAGGCGAGTGCCCTCTCTGCGGCAACATCTCCATCATGATAAACGTCTCCAACAGGCTCATCGGTCCAGCCATCGCGTCCCAGATTTTTCGGATACAAATAGGTATATGTTCGCAATCGAGGATGAAACAACCCGCCAAGCAGATTGTAGACCGGCTTCTCAGAAGCTTTACCCAGTATATCCCAGACCGCCATTTCGATACCGCTAAACACGCCCATCATCGAAATATCAGGTCTTTGAGTAAACCCCGCAGAATATACCCTCCTAAATAATGTTTCGACGTTATGCGGGTCTTCGCCCTCTGCAAAACGAGCAAAAGTATCTTCTACCATACGACAGGCAATGTCTGCAGAAACCGGAATGCCATAGCATTCCCCTATTCCGCTTATGTCATTATCTGTTGTAACTTTTACAATTACCCAAAAGCTGCCGCCAATACCTGTTGGCGGCACGGTAGCCCAGGTCTGTATCTCTTTGAGTTTCATTAATGAATTACTCTAGGAGGAGTAACTGTATGGGAGGAAGAATTACTGATGAAGCGCTGCTGTCTATTTCAATCTGGCGTTGAATGGCAGCCAACCACTCATCTGCCATAACATTATTTCCAGCGCCATTCATATGTAAACCATCTCCAGAATGATAAGGCACATTTGTCCAGCCAGGACGGAGCCGTTGGTAAAGATTTGCAATTGATAGATTTACAGGATTACTCGCTCCTGCGAAAGAATTGATTAACCCTCTGATTCTGACGTTATAGAAATTAGCGATAAAACCGTCCAAGTCACTTCGAAATTCCGTATTGGTATTCGGCGTAATTTCAGCAATGATTGGAGTAACCCCGCTTTCCAGACTCTCGATCATCATTAAACGCATAAATGCTTGATTTGCGACATCCGAGATCCCCTGGAAAAGATCATTCGCGCCATAGTTAATCAATATGTAATCCGCCGGCCGACTGTTCAAAGTTGCGGAAATTCGTATAAGTCCGTCGCGACTGTTCGCTCCAGCAACACCGTAGTTATATACTGTTGAAGGGGCCACTTCTGAATCCAACCGTTGATTTAATCTGGGTTGATAGCCTCCAAAATTTGCCGAGCCGTTTTGCGGACTGGTAACGCCAGATTGGCTACCACCAAACGTTCGAAATAAGCCTTGGGTAATACTATCTCCAACAGAGAGTATCTCTAACGACAACGCCTGCCCAGAAAACAACATCAGAGCTAGAAAGCTGTTGGCAAAAAGTAATTTAGCGTTTTTCATTTAACATCAATAATTGCTTTAAAAAATCTCCCAGAGTTCTCAAGATAAATTGCCTGGAAAAAGTCTGATTGGATGCGTGAAATCACCTTGAATATACATAACTGCTCTGCTCTTTGACTTAAAAAAAACAGGTGGTTCTATGTCAATTAGTTCAAGACTTTCTTTTTCTAGTGTTTCTAGATCAAGTCTACGCAAGCTCCTAGGTTTTCCAAAAGAACGTTTGGTTTCGTAAACAAAAACTCGATCTTCTACAGCTCGAGTGCCAATCGATTCCCAACTTACCCAAACACGTCCGTCGGGATCAAATCCAGCTTTTGGCAATGTATCAACTTCGGCATTATTATCGTGAATCTGAACGGGAGCCGTCCATCCTCCAGGCTGCAAACGCGCGGAGAGTATATCGTCGTCATTGCCCTCATGGGCAGACCAATAGGCTTGATAGCTACCTTCATTTGCCAGAAGAACAGCGGCCAGATTTACAGTTCTAGTCGTGGGTAAAGTTTTACCTTTATCCCAGTTATTTTGGCCGGTATTTGGATCCTTTGTGTAACGACTGTAACGTAACGTAATTCCGTTAGCGTCTACCTTAGACCAGGTAACCAAGCGATCATCCGCTCCTATCGCAGCGATCGCGGGCAAGATGTGTAAACCTGCATCCTCAAAAACGATTTCAGGGCTACTCCAAACTCCCTTTGAGTATCTAGAATGCAGAATCCGACTACCATCAGTAAGCACTTCACTCCACACAAAATCCGCTACAACATCGGGGGGCGCCGCTGACTCCTGCGCTAGAACACCACAGGTCTTAGTGATTAAAATCACAAGTAATAAAACAACTCTTGCGGTCGCTTTGTTGCGACCACTGCGATGGTAACTGAACAACATAGCTACTTAGATGCAGTAGATTCAAATCGTTCCAATGCGTCGATCCGCTCAGCTAAATCCGGATGGCTACGAAAAAGTCGTTTAAAGCCACTTGCAGCGCCACCTGCAATACCAAATGCCGCTAATTGATCAGGTAGTTGAGCTGGCTCGTGTTGTGCCTGTAAACGCCTTAACGCGTCAATCATATTTTGTTTGCTCGACAGGTTTGCTCCGCCTTCATCGGCTCGATATTCTCTTACTCTGCTGAAATAGCTCACTATAATTGAAGCAAGAATCCCCAGTAGAAACTGCGCAGCCATTGAGGTTATAAAATAACCAATGCCGTAGCCACGATCATTGCGAAAAACCACTTTATCAACAATATTGCCAATAATTCTAGAGAAAAAGATCACAAATGTATTGAGAATTCCCTGGATAAGCGTCAGGGTAATCATATCGCCATTAGCGACATGGCTAATCTCATGCGCCATTACCGCTTCAGCTTCTTCTTTAGACATCGCGTTTAACAGCCCACTACTGACCGCAACCAACGCATTATTCTTATTCATCCCAGTCGCGAAGGCATTGACTTGAGGCGTTTCAAAAATAGCAACTTCAGGCATACCAATTCCAGCCGATTCCGCTTGTTTTCGTACTGTCTCCATCAACCAAATCTCTTCTTGCGTCGACGCATTTTCAATCACAACCGCGCCAGTTGAACGCTTGGCCATAGATTTCGACATTGCAAGAGAGATAAAGGAGCCAACCATGCCGAAAACAAAGGCATAGACGAGCATGCTGGTCATTCCCTGACCTAAATGTTGTTCAAGGCCGAATATACGTATAGCAATACTTAGCACGAACATGACCGCCATGTTCGTACCGACGAATAAAAACACTCTTGAAATCATCGCTACGCCTCCTTCAAGGCTGGTTTATTTAGCCTATGGCTAAACTCTCAATCAAAGTAAAACTTACAACAGAGCTAGAATCGTCTCAGCATCACTTACTTTGAATTCCGGACCGTCCTCAACATTCAGATGCGTAATGACACCGTCGTCAACTATCATGGCATATCGTTGCGAACGGACACCCATATTTCGCGCAGTTAAATCCAAAACAAGTCCTACAGCTTCAGTAAAAGATCCACTACCATCACCAAGCATCAAAATATTATCCCCGACATTCAAGGACTCTCCCCAAGCGCCCATAACAAAGGCATCGTTAACGGAAAGGCAGGCAATAGTGTCAACACCTTTAGCCCTGATCGCATCATTTTGAACTACGTAGCTCGGCAAATGGGAAACAGAACATGTTGGAGTAAATGCTCCAGGCAACGCAAATAAAACCACTTTTTTTCCTGAAAATATTTCGTCCGTGGTAATCGACACTGGACCATCACTGCCCATTGTTGCCAGTTCGACACTTGGAATTTTTTCACCTACTGCTATAGTCATGTAAACCTCGTTTCAGTATTTATCGGTTATGTTGAAAGTGAATCAAAAACAGAAAATTTCTGATCTTTGACTTCCTTGGATCATAGCATTTGCGTCGTTAAAATAGCATGAACAAAAGGCAATTCCATTACGCAGGACAAGTGGACGAACTCGCCGCAGCGGCCCGTATCAAACTTAATAATTGGGTTAACATTGACGTCCATTCCTGGAGGTCACTTTACGCCTGGAACGATGGCAAGCTATACGATGATTTTGGAGATCAGATCGGGAAGCTTGAAGCCAACACCGTTTATCTCTATGACTATGCAACCCGTCCGACCGAAGATCTTTTTCACGAGCTGGGTCATGCAATCGCGCGAAAATTTGACTTAATTGGCTATCAAAAAAATGGCTATTGCGGCAGCTGGGAGCAGCGCCAGAAACGACTCATCGCGAGAATCGAACATGGCCGCCACTGGAGCCCACTATTGCAGAGAATTTGTCAGGAAACTCAGCACGCAGGCAACACCGATACCCCCACCCTCGCGAGTGAACTTTGGGCTGAACTCTTTATGTCTTGGTACCTATATCCAGAAAGATCTGAGCGAAAATATATTGAATTGGAAATGGAACAACTAAAAAACAAGTCAGAGCTAACCAGCGTAGAGAAACTTTCTCGATCTCTTAGAAAATCAGACTAGCAGCCAAAGCAAGATACCCATAGTGAATACTGCCATTGCATTACCCACTAACACATAGGCAGCTACATCTCCCGGCCTTTGTTTATATTGCTCAGCTAAAAGGAAATTTAACGCAGCTGGGGGTAAGCCAGCGAAAAGTAACAGCATGCCTGACTGCAAAGGATCCAACGGAATTACCAACAAAATAATTACGGCCGGAATCAATCCGGTTAGCGGACAAATTAACGCCGCAAGCAATCCATCTCCCAGCTGTGAAAAGTTGACATCCACCATCCTCACACCCAGTGAGAACAACATCAAGGGAATCACCACCTGACCAAGCCATCCGATTGGTTCCAGCACAATATCTGGAACAGAAACACCCGATAGATTGACCCCTAGGCCAGCGATGGTAGCGATATTCACAGGACTTGTTATTAATCCCACAGCCGAAACTGCACCACCAAAAATCCACACTCCCAGCGTAAAGTGAAATAGGTTACTCACCAGGAACATAAGAACCATTGCCTGTAACCCAAGATCACCAAAAGTAAGTGCCGCCAGAGGAAGTCCCAGGTTTCCACAATTATTGAACATCATGCAGGGCAAAAAGCTGCGCCAGTGAATCTGTTTAAGTAACGTGATTGGCAGTGCAAACAACCCAGAGCCGAGAACCACCGCCAGTGCTCCTAACGCAAGCCAACGCATTTCCAAAATGCGAAAATTCTCGCCAGAAAGCACATCGAAAACCAAGGCCGGTAGAAATACATACAACACTACCTGATTAATTGCCTTTAAGTCCGGACGATATATTCGACCATAGATATACCCCACTAAAACCACCGAAAATACCGGCAGCAAAATAGATAGCGTCTTCACAGCGAAAGCATTTATTCAGCGAGACAGTGAATTCAGGTCAGTTCTATTTCAGCCAGGTTTTATCCATTTCCAAATACGATCCACAGCCTATCTGCTTTAAAGTACGGCTAATTTCATCTCGATATATCTCAATCACCTGTTCGGCGCCTGCAGCTCCCATTCCACCCATTCCCCAGAAAAAGGATCTACCCGAGAACGTCATTTTTGCGCCCAGCGCCCGCGCACGTACGACGTCCATACCGGTGCGGATTCCACTATCTACCATCACAGTCATCTTGGCTCCAATCTCCGCAGGCAAAGTACGCAAGGTGTCAGCACTAGCCGGCGCCGCGTCAAGCTGTCGCCCGCCATGATTAGATATCACGACGCCATCGATTCCAATATCCAATGCATCACGAAAATCCTGATCGAATTGCACCCCTTTTAAAATTAATGGTCCATCCCACATCGACCGAATCATCTCAATACGTTCACGGGTTACGCCATTCATTGCAAAGTTTGTAATAAAAGTGGCGAGCTCGAAATTGGGCCCATCCTTATACTGCAGGACGTTTACAAAGTCAGGTTGCCCATGCGCCAGCGTTTGCATTGCCCAGGTTGGGTGAATCATAGACTGCCAAATGATTCTGGGGGTCAGGCTGAACGGTAACTTTAGGCCATTTTTAAGCTCTCTGTTGCGTTTCGCGCCTACTGGAATATCCAAGGTGATAACAAGTGTCTTATAACCGGCTTCCTTTACCCTACCAAGAAGGTGTTTCATTACCTCTACTTTTTGCGGAACATACAATTGAAACCAGCAGACGTCTGGCGCTGCCTGAGCAATATCTTCCAGCTTTGTGGTGCTAAAAGTGCTCAAGATGTAAGGCACATTGTGTTTTTGCGCAGCTTTTGCCAAAGCGATCTCAGCTCCTGGCCACATCATATTACCAAGACCAATTGGCGGAACACCAATCGGCAATGCATAGTCATATCCAAAAATGCGAGTGGTCGTATCAGCGTCGGTAACGTCTTTAAGGTATCGCGGAGTGATTTCGACTTTATGCCAGGCCTCTCGGTTTTTTCGCTTGCCGTGTTCATCGTCGATCCCGCCATCAACGTAATCAAATGCAAAGTTTGGAATCCGTTTCTTGGCCAGCTTTTTGAGATCCGCAACCGACGGATAACGTGTGTCATAGTTCATTGCAAATACTTTTCTCGAATACTATTAATTTGATTGCACAACGTCTGCGCCTCCTTTGCAGCCGCTTCAGCAAAGTCACTACCGTTACTGGCATATATAATCGAACGGGAGGCGTTTATCATCAACCCGGTTCCCGCCCGATCCAAGCCGGCCTTCAGCACTTTCTGCAGATCGCCACCTTGCGCACCAATACCGGGGATCAGCATAGGCATATCACCGATCACATCGCGGATAATCTTGATCTGCTCAGGATAAGTTGCTCCAACCACCAGTCCCATATTACTGTTTTTGTTCCAATCAGTCGCTGCCATTTTCGCTACACGTAGAGCAACACTTTCACGATCAAACTCTAATCCCTGTATATCACCGCTACCGGGATTAGAAGTGCGGCACAGAACAATGACTCCCCTATCCGTTCGATCTAAATAGGGTTGAAGTGTATCGCCACCCATATATGGATTCACCGTCACCGCATCCGCACCATATCGGTCAAATGCCTCTCTGGCATACATTTCAGCTGTCGCCCCAATATCCCCTCTTTTTGCATCAAGGATTACCGGGATATCAGGATAATTGTCAACGATATATCGGATCGTCATTTCCAACTGATTCTCTGCACCAACAGCCGCGTAATAAGCAATCTGAGGCTTAAAAGCACAACTCCACTTCGCAGTAGCGTCTATGATTCGCCGGTTAAATTCAAATAGTGTGTGACCACCGGTAAGCACCCCTGGCAGTTTCGCCGGATCCGGATCCAGACCGACGCAAAGTAAACTATTTTGTTTACGCCATGCGTGGCGCAGCTTTTCTTGAAAGCGCATGAATGAGTATTTGGTTTTTATATTGGAATAAATTAGCAGTGGAACAGCTCTCGCAGTACAGAAGTAGCAAATCCGCCGCGAGTCAGGCTGAATTGTAACTGTAAGACGCTGGATTCGGGAAATGTCCATTGCAGATCCTTCGGCACAATTCTGATGGCACGCCTCTGCTGCGTTAATCCTTGATGCTCAAGGCCCTGGGGTAATAGTGCGATCGTCTCGACCACCGACTGCTCAAATAGCTGAACCGAACCTTGGCTTGGTAATATCCCCTTACCCCACATTGGCGCAGTGATATCCAGATCATGAGACCGCCAACGTTCAGCAATACTGGTATCGGCACCGTCATGAATAAACCATGATTGTGTGCCGCTTAACATCAAAGCATCTCCAATCTGCGGATTCGTTAAATCATCTCTTTGCAATCGTTCGCTTATCACCTGGTTAAAAATCCATGATCGCGCAGAAGACAACGCCATCGAGCGGGCATGCCGGTCTAGACGTTTATTTTCACCGCTAAACAAACGCGCCGCCGTCTGCATATTTTTCCCATTTCTACCAAACCGTTGAGATCCAAAATAGTTAGGCACTCCGCGTTCGGAAATTAGAGTCAGTTGTTTTTCTAAACAATCACGATTCGCGGATAGCTCGCGAATTACCAATCTAAAGGAATTGCTTCGATGACTGCCTCTTTTTAGCTTACTTTTATGAAAGTCGAATGCAATCAGAGTGATGTTTTCCTGGTTATCGCAGTAATGTTGTACTTTTCTAAGTGTATCGGCAGGGTTTTTCTCAGCAAGAATGCTAAACCATTGCTCCGTGACCGCCTTCCGATCTTTTTGGCCGCTCACACCAATTTCTTTGGGATGCACTTCTGCAGCTCGCGACAATGCGTTACAAATATCAATTGTATTGCAGTCAGTTTTTCGGATATACGTCCATAAATGCTTGCCCTCTCCGTCTAATTCAAAACCCAGGTTTTCCGTTACCTGAAAATCAGACGACTGGGTTCGAATGCGCCCTGTAAATCCGGAACAATTATATTGTCGCACCCACTGGTCAATGGGATACGCAATTGCCTCAGTCATGTATCATATTCACAAAACCCAAATCGCGAATTCTAACTGATGACAACGAGTAAATTACCGATACTTCTCTCTCCGGAAACATTGTCTGCTCATTTAAATGATCAAAGCGTTCAAGTGGTGTATGTCGGCACCGAAGAGAAATATGTCGAAGGACATATCGAAGGTGCAACACATTTGACCCATGCAAGCTTGAATTTTGGCATCGCACCAACAGCGGGACACCTGCCGAGCCCCGATCATTTGCAACAATTATTCGCAGGTATCGGGCTAAACGAAGACACTCATGTAGTTTGTTGTGACGATGAAGCGGGCACTGCCGCAGCGCGCCTGTTCTGGGTGCTCGAAGCCATGGGACATCAACATGTCAGCTTTTTGGACGGTGGTCTGCTTGCATGGCGGGCCGCAGGATTCACGCTCACAAGCGCAATATCTCCGCGCCGAACCGGAAACTGGACACCAACGCCGCAATCTCAAGTATTGGCAACCAAAGAATATGTCCTGGAATCTCTCGCCAATCCCGAGATTCAGATTCTTGACGCGCGCTCGGAAGAAGAATACGCCGGAATAAAGTCCGCTTCCGAGCGAAAGGGTCATATTCCCAACGCTATCTCGATGAATTGGCTGAACACTCGAGACCCCAATTTAAACAATCAACTCAAACCCCTGCAAGCGCTGCAGCGGACTTTGGATCAACTTGGCTTGTCACAATCAAAAGAGATCATCGCTCACTGCCAAACCCATCAGCGTTCCTGTCATAGCTACATGATGCTAAGGGCTCTGGGATACAAGAATATCCGCGGGTTTGCCGGGTCATGGTCAGAATGGTCGGCAGATCTAAGTATGCCTGTCGTTAATCTACAGGATCAGAAAGGCTAAGGTGAAAAGCCAGGGTCTCCTATTGACCTATATTTCTCTGAGCTTGGGCAGCTTGATTAAACTACCGGTAGAGAGTCCTGACAAGCGAAGCTCAGGATTGAGTCTATATATAAGCCAAAGCGGGAATCCCTTTTCGCGCGACATTGTCCACAGCGAATCTCCCGGTTGAATTTTATAGTCTTCAACCCCGACCAGCTGGTATTTCTCTTTTAGGTTCTCGCTTAAGACTTGGTGATAGTCCACCCTTTTCTGTTCAAACCGAGCAACTTGATTTTTAGTTAATTTTGGCAGAAGAATTCGCTTACCCAGCTGGATTTGGGAGTCTGAAACTATTCGATTATTTTTTCGCAGTGACGAAGCACTTCCTACCCCTAGCCAGTCGGCGTAATAGCCCAAAGTTTCATCCACCTCGACATAGATAAAATACACAGGGCTGCCCCCTTGGCTTCCGACACGAACACTTAAATCCGGCAACGTATCGAGTAAGTTGGTTAACTGACCACCGGGTTGTGCCGGCTCTAAAACTCGCTTAAGAACACTGCCCGAATCTCCGGGTGAATTTTCAGGCGCTACAGCCAGCGCTGATGCAGTTTCTGTCGTTGCAGGAGCAACCAAACCAGGTATCTTGAGCTTTTGGCCGGGGAATATGGTTGCCCGTCTGTTTAACTTATTTAGAGAACGCAACTCCTTACAGCTAACAGAAAATTTTGCGGCTATGACGCATGCAACATCTCCCTTACGAACGATATACTGATTGTCTGCATTCAAATTGGGAACGCTTGAAGCAACATAGGCATCTAGCGGCACGTTGAGTTTTTGTCCTACTCGAATCACCGCTTTTCGCCCTAGCTGATTAAATCGAATTAGTTCACGACAGCTCACTCCTGCTTTTTCCGCAATACCACAGGCTGTATCACCGCGCCTTACGGTAACCACTTCAACACTTTGTTTTCGCGCGGATTGATCGTTCAATTGGGCAACTGCACCTTCTTTTCTCGGAATATCGAGATTTTGACCAACCCGAATCACCGCGCGCTTTCCAAGGCCATTCGCCTTGATTAATGCACTGCAGTTAACGCGTAGTGCCCTCGCGATACCACAAGCGGTATCTCCGCGCCGAACCGTATATCTGTCACCACTAGGCACAGCTTCTTCTGGCTTCAGTGCCGTGAGTTTTGCAGCCTTTTCCTTGATATCTGGCGTGTTCGGCGGCAACTGCAGTCGATAACCCGCAGGAATTAATCTCCAGCCGTTCCAGATGTAGCGGGTCAGCGATTGATTTAAGGGTTTAAGATCCTGTTGGGAAACACCGAATACTTTTTCAACACGCTGAATCGATGTCGCATTCTGTAACACTACGGTTTTGCTATTCACAGGTTTTGCCGCTGTTACGGTCTGGAAATATTGATCTGCATTGATCGCAACATGTCTAGCGGCCAGGAAACTGGCATAGAAATTTTTAACCGCCACCTGAAAGCTCGGAGACTTATATTTATTCAGCACCTCCATATACACAGGACTCACCTGCCGAATTGCACGACGCATACCATTTATTCCATAGTTATATGAAGTGATTACAAATGGATTAATGTCCTCCAAGTTTACATTTGGATCTTTTTCCTTCGACACCTTGCGGAGCCTCCGAGTCGCATCAAGAAAATACTTTGCCGCGGCTCTGGTTGCCGCTTCAGGATCCAATCTTTCATCTACTGTGGCATTCAGTTCAAGACCAAGGCCACGAGCGGTTGCTGGCATAATTTGCCACAATCCAGCTGCACCTGCCTTTGAATAAGCATCCGGGTTGTAAGAGGACTCAACAAAAGGTAAATATCGAATATCTTCAGGCAAGTTATTCTGCGCTAACACCCTGTCAACCATTCCAGAATATTGATTAAAACGTTTCAGTCCCGCCACAAAACTATCTCTCACACCACCCTGACACCGAATACGCTTCGAAGCGTTGCGGATAGTGCTCGGCTTAGCATTTGGAAACAGCGTTAATAAATGACGTTCACGTTTGTTGGTGATCTTTCTCTTTTTCGTGAGATTGGTTGCAAGAGAATCCAAAGCGGTACGAATCACCTTTTGATTTGCTTTAATTCGCTTTGAAACCGCCCTACTGCAGCCTTGCCCAGTATCAATCACCATATAAACACGTTCCGGCGCGTTTGGATCGTGCAAAATCGCTTTTCCCTTATCCCAGCCCTTAAATACCTGAATCCAAAAATCGACTCTTCTTCGCATTTCGGGCGGACATGGAAAATCATCGCTACACTGCAAATTGTGCTTAGGTAGCAGGTGATCTGCGGAAGCCTTAGTCGGTGTACCAACCCCTAAAGCAAAGGTAATGGGAACAACAGCGGACAGAGTAAGCTGGATACAGGCGCTGCGCTTGATGCTTAGCATATTCCTGAGCAGGAGTTTCAAATTGTTTGTAAGAAGCAACTTAACGACGGGTATAATTGGGTTTGAAAATCATTTTCGAAGAGAGATCAATAGGCACAATAACCAGAATTTCGTAAGATTTCGCCACCAACTACAGAGTTCCTCAATATCCGAATCTCACACAAAGTTATTTTGGTACTATACACACACTAAATCGATCAAAAGCTTTTAAATTCAGGTTCTCGATGATCTAATTTCACTGCACGCCCTAGAAAATTTTTAACACAATCAACAAATATATTTAGATACTAGCTATTGTTAATGTACTTTCTAATGCAAGAAACCGCGATGCGAATCTAGAGACAGTTTTGCAACAATTTATCCTCTCTCAACCTTGATCACTTAGCCAATTAATTTTACGACAAAGTCACTTAAGTTTGCATGGAACCTGAAGAGTTATTAGAAGAAACTGAAGTTTCCCAGACAATCACCACAGAATATGCAGCAAAAAGCCTGCTCGCTGACTTGAAAGGTGTCCTGGCCAATCCGAAAGAGATTGATGAACACAAAGCTAAACAATTAAGAAAGGCTTGGGACGAGTTGCAGTCTCAAAAAGGCGACACCAATGTCGACGTCTCGGCTTTGGAATCCGGATTTGAAAAACTGAGATTGCGAACGCACAAACAAGTTGAAAAACGGAATGAGAGCTATGCAGAACTAGAGAACCTTCTCCAAGCGCTTTCGGAATCAATAGCGAATAAAGAACTGCAAGAAGCACAAGTAGCAGAAAAGAAAATTATTAATGGATTAAATAAAATACGGGGACTTTCCAGTCAACGTCGACAAAAAGTGATTGGCACCCTGGAAGCACTGCAGCCAAAAATAAAGAAACTCTCTTCCTGGCGCCATTGGGGGACAGAACAAGCTAGAGAAAAGATTATTCAGGAAATTCAGCAGATTCACGAAAAGGAAAAGAGCCTAGAAAAAGTCGCCCAGTTTATTAAACAGGCAAGAGAAGAATGGAAACAGTGGGACAACTCTGGCGAAGGCGGAAATAAAACACTTTACAAACAATTTGACGCTGCCTGCACTAAAGCATACGAGCCCTGTAAGGCACTGTTTGAACAACAACGAAAACAACGCGAAGCATCCAGTCGTCACCGCAAACAGGTTTGTGAACTACTCGAAACTGAGTATGAAAAAACCGATTGGCGTAACCCTGACTGGAAAAAACTACAAACACTTATGCGCGAGCAATCCAGCAGATGGCGAAAGCTGGGTCCTGCAGAATTTCGGGATAGAAAACCTCTGCAAAAGCGTTTTGAAGCTGTCTCGCAGCGGTTCGACGGTCCGCTAGATAGAGAACGCAAACGCAACCTTAAGCAGCGCGAAGATATAATTGAAAGTGTTTTAAAGCTGGTTGAGATGGAAGACAGTCGCAAGGCGATCAGTGAGCTACAAACGATAAAAAAGCAATGGGTTGTGTCCGTTTCTGGAATGCGTAAAAAAGAACAAGCAATATGGAATAAATTCACTAAAGCTTGTGACGCAGTTTATGAAAAATCTCGGGAATCGAAAAAAGCACATGACCAGGAACTTGAGCAATACTTTGCTGCAAGGATGGCGTTGTGCGATCAAATTGAAGCTGAGTTAAAGACTTATACGCTAGATGCGGATTCGTTATCAAAACAAATCGCTAAATGGCGCACCCAATGGTCTGATTTCGGTCGCGTTCCCAAGACAAAGATAAAACAAAGTGAAAAACGTTGGAAAGATGTATCCAATCAATTCAAGTCTCTGCTGTCTTCGATGCAGAGAGAAAATCAAAATAAAGCTGACGAGAGGCTTTTTGCCTTCGCAAACCTCTGTTTAGAGGTAGAGAAAGAATTGATCGGTGCTCAATCTGTTAATCTAGAACAGGTAAAACAGAAATGGGATGCTTTGGAGGCACTGCCCTCTGTTGTAATGACAAAACTGAATTCTCGATTTCAACAGGCCTTAAAGGCGATCGAATCAGAAACTCCGGCGGAGAAAATAGCGCAGCTTGCGGAACGTAACTTTGAGATCCTAAATCAATACCTCCTGCAACTAGAATTAAACCTGGGGATCGACTCGCCAGATGAATTTTCCAAACAGCGTATGGCACTACAAATCAACCGACTTTCGGCTGCGCTTGGAAAAGGTGGAGACGATGCCATTTTAGATAATCAACAGCTGGTGTACGAGATTCATTCATTGGGACCAATAAAAGTAGAACGCCAGTCTGAAGCGACAAATCGATTTCAATCCTGCTATAAGTTAATGCAATCTGCGGTGTAACAAAATGACACTCATCAAACAAGAAGATTTTATTCAGAGTATTGCTGATAGCTTGCAGTACATTTCCTTCTACCACTCTGCGGACTTTGTGCATGCGATGCACAGTGCTTATGAGAGGGAGCAGTCAGATTCTGCGCGCAATGCAATTGCACAAATTTTGATTAATTCCAGAATGTCAGCGGAGGGCCGACGCCCAATTTGTCAGGATACGGGAATCGTTGTTGTATTTTTAAAAATTGGTATGCAGGTTACTTGGGAGAGCGGACTGACACTGAACGAAATGGTGAATGAAGGAGTACGTCGAGCCTATCTCAATCCGGACAATCCGTTGCGGGCATCAATTGTTTCGCCACCAGTCGGAAAACGAGGCAATACCGGAGATAACACTCCTGCTGTAGTTCACGTTGAAATGGTTGAGGGAGATAAAGTAGACGTCACCGTATCTGCTAAAGGTGGCGGGTCCGAGAACAAGAGTAAATTTACGATTCTCAATCCAAGCGACAGCGTGGTGAATTGGGTCCTCGACACAGTACCAAAAATGGGCGCAGGTTGGTGCCCTCCAGGGGTACTCGGCATCGGCCTTGGTGGAAGCGCTGAAAAAGCGATGGTGATGGCAAAAGAAGGACTAATGGATCCAATTAATATTCAAGAGTTAATCGCCAGAGGGCCAAACTCTGCCACGGAGGAGCTTCGATTAGAGTTGTTTGAGAAAGTAAATAACTTGGGAATTGGCGCGCAAGGACTGGGCGGGGTGACCACCGTGCTGGATATTAAAATTAATGAATTTCCAACCCATGCGGCGTCCTTACCTGTAGCGATGATTCCCAATTGTGCGGCCACTAGACACGCGCACCTTGTCCTGGACGGAAGTGGGCCTGTTGCGCTGGAACAACCCAAACTGTCCGATTGGCCGGAGATATCATGGGATCCTGGTGATGATACGCTGCACGTCGATGTCAACAATATAGGCCCTGAAGACATTACCAAATGGAAGCCGGGGCAAACACTTCTGCTATCAGGAAAAATTTTGACCGGCCGAGATGCCGCGCATAAACGTATTCAACAAATACTGTCCCAAGGCGAAAGCCTTCCAAATGGCGTTGATTTTAACAATCGGTTTATCTACTACGTTGGCCCGGTAGATCCTGTAGGCAATGAAGCAGTGGGACCCGCTGGTCCAACCACCTCGACACGTATGGATAAATTTACCGATATGATGTTGGAACAAGCTGGATTACTCGGAATGATTGGTAAAGCGGAACGCGGCGATGGCGCTATCGACAGTATCAAGCGCCATAAATCGGTCTACCTCATTGCCGTTGGTGGCGCAGCATACCTCGTTTCGAAAGCGATTCAATCTGCAAAGGTGGTGGCATTTGAGGATCTTGGGATGGAAGCGATCTACGAATTTGACGTCAAAGAAATGCCGGTTACCGTTGCCGTAGATAGCAAAGGAGAATCCGTGCATAAAACGGGGCCAGAAATATGGCGAAAGAAACTACTGGTGGCTGCCCCTAGCTAGTAGATCAGACGTCACAAAATTCAACGAAATTTGAAATCCAATATTGCTATTAATTTTTTAATATCAATAATTTAAACTTTATTTTTAATGTGATTTAAGTTTAAATAATAACACTAAAGCAAGCAGAGCAGTGATCAGCTCCCAACTTGCAAAGACCAGCTGTGTGGCGTCAATTTCCGCCGTTATTATCGAGCCAAAGATCCGCCCTGTAAAAAAGCCTAGACTGGTAAAACAAAGCACAGCAATGCCTTGCACGCTGCGCTCAAAAGCCGTGCCACACCAGCACAAATAGAAACCATAAAAAAGATAGAGTCCGCCATAATTGGCGACAAACTCAGTTTGCGCTGCGCCTGATAGCAATGCGTATCCGATAAAGGCCGCGAAGTTACTACTTCCAAAGAACCCGATAAAACCGGTTGCACAAAAAGCGAGTCCATTTATCCATAGCAGCAGCTTACCCAGAAACATCAATTACCAGTACCTGGAATTTCTTAGAAAAGCAGGTTCAACATACTTATCTCGACGATTAAAAATACCACCGTCATAATTCCTCCTGCTTTCATAAAATCAGTCACGCGATAACCGCCCGGTCCCATAATCAATGCGTTTACCTGATGGGTTGGGATCAAAAAAGAATTCGAGGTCGAAAGCGCAACGGTTAGTGCAAAAACTGCAGGGTTCGCACCGGCGCCTATCGCGATGTTTATCGCCAGCGGCACGAGTAACACAGTCGCGCCAACGTTTGACATAACTAGCGTAAATATCGTTGCCAAGACCGCTATCACCGTCTGCAATACCCAAATCGGCACGCCATCCAGCAATAGCAAGACCTGTTGCGCTACCCATGCGGCGGTGCCAGACTGATCGACAGCAATACCTAATGGAATAAGACTCGCCAGTAAAAAAACACTTTGCCATCCGACAGCACGATACGCTTCTTCAATCTTGATCACGCCAGTTAATATCATACCGAGCGCACCAGTCATCAGCGCGATAGACAACCGCATGTCAGAAAATAAAACCAACGCCAACGTAGAGAGAAAACAAATAATTGCCCAACGCATTTTACCGGGGCGTTCGTCTTCCCTGGGAAAGTCGGTAACCACGACAAAATCATGACGATTATCCGCGAATGCTGCTAAGTCGTGCCAACGAATGTGCAATACCAGCGTATCACCTGATTGCAATGTCAGCTCAGGTAAATCGACATCAATAACATCATCCGCACGGAAAACCGCAAGCACAGTGGCACCGCGCTTTTTACGTATCTCGATTTCCCGAATAGTTTTTCCAATAACCGCTGAGTCCGGTGGAATTACCACTTCAGCAATCCCGGCGCTGGCGGCGCTAAGAACTTCCGAAAATACATCCATCTCGGGTTTTACCCGCAGCCCATAGTCCTCAGCAAAGCGAATAACCGAATCGCGTCTTCCCATAATTGCTAGCTGGCTATCATCCCAGAACTCGGTGTCACCTCGGGGAGCGACAACCATATCCTGACCGTTGCGCACGGCGACAATCCATCCAGCACGACCGGCAGCATCTACGTCTGAAAGCAGCTTACCTACCAAGGGACTCTCGCGATCAACCACGCATTCGTAAACATCCCCTTCGATCCCGTATACCTCACGGAAATACCGCAACATACTCCCTGACTCACCTGGCTTATCTTTAATCACCGGAAGCACAAATCGACCCGCAAAGATAAAATAGATCAAGCCAGTAGCGAGTAGCGAGAGACCAATTGGGGTGACCGCAAACAAACCGAACGTTTGCATTTGCTCAATTCCAGACGGTAAAACCTTGTTGGAATTGATGATCAAATCGTTAAGCAGGATCAGTGGGCTGGAACCAATCATGGTAATAGTGCCACCCAATATTGCGCAGAATCCCATTGGCATAAGTAGTCTTGAAATAGCCAGATTCCCGCGACGCGCGATACGGTTAACTACTGGCAGAAACAATGCAGCTGCACCAATGTTCTGCATAAAGCTGGATATAATCCCTACCACACTGGAAATGATCAGGATTATTCGTCCTTCTGTGCGCCCCCCTACCTTAAGAATCATGCCGGCAAGCTTACCCATCATTCCGGTTCGATCCAGACCGGCTCCAATAATCATCACGGCGATAATAGACATCACCGCATTACTGGAATAGCCATCAAAAAGTTGCTCGGCAGGAACCAGCCCTTCGTATCCTGGGATCAAGGCTGTTAGCCCTATAAGGACCATGATCGATATCGCCGCAACGTCAACCCTGACGACTTCAAATGCAAAAAGATACACTGCTAGAAGCAAAATACCCATCACCGCGATCATCTCGCCGGTAAGTGGTAGCATTTCAGACAACGACTATCTCCGATTTCAAGGGCGAATAAATGATCTTCATCCTACCCGTTAGCTCAAGCCGGCCTCCGCCCGGCAACGTTGTGCATCCACGTGCACATCAGAGACCAAAATTCACTGGTACTGCGACTGCGAAGCGGGGAAATCACAGCGATGTCGGAGGTAAATTATGTAAATTAAGTTTCATCGCCAGGGATGATTTCTACAAAATTTAGTCTTTTCTATCAGGAGAGTATCAGCAAAAGTTAAGGTTTTATCGCGCAGGAATGTACTGGGGGTTAGTCTAGCACCATTTGACCCGCTTGCGGATTCGCAAATCGGAACACGAAGCCAAAATAAAGCAAAAATAATTAAACCCGCCCATAGAAAATTTTATGATCTATTGCTCGACATGAAATCATCCAGACGCACCTAATTCCCAGATACCTCAGGAGAAATCTCTACACACAAGCCTGAAGCATCGGTTAAGATTCCTCATCTTTCAGCTACGATTCGCAGTCGTAATGAAAAAACTCGGAGGCCGTCCATTTCTGGAGGCTTCTTTTCACTAGATTAATATTAACGGAGAGTCAAAATGTCAGTCGCAAGAGTCACAGAAATCATTTCTTCATCTAAAAAGAGCTTTGAGCACGCAACCGAGACCGGAATCAAGCGCGCCAGCGAAACCCTGAATGATATTGCCGGTGCATGGGTAAAGGACCAAAGTGTTACTGTCAAAAACGGCAAAGTAGATGAGTATCGCGTGAATCTAATGGTCACTTTCGTTCTCAAAAACAAGCCAGTAAAGAAGAAGAAAAAAGTCGCCAAAAAGAAGAAGTAACCGTTGGCGACAGCATGAAATAAGCAGCCAGTTTCGAATATAAGTTAGACGAGCTGGTTGCTTAATTAAGTTCCGACTGTCTGTTCTGAGGAAAGCGAATTGCCTTTCTTCACCGAAAATACATTTGCTTGCAATTGCATTCGATACAAGCAAATTAAAATAAAGCCAAACGTGGTCCCTACTCTGACATTCATTAAAGGCGCTTCGGTGAGACCACATACAATCATCACTAAAATACAACTACTGCCTGCGATAGCCAAATGCCTGCTAAGGGTGTCTGGAACCCTCGTGATTCGCGCAACAAAATAACGTAACGGTACGAGATAGAGTAACAATATAGCAATCACCCCCAGAAGTCCTCGCTTCGCCATGGCATTCATCATTTCATTATGCGCTGAGCTGCGGCCGTCATTGCCGATGGTGTAGCTTTGTGGGAAGTTTTTGACGTACTCCTCCATCTGCTCCGCTCGACGCTGGTAACTCACGCCGGTGAACGGGCTCTCCCGAAACGAATTCATCGCGATACGCCAAAAGTCCAATCGATAACCCATAGAACTAGCGCGGTTACCATTTTCATAATAAGTCTTTACTTCATGTAACGTGAGATCAACACGTTGCTTGACTGACGGTATAGAAAACACACTCAAACCAACGATGACAATGCACAGTATTGCTATCAGGGTTTTTCTAAGGCCACTTATGTTCAGCAATGCAAACTGCAAAAAAAATAGCAAGAGAATCGCTGGCCAGGCGCCTCGGCTTCCTGTTTTTACAATTACAACGCAGAGACAAACAATCCCAACTGCAGCAAATAATCGCCAAAATGGTCGCTTTGCGTCAACATAAAACTGAGCAAATGACAAACACATTAATATAGAACCAATATAGGCAGAACCCAGATACCCGGCTCCCCAATCTACCCTGACGTATTGAAACTGGTTCAAATTCAATAAAATAGTGAGCATCCCGCTCGCACTCGCCGCTCGTAAGAACATCACAGGATTTAGTTCAATTCGCATTAGCGCAATTAAAGTAATTCCTGCCAAGAAATACCTCGCCCCTCCTGCTAACGCTTCTCCTGTTTCGCTATAAAAGAATAGTGGAATCGAGACAATGAGTGGAAGAAACAGCATCGCCATCCAATCCCTGCCAATCTTCTCTTGCGTATCGCTATGATTAAATTTTCGAACACGCTTAATAAATAAAAGCGGTAATGACATCAAAAATAACAGTGCCGCGACAGGTTGGCCGCCATCATTCAAAACAAGCGCTGTTAGAACCAAAACAGATACCATAATAGGAAACAATCGATTTCCAAAAGACTGATAGCGACTGAGGATAGAATTATTCGATAAATACATCTTATGTTATTGTTTTATAAATAATATTCGAATAAATTAGAATAAGTTCCGGCATAGATATTTCACTTTCAGCTGGCCATTTTCAATCGCTGAAACCAAAGCGACTCATGAACATAACAAAGACGCATCACGTTTAAATATCAAATCTTAAAATCCCGGTCATATTATAATCTGGGTGCCCGTTTGAATGTGTAATTACGCATTACATTCGCTCAACTCTTTATCTAAATTTTCGGCTTGTATGCTCTCCGTTATCATCATCACAAAGAATGAATCAAGCAATATTCGACGCTGCTTGAATTCGATTACCTGGGCCGACGAAATTGTCATTGTGGATTCTGGCAGTGAGGACGATACCCTGAAAATTTGTGAGGAGTTCAACTGTCGAATTGAAAGATCAGATTGGCCAGGATTTGGACCACAAAAAAACAAAGCACTTGATCTTGCTTCAGGAGACTGGATTCTCTCCATTGATGCCGATGAAGAGGTCACACCCGCCTTGCAGCAAGAAATTCAAACACTATTGCAGAATGAGAGTACCGCTGCTGCCTGGGAGATAGATCGAAAGTCCAACTATTGCGGTAAGTTTTTGAATCATAGCGGCTGGAGTCCGGACTATGTTTTACGCTTGTTTCAGAAAAATGTGGGTAGATTCAGCAATGACATAGTTCATGAACGGATTCTCATCAAAGACCCCAGGATAAAAATAGCAAGATTAAAATCATCGTTGCTCCACTACCCAATGCCGGGTTTTGAACAGGCAATCGATAAAATGAATCTTTACTCCACACTTTCTGCTAACGATAAATTCAAACGTGGTGAGCGATCTTCTCTTTTTAAGGCGATCGCACGAGGTTTCTGGACGTTTTTTCGGGTATTGATACTGCAACGCGGCTTCCTCGATGGAAAACATGGGTTTATGCTTGCAATTTCGAATGCCGGAGGCACCTACTACAAGTACGTTAAACTCTCCCATCTATACGATTCTGACCAACAAAAATGAGTTATTCAGCGTCTCCCACAGTCTCTTTAGTTTTGACAACTTATAATTGGCCTGAGGCTCTGGCAGCTGTGCTGGACAGCATCAAGTTGCAAGAAACAATGCCAACAGAAGTTTTAGTGGCAGATGATGGCTCTACAGAAACCACAAGACAGTGTATTGAGCGATATCAAAATAGTTTTCCATGTCCGCTGATTCATGTTTGGCATGAGGATCATGGTCATCAAGCCGCGAAAATCCGCAATAAAACTGTTGCGCAAGCAGCTGGGGAATATCTTATCTTTTTAGATTCAGATTGTTTGCTCCGCTCTGATTTTACCGCACAACATCTAGCCTTGGCGAAACCGAAGCATTTCGTCGCTGGAAACCGCGTTTTGTTATCTAAAGAATTTACTCAAAAAGTTCTAGAGCAACATATCGACGTGACTAGCCAATCGCCTTTCTCATTTTCACGTGAGCAGATCAATCGACGATGGTCCCTTCTCAATATTCCTATCGGTCCGCTTCGTCATACTCGTCCCGGCAGCTGGAAAGGCGTGAAGTCATGTAACATGTCAATGTATAAACAAGATTTTATTGCTGCTAATGGTTTTGAAGAAAAATTCGAAGGCTGGGGGTACGAAGACACCGACTTGATCGTCCGCTTGTTGCGAGCAGGTCACAAACGTATTAGTGGAAGATTTTCAACCACAGTGATTCATTTGTGGCATGCAACAAATAAAAGCCTTCTTGAAGAAAGCAATCGGAAACGGTTAGATGAGACAATAAATGGCAGTAGGAGAAAAGCGCTTCAGGGAATTGAGCAATATAAGTAAGTCTGAATAGAAATAGCGAATGGTGATTAGTTATAACCAGCATCAATCAACATTAACTACCTGTAGATTGCCGACTTTTCCATATCGGGTTGACTTTTAAAGCGTCTGTGGAACCAATAGTATTGAGAAGGCGAACATCGAATCCCCTGTTCGATCAGAGAATTAACCATTGTTGCATTTTCTACTTCGTCTTCGACAGGAAATTTGTCAGGGCATGGCAAAAATTTAAGCACATACCCAGAATCATCCGACTTTCGATAGCTTACCAGCATCACAACCGGCGCCTTAGTCAGCTTTGCTAACTTGGACGTAGCGACTATTGTTGCGGCCGGGTGATTGAAGAAAGGAGCAAATACAGATTTCTCGATACCCATGTCTTGGTCAGGGGAATACCAGACAATTTCTTTTTTCATGATTTTACGTGCCGCTTCTCTCATCGACGTATGTGGGATCATTCCCTTCATCATTGATTTACGCCCATTGGTCATAATTCGGTTTAACAACCAATTAGATTGCAGTCGATAGAGCGCATAACATTCGTAAAAATTACCCATCAAGGTGGCGCTCAAATCGATCGTAGAAAAATGTGCCCCAAGGAGAATCACTCCTCGATCTTTTGCTATTGCATTATCAAGATGAATTCGGTCTTCAAATTCTGTAATTTCTCTGAGTTTTTCCGGATTTGTCCACCATCCCATAGCATTTTCAACAATGCCCGCGCCAAAGTTCACAAAGACTTCTTTCACCATCTTCTCTCTTTCTGCTGCAGCGAGCTCAGGGAAGCAAATTTTGAGATTGACGCGGGTTATATGGGTCCGAGAACTCGGTATTCGATAGAGTAATCGTCCCACGGATTTACCCAGTTCGATTTTGATTCGAAACGGCAACCAGTTTATCAACCATAGGACGATAGCCAACAAGCCAGTTGCCAAGAACAACAAAAGCTTCTGAAAAAAATAGTTGAGTTGACTTAACAATCTGTATCTTGCCCCGAACAATCGCCGTCATTATGGCACAATAGCGCCATTATTCCCCAGCGCTGATTTTCGCAGATTGTCATTGTCCAATCCATCTTCGATAGAAATTAACCCACCCCCTATCCGCTCCGGCACCCAAGTATATCTTCGATTACTTGGTTATATGAGAGCTGATCTTTCGCTATTGCTGTTAGGGTTTCTTGGCTTCCTAATCTACGCTGCCTGTGATTCGGCATTTGCCTGGTGGATGAAGGAATTAGTCGACGCAATCGAGGCGAGCTTGTCTGACCAGCGCTGGCGACTCGCCGGTTTAATTATTTCGATATTCCTGTTACGGGGTGCAGGTGGGGTGATTGGCGGCTACTGCACCGAATATGTTGCTAGAAAAGTTATTAATCGGTTACGCACTGAAATGTTTGACCATATCTTGCGATTACCATGCTCTTTTTATGAACAGTATTCCTCTGGTAGTGTGCTTGCCAAACTGATATTCAACGTTGAAAACGTAGCCGCATCTTCGACCAATGCTCTTCGCATCATTGTCCGTGGAGGACTAACTGTTCTGGGTCTACTCGGATTCATGTTTTACCTTAACTGGAAGCTTTCCTTATTATTTATCGTGGTCACGCCCTTAATGGCGATCGTCATTGCGTTTGTGACTCGACGGTTTCGCAGGCTTAGTCAGAATATACAAAGCGCCATTGGAAATGTTGGAGAACGTGCTGGCGACGTTTTAAAAGGCTATGAAGTGGTCAAAATTTTTAACGGCTACTCTCATGAAAACCGCGCCTTTAATGACGTCGTTGAAAACGATCGAAAACAGCGCCTGAAGCTCATTCTAACGACCGACGCCAGCACCACACTGGTCCAACTTATTTTTGCGTTCGCTCTTGCAGGGCTCATACTTATCGCAATGCAGCCCGACATACTGCAATCAATGTCTGCGGGTGAATTCGTCTCCTTTGTGACCGCTGCTGGATTTATCTCTCGACCGGTTCTCCAGCTAACCCAAGTTAATGCTGTTATCCAACAAGGAGTTGCTGCCGCAGATAGTATTTTCAGTGTCTTGGATCTTCCAGTAGAGGAAGACAATGGCATCGTCGTGCTCGATCAACCCAAAGGGGATATTGCCTTTCGAAATATCCGTTTCCACTACAAAAAAGACCAGACTGATAATCCCTGGGTAATAGATGGCGTCGACTTCACTATCCCTGCAGGTTCCACATGTGCTCTTGTTGGGCGCTCTGGCAGCGGAAAAACTACCCTCGCAAGGCTGCTAGCGCGTTTTCATGATCCAATCCAAGGTGACATCCAAATTGATGGACACCAGCTTCAAACTCTGTCGATCGCTAGTTTGCGACAAAATATAGCGCTAGTGAATCAAAATATCGCGCTCTTTAACGCCTCCATCGCTGAGAATATCGCTTATGGAGCCATGCGTGGCTGCGACTCCGCACTGATAGAAAGAGCAGCTGATCATGCGCAGGTGATGGAATTCGCTGCACAATTGCCACAAGGATTAAATACACAAATTGGGGAATCAGGTATTTCTCTCTCGGGTGGTCAGCGCCAGCGAATCGCTATCGCGCGAGCATTTCTTAAAGATGCACCCATTCTTATCCTTGATGAAGCCACTTCAGCGCTGGACAATCATTCGGAACGCCTGATTCAATTAGCAATTCAAGAGCTGATGGAAAATCGCACTAGTTTAATTATCGCCCATCGACTTAGCACTGTTGAAAGTGCAGATAATATTGTCGTTCTCGATCATGGCAAGATTGTTGAAAGCGGCACACATCAATCTCTACTCGCTGCCAATAATCTGTATGCGAGCATGTACGAGAAAGGCATTGAGTAAACGTTGGTATCAGTTAATACCAAGCAAAGACTTAAACTTTCCCTGGGCGCTCTAGGACGAGTTTAAATCCCTCGTGGGAGCTCACAAATCCCAAAGACTCATAGAATCGGATCGCCTCAGTTCGCTGTTTGTTAGAAGTCAGTTGTACGATCTCACACCCTCGAGTGCCGGCTCGCTCTATCGCCCATTGGAAAAGCTGTCGTCCTAATCCTTGATTTCGATGCCCCGCATGCACACGAACCCCCTCAATCAAACATCGCCACGAACCGGTGTGAGTGAGATATGGAATAAATGTAAGCTGCACCATACCCACCAGCTTATTCTCATGTTCAACAACAACTAACTCATTGTTTGGGTCTGAGTCAATCGCCAAGAATGCACT
>CALKKV010000062.1 GCA_937992195.1 uncultured Gammaproteobacteria bacterium | reverse complement strand
TCACAAATTAACCGTTGCAGCGCGTCGGTAAGTTGTGCGGTATCCCCTGATTCCACCAATAGGCCATTGTGTTCGTTCTCTACCAGCTCAGGAATGCCCGAGATCGTAGTGCCAATCACTGGGAGTCCCTGACTTTGGGCTTCTACCATTACATTGGGTAAACCATCGCGATCACCGTATTGGTCGATACAACTATTCAATACAAACAGATCGGATTGCCTATAGTGGTCGAGAACAAACTGCTGGGATTGAGCTCCATGCCATTGAATACAATGATCAATAGCCAATGTGGTCGATTGTTGTTTTAGTTCATCGAGTAGTGGACCTCCGCCAATATGATGTAGCTCCCAATATAGGTCTTCTTGAAGCTTGGATAAGGCAATCAACAAGTTGGAGTAACCCTTTTTCTCCACTGCTCTTCCAACGCTAAGTAGTTTAACCGGGTCGTTTTTATCATCTCCAATCCGGTTGCTGAATGATGGTGCTAGATTTTCAAAACGATCGAGGTCAAGACCATGGTAGTTCAACATGACCTTATCTCGATTTGGCGTTAGCTCGCGCAGATGTTCAACATTTTTCTTGGTGCAAGTGGTTAACCATTGCATGTCACTGAGTTTTTCCGAAATCTCCCAGTCAGGCGAAGTGTAAATATCTTTTGCATGGGCTGAGCAAGACCACGGTAGTCCGGAAATTATTGCGGCGTACCGTGCGACTGACGCAGGAGTATGCAAAAAATGCGCATAAATTGCAGGGGAGTTTTCTGGTAGCTCTGCCGCGAGCACCAATGATTGACCAAAACGTCGAATACGATTGGAAGTACGGTCTCTGCGCCAATCACTTAGGAAAGTTCTCCAGGCTTGTTTGAACCCTTTTTTGTTTTTTATCTTTAGCCAGCTGCGAATGACGCGCAAAGGTTCCTGGTAGAGATATTCCGGTAGATAGACTACATGTGCTTGTATCTCATCGTTAACCGGATGGGTTTTTTTATCTGTTGGATGTCGAAGTGAGAACAGCGTTAAGCTGATCCCACTTCGCTCCAGATTCAGGAGTTCTTGAGCTATAAATGTTTCAGATAAGCGCGGATATCCTTTAAGAACAACGGTTAGGTGCTGTTGAGACATGAGAGTCTTTTACTTGTAAGGGTCGGCGGCGTCACGTAATCCGTCACCAAAAAAGTTGAAAGCAAGAATGATAATCATCACTGGCAGCACGGGAAGAATAAGCCAGGGGTAGAGTGCAACCACGTTTATATTTTGTGCTTCGTTTAACAGTACTCCCCAGCTGGTAATTGGAGGGCGTAGTCCTAGTCCAAGAAAAGAGAGCGCGGTTTCCCCCAATATCATTCCTGGGATAGAGAGGGTCGCTGACGCAATGATATGACTGGAGAATCCAGGTAACAGATGCTTTTTAATAATACGACTGGGAGGTGCACCCATCAGTCTTGCAGCGGTACAGTAGTCTTCCTCTCTCAATGCAAGTAACTTAGATCGAACCGACCGTGCTAATCCTGTCCAGTCTAGCAATGCTAAAATAACCGTGATACCAAAAAATACAGCTAGCGGGCTCCAAGTCACAGGAAGAATAGCGGACAACGCCATCCAAAGCGGCAGCTCGGGAAACGAACGTATAATCTCAGTCACACGCTGAATTACTGAGTCCACCCAGCCGCCATAATATCCTGCAAGGCCACCAAAAAGCAGTCCAAGAAATAAACTGACTGCAACACCACCCAATCCAATAAGTAGCGAAATTCGAGCACCATAGACAATTCTGGAAAACATGTCTCGACCCAAGCGGTCGGTTCCGAAAATAAACAGGGTTTTGTCTTCAGCGGGGCAAAAGAAATGAAAATCGGCGTCGATTAGATTCCAGAATTTATAGGAGTCACCCTGACAAAAGAATCTTATTCGCTCTGGCTTGTCCGGATTTGGGGTGTACTCCCGCTTCAGGTTTTCCATATTCAATCGATAATCATTGCCGTATACAAATGGCCCGATAAATTCGCCTTGGTGGAAAAAATGGATGCGTTGAGGGGGAGAATAAATATTGTTGGTATTGCGTGTTTGGTAATTGTACGGGGCGATAAACTCGGAAATGAGTGTGCTGCCATACATGAACGCGAGAATAAAACCACAGCAGACCGCAAGTTTGTGCCGTCTGAGTTTCCACCAGATAAGCTTACGTCGCGATGCCAGGAAAAATTTTTCCTGGTCGGCAGTCATTCGTTCAATCGATTCAGGATCAAATGGTGCGTCCGATACAAAGTGTTTATCGCTCATGCCGCAACCGCCCCCTGGAGGCGAATTCTTGGATCTAGCCATGCCAGTAACAAATCAGATACCAACATACCGACTACCGTAAGCATGGCGAGAAACATAAGAAATGACCCGGCTAGATACATGTCCTGACTTTGCAGGGCACTTAAAAGCATTGGCCCGGTAGTGGGTAAGGACAGTACGATTGCGGTTACTTCGGCGCCAGAAATTACGCTGGGAAGTAGACTACCGATATCGGCAATAAAAAAATTGAGTGACATTCTCAACGGATACTTTCTCAGTAATTTCCCTGGCGCTAAACCTTTCGCTTTTCCTGTTAGCACATACTGTTTTTCAAGCTCATCTAACAGGTTTGCCCGGACTCTGCGAATCATGCCAGCGGTGCCTGATGTACCAATCACCACAACAGGAATCCAAAGATGTGCTAACACTGATTTAAACTTTGCCCAGCTCCACGGTTGATCAAGATATTCTGGCGCCATTAGGCCGCCAATAGACGTACCAAACCAAATATTAGCGAGATACAGCATTACCAAGGCAAGCAAGAAGTTGGGAGTGGCTAAACCGAGAAAACCGAGAAACGATAATCCATAGTCTCCCCAGCTGTATTGATGTGTGGCTGAATAGATGCCTATGGGAAAAGCAATAATCCAGGTAAAGATAATGGTAATGACCGAGACAAGAATGGTAAGCCAGATGCGGTCGCCAACTACTTCTCTGACCGGTAAATCAAACTCAAAAGAGTAGCCGAAATTACCAAATGCAAAACCTTTAACCCAATTAAAATATTGCACAAGGAAAGGCTTATCTAGTCCATACTCTGCGCGCAGAAAAGCGACTTTTTCGGAATCTACAGATTCTCCTTGACTCTCAAGTTCTGCGATATACGTTTCGAGGTAGTCACCCGGGGGGAGTTGAATGATGACAAAAACGATAAAACTGATCACCAACAAGGTTGGGATCATCATGAGTAGGCGTTTTACAACATAGCCAATCATTCGAACCAAAAGGTATCCGGCCGATAAACACCAAAGAATGCAGTTGGTGTCCAGCTGTAGAGTGCCTCCTGGGGTACGTTACGCAAACGGTTATTGACGACCACGGGTTGAGGCACGCCGCAAATTAAGCCAATGCTAAAAACCTCTTCACTATAGATTTTTAGCATTTGATGCCAAATAGACTCTCTATCTTCAACCGCATCAGACTTACTCCATTCATGATACAAATCCAGCAGTTGCTTGGCTTCTGCTATATCTGGCGCTTCACCGACCTGCATATTGGTTTGATAATACTGACCCCATTTAGGCCATTGCAGCTGGGTTTGATCAATTGGCGCAAATTCTCCCGGGCTCATTTCTCCTGTGGGCATGCCGTTATCGATGCCATTGAACATCGCCATCATGGCTTCACCTGAGAACACCCTTTCACGAAATACTTCTCGTTGGGAGGGTTTAACAAAAAGCATGACACCGAGCTGACGCCAGCTTTCGCCAATCAACTCGAGTATGTCAGTTTCTTCGGTACCCTCTCCTGCAGTGTGCAATATGATTTCCAGAGGCTTACCGTTTTTCATTAAGCGTATTCCGCGATCATCGCGTTTATCTAAACCCAAGCCATCGAGAATCTCATTCGCCTGCTCGATATCGAAATAGCTCCAGTTACTTTGGTAGGTGTTCGTATGTAGATTACAGCCAGGCATCACGGTGTTTCCGGTCGCTTCAGCCAATCCAAAATAGATAACCTGATTGATCTCATGGCGGTTTATGCCAATAGACAATGCGTGTCGAAATTGTCTTTCCCGGACCAATTCACGCCACACCGGATTATTACTGTTTAAGTTTGGATAAAGCGCATACTGCGAGCCTGCGCCATTCTGCCAGAGACGCACGGAATAATTGCCGCGCTCTTCCCCTCCTTTTAAAAAGGTATAGTTGTCCAGTCGGATATATCTGCCTTGCAGGTCAGCTTCACCAGCACCAGCTTTAGCTGCAACCAGACTAGAGCTGGTGATTTGCATAGTAACTTCGTCTATGTAAGGTAGCTGAATGCCGTTTTGATCTACCCGGTGATAGTAGGGGTTACGTTTAAACACATAGCGTTCAGCCGGTGGCTTGGTGGTGTTAAACCAGGGCTGTAATACGGGCAGAGAGGGGTTGTCGTTTTTATACGGATGGTTTCGGCGATGATGCAGTCCTGCCCAATTCCGTGTGCCAGCTTCTTCAACTTGAAGCGCTAATGTTTCAACAGCGGTGTAATTCGCATGAAACTGCTTAAGATAATGCCCCGGAGCGTATAGGTAAAGTGGACGTGGTTCTGCAAGAGCAGGTAGGAAGAACGGGTTTGGTTCATCCCATTCGTATCGAATGGTTTGCTCATCAATGATAGTTACAACGGGTGGTTTTCCATCTACCAACAATTCGCTTGGAATACCAAAAGGGTAGAGCTCTTCGTTATTAAGTACATCTTCCCAGTAGTAGCGAAATGCTTCTGTCGTAAAGGGCTCGCCGTCAGACCATCGATGTCCTTTGCGTAACTTTAATGTAAAGATCCTCCCTTCCTGGATATCAAAACTCAACAGGATGTCAGGTTTCAGTTCAAGTTCTTGATTGAATGCAACAAGCCTGGCGTAAGAATAAACCGTCATTAACCGAATGTCTTTTTTCTTCCCCATTAGTAGCCGCATAGAGCCGCCATATTTACCGGGAATATAATCCCCATCTAGTACAACTACACTAGGCTCATCAGGTAATCGATCGTTGAAGGGTTGCGGGGCATCACTTTCCGTTTGCGGGATTTCGGGCTCGACATAAGCCGTTGCGGTGAGCGAAATGCCACCGAAGAGAAAGAAGATAAATATCAGTAATTGTGTGTGTCGTATGCGCATTTGAAATTAGACCGCAGACTGCTGCAATATGTAATGTCCCGGACTGGTTTCTATCAGAAAAGGTTTAGGTTTAGATTTTAAGGAAAACTGATCTGGCCAACTCTCTTCGCTTTGGATTTTAGCAAGTTCATCAAAGGCCAGCGGCTTATTGAGATCAGCAACCGGGATGGCTTTCAATAAACTCTGTGTATAAGGGTGTCCCGCTTGTTCAAATAAATGTTCGCTAGGCGCAATTTCTACCAGCTTGCCGCGATACATTACCGCTACGCGATCAGCAATATAGTCTACCACTGCCAGGTTATGTGAAATAAACAGATAGCTTAATCCCAATTCCTCCTGTAAATCGCGCATTAAGTTCAGAACTTGGGCTTGAATTGAGACATCCAGCGCTGATACCGGCTCATCACATATTAACAGATCAGGTTGCAGCGCTAGCGCGCGGGCAATACCAATTCGCTGTCGTTGGCCGCCGCTGAAGCTGTGCGGGTATCTCCGCAGATAACGAGGATCCAGACCTACTAGCCCCATAAGCTCTTTGCACCGCTCAATCTGGTAGTCGTGATCACCAAGCTGGTGAATCACCATGGGCTCCCGTATTATATCGAATACGGTCATGCTCGGATTCAAAGACCCGACAGGGTCCTGGAACATATACTGCACTTTACATCGATACTGAAACAACGAGTCGCCCTGCAGTTTCTCGACATTTAGGGGCTGATTCTTGTCGAAATAAACAATATTGCCTGAATCCGGTGCAATGGCCCTAGCGATCAGCTTCCCAAGCGTCGATTTTCCGCTGCCACTTTCGCCCACAAGACCGAGGGATTCACCTCTTTTTATGGTCAGACTGACATCATCCACGGCGACCACAGCGGGCGCTTGTTTGCCAAGAGACCAGGCGCTGGCGCGAGAGGCAAAAGTTTTAGTCAAATTTTCAATTTTAAGAATATCTGCAGACTGCTTTGGGGCATCAATCGGATGGTCGTTGCGTTTGCGTTTGAGGAATTCGCCAACTTCAGCATGGACCTCACGTAATGGCTGCAGCTTGGGTTGTTTTCCAACACAAATTGTAGGAACAGCCCTGAGCAATGCTTGCGTATAACGGTGACCGGGAGCACTGAATATCTGTTTAGCTGTGCCGCTCTCCATCACGTCGCCTTGATATACCACTACAACTTTATCAGCGACATTTGCGACAACACCAAGGTCGTGGGTGATCATTAAAACAGCCATCCCAAGCTTTTGTTGAAGATCACGCATTAACTTCAGAATTTGCGCCTGAATAGTGACGTCGAGGGCTGTGGTCGGTTCATCGGCAATCAACAAAGCAGGGCGACAAATTAACGCCATGGCAATCATGGCGCGCTGCCGCATTCCTCCTGATAGCTCAAACGGATACGACTTGAATGCGTGTTCCGGGTTATGAAAACCAACCAGTTCAAGCATATCAATACATGTCGACTTGCCTTCTTGTGAAGACATTTTACGGTGTAAATGCAGTGCTTCAGAAACCTGATCACCGACCGTATGTAATGGCGAAAGGGACACCATCGGCTCCTGAAATATCATAGAAATATTGCCGCCTCTATGCTCA
The DNA here is from genome assembly GCA_937992195.1 of uncultured Gammaproteobacteria bacterium. Taxonomy (GTDB): domain Bacteria; phylum Pseudomonadota; class Gammaproteobacteria; order Arenicellales; family Poriferihabitantaceae; genus VYFG01. The sequence continues at coordinate 21,658 of CALKKV010000062.1, read as the reverse complement.
CGCATTGCAGCTCCATCAGGATTCAGAGAGAGCAAATCAACCTGTTCCTCGGGCGTCTTAGAAAACAAAATTCTGCCGTTAAACGGATCTGCTATTTCTGGCAATATGCCCATAATAGTACGCGCAATGACGGATTTTCCAGAGCCCGATTCTCCAACCAGAGCAACCGTTTCACCACGCTGAATATCAAACGAAACCCCTCGAATTATATCTACCAGACTATCGTGGATACGAAACTGCACCCGCAAATTTTGAATCGAAAGCAAAGGTGTTGTCACGTCTGGAGTACTTTCGTTCATAACAGACTTAGGTGTTTGAGTAGCTGTATCGCAACTCTTCGTCTCCATTAACCTGAGCATGAAACGAAACAATAATCCTGTCTTTCTCTCCGCTGTACGGGAACACCATATGCTTTAAATGTGAGGGAAAAATAACGAGTTTTCCATCTTCTGGGTAAGCGTCAAAGCTGTGGCTTTGCAGATAATAATTACCCAAATCTCCGTGTCCGCCCGCCTGGTATTCCATATGAGGTCCGTAAAATCGGGTAATCCCATTCGGTTGGCCGTTGCTCCCTAAATCGTCTGGCCCCTTGCTGCTGCTGCCTGACTGCACGTAGTAAACCCCCGACCAGGAGCAGTTGCCGTGAACGTGGGTTTCGTGAAACGCATACGCATTACTTACCTGAAACCAGAGGCCAGTTACATGAATATTTATCGATTGCCCCTTACTCCAAAATGCGCCATTCACGTTGGAAGCTACTTCGTAAACATTATCCATTATGAATTGGTTCAGCGCTTGCATGGCCGGGTTATCACTATCAACAGAAAAATTATCGGGGCTTGCATAACTTGTTGAGTGCGCGCCGCCATTCGCCTGTCGATAGGCATCAAAATAGCGGATCAACTCAGGATTAACCTGTTGATGTTTACCAAACTTGCGACTCAGAATTGTGACTGGCCAGAGTTGCAGTAGATGATTTTTATTCTGTTTAGTTTTCACCGGTAAAATATGATGCAAAAGTTAGCGGAGAGAGACAATTGTAAAGCATGCGGCGTGTTTGGTTTTAAATCTTGAGCACTGAAAAAGGTGCTAACCATTAATAATGCTCTGCACTGCTGCCAGATCGTTGGCTGTATCCATAGAGTGTTCATCACCAGTCATAATATGCTGAACTCTTTTTGGTAGCGCGACATTTTTACCGCAACTATCGGCGACGGCTTGTGAGAACTTGGCCGGATGGGCTGTGCCCAGCACGACTGTAGGAACGCCAGGCTCGGCGTACTTTTTCGCTGCCGCTACCCCGATCACTGAATGGGGGTCCATGATTTCACCGCAGGACTGGTAGACACGCCGGATTTCTTCCGATGTTTCCTTGTCATCCATGCGATGCGCAGCGAACAGTTTCTTGGCGGTTTCTAATTCAGCAGATTCAATACTGAATTCGCCATTTGTTGCAAAGGTGTCCATTAGCTGGCGAACTCTATCGGTATCGCGACCGGTTAGTTCAAATAGATAGCGTTCGAAATTACTCGATATCTGGATGTCCATGCTCGGTGACAATGTCGAAGTAACCCCGAGTTGCTGCATTGTTCCGCTTTCGAAAAACCGGGTCAAAATGTCATTGCTATTGGAGCCGATAATCAATTTATTGATGGGTAGTCCCATTTGTTTCGCTACATAGCCGGCCAGGACATTTCCAAAGTTACCCGTGGGCACTGAAAAATTAATCGGTCTGTCTGGGGCGCCCAGTTCGAGTGCAGCACGGAAGTAATAGACAACCTGCGCCGCAATGCGAGACCAATTAATTGAGTTCACCGCGGAAAGTTGATGCTTTCTCCTAAATGCAGCATCGTTGAACATCGCTTTAACCAGATTTTGGCAATCATCAAATGTGCCATCCACTGCCAGATTATGGATATTTTGATCCAACACCGTTGTCATCTGGCGCCTTTGTACCTCAGATACCTTGCCCTTTGGATGAAGCATGTAAAGACTAACGGCGTCTAATCCGCGAATTGCTTCAATCGCAGCTGAGCCAGTGTCCCCAGAAGTTGCACCGACTATCGTGCAGGTTTGATTGCGTTCGGTAAGGAGATGGTTATAAAGCTGCCCTAGATATTGCAGCGCAAAATCCTTAAACGCTAGCGTAGGACCGTGAAACAATTCCATTACATAGAGTCCGTGATCGAGCTGTTTCAGTGGAGCAATCGCAGAGTGTCCAAAATTTTCATAAGCCGCAGTCGTGAGTTTTGAAAGTACCGCCTTGGGGACATCTTCACCACTGAAAAGCGATAACACTTCAGTCGCTAGATCGTTGTAGCTCAAGTTGCGCCACGCGCGCATTTGATCTGCGGATACTTGTGGCCATGTGGCGGGAAAATACAATCCGCCATCATTGGCTAATCCTGCCAGCGTAGCGTCCGCATAGCCCATGGGGGGCGCCTTGCCTCGTGTGCTGATATATTGCAATGTATTAAGTCTTAGAAAACTGGGTCGGAGTCTATCATTCGGATAAATTTGCCGAATGATGCGACGAGTTATTATTTCTACGCTACTGAATCAACAGTGCATGATCTTCTTATGGGGACTGGAAATGGCCCGAGAAATCTTCGAATCTAACGCACTTCATTAGATTCGAAAATGACCGGCAACTGCTGCAGAGCCATTTTTCCCAGTGGGGTTCTGGGAATTTCATCGATCAACGCAAACCGGGTGATTTGATTGTGTTTTGAAACTAGCTGATTAAATGCCTTTAGCACCCGTTTTGCTTCTTCCACCGGATCATCGCCGTCCACAGACATGACACAAACCGGTTTCATATCGACTTCTGTAACGCCTGCTTCTTTAATCATTGGATCCCGTTCGAGAAGTGTTTCCAGCTCTTCAGGATAAACATTTTTACCTGCTTCCGTAACGATCAGGCGCTTGGATCGCCCGGTTAAAGTGACACGACCCTGGTCGTCTACCTTCGCAATATCTCCGGTTTTAAACCAGCCATTTTCAAGGGCTTTCCGGTTTTGCTCTTCGTCTTCATAACCGATCATGACATTGGGACCTTTGATCCATAACTCACCATTGCCGTTTTCATCGGGGTCGACCACTTTCACCTCGACGCCATCAATCGGTTTGCCGACACTATCGACAGCGTCATCGAATGCGTCCTGAACGCAGCTCAGTGGGGATGTTTCCGTAAGTCCGTACCCTTGACGTAAGGGCAGGCCGAGATCATGGTAGTACTTGCTGATGCGGCCATCTAAATGTGAGCCGCCGCTGACCCAAATCTTAATTTGGCCACCAAATTTTTTGCGGATCGGGCCATTTAGTAAGTGGCGAGTGCGTTTAGGCAGGGCTTTGATGATTTTGCGATAGATATCCAGTGCTTTACCGCCGCTGGAAAATTTCTTTTCAAGGCCAAGCATGATGTTTCTGAATAATCTTGGTACCGCAATCAATACGGTAATTTTTTCTTCTTCCAGCGCTGCGAGAATTTCGTTCGCCGCCAATACTTTGGGTGAAACCAGTCTTGCGCCGAGATAGTAGGGCAAGGTCACGTTGCCGGTAATACCCATACAGTGGGAAAACGGTAACAGAGAAATAAAATGATCGTTGTGGTCGAAGGATTCTAATTTAACCGCAGCAAAGACATTTGAGGCTAAATTGTTGTGCGAAAGTCGAGCGACTTTGGGAGTTCCAGTGCTGCCAGATGTATAAATGCGCACGGCAACCTCTTCACCGTCGTCCGCCGCAGGTATTTCCAGTTCAGCTTTGATTTTCGCCGGGTCGTTCTGCAAAGAAATCGGTATCAGATGGGCGTGTTCTAGTTGCGAATCATGGGTAAGCATGACCTGTGGTGAGATTGCTTCTATTTGCGCAGCAATCTCATGGTCGCTATTGCCGATATGAATGGGTGCAACGATGGCGCCCAATCGGAACGCAGCAAATGTACCGACGGTCCATTCCGGGCCGTTGGGCGCTGTGATTCCGACGGTTTGACCAGGGCCTACGCCGGCATTACGCAAATCTTGTGCAGTGCACAAGATCGCGTCCATGATCTGTTGATAGGTGATTTCTCTTCGCCCATTTCGCTCGCGACACACCCACGCGAGACGATCGGCATTTTTGCGCATGGAGGGTTCCACCAGCGCCCATAAGTTATGAGACACGTTTGCTCCTCTAGTGTTCTGCTCAGCTTTATCTGTTCCGGCTCACAGGCAGGATGCTGAGATTTGATTTATCGACCTGCTACGCGTTATTTGCTTCGCGTGTCAGAGTTTTTGCTGCCAGTTCGCTTGAGGTGTCATCTCGATTGAACCGTCAGGATTAACGCCAATTAAGCCATATTCACCGAGCTTGAGCAATTCCGCGACGTAAAACCCAGGCTGTGATCACGCCAGCGACGGCACCAAACAGGTGTCCGTCCCATGAAATCCCTGACTGGCCGGGCAAAATACCGAAAAATAGTGTTCCCCCATAGCTGAATCCAACAAACAATCCAACCAATATGGCCAACAATCTTCGTTCAAAGAAACCACTGGACACTAAGAAGCCGATTAAAGCGAAAACCAACCCACTGGCCCCAATTACAGGCACCGATCTGCCAAATAACCATAACAACAGCCCCGAGCCCAAGATCAGAATAACCACGGTCTTTGCGCTGTTGGCGCGAGAGCCCGCGAGTAACCCGAGCAGCGTCAATAGCGGCACTGTATTCGAAAAAATATGGGATAAATCCTTATGTAAAAAGGGCGAGAAGACAACACCGGGTAGGCCGGTCAAATGCCTGGGAAACAAGGCCAGGCGCTCTAAAGGAAGAAACCGGTCGAGAATAAAAACCACCCAAATAACAGCAACAAATACAATAATGCCCTTAAATTCTCTTTTGAGAGAGGACAAGATGGGTTCATTGGTCATAGGCTTGAATCTCCAAGCTGTTGGTCTGTAGAGAGATAATTAATGAGATTTTTCATATCTTTAGGCAGGGTAGATTCCCAGCACATTAATTCGTGGTTTCCTGGGTGTATTAACTCAAGCCTTTTTGCATGAAGCGCCTGTCTAGAGAAATTCTTAAGCGTTGCGATTAACTGCTCTGATGCAGACGGCGGAAGCTTTACTCTCTTGCCATATACTGCATCGCCGACTAGAGGAAAACCGCGCCAGCTGAGATGAACGCGAATTTGGTGCGTCCTGCCGGTTTCCAAGGATGCTTCCAGCAGAGCGTGTGCTCGATATTTGGCTTCTACGCGAGTATGGGTGATTGCTTCCTTTCCGCGAGTCGTTACCGACATTCTTAAACGGTCCTGGGCATGCCTACCAATGGGCTGGTCTATGGTTTCCCCGGTTACAGGAACTCCATTTACCAGAGCCAAATAACGTCGACTCACTGTCCTGTTTTTAAGCTGTTCAATCAGGTGTTGTCGCGCCCGTTCAGAACGTGCCACGACCATCAATCCCGATGTATCTTTGTCCAGGCGGTGCACAATCCCGGCGCGCGGTAAGTTGCGCAGGGAATCGTCCAGATACAGCAGACCGTTTAACAAGGTGTGGTCCGGGTTGCCGGCCCCTGGATGTACCACCAATCCTGCGGGCTTATCGATGACCAATAGATCGTCATCCTGAAAAAGAACTGAAAAAATGGCCTCTTGAGCAACCCACTCTGCAGGCTCAACCGGCGGGATTTGCACGTTAAGGCGGGTGATGCCACGTATCTTCTCGCTTGCCTTCAAATTCTTGCCATCAGCGCTCACCAGGCCCTGTTTTAGCCACTTTTGAATGCTTGCTCTGGAATACTCGGGGAGTATTTCGGCTAGCGTTTTATCCACTCTAATGCCCTCGTATTCGATCGGAATTTCAAGTGCGAGAGGACTGCTAGATGGAGACATGTTGGGGTGCAGTAGTATGCAGCGATGTAAGGTTTTTAAGATGACACAATAACAGGATAATGAATCTAGTTAAATCATTGGCTCTGTCAGATAGTGTTAATGGAAGTGTGCAAGAATAGTTGAGGGCGCGGTTCCACTGTTCGCTGTGCTTCAGCATAATTGTCCGGCCCGCATTACAGAGAGTTTAGTCGGGTTGAACTGCAATCAGACTGTGGCACAATTGCGCAATCTGAGTGTCGAACACCCAAGTCCCTATTCATAGCAATATCAAGCATGATCACAAATCAAACTCTGTACACCAACGTAACAAGCAAAAAGCGTATTTCTATTATTTTGGTAATGGTTTGCACTATGCTGATCCTAAGTGGTTGCGGTATTTTCAAAAAGAAAAAACTGGGCGAGAACGCGACAGTTGAAGAGCTATACGAAGTTGCCCAAGAAAGCTTGTCCGATGAGAATTGGACCACTGCAGTCAAGGAGCTGAGGACTTTAGAGGGCAGATATCCTTACGGTGTCTACGCGGAGCAAGCGCAGCTAGACACAATCTATGCCTATTATCGAAATGAGGAACCGGGACTTGCGATTGCGGCGGCAGACCGATTTATAAAATTGAATCCAACCCATGAATCGGTGGACTATGCCTACTACCTTAAAGGACTGGCTTCGTTTGAGGAAGACAAGAGCACAACTGGCTTTTTACTTGGAAAGGATGACTTAAGCGATCGCGACCCGGTGTTAACGCGTAATGCGCTCAACGCCTTTAAAGATGTTTACACGCTGTTCCCGAATAGTCAGTATGCGCCAAGTGCAAGAGAGCGCGTAACCTACCTAACCAACACTTTGGCGCGTCATGAAATTTCGATTGCCGCCTACTATTATTCCCGTGGTGCCCACGTTGCCGTCGTTAATCGGGCTAAGGGTGTGGTTGAGAATTTTCCGAATACCGAAACCGCTGAGCAGGCCCTTGCGCTACTCGTAAATAGTTATGCGGCAATGGGATTAAAAGAATTATCAGAGGATTCTAAACGCGTGTTGGCGCTAAACTTCCCGAATAGTGAATATCTTAAAGGAGGAGGGTCAGTTGCGGGAAGGTCGCTGGATGAAACCGTAAGTGTTGGCGGTAAAAAAGGCGGGATTTTCTCTTCTTTTCGGAATTTATTTCGGAAAAAATCTACGGGGTAAGATTGGAAAGCCTGCTTCCTGTGCAACACTCCGCGGTCGCTCAGGAAGAGGTCAATCGCTGTTCTGCTTCCGCATATTTTGCAGCTGTTTGATTAATTATTTCGTCTGGTAATTCTGGTGCGGGGGGCGTCTTGTCCCAGTCTAGTGTTTCTAGATAATCTCGCAAAAACTGTTTATCAAAGCTTGGCGGACTGGTGCCGGGTTGATAAGTATCAGCAGGCCAAAACCGTGACGAATCGGGCGTAAGTACTTCGTCTATTAAGTGTAGCCCGCCGTCTTGGTCTAATCCAAATTCAAATTTGGTATCAGCAATGATAATGCCACGAGTTTTCCCATAATCAGCAGCCTCTTTGTAAATTCGTAAGCTGATGGTTTTTACCTTTTCAGCCATTTCTTCTCCTACGGTCTCGCGCATTTGGTCGAAGTTAATATTTTCATCGTGGTCTCCCATCTCCGCCTTGGTCGCCGGAGTAAAAAGTGGAGATTCGAGTGCCGCTGCCTGGGGTAATCCCGCGGGTAATTCGATTCCGCAGATTTGGCCGGTTGCCTGATAATCTTTCCACCCGGAACCAATCAAATAGCCTCTCACAACTGCTTCTATGGGAAGGGGCTGGAACCGTTTTACCACCGTCGCCCGTTGACCCAATATTGCGCGTTGCTCGGGGTCGGGTACGATTTCTTCCAAAGGCGTATCTGAAAGCTGATTTGGTATCAAATGTTTTGTGCGATCAAACCAGAAATTGGCAACTCGAGTAAGCACTTCGCCTTTGCCAGGAATAGGTTTTGCCATAATAACGTCAAAAGCCGAAAGGCGGTCGCTCGCAACAATCAACATACGTTCTTCGTCAATCCCATAGACATCGCGAACCTTGCCTCGATAGAGTAACTCGAGATGCGGAAGATTGGACTCAAAAAGTGATGCTGACATAATCCTTTACTTTATTTTTTGATTGTTTCAATGGCGTTAACCTGTCGAAAGCCGCGGGGTAAAAACTTACCTCGTTGTGCGCGCTGTCCGACATAGTTATCGAAATCTGCTGGTTTCAGGTTGAGGTGGCGTTTACCGCTGACGACTTTGAGATGATCGCCTTCGCTAAATACTGTAAGGTCGACAACGGTCTCTTCGCCAGACTTGAATTTCGCAGCAGGGATATTAATCAGTTTGACTCCTTTACCTTTCGAAAGCTGGCTCAATTCTCCAACGGTGAAAATCAATAATCTCCCTTCACTGGTTATCACAGCAACCCAATCATCTTCGAAATCCTGTACACGCCTTGGTATTAAAACATCTACGCCGTTACCGGCTTTAAGGCTGGTCTTTCCGGCTTTGTTGCGGGTAAATAAATCCCCTAACTTGGCGACAAATCCGTAACCCGCATTGGTACAGAGCAAATATTCGCTGTCTTCTTTCCCCATCATTAATCCGCAGAATCTGACGCCACTTTGCGGGTTCACAATACTGCTAACAGGCTCGCCAAAACTGCGTGCTGAAGGTAACGAATGAGCAGGTAGTGAATAAGTTCTGCCGCTGGAATCAATGGCTAGCAAGAGCTCATTGGTCTTTCCGCGAGACGCATTCATAAACTCGTCTCCGGATTTAAAATTGAGTTGAGCAGGGTCTACGTCATGGCCCTTGGCAGCCCTGATCCAGCCTTTTTGGGACAAAATAACCGTAATTGGCTCTGCTGGAACAAGATCATTATGATCCATTGCGCGCGCGGCCTCTCGTGCCACGATAGGTGATCGGCGTGCATCTCCGAATTCCTCGGCATCGGCGATAAGTTCATCGCGAACCAGATTTCTCAATCGCACTTTGGATTTTAGAATTTTGTCCAAAAGCTGGAGTTCCTTATCCAACTCGTCATGCTCATGGCGAATTTTCATCTCCTCGAGCTTTGCTAAACGACGTAACTTCAACTCAAGAATTGCCTCGGCCTGAATGTCGCTCAGTTTAAATCGCTTCATCAGTACTGGCTTCGGTTTGTCCTCTGTGCGAATAATATGGATGACCTCGTCGATATTAAGAAAGGCAATCAGGTAGCCTTCTAAAATATGAAGTTGCTGAACAATTTTGTCGTGTCGAAACTGCAGTCGCTTACGCACAGTTTCAGTTCTATAGACAAGCCATTCCGAGAGCAGAGATTTCAGGTCAAATACGCGAGGGCGGCCATCCAGACCGATCATGTTCATATTGACACGATAGCTTCGTTCGAGATCGGTAGTTGAGAACAAATGACTCATCAGCGCATCGAGGTCGATACGATTGGAGCGGGGTTCAACGACCAGTCTGACAGGACTTTCATGATCCGATTCGTCACGTAAATCCGCTACCATTGGCAGCTTTTTTGCGACCATTTGTGCTGCAATCTGTTCCTGGACTTTGGCTCCAGATACTTGATAAGGCAGAGCGTTGATCACAATTTCACCACCTTCTTTTTGCCAGGCAGCGCGTAATTTCAGTGAGCCGTTCCCGGTTTCGTAAATTTGCCGAATTTCCTCCGGGCTTGAGATCAATTCTGCTTCAGTCGGGTAGTCAGGTCCTTTGATGTGTTCACAAAGTTGCTCGATAGTCGCTTTTTTATCTTCCAGCAAGCGCACACAGGCGCTCACTACCTCACGGATATTGTGCGGAGGAATATCCGTCGCCATACCGACAGCGATACCTGAGCCACCGTTTAACAAAACGTTCGGCAGCCTTGCGGGTAACAACTGGGGTTCTTTTAAGGTGCCGTCGAAATTGGGTACCCAGTCGGTGGTTCCTTGTTCCAGCTCGGCTAAGAGCAGCTGGGCGTATCGGGTCATCCGCGATTCTGTATACCGCATTGCGGCAAACGACTTGGGATCGTCCTGACTGCCCCAGTTTCCTTGTCCATCAATAAGGGGGTAGCGGTAGCTGAACGGCTGCGCCATCAAAACCATTGCTTCATAGCATGCGCTGTCACCATGGGGGTGAAATTTACCCAGCACATCTCCTACGGTGCGTGCAGATTTTTTGAATTTAGCCCCTGCGTGTAACCCCAGATCAGACATTGCGTAGACTATCCGTCTTTGCACTGGCTTTAAACCGTCTCCAATATTCGGTAAAGCACGATCAAGAATCACGTACATTGAATAATTCAGATACGCGTTCTCGGTAAATTGCGCGATGGAGAGTTTTTCTAGTTCAACCACTGCAGGCGGTGCCGGGCTGTTGGAAGAGGGTTTGCGTTTTCTCGGCATAAAGTCTCTGAGGACAAATAGGTTGATTATAAACGACAGACAAGTATCCTCTTAGCGAAAATGACCAAACCAATTGAATAACTTCTTGAAAAATATGTGCAGTGATCAGAATAACAATGGGCCTGCTGTTGACAATCCAATAAAGAAGCAGCTTGCGGATGGTTCTCCCCCAATGACTTCTGATCAGCTGCTTGCATTGCTGGACGAATCTGGGATTGAACACACCACTAGAGATCATCCGCCAATGTGGACGGTGGATGATGCGAAAGCGCTACGGGAGCCCTGTGACTATGGCCATACAAAGAATCTATTCGTCAGAAACAAAAAAGGAAGCATGTGGTTGCTGACGTTGCATGAAGATCGACAGGTGGATTTGAGAGAAACGGCGCGTTTAGTCGGTACCAACCGCTTTTCTTTCGCCAGTGAACAACGTCTTATGCATTTTTTAGGGGTTGTGCCGGGTGCTGTAAGCCCACTGAGTATTCTCAACGATGTCGGTGGGCAGGTAATGTTTTATATCGATGAAAGTTTATTAGACGCACCTGCATTGCACATTCACCCGTTAATCAATACCAGAACAACCACTGTTCGAACCGAGGAATTGATTAACTTTATTGCAGCACATGGAATTCACTCTCATGTATTATCCTTCAATAAATAAGGCTTGGAAATTTAAGTTTAGTTTTGTTTGAATTGTTTGGTGAGGAAACATATTTTGAGTCAACCATTATTAAGTGAGCTTAGTCGAAATCGTAAATTAAATTTGCTGCTGGAACATCTTTCTCCCGAGATGAAAATCATGGAGATTGGATCGAATGCAGGTTGGTTTACGGACCAGTTGCGGGGCAGAGGATACGAGGTAGTAACGTTAGATATTGAGCCTCCTGCAGATATTGTAGGTGACATTAATAACTGGCGTGAACTTGGTCTGCGAGAAAACATGTTTGACGTTTGCGTGGCGCTAGAAGTGATTGAGCATGTGGACTGTATCGATGCACTATCTGCACTCTGCAAACCCGATGGCATGATCATGCTGTCGTCACCACATCCAAAGTGGGACTGGGTGATGAGAGCTCTGGAAAAGATGAATCTGAATCAGACTCGAACATCGCCGCACTGTAATCTCACTGACTTCAATTCTATTCCGTTAAAGTCTTTGGTGAGGAAGCGTCCGGCTTATATTCATCAGGTCGCCATTTTTCAAAATCAACCTGTTTGATATACCTGCAATAGCAAAATGTACTCTTCAGACTCAAAGTTGCCCGCTTTGAAGTGGTTTTGGTGGTTCGCTGGTACGATAATTTTGTTAAAGCTATGGTTTGTAGGGGGCCATGAGTTTCTGGCAAAGCACAGAGATTATGATGATTCTTTGTTTCTGGTGCATGCGCAAAATTTGCTTAATGGGAACTGGTTGGGAGACCTTACCTACCGTACATTAATCAAGGGTCCTGGATATCCGCTGTTTATAGCGGCTGCTTACTGGCTGGGTGTGCCATTACTAATGGCGCAGCAACTGCTATATGTCTGCGCATGTGTTATCGCTATCTACGCTTTGAGAGGCATAGTTAGAAATACTCCTATTTTGTGTTTGTGTTTTCTCATATTGTTGTTTAATCCTTTCACATATTACTACCCTATGGTTGGTGCATTGATGCGTGAAAGTGTTTACAACAGCTTTGCATTGATGTTTCTCGCGGCCATGCTTGGTCTCTGGCTCTTTTGTTCAAAATCCCTAAGGACAGGTGTTGTTTGGTCAGTAGTGATGGGAGTCGCGTTTGCGATGCTGTGGTTAACAAGGGAGGAAACGATCTGGACTGTTCCCGGTATGATTTTGTTTGCCATATTGTTTATTCCGGGATGGGGTTGGAATAAAGGCAGTCACTTTCTTTATCGTACGACACTATTGACTATCCCGATAGTTATCGCTGCAGCGAGTATTTACGGAGTTACCAGAGTGAACGCTGCCTACTATGGCTCGCCTGTTTTTATCGAGGTGAAGTCTCGTGAATTCGTATCAGCACTAGGAGGGTTGATGAACATTCGCGAAGATAAATTTAAGGATAAAGTGATAGTGGGACCACGTTCTCAAGAGGCGGCATTTCGGGTCAGCCCTACCTTTGCTTCGATAAAGCCGCATATTAAGAAGAGAGGCGATAATAGAGCCAATGTGTTCTATGTATGGTCGCTAAGATCTGCTGTCAATGATGCCGGCTACTATTCTGAACCAGGAAATATTCAGCCAGCGTTAGACATGTACAAGAAGATTGGAGAGGAAATATCTTCAGCCTGCCAGCGCGGTGAGATTCGCTGTTTTGACAGAAAGGCGACAATGCAGCCACCCTTGTACCCACAGCATATTGAGGCTTTTCCGGGTGCGTTTCTTTCTCTATTGTTAGAAGTTGTTGGGTTTGGCAGAGCGAATGCAGACTCTACAGAATTCAATAGTACTTCGGATATGGGGATGTTGATGACTTTCGACTATGTGACGGGAGAAAGTGCTGTCAGAAAAAGCGTGCACCTTGAGCATATGCGCCCTAAGTTTGCAGCGGAAATGGCTGGCCTGAAAGAGAGTGTGATGCAATGGGTTGGAAGAATCTATCAGGTCGTTATGCCGTTTCTAGCGGTGGCGGCGTTGATTGCTCACTTATTTACCGTTGTGTTGTTCCTGCGGAAAAAAACTCGCTCGGCCATGCCAATGTATGGGCTGGTTCTGGGAGGCAGTGTCCTCGGGATCTTGGTTATGTTGACTTATGTGAAGGTGACTTTGTTTACAGTAGATCGTCCTATCACGGTGGTATACCCGCTCATACTCCTTTATGTGGTTGCTATGCTAAGCACCGTATTTGATGCCAAAAAGCGATAGTGTTATTTCCAAAAATTGCGGTATACAAAGCTTAAGTAAAGCTTAAATTATTTTGATTCGTGATATTCCTCTTCAGTGTTTACGTCCCAAATATTGCTCTTGTCTTTTCTACCATTTGTAATATTCTCCACCGCGGCCATTGCGCTAAGCATTGAATGATCTTGATTGTTGTATTTATGCATGCCATTGCGTCCTACCAAGAACAGGTTGTCTATCGGATCCAGAACATCTCGGACTTTAGGAAGTTGTTCATAAGTTCCGAAGTAGGCCGGGTAAGATTTCGGCATTTTTATGAGTACCGAATCCACAACATCTTGTTCGTGAATGATATTAATCGATGCTAATTCACGTATCCCGATTTGTATTATTTCCGAGTCAGATAAGGACCAGAACTCATCGCCTTCGTCGCAAAAATACTCTAGACCAACCCACACTTTTTCTGGGTCGGAAACCATCTGTGGACTCCAGTTATTGAATATTTGCAGGCGACCCAGTTTTACGTGTGGTTCCTGAATATAAATCCAGTTATCAGGGATTAGATCTCCTGGTTTACCTTTTTCAGGGCTTACTTTAAGTTTATCGACCAACAATCCAACTGTCAGAAAATCTCGATACACCAGACCATCCGAAACTTTTCTTGCGGCTCCACTAATTTCAGGAGAGATAGATTGAACTAACTCTCTAATTGGCATTGTAGAAAAACAATAGTCTGCCTTGATGCTTTGTGGGTGACCGTCTTGATCAATATAGTCAACTTGTTCTACTTGGTCTTTTTCAATATGAACTTTTGTCGCGGTGTTATGGTATTGGATTACCCCGCCAAGAGATATCACATCTCTTGCGACACAATCCCACATTTGACCTGGGCCAAATTTGGGATATAGAAAAGACTCAATTAATGAGGTTTCTGTGCCTTTTTGCTGCACCGTTTTTACAGGTTTTTTTATTACACTTTTAAATGCATGGGTTACAGCTTTCATAATGGAAAGTCCCTTGATTCTCTGTGCGCCCCATTCCGCTGTTATTTCAGAGCAAGGAACTCCCCAAACCTTTTCCGTGTAGTCACGAAAAAAAGTGGCGTAGAGCTCTCGGCCGAATCGGTTGATAAAAAACTGTTCGAGAGTTCTTTCATCCTTGATGGGAAAAATCATGGCTTTTATATAGCTGAAGCCTATTTTGATGGTGCGAACAAGTCCTAAATTGGTCAGTGTTTTTACGCTCAGAGAGATAGGGTAATCATAGAACTTTCCACCGAAAAAGATTCTGGAGGTTCGACTTCTGATTAACATGACATCGTCAGGTCCACGATGACGTTGCTTTCTTTCTTTAGTGGGGATTTTTCGGGTTTTATTTTGGTAACTAATTTTGATGTCTGACGCGCTTAACTCAGATTCGTCAACGGGAAGAATATCCAACCACCAGTTCATAACCCGGTCAGATTTGGAGAAAAAACGATGCCCCCCTATGTCAATCCGATTGCCATTATGGTTGACCGTTTTGGAAATCCCTCCGTTGTCTCCGCTAGCCTCTATCACAACGGGCTTAATGTCGGTTTGTCTCAACAGCTCCAATGCAGCTGTTAACCCCGCCGGTCCCGCGCCAATAATAACGGCGGTTTTTTGACCAAGGTCAGTCATAGAGTGCTCTTATATTGTCCGGCAGCAATCAATAGTTAATGTTGTATTTGATTCAGGTTTTATCGTTCCAAAAGCCTGGGCATCATTTCAACTAAATTGCATGGTCGCGTTCTGTAGTCCAGCTGCAGGCTAATCAACTTTTCCCATGCAAGTTTGCAGGCGCCAGTTGAACCGGGCAGAACAAAGACATAGGTTCCATTGGCAACGCCAGCGAGGGTCCTCGACTGCAAGGTCGAAGTGCCAATATCATCGTAAGAAAGTACGCGAAACATTTCTCCAAAGCCATCTAGTTTCTTATCGAGTAGTGGCGTAATCGCTTCTGGCGAGCCATCCCTACCGCTGACTCCTGTGCCCCCTGTAGTCAGGATTACCTGAATTGCAGGGTCCGCAATCCATCGCGAAACTACCGCGCGAATCTGATAAATATCATCTCGCGTTATTTGTTTCTCTGCCAAACTGTGTCCTGCTGCAGTTAAACGTTCTACCAGCGCTTTTCCTGATTTATCTTCAGCTTCGCCACGAGTGTCAGATGCGGTCAGTACAGCAATACTGACCGGGATTAGCTTGCGTTCTGCTGGAGATTGTTTTGATTGCGACATGAATATTTCTTGCGGTCTTGGCTAACCGTTGTATTATCCTGTGAACACTATGAAAAAGACAGTGGTACAGGTCAACAGATGCATATTACCGTTAAATATTTTGCCAGCTTGAGAGAACAGATGGGCCGTGAAGGAGACATTCTTGATATTGAAGAGCCTATACAGATGACTGATGTCTGGCAACGGGTCAGTAATAATAAGCCGCTAGAGAATCTTTTGTGTTCTCGTAATCGACAATACGCACAGTGGGATGAGTTAACTGAAGATGGTGACGAAATTGCTTTTTTTCCTCCAGTTACTGGCGGCTGATCAAAACGAACAGAGATGAAGATTGAAATTAGAACCCAGGATTATGATCCTTGGCATGAGATTTCCAGCTATCAACAACAAATGTCACCAGGTAGTTATGGTGCGACTGCTGTATTTGTCGGAACAATGCGCGATTTCAATGAGGGAGAGGATGTAGAGGCAATGCTGCTGGAACATTATCCAGGCATGACGGAAAAGCAGTTAGAAACGTTAGGGCAACAGGCGATCACGCAACATGAGTTGCTTGATTTATTGATCTTGCATCGGGTGGGTGAAGTCCGACCCAATGATCCGATTGTATTGGTTGCTGCCTGGTCAGCGCATCGCAAAGCTTCTTTTGACGCCAGCAGAGAAGTTATGGAGAAGCTGAAATCGGTTGCTACTTTTTGGAAAAAAGAACAGCTTGGCGAGGGCGCTCGCTGGGTTGAAAAAAACACACCTGGTTAAGAGCTATATTTGCCCCGAAAATGTATCGCATTGATTGATATTCCCACTTTCTAATCCGCGAAAAAACCACGTTTGTCTTTGAACTGCTGAGCCGTGAGTAAAACTCTCCGGGACAACATAACCCTGTGATTTACGCTGTAGGGTGTCGTCGCCGATTGCTGCCGCAGCGCGTAAGCCTTCTGCGATGTCTCCTTCCTCCAATAACGACCTGCTCCGATGTGCATGGTGTGCCCAAACTCCTGACAGACAATCAGCCTGAAGCTCCATCCGAACTTGCATCTCATTGCCTGTGACCTCATCGACATTCCCTCTTGCGCGTTGTACCTGATTGGATATTCCAAGCAAGGTTTGCACGTGGTGGCCGACTTCATGAGCAACCACGTAAGCTTGCGCAAAATCACCAGGTGCTCCAAACTTGTTTTTCAATTCGGCGTAAAAACGCAAATCGATATACAATTTTTGGTCACCTGGGCAATAAAATGGGCCCATCGCAGAGCTTGCGTAGCCGCAGGCTGAGTCGGTTGAACCAGTAAATAGCACCAGTTTCGGTTCTCGATACTCTCTGCCCATGCTCTGAAAAATCGGTCTCCAGGTGTCTTCTGTATCCGCTAGAACAACACTAACCAAGTCAGATTGTTGGTCAGTTGCCGCTGAAAATTGCTCGGACTGTTGCTGGTTCCCCGACAGCAGGCCCCCTCCTAGCTGCATCACCGTGCTTGGATCAACGCCAAACAATAATGCAACCACAGCTAATATGACCATTCCCAGTCCGCCACCTGCGAGAGTCTTCCGTCCTCGGCGGCCTCTTCTGTCCTCTATATTTTGACTACGTCGTCCTTTTTGCCAACGCATGATGTGCCTCTCTTCTGATATAAAATTGCGGCAGGAGGATATCACTTTCCGCCGAATGACCCTAGATGTGCTTAGAGCAGTGGTTGAACAGCACTTTCCAGATCTTCTAGATGCAACAAGCCAAGCTTAACTGAAGCAAGATTTCCCTCTCTATCAAAAAATGCGGTGAAAGGTAGCGCAGAACCCTGAGTGTTTCCCTGACTTGTCATTAATTGCGAACCCCCTTCTTCGATTACCAGAGAAGGGTAATCGATGCCCATCTGATCGCCAAAAATCCTTGCGGCCTCGGCAGTGTCATGGGCTACACCGATAGTTTGCACACCTCTATCTTCATAACTCTTTTGAAATTCGATCAGCAATGGAATCTCCTCGATACAGGGTGGGCACCAGGAAGCCCAGTGGTTTACGATAACCACCTTTCCCAACCACTGATCAGCGAGTTGGATTTCTCCCTCTATATCCATAAGGGAAATATCGCTTAGGGTTGCCGAGGGAACGGTTGTACTTACAGTTTCAGTACGAGGATCCTGTTTTTGCAAACCCACAAATATACCAACCCCTAATGCCAGCATTCCTGGCATTAAAAAAAGCAACAGCCGCTTCATGGAGCGGTGAGCAATGCAAGAAACTCATCTGGCTTTTTAAAACCATAGAAATCTTTTTCTTTTCTTCGATCGCCCTGTGTGTCGAAAAACAAAACGGCAGGAGGACCAAATACTCCCAATTGTTTTTTAATAGCGCTTGTGCCCGGATCACTTGGATCGGTGACATCAATTTGCAACGCGACATATTCTGATTCCAGTTCTCCCGCTACCACGCGATCACTGAAAGTCGCTTTTTCCATTTTGATGCAGTCGACACACCAGTCGGCATAAAAATCGATGATCACTTTTTTGTTACTGTTTTTAGCGTTGGTTAACTCTGCAGTTAGTGCTTCGGGTGACGATACACGTGCAAAAATATTTTCCGCAGCTTCATGAGTAGAAGGACCATTGTTTGAGTTGGCATAAAATATGTTCT
Source organism: uncultured Gammaproteobacteria bacterium (assembly GCA_937992195.1). Classification (GTDB taxonomy): domain Bacteria; phylum Pseudomonadota; class Gammaproteobacteria; order Arenicellales; family Poriferihabitantaceae; genus VYFG01. The sequence continues at coordinate 3,651 of CALKKV010000062.1, read as the reverse complement.
TTGGGATAGGACTGATTAGATCACGCTCACCAAAGAAGCCTCCTACAAGCGCAAAAACGCCCCAAATCAGCAATACTGTTCCGAGTCCTTTCTGAAATGTAATCCAACCTGATCGACCTTCAGGAAGTGATTGTGTTGCACCGAGGTAGACACTGAGGATGATAAAAAACACACCCCACAACAAAAGTACTGGTACTTCAGGTAAGACGCCGAGCATATAGATGCCGACCCCGATCAGCATGATGCCAAACAGATGTTTAATTGACTCCATCCAGCGGCCAGCGCGGGGAATGATATACCCGGCCCCAAAGCCAAGTGCAATCAACGGTATCCCCATTCCAAGCGCCATCATAAACATTAGCTGAGCCCCAAGGTAGGGATCAGCTTGCGACACAGCGACGCTCAGAAATGAGATTAGGACAGGTGAAACGCATGCGCCAACGATCAATGCCGAAACAAGCCCAAGTATAAACACTGGAATCACGGCACCCGAAAGGTTAGTGGTGCCGCTTTGTAGTCGACTTTGCAGTGACGAAGGCAGCTGTATTTCAAACACGCCAAACATCGATAGGGCCATAATAAAGAAAATTAGCGCAAGCGCGCCAATGGCCCAAATATTTTGAAAATATGCTTGAAGCTGGTCTCCCGTAGCGCCAGCAAGTGCACCCATTCCAGCGTAGGTTACCGCAGTTCCTAAAACGTAGATTACCGCAAGAAATCCACCTTTTGCTCGGGTAATACTTTCGCCTTGGCCAGCGATAACGCTAGACAAAATAGGGATTAATGGCAGTACACAAGGCGTAAATGTTAGCAATAGCCCGGCAAACAACGCCCCAACCATCAATCCCAAAAAAGTACCTTTGTCGGCACCTGAGAATGAGAACAAAGAGCTAAGAGTTTGTCTCCAGGAGGAAGGAGGATCTGACCGATCAGAAAAGGTCTGGGCAGAGGCATCACTGATTAAGGAGGGAAAACTGAACTCAGCTGATTCTGTTACCGGAGGATAGCAAATACCGTCATCGGCGCATCCTTGATAAGTTGCCTCCAGAAGAACTTTTCCGTTAGAGCGCAAGTTTTCTTGCACCGAAACCGGAAAGTCAAAGAGATTTCTGAAAACCAGTGATTCCCCAAAATACTCATCGTGCTTAATCTCTCCCTCTGGCAAAGAGAGCGACTCGATTGTCGTTCCATTGGCGGAAAACTTCATCTGTTTTTTATACAGATAATAGCCATCGGCGACGTTAAATTTTACATTGACGGCATCTGAGCCAGATTTCGCCATAGTCAGCTGAAAGGCGTCTTCAACAGCAAGATACTCCGGTTGATCAAAACCTGCCGAGAGCAAGTCTCTCAATGCAGAAATGGATTCAGGGTCTGCCAACTCCTTAGATGCTTCAGGAGATTCCGCTTCGACTTGTGTTAGATCGAGTATATTTACGTTGTTCTTGGGGGCGAGATTCTGAATTACCTGTCTCGAAAGGGCGTTACCTGGTGTCTGACTCGTACCTAATATCGAGCTGCTGTTGGTTGAGTTGTTTTTCGAATCGTCTAATGGTGCTGTAACGGACTGGGTGGTTTGTGCTGCTTCTATCGATTCGTTGGCCGTGTCATAGATTGAGCCTGTATCAATATCATCCGCTGCAAGATTTTTCTGAATACGATCATAGATGCTATCGGATGCGAGGATATCCGGTGCTGGATCAAACGATGACGACTCAGCCTGAGCTAGTTGCGTTACTTCACTATAGCTTTCATTCGCTGATACTCCCAGATTGGAATTGGAGGTAAGATTTTGCGCGATGCGCTGAGAGAAACTGCCAAGCGCCGTCGCGGTTTCAACGGTATTATTAGCGAGAGACATATTGGCAAGACTGGAATTTGATTCCAGATCGCCCAGGTCAAAAGCAATATTGTGCTTCATTGGCGGATAGCAGACACCGACTGGCTCATTGCATCCTTGGCCCCCGGCAACAAGATAAAAAGTTCCAGAAGGGTTTTCTGAGTCAAGTTCCAGAGTAATTCTCAGTTCATCTTCATAAACTTCAACTTCGCCGAAAAGCTCATCATACTTTTGCTTGCCAGCCGGTAGCTTCGCTGGCGCTGCCAGACTGGTCTCACCTTCTAGCGAAAAGCTGAACTTGTCACGATACATATAGTATCCCGGCGCAATCTTCCACAAGGCTTCCAGTCGATTGTCCGGAAGAAGAGAAGCTGAAAAAGCGAATGCCTGTTCCTGAGGAAGTAATTCTTCATCACCAGATTGCGCAGCAGAGAATCCGGGCAAAAACAGTGCCAGAGCAGCTAAAACCGCGACCACATAGTTCCAGTTCCGAACCGTTAGCAGCGGCCGCTCGAGCGCCTGCATAAAAGCCGGATTCAGTTGTCGGAAAAAACTATGGGGTTGATCTGCATTCATCGGATTTTGTTGCCATGTAAAGGCATGCTAATACATGTTCTCGATAAGATAGACTGGATTCCAGTGGCGAAGTTCGTCCAAGAAACTGGTTTTCTTGATCTATTCACGCATTTTTACCTAGCTAAACAATTACCGCTAAACTTGCTGAATTCTTACAGCTCTATAGAAATTTGTGTGTTTGACGCAATATACATAATATCAGACGAAATCTTAGACGAAAATATTTCTTAATGCGCTTCCTGTTAATTCTTTTTGTAGCAGTTCCGGTAGTGGAAATTTACTTCCTGATTACCGTAGGAAGTGCAATCGGCGTTGGGATGACAATTGCACTGATTCTTTTGACTGCATTCATTGGTGCGTTTCTTGTTCGGTCTCAAGGATTTTCTACAATGAATAGCGTACAAATGCAGCTGGCAAAAGGGGAAATGCCGGCGATAGAAATGTTCGAGGGCTTATTTCTTGTGGTAGCAGGTGCACTGCTGCTTACACCTGGATTTGTGACTGATGCAATTGGTTTTGCCTGTTTAACGCCACCATTGAGGCGATGGCTTATCAGTAAGATGCTGGCGAAGGGTGTTTTGGGGCAGGTTGCTTCTCCTCGAGGTTTCACTGAACAGCGGCGTCCTGAAGAGTCTCCGAATCGAGTGATCGACGGCGAATTTCGAGACTTGGACGACTGAATTTCGGTTTTCTAATCGGGTTTGCAATCAGGATGCAGATAACGAAACGTTTAACTGTTCCAGCTCTTCCGAGAGAGTGAGCCACTTTGTTTCTAGTTTAGTGACCTCTTTGTCGGCCTGAGACTTCTTTTGCATAAGATTGGCCATTTCGGCAGTGCTTTGTGATTCATAGGTTGCGGGGTCGGACAAAATTTTCTCCAGTTCGTCAGCCTTCAACTGCCACTGCGCCATTTGCTTCTCACACTGCTTGATTGACTGTTTTAGTGGATTGATTTGCTGTCGCAACTGCGCGGCCAGCTGTCTCTTTTCTTTTTTATTCAGCCCTTCACCGAGAGAGTTATCACTGTTGTTTGCCTTCGCGGATTGCGAGGACACTCGTCGTTTAGCCCCGGAGGCACTACGCGAATCTTGCGCTGCCTTCCTCGCCCAGCGCATATAACCATCAATGTCATCTTCAAATGGTGTTACGCTGCCTGCGTGGACAAGCCAAAGGCGATCTGTGACCGTGCGAATCAGATGGCGATCATGAGATACAAGTAGAATCGCACCGTCGTA
>CALKKV010000061.1 GCA_937992195.1 uncultured Gammaproteobacteria bacterium | reverse complement strand
GGCAGTGAAGATGAAGAGAGAGCGAGAATGCGTTTAATTACGCAAAACGCTGTTCCAGAAAACACCATATTTGATGGTACACCCTTTCTACTTTCTGCAGCCCCACCAATCTTCACGTACGCGGCTACCAAGGAAATACTCGCTGCGCTGTATGCAGACAGCGAGGTAGAAAACATTCTACCTGTTAAGTGAAATTAAAATAAAGGAGGATTCGTTCAATGATATTGAACAGGTTTTTGGCGACCGTATGCCTGGGATTTTTTTTATCGACTCCAACGGTTAAAGCTAACGATGGAGATGGATGGCGAGTAGGGATAGTAGATTCTGGGTTATATGATGATGACGGCGCTGGACAGACTAGAAGAGATGGAGAAGCCTGCTATAGCTTACCGGATGAAGCGGAGCACAATCACTATTATCCTGACGGGCGGCTTTTTGGTGCGATAGGACCATTTGATAGAGCAGTTCAAGGATCGCTGAATCATTATTATCAGGCAAGTACTTGTCCGAATGGAGAGACTAATTCAACGCGGCGAAATTCCTCTGTGGTGCCAAGGGAAGCGGGACACGAAGCAGGTTTGGTTGGTTTAAACTTACAAACAGGACAGTATATATTTCCACCGCAATTTGGCGCAATTACCTATTACCGATTTGGTCGAAAGCATGGTTCTAATGTCGTAAAAGCATATGCAGAGCGGGCTGCTAGAGGAAAAGTCATTATGATCAACTCTTACCACTTCGAAGGGGGCCCCGGTACTGGCTGTGGCTTCCATGAACCCTTAGAAGACGAAATCGACTGCTATAAGATAGCTAATACCTCTATACGCCGTTCTTTCGAACGCATTCTTAATATGAATACTGCAAATATTGCGGCAGTAAACCTCAGTCTTGGGAGACGTGGTACGCAAAATTCATGTAATAGCACACTGCTTCGGTCTCAGATTAATCAACTGAATAATCGTAACATTCCGGTGTTTGCCTCTCTTGGAAATGATTCTGGCACCCAAAGACCCGACAGCTCTGGTGTGGAGCCGGTTAGTTGGCCTGCGTGTGTGGAAGGCGTGATTGCTGTAGGAGCTGTCGGTAGGACAGGCCAAATAGAGTCATATAACAACTCGGCCGGAAGAGTAGATTTTTGGGATTCTGGCAGGGTAGTTAATTACGACGGTGCGGGCGAATCGAATGGCACCTCATTCGCTGCCCCCCGTGTAGCAGGTGCTTTTACTAGCATAAAATCCTCAGTCCCGAATGCGAGCACACAAGAAATCCTTGCTGCCTTAAGAGTCAGTGGAACGTTATTAACCGATACTAGAGCTGGTTCTGGTGCAACTGCACCGTTAATAACGGGCAGTTCGATCTCAGCCGCAATCGATGCGTTACAAGGAAACCCTGCTGCGTATCAAGTAGTTCAAAGCTCAACGGCAGATTTTACTGGAATGGAGTTTGGTACAAGCTTTGCAGCAGACAATTTTCCTTTTGGAGTTAATTTAGAATTTCAAGCTCTCGCAATAACTGCCGCAACAACGCCCTCTCCACCAACGCCTCCAAACGGGTACATGGTTGGAGACCCCTTTATCGATGGATACCAAATCCAGTTCCGTAGTCACGATCTTTCTACAGACGAACTTGCTATCTATATCAATGGTGAATTTTATAGAAATGTGAGAAGCGATCCTTTCGGCTTCAGCAGTAGGACAAATACCTACACGATTACCGGGTCAGAGTTTGAGGAATTGTTTGGAAACGGTACGAACAACATTGAGTTCAGACATAGCACCAACTTTATAGGGAGCGACTGGGGTATCAGTCAAATTGAGATTACACCGGTCATTGAGTACACATTTGTAGAGATTCCCGCTACCGTTTCTCTACCCGCGATCCAGTTATTGCTTCTGGATTAGCTTGATTTATTTGTTGAGTACGACAGGGTTAGTCATCGAGCAACAAGATAGAAATGGAGCCTGTTTGAAAGACTAATCGAGATAAGCGAAAGCACATTATTACTTCGTAGTGGCTCGACTTATATGATGATCATAGGTATTGGGTATCAATTTTTCTCAATCAATACTTAAGATGTTTTTAAGGATGCGTAATTTGCTAAAATATCAGTTTTACTTGCCTCGCGGCGTGCGCAAAAACACTCGTCGGCAAGAGACCTTTTTTAGGTATTTTACGGGCAATGCCCAAGTATATCTAACTCCGCTTTTCGAGTTGCTAGATTCTGTTCCAACATTTTCATATTACTCCTTGTGTTGCTTAAGATCCCGTTGGTTTCATCTTTGATGCATGTTTCCTTGCAAAACCAACTGTGATCTTTGTCCAGAGAAGTGCTTTACTTTAAACGCTTGTACTTAATACGAGTGGGTTTGATGGTGTCGCCATGTCGTCTTTTATAGTCCTCTTCATAGTCACTGTAGTTGCCTTCAAACCAGACGACTTTTGAATCACCTTCGAATGCCAGCATATGGGTAGCAATGCGATCTAAAAACCAGCGGTCGTGAGAAATAACCACTGCGCAACCCGGAAAGTTTAATACCGCTTCTTCCAAGGCCCGTAAGGTTTCGACGTCGAGATCGTTGGTTGGCTCATCCAGTAGCAAAAGGTTGCCGCCTTCAGCCAGCACTTTGGCAAGGTGGACGCGATTTCGCTCACCACCGGAGAGTGAGCCGATATTCTTTTGCTGGTCGCCGCCTTTAAAGTTGAAACGCCCAACATAACGTCGCGACTGTACTTCGTGACCGTTCACCAGCATGACATCAGAACCGCCGGAGATTTCTTCGAATACAGTCTTACTATCGTCGAGGGTGTCTCGACTTTGATCTACGTAGGCAGACTGAACCGTATCGCCGACACGGAAGTTGCCACTACTTGGCTCTTCGCTTCCTGTAATCATACGAAAAAGGGTGGTCTTGCCGGCACCGTTTGGTCCAATGACCCCAACAATTCCGCCCTTGGGTAAACTGAAGTTGAGATTTTCGTACAGCAATCGATCGCCATAAGACTTGGCAACGTCATTTGCTTCTACTACCAGATCCCCTAGTCGCGGTCCGGGTGGAATATAAATTTCATTGGTTTCCGCGCGTTTTTGATAGTCAGTTGAACTCAACTCCTCGAAGCGCTTGAGTCGTGCCTTGCTTTTAGCCTGACGTCCCTTCGCTCCGGCGCGGACCCACTCCAGCTCTTCCTTCATCGATTTGACTCTGGCGGCTTCTGATTTTTGTTCCAGTGCCAAACGTTTTTCTTTTTGCTCAAGCCACGAAGAATAATTTCCCTCCCATGGAATGCCTTCCCCGCGATCCAGCTCGAGAATCCAGCCAGCGACATTGTCTAAAAAGTAACGATCGTGAGTCACCGCTACCACAGTGCCTTCAAACTCATGCAGATACCGTTCCAGCCAGGCAATTGATTCCGCATCCAGGTGGTTTGTCGGTTCGTCAAGAATTAACATTTCCGGATTGGAGAGCAACAGACGACATAGCGCGACGCGGCGTTTCTCACCTCCCGATAGGTTCTTGATCTCGGCGTCCCAGGGCGGCAATCTTAGGGCATCCGCAGCGATATCAAGTTTGTGGTCCATATTGTGACCGTCGGCGGCCTGCACAATGGATTCCAGGCGCGCTTGCTCAGCAGCCAGCGCATCGAAATCCGCATCTGGCTCCCCATAAGCGGCGTAGACCGCGTCGAGCTGTTCTTGTGCGTCTTTCACATCTCCAAGCCCGTCTTCGACATTACCGCGAACGTCTTTGGTCTCGTCGAGATCTGGCTCCTGGGCTAGATAGCCGATGCTCAGTCCAGGCTGTGGGCGCGCTTCGCCGATAATTTCGGTATCGATGCCGGCCATTATTCTCAGCAGGGTCGATTTACCCGCACCGTTATAACCGAGCACCCCTATCTTGGCGCCGGGAAAGAAGTTGAGATAAATATCCTTGAGGATCTGACGATTAGGGGGCACAACCTTGCCGACCCCGTTCATGGTGAAAACAAATTGCGCCATAAGAACTAGTGTGAAGTAACTATTGTGAGTGAAGATATTTGATAGCCAGCTGATGCAGGCTAGCATTCGCAGAGGCCAGCACTTTATCACCAGAGTCTGGTGTCAGTGGCTGTCCTTCCCAGTCGGTAATGATACCACCGGCGCCCTCGATCACAGGAACCAATGCCATAAAATCATAGGGTTTTAGGTCGGCTTCGCAAACCAGGTGGGCATGACCACTGGCGAGCAGTCCATAACTATAGCAATCACCGCCAAATGTTCGGTATCGGCAGGCAGACGATAGCTGATTGAATAATTGAAATCCTGCAGGATCAAACATATCGATTGTGGTGCAGTTTATCGAGGCATCCTGAAGTGTTCTGATCTGACTGGTCTCGCAAACTTCGCCGTTAAATGTTGTGGCTTCTCCTACTCGTCCAATCCAGCGCTCACCAAGAGCGGCATGATCAATAATGCCGAGCACCGGCTTGTCGTTGTGAATGAGGGAAATCAATGTACCGAAAGTGGGACTACCGGTGGCAAACGCTTTGGTGCCATCGATCGGGTCGACAATCCAGCGCCAACTTTCCGTGCTGGTTTGGTCGCCGCTTTCTTCACCAAAAAAACCGTGAGAAGGGTGGTTTTTCAGAATGAGTGCTTTTATTGCCGCTTCCGTTTCCTGGTCGGCTACGGTCACCGGACTCGAATCGAGCTTGTTTTCGATACCAATGTTCTGCCGAAAATATTTAAGCGTGATCGTTCTAGCGAGGTCTACGGCAGCTATCGCAGTGTTAAAAATTTGGTCAGGAACGGTGGACATCGGTCTTTCGAACGGGAAGAGCCGTGAGTGTAACCTGAGTCTGGAGATATCCTATACAGGTTTTCCCTCGGATAGGCTTTACTGGGCGTCGCATACTGACAAATTTTTGGTGTAAAAATGGCCTTAAATACCGCCCCAAAGCGCTTCTCAGCATGTCACAGCAGGAGTAGAATGCGCCTTCGAAATTGATATCAATCCCTATTTTCAGGAGCTTAATTCCCGATGAAAATTCTGGTTCCAGTAAAACGCGTTATCGACGCTAACATCCGAGTGCGGGTGAAAGCAGATAACACCGGCGTGGAAACCGCCAACGTCAAAATGGCGATGAACCCATTTTGCGAAATCGCCGTCGAAGAAGCGCTGCGATTAAAAGAAGCAGGTCACGCTGAAGAAGTGATCATTGTGTCTGCAGGTCCTGAAAAGGCCGCCGAAACTATCCGCACTGGTCTAGCGATGGGGGCTGATCGTGGTGTCCATGTACAAACCGACGATCGGTTGGAGCCACTGACGATTGCCAAGATTATCAAGGCTGTCTCTGACAAAGAAGGTTGTGATCTGGTGGTGCTTGGTAAGCAGTCTATCGATGATGACAACAATCAAACCGGCCAAATGCTGGCGGCGTTGATGGAACGTCCGCTCGGCAGCTACATCTCAAAAATCGAAAAGAACGATAACGGCTTTGCGATTACCCGTGAGATTGACGCCGGTTTGGAAGACCTGCAGATTTCTTCGCCTGCAGTGGTAACCGCCGACTTGCGTTTGAACGAACCACGTTACGCTTCGCTGCCGAATATTATGAAGGCAAAGAAGAAACCCATCGACGCGATGTCTCCCGCAGATCTTGGGGTTGAGGTGAGCAATCGATTGACTGTGGTGAAAGTAGATGAGCCACCGGCGAGAGAAGCAGGTGTAATGGTATCCGGCGCTGAAGAGCTGGTTGACAAGTTAAAGAACGATGCAAAGGTGATTTAAATGAGCGTTTTAGTAATTGCTGAACACGATAACAGTCAGGTATCACCTGGCACACTAAACACGGTCACCGCCGCGTCAAAGATAGGTGGCGATGTGCATATCCTGGTCGCTGGTAGCGCCTGCGCTGATGTCGCGAGTCAGTGTGCAAAGATTGCTGGTGTATCCAAGGTATTGTGCGCAGATGACGATAGCTACAAAAATGAAATTACCGAGAATGTTGCTGCTTTGGTGAAGACGCAGGTTGGAGACTATGGCCATGTTATGGCGCCCGCCTCAACGTTTGGCAAAGCACTGATTCCCTATGTTGCAGCACAATGCGATGTGCAGGCGATCTCCGATATCAGTGATATTGTCTCCGACGACACTTTTGTTCGCCCAATCTACGCGGGGAATGCCCTGGAAACTGTGCAGTCTGCCGATGCAGTCAAAATGATGACGGTGCGAACAACCGCATTTGAGCTGGCTGATGCGGAAAGTGGCAGTGCTGAAGTTACCAATATAGATCAAGCTGGGGCCACTGACTGGGTGCAGTTTGTTGCGCAAAACTTGAGTCAGAGCGAGCGTCCTGAATTGACTTCAGCGCGTATTGTTGTCTCAGGCGGTCGCGGTATGCAAAATGGAGAGAACTTCGCCATGCTGGAGAAGCTGGCCGATAATCTTGGCGGTGCTGTGGGCGCGTCCCGTGCTGCGGTCGACGCGGGCTTCGTGCCTAATGACTATCAGGTCGGGCAGACTGGTAAGGTGGTTGCGCCAGACGTATATCTTGCGATTGGAATTTCAGGCGCAATCCAGCACCTTGCTGGGATGAAAGACAGTAAAGTGATTGTTGCGATTAACAATGACGAAGAAGCGCCAATCTTTCAGGTCTCTGACTATGGATGGAATGAAGATTTATTTACCGCTGTTCCAGCGCTGCAAGCAGAGCTTGAGAAGTAATGCGGTAATTGGATCGTTCCGGTGATGAACACCGGATGATTGATACCAAAGCCCTCAAAGTCATTCTTTGGGGGCTTTTTTTCGGCTAGGATGTCCGTCAATTGATCAAAAAAAACGCGCCCTCATAGGGCGCGTTTTTTGTTTAAGAGGCTTAGGAATTAGAATTCAAACTGTGCCTGTATGCCGATGATATCGGCACCACCGGAAAAATTGCCAGCGAAAGAGTTAGTGACGATCACCGGTGAATTTGGTGGCCCGGCAATGACGGCTGTTTCACTCACAGGCGCTTCATCCCCTTCCAGACGCGCATAGGCAAAATCGAGGGTGAAGGTCGAGCTGGGGCGATAACTCGCTCCAATAGTAAACCAGTCTCGATCTGAGTCAGGAATACGCGCTGTACGGAATTCATCTGAAACCGGAGATTCGTCTCGGGCATAACCTCCCCGTAAGGTCCATGCATCGCTTATGTGATACGCCACACCAAAGCTTACGGTAGTGCTGTCATCCCAATTTTCGGGTGTGACAGAGTCCGGCAATCCATTATCGAACTGGATGCGCAGTTCATCAAAACTACTCCAATTTGTTTGACGAATCGAAGCAAGTAAGTCGAGTCGATCTGAGACAGATATCAGGCCACTGATATAAAAGGTTTCAGGTAAAGTAACCGAGGCGTTAGCACCCGCACTGATTAGGGTTCCGCCAGTTGGACCAGTTACCTCAAGGTCACCCTCCACATCTTGATCAACCTCTGACCGATAGCCAATACCAATTCGGACGGTATCGGTTGGGGTAAATACGGCGCCAAGATTAAAACCGACCGCCCAGTTATCACCGCTTACTGTGCTGCGACCGTCAGGGGCGCCGACGCCAAGAAAGCTCGCTTGGCTAAGTTCTGTATCGGCATACTGGAAACTAAGACTTGCACCTAAAGCAACGACATCATTCAACTTGAAAGAGAGTGCTGGGCTAATATCAATGGTTGTCAGCTCAGAACGAATCGCAGAATAGCGTCCAGCCCAGTTAGGGTCATAATCTGTTGCCAGGCCGAATGGTGCTGTAATGCCCAAACCATAATTAATGCTATCGTTAATTGGGGTAACGTAAAACAGATTCGGTACGAAACCTGTTTCACCGCCGTCAGCATTTGTGCCAGGAAAAGGAGAGGAGCTGCCTTGAAAATCGGCTTCGCTGTCGATAACACTCAGGCCAGCCTGGAAATGCCGACCGTCCAGTAGTGACATACCTGCCGGATTGGCAAACATATCGGACACATCATCAGCTGCAATGCCGGCGCCGGCGAATGCACGACCCAGGCCCGATACAGAGACCTCGCTTAACTGGAAACCAGCGGCATAAATTGGGCTCGTTGCGGCGATAATGCCACCCGCAACTAAAACTTGGGTGATTGATTTGAGTTTCATTTTGTTGTTCCTCTGTCTTTCCCTATGAGCCAATAAAACCGGTACGAGCACGTAGGGGCAATAATTATTTTAGGTGCCAGGTCGATCCCTCTCACCTTTGTAAAGTAACTATATCACAAGCTTTAGTTGTCAGATAATGGCCCAAGCCCTTTAATGCCAAGCTTCTGGCGTATTCTGACAAGCTATATATTTGCCTCAGCATTAGGTCGCGCTTGATCTGAGCGGTGAGCTGAGAAATCTATGTCAAAACCGGTTTTATAGTTCCTGTAATTCTATGTGCGCTCAGGAGAGGGCGCCCTCAGAAACGATGACTAGACACTTGGCTGTTGTTCTTATCTGTCCTTGACCCAACAGATGCAGCAGGCCCGCATAACCAGCGCCGCCGGATGGAGTGGTCGGAATCGGGATTGCGGCTAATTTTTCGACAGCAACATCGGCTTGATCGTCGCTAACCTCGACAAATTGATTTGCAGTTTCACGCAGAGATTCATAACAGAGCAACGAGTTCACTTTGCAATCAAGCCTTCCCATATTGGAAACCGGACCTTCTACTTCGATCATTTCTCCTGCTTTCATACTCTGTCCGAGGCAGGGCGCCGCATCCGGTTCAACGATGATGATTTCAATGCCTTCGGGCCAATATTGTCTAACGTGCGCAGCGACTGCGGATGCCATACCACCCACCCCCGCCTGCAGGAAAACGTGAGTCGGCCAATCGCCTAATTGCTCAAAATATTGTCGACACTCATCGGCGAGCACGCTGTATCCCTGATAAATTAAAGCGGGTATTTCCTGATACGTTTCATGAGACGTGTCCGCAATTAATATCCAGCCGTTTTCTTCACACGCCGCTACCGCTGCCGCATTGGCTTCTTCATATATCGCGCCAGCGCGAAACACCTCAGCACCTTTTTCTCGCAACCGCTCGGCAAATTCTTCTGGTACTGAGTCAGCGATAAACACAGCGGAGCTGGCGCCGAATAGTGAGGATGCAGCAGCTACTGATAGACCATGATTGCCGGCAGTCGCGCAGGCAAATTTTTTAGAAGCAGCAGCTTTTTTGAATGCAGGATTGTCGAGGTCGACGGGTTCATTCGTAGAAACACCAGCTGCTTCGCAAAGTAGTGACAGTATTGCAAAAGATCCACCCAACGCTTTAAATGATCCGAGGCCCATGCGTTCGCTTTCGTGTTTTATCCACAACGATTCTATACCGATTGTGTTGGCAGTCTTTTGTTCTGAGGTGATGCTTGTTGCTTTGTGCAATGGGCATTGCGCTAGTAATTTAATCACCGGAGCTGAATCAGGATTTACTTTTAGATGAGCCAATTTGTTTTCCTCAGTTATCGTGTTGAAGCTTAGCGATGTCCAATACTCGGAGCGGAATCTTCGTTATCTGTCGGTGGTTCAAACCAATGTAGTGTTTTATGAAGTGAAACTACGCTTCCAATAATCATTAACGTAGGCGGCGCGATGGTTTGTTTCTCTATCAATGACGGCAGGTCAGAAAGTGAGGCGGTATAGACTTTTTGAGAGACCGTAGTGCCTTGTTCAATTAAAGCGGCGGGGGTATCAGGACTGAGTCCATGGGCGATTAGCTGTTTTGCGATCACGGGTAATCCATTGAGCCCCATATAGATGACTAAGGTCTGGTTGTCAGAAACTAAATCTTCCCAGGGGAGGTCTACCGTGCCATCCTGTAGCTGACCGGTAACGAAGCGGACCGATTGCGCATGATCTCTGTGAGTCAGGGGAATACCGCTATAGCTTGCGCAACCCGAGGCAGCGGTAATGCCAGGCACCACTTGAAATGGAATGCGGTGTTCGGCAAGTAGTTCAATTTCTTCGCCACCGCGCCCAAAGATAAATGGATCGCCGCCTTTTAATCTCGCCACTCGCTTACCGTTCAAGGCGAAGTCGAGTAATCGCTGGTTGATTGAAGGTTGCGGAACGCTATGGTGTGATCGCTGCTTACCAACGTAAACCAGTTCGGCGTTCTGATTCACCTGCTGTAAGATATTTTTTGATACAAGCCGATCATAGAGCACCACATCCGCCTGTTGTAAAAGTCTGAAGGCGCGAAATGTCAGCAGATCCGGATCACCCGGTCCGGCGCCAATCAAATATACCTCTCCATGCTTCAATTGTTCGTCGGGTTGTCTTAGAGTCTCCTCAAGTAATTGTTCTGCGGCTTCCATTTTTCCTGAAAAGACATTCTCGGCAACACCGCCGAGTAATACCTTCTCCCAAAAGTGTTTTCGCTGTGCACCCGACTCGATCGCAGCTCTGACTTTCGGTCGGAACTTCTTTACTAGGCGCGCGAGCTCGCCATAGCCAGCGGGAACCAATGCGTCAATGCGCTCACTAAGAAGCCGCGCAAGAATAGGGGAGGCGGTACCACTGGATACCGCGATCGTTAAAGGATCTCTGTCGATGGTTGCAGGAAAGGTGAAATCACATAGGCTCGCATCTGTTGCGACGTTAACCGCGATATGTTTCGATTTGCATTGTTCTGCAATCTGTCGATTCACCTCGGCGTCGTCCGTCGCAGCAATGACGAATTGATAATCGCCATTTAAATCTGAAGGTTGCCACGCTCGAATCGAAACAACGCCATCACACTGTTGACAGTGAGCAACAATTGAATCGCTTGCTGCCAGCGCGACCAGATCAAACTGCCCTCCGGCCGAGAGAATCAATTGGGCGCGGCGGCCTGCGACAATACCGCCACCGACAATTAACCAGCGGCTTTGAGTGATGTCATGAAAAAGTGGTAGATGTTTCAATGTATTCCTGATGGACGAGCGCCGCCAAAACGGATTCGCAAACGAAACTCCCGATGAATACCTGGTTAGAAACTAGATTCTACAAGACACGTCCAAGCACATCAGACAGGCTCTCCACACTACGGTCGATATTCTGTAGTTTATCTAGACCAAACAAGCCCAAGCGAAAGGTGCGGAAGTCTTCTGGCTCATTGCACATCAACGGCACCCCCGCAGCGATTTGCATTCCCTCAGCGGCAAACTGACTGCCGTTATGAATGCTGACTTCGTCGGTGTAACTGACGACGACGCCAGGTGCTTCAAAACCTGGGGCGGCAACATTTGGTATGCCTTTCGATGACAGCATTTCCCGCACTTTTCTTCCCAGTTCAGCCTGGGCCTTCTTTGCATTATCAAACCCAAAGCTGTCGATTTCGCGAATGGTGTTGCGAAACCCGACCAGTGCATCGGTCGGCATAGTGGCGTGATAGGCGTGTCCGCCATTTTCATAAGCCTGCATAATTTGATGCCACTTTTTGAGATCGCAGGCAAAGCTCGAGCTAGTGGTTTCTTCCAGCCGGTCTAAGGCGCGCGGACTAAGCATGACCAAGCCGCTGGAAGGCGAAGCGCTCCAGCCTTTTTGTGGTGCGCTAATGAGAACGTCAATGCCAACATCCTGCATATCAACCCACATCGCCCCGGAGGCAATGCAGTCGAGTACAAACATCCCGCCATGCTCGTGTACTGCCGCCGCAACCTGCTTTAAGTAGTCATCTGGCAGCATCATGCCGGCGGAAGTTTCAACATGGGGCGCGAAAACAACCGCAGGCTTTTCAGCGCGTATGGTTTCAACCACTTTATTAATATCGTGGGGCGCAAATGCAGACTGGTGCGCATCGGCCACTCTCTCGGCGCAGAGAACGGTTGAGCTTGAAGGAATATTTCCCATCTCAAAAATCTGTGTCCACCGATAGCTAAACCAGCCGTTACGAATAACCAAACAATGCTGGTTGGTGGCAAACTGTCGTGCTACCGCTTCCATGCCATAGGTTCCACCGCCAGGAATGATCACTGCGGCTTCAGCGTTGTAAACAGATTTCAAAGCGCCTGATATTTCTTTCATCACCCCCTGAAAGTTTGTCGACATGTGATTAAGAGATCGATCAGTAAAAACAACTGAAAACTCGAGCAATCCATCTGGATCAATATTTGGCAGTAATGACATAGTGCGATGACTTCATTGTTGTGAACAGGAGAGTGAAAAAAGCTTATTTCTCCTGCGTATTGGAATTGGCAGGCGACCACGCTCTCGCGTCATAACCTGAATGCCCGTATTGTATTGGATACCTAGGGCGCCGGAAATAGTAATTCCGACAGATTCTAGCTTGAGATGTAGTGCTGTAAATGCTCGATTGTGTCTTTTTGTTCTCTAATAACGCTCGCAACTAAATCCCGGATCGATACCATCCCAAGT
Organism: uncultured Gammaproteobacteria bacterium; assembly: GCA_937992195.1. GTDB lineage: Bacteria > Pseudomonadota > Gammaproteobacteria > Arenicellales > Poriferihabitantaceae > VYFG01. The sequence continues at coordinate 2,109 of CALKKV010000061.1, read as the reverse complement.
ACCTGACCATTTTCAACCACCGGCAGATGTCGAAAATCGCAACGGCTCATGAGATCCATACATTCATCGACATTATTTGCCCGCGAAGTCGAAACAACATCCGCGGTCATAATCTCGGAAACAGGCGTATTGTGCGAGGCTTTGCCGGTCAGGATCATTTTCCGCGCGTAGTCTCTCTCGCTCAGAATGCCCAAGAGGTTATCGTTCTCCATAACAAGGACGCATCCAATGTCCCGTTGCTTCATTAACTCCAATGCCTCACGCACCGTCTGATCTGGCTTGACCTGATGTATAACAGGCTCGCTCGAGCGCGTATCTAAAATTGACCCTATTGATGACATATTGCATCTCCCTTTCATCGTTTAGAAACAGACTAACATTATATCAAGGTGAAATTTTCCCGAAAGATACCAAAAGAGATAGTCGGAATGAGTGCGGTTTATATTGTTATCAGTGAGTTAGTGAGAATTGCTAAAGAAGTCAATAGAGTCTTAACTCAAGCGCCTTTTGAGTTGACTGCTATGTAGCCTGATGAATCTGCGCCGGCAATTCAATCATCTTATCGAACTCCTTGGAAATATCTGCAGCAACAGAGAACCCGTTCACCAGAACAAAGGGATTGTCTAAAACGGATTGTAGAAAAGTATTCAGTATGAATTTGAAATTCATGTTTTCGTTTATATTACCCGTTAAACTTATAAGAATTGTAAAAATGGAGATACGGAAATGATCAAAAATTACAAATTAGATGTTTCTATTAAAAAACGTCATCGCGAGGTGGCTGTTCTCGGACGTAGTTGGAACTTGAAAAGAGAGCCTGTCAGTCGATTAAGGCTAGTGCTGATCAGTTTAATTGTAAGCGTCATTGCTGCATGTGGAGATAATGACACTAACACAGGAGCCGATGGATCTACTACAGAAACCTCTACTACAGAACCTGCCGCGGATACAGGAAATAGCGAGCTGGTAGTTAACTCTATCACCGGTATCAATCTTGTGAGAGATGGCGAGATTGATGACAATTTAATTCTCAAGTTTACCAATGTTCGCCTATCTCAAGAACAAGGGGTGATAAGTAAAAGTAGTTCAGAACTAAGAGGATTTGTAGATTTTGAAGTTGATCCTGATTGGTGGGAGGAAGGCCAAGTGTGTATTTTTCTTGAATCAAGTATTCGTAGTAAAGATGAAAATGATTTTATTCTAAGTGATCGACCCGGGGGGTCCGCCAGACCTCTACTTATAGAGGCAGTTAACGGTAAGGGGACTGCTGTTTTATCATATGATTTAAGAAATGAGATTGAAGCAGATCCGGATTTCTATAACGAATTGACGGTGGTAATAGGTTGTGGTGTTGGAGGCAGCGGTTTGGATTTGGTGTTTGATGTTTCCAACAAAAGTTTAGGGCTTACTTTAGTAGAGTAACGCTGGAAAGATTGTGATAGAGAAGGATGTGACGAGGAGAGGCGGAAGCAGTTCCTGCGTCTCCTTCAAATTTTGAGGTGAGAGTTGTTAGTTGCGAATGCTAAGTTTTTGGGATAATCGAAGCTTGAGAGTATTAGTGGATAGAACATCGAACCAATTCACGAGCTGCACGCCTTTCCGATGCTTGCGTAACTCTAGAGCTGTCCGTAATAGAATTCTTCTGAGGCTATTCAGATCGATTGACCAAAGAACTCGATCCGTTGGTCTGGACGTGGATAAGAAACTCTCTGGCTACACATACCATAGAAAGAAAGCAACTAAAGCAGTTCCTAGCTTTTGTCAGAGTTGGATCAGTGCTCGCAAACAGGTATAACGGAACATTTTATGGTGCAAAAGGCTATGTAACAGTGTGAACTGGCATAAGCTCTTGTGGTCAACTAAAAAGTAAATAACTCAGAGAAATAATTCAAAATGAAAAAAGTAAAGGTAAACTCCTCAGTAAAGGATTCAGCAGAACACATAACCAAGCTATTGCAAGAAAAGGGTTTCAAAATTTTTGCGGATATTGACCATCAGGCAAATGCGCAAAGCGTAGATTTAGAAATGCCGGAGTCGCGTGTGCTTATTTTTGGAAATCCTATGGCCGGAACCAAGCTAATGCAGAAAGATATCGCAATGAGTCTGGAT
>CALKKV010000060.1 GCA_937992195.1 uncultured Gammaproteobacteria bacterium | reverse complement strand
TCATGCACGCTGGGTGGATCAAATTCGTGCCAGGCGTCGGGTATATATCACTATCAACGAAGATGACAGAGCGCTGCAGGTATCGCGATTGAAAACCGGAGAGGAACAGCGAGCACGACTGGGTCACTATCCCTTTAACCTGCACTCCCAACACGCCGCCTACGTTCAATTTACTGACGCCACTAAAGTCAATAATTCTCATGCGTATTTTGAGGGCGAACCGCTTAAGAACGAGAAAGTAAAACGATTTTTCAAAATGGTGTTTAACGGTAGGCGTGTCGAGAAACACCTAAAATATGATGAGGCGTCGAATACTTTTCGGTTGCAATAAAATTTATTCGCTATGCCTTTTTCTCGCCAATCTTCTAAAGCCGGAGTTCGGAGCTCGGGTATGACTTTCATTTTTATACCGCCATCTACGCTCTCAGGAGCGTGTCTTATTGTGTGATCCAAAAAATCGCCGAAAGCCCTCTTCGGATATCTCTATATCAGTTGAATCCAAACCGGGAAACATCATAGTTCAAAGATTGTTATTCATTTTCGACTTAAGCTCTGAAAAAATCTTTCGAACTGCTATTCATATACAAACCAACTGTTCGTCACGTCAAAATGGAAAGTGCGCATCCGAATCGCTGTTACTATTTATGGTATCAACATCCTGTTCTGATCTTTGCCAAGCCAACGCACCTTGTTCGATTGCTATTTCATTTGCAGACGTCAGCATTGCGCTCGCCTCGGAGACTTCATCTGTTTTCTTTATTAACAAACACCGTGCTTTTAATCTCAGAAGTGGCGCTTCGACAAAACGCTCGCCATATACTTTTGCCAGGTCTAACCCTTTATCCACCCAATGAATCGCTTGTTCAACCTCACCAAAAATCAGGTATCTGTCGGCAAGTAGTCCGTAGAATATCGATAGCTCGACAAGCTCCTCCGACTTTTCAAATCTGCTGATTGCCTCATTCATTTTCTCCAAACCCATCACATCACCTCGAGCTGCTTGCACGCTTCCAAGGAAAAATGCACCCTGGTGATACCACTTTACGTAACCTGCTTTATTCGCTAATTCAATTAGCCGAACTGAGGTAGCCTCCATCTCGTCGAGATCATGCTGTAGCACGTTGAGATATAAAGAATTTCCCAACGCTGCTGCCAAATCGTAAACACCTCTATCTTCGTTGAGCTCAATAGAATACTTACAGAGACGAAAAGCTTCAGCTGGATCTCCAAGGATATGTGAGATGATGCCAATATAGGTATAAGATTTTCCGGGATATCCTTCTACTTGTTCGAAAGTAAATTTAAGAAAGCTGATGGATTTTTCGAGAGATTCACGTGCCGACACAAAATGACCCATTCCAAATTGACACATACCAATGCCTAGAAACCCCAAAGCTGCAGCCTGGTAGTTTCCAGCTTTTTGTGCAAAATCTGTCAATTTCGCTGCAGTGGTAAGTGTTACTTCAAATTGACCGGCATCAAAATTCAGCCACATTAAATAGGTCAGTGCTGACACAACTGAATTTGAATCGTCAATTTTCTTTCCGATTTCAATTGCGCTTTCGAATGCAGCATAACCCCCGGTATTTATTGGCCCGTAATGTGCACTGATCGCCTGGCCAAGGATGAGCTGCAGATGCGCCTTAATTTGCAGCGATTCAATACTATCATCAAGGTTTTTTACCGCCTCTAAACCACTTTCCAAACAACCAATTGCTTCCAAATGTGAACCAGTATTTTTGGCATTTTGACCCGCCTTTAACCAGTATTTCGTCGCTTCAATCCATTCACGAGCACAGCTCAAATGATATGCAATCTCCTGCGCCTGAGAGTTTTCCATTTGAGGAAAATCGCTGATATATATTGCCGAAAGTTGCCTGTGTAGTGCTATCGCATCGCGATCTAACAGATTTCTCGTTACCACGTCATGAATCAAAGCATGCTTAAAGGTATACCTCTCGCTCCTTAGGCTATCCGCTAGCAGAATCCCTTCACTTACCAATACTTCGAGATCATGCTCAAGCGTTTCTCGCGGCTGTTCTCGGAGTAGTGACAAGGTCTCTAAGTCAAAATCTCGCCCGATAATTGACGCAACCTGCGCAACTTGCTTGGCAGTTCCCAGTCGATCAAGTCGAGCGAGTAAAAGCTCTTGCAAAGAAATTGGGACGATCGAAGAAATACCGCGACTCGACTGAACTTCAGCATGCTTTTGAATACCAAGAATATCGTCATTGACAGCTCCCTTGGCAATCTCCTCAATAAACAGAGGAATCCCATCAGCCCATCGAACAATCGCATCGATTCGATCGGTTAACACGCCTTCAATCTCCGTCATAGCGAGCTCAATAGTTTGATCGTGTGAAAGCCGGTCTAGATGCATCTGTTCGAATCGAGTGCTATCAAGATATTCCTGATATCCAGATCTGCTTGTGGCTAAGACAAAGATCTTTTTTGATTCAATAGTCTCCAACAACATACTAACTAGGGTTTTTGTGGTGGGATCAATCCAGTGAACATCTTCTATTACTACCAACTGGGGTGAGTCGTCGGCTAGTTTCTGAATGCCATCTACAATCGCAGCACAAAGTTCTGTAAGCTTTTGACTTGCCAAACCTTCTACCTCTTCGTTCCCGCTCGAAGATTGAACCATTACGGATAACAGCGTTTGCGTATGCTCGGTATTCAATGGAAGAAATTTTCCGATACCACTTTCGAGCTTCTCTAAGCGACTTTCCGTAGATTCCCTAGGATTTACATTAGATACAGATTCAAAAAGCCTTGTCCAGGGATGTAACGGAGTGTTCTCATGATGTTCGAGACACTGTAAGTCGATAGATTGGAAGTCAATCTTCTTACAAGCCTCATAGACGAGTCGGGATTTACCGATTCCTGGCTCACCAATAATCACCACAGATTGACCTGTTCCTTCTGTCGATAGATCCCAAAAATTTTGTAGCTTATGAAGCTCTTCGCTTCGTCCAACAAGCGGAGATAGTTTGGATATATGTGTCTCAAACCTAGATTGAGTTTGTCGATGACTATCTACTTTCCATACTATAACTGGCTGATGAATACCCTTTAGTATCTTCTCTCCAACCTGAATAAAGTTGAAGTAGGGCTCAGCTGATTGGCGCGTCGATTCGTCGACATAAACTGCGTCAGATTCTGCTGCCGACTGCAGTCTTGCCGCCAGACTAACGGGTCTGCCAAAAGCAATATCGGCCTCAGTATTCGAACCAATCTTATGCGGACTAAGCACAACTTGTCCGGTAGAAATTCCTACTCGAACAGAAATAGGATGATTGTTTTTCGCGGTATGCGCTTTTAAGGAGCGATGGATATCAAGGCCACATTCAATCGCATAGACGGTGCTTGGCGTTCCAGTTCCTGAATAAAAATACGCTTCGTATCCATCTCCAGTATTGATCGCAAACACGCCATTGTTACGTTCAATAACAACCACTGAGAGATCAATAAATGACTGAATGATGACCTCAAATACTTCAGGATCCAGCTCCTCCGACAGCTTTGTAGACCCAATCATATCGCAATTAAGAATGGTTAATTGTCGTCTTTCAGCTACCATAACATCGTGATCCAGGCATCACTTTTAAAGCGCATTCGGTAACTTGAAAAGTGCTCGAAGCGACTGAATATAATAATTATTATAAAACCTTGAAATCCCATGAATAATCCAATCCGCATGGTTGCTTGGTTATACATCCTCTACTTGCCAAACTTAGATGTGTCTTTGGCGACGTGATCGGTGCACGTCTAACGAACAAATCTATTGTTCATTTTATCACCATTACGCGATTCAATATGATATTTCATCTGTAGAAATCGCCCTCTAGTTCCAGACAGCCGAGCAACTATTTATAGCGAATAGCATTAATAAAATAAGTCGTCGTGGTGTCTCCAATTTGAATAGTCACTTCTTCATCAACTTCTCGCTTCAATAGCGCACGAGCCATCGGTGAATCAACGCTGATATATCCTTTAGAGCTGTCTGCATCGATCTCATCGCCTCCGACAATGCGATACTCGAATTTTTTACCTTCCTCGGTTTCAAGCTCTACCCAGGCGCTGAAGAACACCTGATCTTCGTTCCCAACCTGGTCAACAACTGTAAGATCTGGAAGTCGCTTCTGCAAATATCGAATACGGCGATCAATTTCCCGTAACTGTTTTTTTCGGTAAATATATTCTGCATTTTCCGATCGGTCACCCTCTGCCGCCGCCGCCGACAACGCTTGCGTGACTTCAGCGCGGTGTTTCCATAAATTTAATTCTTCTTTTTGCAGTGCGGCAAAACCCTCAGGCGTAATATACGGGGAGGATTTTGGTTGTGGCGGTCGGTATCGGCTCATCTTCTTACAGTACTAAACTATTTAACGCTCAAACGCCTACAGGCAATGCGTCACCTTTTTGCTGCAGGTCCCACATCTGCTTGTACAATCCTGATTTTTCCAACAGTTCTGCATGGGTTCCTTGCTCTGCGAGCATCCCCTGGTCCATCACGATTATTTGATCAGCTTTAACCACTGTGGACAGACGATGCGCAATCACGAATGTCGTGCAGCCCTCAGAGACACGCTCTAATGCCTGCTGAATCACCTTCTCCGAACGACTATCCAGCGAAGAAGTAGCTTCATCAAATATCAAAATTCGCGCCCTCTTCAACGCCGTCCTTGCAATCGCCACGCGCTGCTTCTCGCCGCCAGAAAGCTTTAAACCTCGCTCTCCAACGAGGATATCGTATCCCTGGGGATGCTGACGAATAAACTCATCTATCTGGGCAATCTTTGCGGCCTCCTCTATATCCGCCTGACTCGCACCCAGGTTTCCATATCCAATGTTGTAGCCGATCGTGTCATTAAATAGCACTGTGTCTTGTGGTACGACACCCATTACACTGCGTAAACTTGCTAATGTCACTTTGCGAATGTCCTGACCATCTATTTTCACCTGCCCCGAATGCGGATCGTAAAACCGTAGCAATAGTCGCGATAGCGTTGACTTACCTGCGCCGGACGGTCCTACCACAGCAACCATTTGCGCCCCGGGGATTCTAAAACTAACGTTTTTTAATATTGGCTGGTCATCCGAATAACCAAAACTAACGTTATCAAATTCTATTTCACCGACCCCGAGATCTAGCGCAATCGCATCCTTGCTCTCTGTCACTTCCGGTTTGACATCGATTAGATCAAACATCTTTTTCATATCTATCAACGAATGATTCAAGTCGCGATAGATCGAACCCAAGAAACTCAGTGGAATATAAAGCTGGATAAGAAATGCATTCACCATTGCGAAATCACCAAGGGTTAGCTCTCCATCGACCACCCCATTTGCCGCCATAATCATTAATATGGTCATACCAAAGGCAATGATTAAGCCCTGACCGGCGTTCAAGAACGAAAGTGATATATTGGTTTTGATCGAAGAGGAAACCCAGCCCTTAAGTGCATCACCATAGCGTTCGTGCTCAGCAGTTTCATTACCAAACACTTTTACTGTTTCATAATTCAATAACGAATCTAGAGAGCGCGTACTCGCTGTAGATTCTGCCGCATTCATCTCTATCCGAAAGTGTGTTCGCCATCGCGTCACCAAAAATGTAAACACAACATAAGTCACAATAATACCTAGCGTTACAAAGACAAACCAAAGGTTGAACTGACGCCACAAAATGAAAAGCACAGCAGCGATTTCAAACACAACTGGAATAATACTGAAAACAATTATCCTGAGGAAATAGGTTATTGAGTATGTGCCGCGCTCAACATCCCGAGATAACGCCCCTGTTTTCCGGTCTAAGTGAAACGATAACGACAGGCGGTGTAGATGAGAAAAAATCTCCTTTGAAACCCGCTCGATAATCTGGACGCTGGCTTTAATAAAAACCACATTGCGCAATTCATTGAACAATATGGCTGCAAATCGCAATGATCCATAAGCGATCAGTAATGCCAGTGGCAGCACGAGGACGGCTTTGGGATCACCTCGATCGAGTGCGTCGACAATAGCTTTGAGCGCAATCGGCACCACCACATTAGCGACCCGACCCAGCACCAGGCACACAAGACCAATCGCTATACGTTTTCGGTACTCCCAAAGATAGGGCAACAGGCGCTTTGCTGCACGCCAATCGCCTGCTTTATTGGTCGTGATTCTGGAAGGGGGGGACATTGTTCAGATTATGGGGCAATTGCGCCTTTAAAAGTACTGATTCAGAACTATGCCCCCGATAATCTCTAGCACCCTCAAGAAGGAACATCATGATCAGACAACCGACTACTTCCGGTTATCGATTGCGAATTCTGACAACAAGAACTGTGGCAATATTTTCTTTTAGTAGATATCCGGTTTATCGTATGTTGATCTCAAAATATTTTCGATACCAGTTATTTTCAATTCTGTCGCCTCTGTCTCCTTGTCGAAAAACAAACGTTTTTCCCGCTATTTGCAGAATCACTTCGCCAGGTATCTTCTTTTTCGATAGTTCGAATCTGATATTTCCTCTATGGCAAAGCTCTCTTTTCTGTGTTCCATATCCCGTGTGATGGAACTCTTGAGGGCCGGTGAGAAATCGAACTCCTGTGTCTTTGTGATTTCCTGTTACAGAATATGCAATACAGTTTCTCTGATTGTTATTGCCTGAATAGGCATTAGAAACTGAGCCGGATGGTCTGTTCACATTAGAATTTCGATACCACTGACCCTGGTAATTATTTCCCCAATTTGCGCCATTTTTTACGCCACTGGAATAACGTTTCCCAAAACCAGCGGTGTTACCCCATCCGTTTGATCCGTATTTCACACCACCCTGTTTTTTTTGGGGTAAATCAATACTAAGGTAACGACGATACCAGCTACCTCTGAAATCATCGTACTGCGACCATGGCTTAAATCGGTATTCTCTATCCGCAATTTTAAGAACTACCCCTGCTCCCCTATCCTTTTTTGCTAATTCAACACGAATATTACCGTTACGACATAACTCTCCCTGTACTTCTCTCCCTGGATGGACAGGGGTTAATCGGTTTTCTTCATCAACAAACCTGATACCCGCTGTGCCTTCATAGGATTTAACAAAAAATGGATGACATCGTTTGCCTTTACCCCCACCTCCCGCATAGTTTTCAGTAAATCCAAAGCTGTTCTGCGTTTTATCTTTTACAACGCGGATCGAACCTATGCCGTCATTCCAGTTTCCCTTTAAACAAATCTGATTTTGATTCAAACGATACCAATGACCACCAAATTTTGCATCCTGGAATATCTCTAAAGCCAATCCATCGGGAATAATCACAGATGACACAGCTTTTTGCACGATACCAATATTTCTAAGCAACGCGTAGTCACCGACAGGAATAGCTTTTGATGGGCCACTAAAACCACAGTCTCTAAATAAAATTACGTGTTGAGTATCCCAATTCGTGCGTCGCCAACTGTTACCATTTTGGTGGTCGGCCAGAGCTATGATTGGCGCTACAACTAAAGCAACCAAAAAGAACACAACAAAATGAAATCTCAAAATCAGTATTTTTATTTGCATTCTAATAATCCATTGAGATGCACTACGCTTGAGGTTAGGAATATCAACTGAAATTGTCTTCTGAGTATTTCAATCCTGAATATCAGGCAGAATAAGGACAGTCGGCTGAACCAGATATTAACACTGAACACATTAATGGACACTCCTTACTATGGCTAGTGACAAAGAGTTTTTTTATCGCAATATCCATTCCTATGCCTGGTTCCAATTTGCTTCAAGCTTGCTTGGTTGGCTGCCTGTATTTTTTCTTTACTTTAATCAATATCTTGGGCTAACGGCTGTCATCAAGCTAAGCGCGATCTACTACCTGAGCGTTTGCGTATTTGAAGTTCCTTCCGGATATTTTTCAGACCGGTTCGGCAGACGCAAAACGTTGTTGATCAGCGGAGTGTCGTTTATTTGTTCGTATCTTATCTTTCTTTTTTCCGCTGGCTTTTTCGGTTTGGCCTGCGGACAGATACTTCTTGCTCTCGGTATCGCGATGATGTCCGGCACCGACTCGGCGTTTTTATATGATTCTTTAGCTACATTAAATCGCGACGAGGAATATGCTGATCATGAAGCACGCGGCCAAAAGTTTGGTTTTATTGCCCTCTCTGTCGCATGTCTGTTGGGTGGTGTACTTGGCAGCTGGAATTTACATCTGCCATATGTACTCTCACTGATCGGTGCTGTCTGGATGGTATGGCTGGGATGGCGATTCATCGAACCCGAGCGCTCCGGTAGCGTAAGTTTAGAGACGGGCTCATTCATTCAAGCGGTAATCTCTAGCCTTTCTTATCTTAAGAACCCAATTCTCTGCTGGCTATTTGGTGTAATGGTTTTAATGTATTGCCTTGAACATGTCGCCTATGAGTTTTATCAGCCTTATATAAAATTGTTACAGCTTGACTGGTGGAATAACAATTCGGCTCCGTTGGTTTCCGGCATCGTTATCGCGACGTCAATGTTTGGTGGTGCCCTAGGCGCCATGTACAGTGTTCAGCTGCGTGACAAAATTGGCATTAAGGCTCTATTGTTTCTCGCGTTTGGAATTCAGCTTGCGATCATTGCCGGACTATCTTTTCTGCTAGGTCTTGTAATGCTGGGACTGGTCATATTTCGCAATTTCCCAATGGCGATGATTCATGCCCCGGTAAATGCCATGATAGCGCCTAGAGTCAGCAGCGAATTACGCGCAACTTATTTATCAATTCAAAGTCTTAGTTCAAGGCTGACATTTTCAATGCTGCTGTATTTTCTTTCCTCCACCATAGAAGGTACTGAGGAAATTTCCTGGCCGGCACTTTCTTCGGTGTTAAAAATAACATTTGGATTGGGTATTGCTGGCACACTATTTTTTGTATTGATCGGTCCTAAAATTTCCGCAGAACCCGAGATAAAAAACAACCAAAATGTGGATCAATAAAAGAACGAAATGGTTTTTACTCTCTTCACTATTCCTATTGGGTACAGCACTTGCCAAGCCCGGTTTCGCGCTGGAGCAAATCAAAGAAATCTCGCATCTTGACCCAATGTCCGGACCCGACCACAGAAACATAGGGTGGGAGTGGCATTTTATTGATCAGGACAAAAAACCTGGCATGATGCGAAAAACTGCAGGCAATCACGAGGTAGCGAGTTACTTACGAACTGACGGCTGCGAATGGACGCGCTCTACCGAAGGATTTGCGCCAGCCACGAAGTGGGAAAACTGCCCAAGTAAAGGTGTCAGCACTGTAGAGCTTATTTCCGGAGAAATTTGGCCGCTAAAGGTAGGCAATAGGTTTGTCTATACGGTCCAGGGTAGCAGCTCTCTTTTTGGTAAAGCATGGAAATCGAAACGCAGTTGCAAAGTAGATTCGCAGTGGCAAATTGAAATCGTCAGCGGCAAATATGAAACCTTCAAAGTGATTTGCAAAGAGCGCTGGGGCAAACGAACCTGGTGGCTTTCACCAGAGGTTGGTACCGCTGTTGCCTATAAGCAAACCAATATTCGTGGCGGACTATTGCTACAGGAAATGACCCGTATCGTTTCACCTTAACCGCTGACTGCTGCCATAAGCTCGCAGCTCAAATGTAAAAACTACACAATCGAATTACTTCACCCCAAGGTAATTCAGTAAATCGATATTGGTAATCACCGCTATCATTTTATCGCCGTCATTCGGGTCGGTTACCAATGGAATTTTGCCTTCCGTGACCAGTTTAGAAACGCTGTCGATAGAATCTCTTGGAGTCACAAATTCAATTGTTGTTTGCACTAGCCCACCAATGGCATCACCCGCACTGACCTGATCGTTAAATAACGCTTTCAGTATCACCTTCTCGTGAACAATCCCTTTAACCCAACCGTTTTCATCTTTTACCGGAAGCTGGCTAATGCCCGCTTCACTTAGTCTGTTAATAACGGCAGATACTTTTTCATCCTCAGAGGCGGTAAAAATTTCGCTCTCGCCTTTTCCAAGCTTCTTGAGCAAATCGGCAACGTTGCCATGCTCTGATTCTAAAAAGCCGGCCTGACGCATCCACTCATCGTCATAGACTTTCGACGCATAGCGATTACCGCTGTCAGGAAAGATAACCAAAATGTTCTTACCATCGAGTCTGTCACCCTGTGATTCAATCCAGCGCTTTGCACCAACAAATGCACTGCCAGAAGAAACACCTGAATAAATTCCTTCTGTTGTGAGTAACTCACGGGTCATTAAGAAAGATTCTTTATCTCCCACCTGCACCATATCGTCTATGATCTTGAGATCGTAGTTGTCGGGAATAAAATCTTCCCCGATTCCCTCTATCAAATAACCTTCAGCGGGGTTTTTTGCCTCACCGTGTTTGAACGTCTCATAGACGATGGAGCCAATGGGGTCCACCGCGACCATCTCTACACCACCGGGTTTGTGCGCCTTCATAAAGCGGCCTATTCCAGTGATGGTTCCACCGGTACCGATACCCGCAATAATGACATCGACATCGGGGAACTGACGCAGTATTTCTGGCCCGGTGTTCTTGCAGTGATATTCGCGATTTGCCAGGTTGTTATATTGGTCAATATATAAAGAATTCGGAGTTTCTTTCGCAAGCCGTTTTGACACCGAGTAATAGCTTCTGGGGTCCTCAGGTTCAACTGCTGTTGGTGTTACAACAACCCGAGCACCATAAGCCCGCAAGTTTTTGATTTTTTCATCGGACATCTTGTCCGGCAGCACAAAAATGCACTTGTAGCCTTTGATCGCAGCAGCCATGGCCAAACCAACCCCGGTATTGCCACTGGTACCTTCAATAATCGTCCCACCAGGTTTTAGCGTACCTTTCTTTTCAGCATCTTCGATCAGCCAGTAACCAATACGATCTTTGATCGACCCTCCGGGATTTGTGAATTCCAGCTTGGCATAGACGTTTGCCTTCATACCAGCAGTCACCTTATTTAACCGAACAATCGGGGTGTCACCAATTGCCTCGATAACCGATTCAAATACCCGTTCTCGCGTTGCCATAACTTATCCGAAAAAAATTTTGCGTATTATATCGCGCTAATCATTGCACGGGCGCAGGTTTCTGTATCTGCCTCACCGCCTAAATCTTTGGTTCTCGCTGCCGGATCAGTTAAAACTGACTCCATCGCCACTTCCAGCGCGGCAGCTGCATCATGTTCACCCAAATGTTCCAACATCATAGCGGCTGTCCACACCGATGCAACCGGGTTTGCCACGCCCTGCCCGGCAATATCTGGAGCTGAGCCATGCACTGGCTCAAACATCGAGGGATACTTTCTTTCAGGGTTTATATTCGCTGCCGGTGCTATACCGATTGAGCCAGCAATAGCGGGACCCAAATCTGAAAGAATATCTCCAAACAAGTTTGAGCCAACCACGACATCAAACCAGTCAGGATGTTGAACGAAATGTGCGGTCAAGATATCGATATGGAATTGATCGGTTTCAATTTCTGGATAATGACGAGACATCGCTTTAAAACGCTCATCCCAATAGGGCATAGTATGGACGATACCATTCGACTTGGTCGCGGAAGTGAGTTTCTTTCGTTCTCGTTTCATTGCTAACTCAAAGGCATACCGCATTACACGATCGACGCCCTGCCGAGTAAAAACCATTTCCTGGGTCACAAACTCACGATCGGTTCCTTCAAAAATTCGGCCACCAATTTCCGAGTACTCGCCCTCAACATTCTCTCGGACCACCACGAAATCAATGTCTTCAGGACCCCGGCCAACCAGAGGACTTTGCACTCCCCTCAACAATCTTACCGGGCGGATATTGGCATACTGATCCATATGTCTGCGAATTGGAATCAAAAGGCCCCAAAGCGAAACGTGATCCGGCACACCGGGAAAGCCTACCGCACCCAGATAAATTGCGTCACTTTCTTTTAACTGATCAATGCCATCATCAGGCATCATCTGTCCAGTTTCGGTATAGCGCTTACAAGACCAATCGTATTCTCTCCAGCTGACGCTAAAATTAAATCGCGACGCTGCAGCTTCTATCGCACGCTGTCCCACTGGTATCACTTCCTGACCAATACCGTCACCAGGAATAACCGCTATATCATAGTGTTTATTTGTCATCATTTATTCGCTGAAAAAATTGCGGATCGACTGGAATACCTCTGTAGGTAATTCCTCTGCCAAATAGTGTCCCCCAGGTAAAGAGAAACCACTGACGTTACTTGCTCTGAGCTGCCAAAGCGACAGCGCATCAAAACACTGCTCGATCACTCCTTGCTCGCCCCAAATAACCTGCAATGGACATTCGATTTTGCGATCGCCGTCGGCGTCGTCATGTTCGATATCAATACTGAATGCAGCGCGATAATCTTCGCAGGTTGCATGAATCATCTGCGGATCGGAGAAACAAGACAAGTATGTGTCTAATGCTCCTTTGCTAAATGGCGACAGACCTGCAGCACCACTGCCGCACTTACTCAACCAAAAGTGACTAGGATCCGCTTCGATCATTTTTTCAGGGAATGGTGCAGGGGTAATCAAAAAGTACCAATGCCAGTAGGCCCGAGCGAAAGCAGTATCAGCGAAGCGATACATCTCTCTGGTTGGCGCAATATCCAGCAACATCATTTCTGAAACCTGCTGTGGCCAGTCCATCGCCATACGATGCGCCACTCTGGCACCTCGATCATGGGCAACAACGCGAAATATGTCATGTCCTAGATGCGCCATCATGCTAACAAGATCACCAGCCATCGCGCGCTTGGAATACGGGCTGTGTATATTATCCGTATCTGGTTTACCTGAGTGGCCGTAACCCCTTAAATCGGCGGCAATAACACAATAGTGCTGCATCAACATGGGGGCGATTTTGTGCCACATAGCATGGGTTTGCGGATAGCCATGTAACAACAATAGTGGCGGGCCTTTACCAGCCGTTACGCCATGGACATTGACTCCATCACAGTCAATATCAAAAGTCTCAAAACCCTCGAACAACAGACTCCCGCTCATTCTGACTGGTCCTGTTTAACTTCGGTTAGATGCGATTAATAATCTCAGCAGCTTCCGCCAGTGTCGGATTTTGTTTGGCAAAACAGAATCGAATGATGCGTGTGTCAGGGGGTGTTTGATAAAAAGGGGATAACGGTATCACCGCAACGCCTTTTTCCTGTGTCATCCAGTTAGCAAAATCAGTGTCTTTCAAATCAGAGATTTCCCCATAGTCCGCAAGCTGAAAATAGGTGCCAGAAGACGGCAACAGCTCAAACCTTGAGTCGGATATTTGATCGCGAAAAAAGTCGCGTTTTTTCTGATAGAAGTCCGATAGTCCAAGATAGCTTTCAGGCGCCTCACGTACAAAATCAGCTAGCGCCCATTGCATGGGTGTCACCGTAGTGAAAGTATTGAATTGATGAATCTTGCGAAATTCAACGGTTAGTTCAGCTGGCGCAATACAGTAACCAATTTTCCAGCCGGTAGCATGATAGGTTTTGCCAAATGAGAAAACCGCTAAACTTCTACTGGCCAGCTCAGGATGGGCAACGACACTTGCATGGGTATTGCCATCGAATACGATATGCTCATACACCTCGTCGCTTAATACCCGGCAGTTATAGGGTCGGATAATTTCCGCTAACTGATCAAGGTCAGCAGCAGTCAAAGTCGTTGCAGTAGGATTGTGCGGCGAGTTGATTATGACCAGTCGTGTTTTATCATTAATCGCATTTTCCAACTGTTGCCAGTCGATTCGATAATTCGGCAGCGTCAGCGGAATATGAATTGTTTTACCACCCGCCAGTTCAACCGCAGGCTCATAAGAGTCATAGCAAGGGTCCATCACAATGACTTCGTCACCTTTACCGACCAACGCCTGGACCGAACACATTAACGCTTCGGTGGCGCCACTGGTGATGGTGATCTCCGTATCCGGGTTTACATCAGTACTGCTGGTTGACTGATATTTATCCGCAATGGCCTGTCGCAACTCTTGCACACCTATCATTGGAGGATACTGATTCTTCCCTGAACCAAGATAGTGTGTCACCCGCTCAAGCAGTCGAGTATCCGGCTCAAAATCTGGAAATCCTTGAGAAAGATTAATGGCACCATGATCCTGGGCCATTTTAGACATGACGGTAAAAATGGTGGTGCCTACATTGGGCAACTTGCTTTCGACGGCTAACGGCATGGTAATGGGCTATTTGATTTTATGAAATTATAAATCAAACACAAACGATTGACGGTTATTTGATTCAAAGCGATCCGCAAAAGGTAGAATAACGACTTTCCTTTAATCTCTTGATCAATGAAAGTCATATCCTGGAACGTAAACGGTGTCCGCGCGGTTGAGCGTAAAAAAGAACTACAGCCGTTGGTAGAAAATGCGAATCCTGAAATCCTGATGCTGCAGGAAACCAAGGGTAGCGTCGATCAATTGAGCCCCTTTCTAACAGCACATTCCGGCTATCAACAGCATTACAGCAGCGCTGAAAAGAAAGGCTATGCCGGCACCAGCATCTGGATTAAAAATGATTTTGCGGACGGCACCAAAGATCTGACATTTTCTAATGAAATTCCTGATGCGCCAAATTCAGATGAGGGGCGTATTTCATGCTTAAGTTTTAAAAAAGGACGACGCAAGTGGGCTATTTTTTCTATCTATTTTCCTAACGGTGGCAAAAGCGATCAGGCCTGGAAACAAAAACTCGTTTTCTATGACTGTGTACACAAGGAAATGAATCGTCTAAGGGAGGAAGGAGTAATCCCTGTAGTCGGCGGTGATATGAACGTAGCGCACAATGAAATCGATATCGCTCGTCCAAAAGCAAACGACGGCAAGATTGGTTTTCACCCTAAAGAACGCGCCTGGATGGACAGGCTGATTGACGACAACTGGAGTGACGTTTGGCGATCGCGTAATCCGGATGTTGCTGACGTCTATTCGTGGTGGCATATGATTTCAAAAGGAAGAGAACGCAACGTAGGTTGGCGCATCGATTACTTTCTCATGCCAAAGAAAAATTTAAAACTGGTTAAAGATTGTCACTATATGCATGAGCAAATGGGTTCAGATCATTGCCCTATCAGTATTGAACTGGAGAGCTAAAAGAAGCTAACGCGCGGTGGATTGCACTTCGCTCGAACGACTGTATCTGGTTGCGCCGTAGAGCAGGAATAGTAGTGAGAAAGCCGATGCGGCCCAGTAAGTCGGTACCAAAAGATTTTCACTATTTTCCACACCGGAAAACCAAAGGCCAAGACCAACAAATACGATCAGTATCGTAATCTGCGAGTAGTAACTTTTTAAAACAAGATATCGGTGCGACAATGTCTCTCGGGCAAGGTCGTAAAATCGCTTGTTCATTGCCAAACGAAAAAAGGTGGTGCAAAAAGTGATGAGTACCAGGGAAATAAATAACACAACCAATGAATCGTCATCATCTACCATCGCTCTAAGCGCCCATGACAATGCATATAACACAACCGAAAGCTGATAGATTTGATTGCGCGCAACTCGGTCAATCGTATTCTTCAGTAGATAGAACAAAATTCCGAAGATCACCGCCAAAGATAACACCATAAAACCAAGACGAGTAAAACTCTCATGGGCGAGCAAAAACAGAGAAATCACCCAAAAGAAACTTTCTAGAAAAAGATAGATACCGTCAATAACAAATATTAACTTGGAGTTGTCTTCATCTTTAAACCGGAAGATCTCGCGAATTGTTAGCGGCTTAAATTCAGAAAACGTTGCTGGCGCTTCCGGTCGGCTAAAAATAAACATGATAAAACCGGCAACACAAAGCAATCCACTACAAATCACGATATAGCTAAAGCCGGTTGTTTCCAGCAAAAAACCGCCCGCAAGAATTCCTACCTGCAATAGAAAGCCGACATAAATCTGCAAATTGCCATAACTCCGGCCGGAGTTACTGGTATTCACTCTTTCGAAGAACAACGCTCTTTGTGTCGTCCAAAAAAAGCAGTTGTAAACACCATAGCTGAAGCCAAGCAAAGACAATACACCGAGATTCATTCCCAGTACCCTGACATTGAGTAGCAGCAGAATCTCAAGCACCAGAGAAACAGCGATTAAACTGGTTAAGTTAATGCGAAATCGTAGATGATCCCAAACATATAAACCGATGCAGAAACCAGCACCTGCAGCGCCGATAAATAAACAAACTTCGCTCAAGCCAAACCCTTGCTTCCAAATGTAGACCGGCAGAAAAAAAGGGAAAATACCAATAAGGACCGAATGCAGTCCTAAGAATTGATAAAAGGTTTTCGCAAGTGGATGCATCTAGAAGATATCTCGGTCTGCTATTTCCAGGGCGTCAAGCTCACTCAAGGCAGAGGTCAGGTCTTCAGCTTTACCGTAGCGCGGGTAGTGGTGCATTTTCATATATGGGCGAGAATTCACTTCAATAAAAATACATTTCTGCTCTTTATGACTCACGGTTATGTCTTTCTCAAAAATAACATCAATGCCAAAAACATTGGCACCAAACATTTTAACCACGCTATAAAACAGCTCCTTGTTTTCTTCCGGTATTGTAGTCTGATCAATGATCTCAACGATACCTCCCGGTGCAAGCGCTACTCTATGAAATAACTCAACGTCCTGATCGGCGTCAGGCACAGATTCCAGAGTGAGACCCTGCTTTTGCAAATGACGAATCACCTGCTCGCTTTTCTCCAGTGGAAAAATAACAGGATGCAGTTCCATTTCTTTGCGGATAGCGTTCTCTGCATCCATCAATGCAGCGATTGTATCTTGTCCATTACCCGTAACATAAGGTGGGTAACGGCGGATCACCGAAATTAATTTGCTGTCGGTACCTAGTACGCGATAGTTGGCGCCCTGCAGGTATTGCTCAATAACCGTAGTAGGCCACCAAATTTTAGCCAGGAATATCGCGCGCCAAAGCTCCTTGTAGTTATTGATTGGGAAGTAACTACCGCGAGAATAACCACTGACATTTGGTTTGATCACTAATGGAAAACCATTTTCCTTGGCAAATTTAATAGCAGCGGTCGGCCACACAAAAATCATTCCCTTTGCATGGGGTACATTATTGCGCGCAAAAACTTCCCTACCTTGTGCTTTTGATCGACATGATTTTCTTACTTCCAGCGAATTATAGTTGCTGCAGCCATTCATGTACTTTTCACTGATCCACGCATAAATCAGCGCTTTCAGTTTCTTCATATTTTCGATCTCAAAAAGTTGAGCACAGGGCTTGTGCGGTTGTAGAGCATGATTTTAGTAAATACCGGCTTTTCGGGTAACGTTTTATCTCGCGCTTTGGTAATTAGTGCAAGCCGCATCATATAGCGTAACACCATAGAAATAACATCTTTCATACGGTAGCGACTATCAAGCATGTGAATTGGCATCGGAACGAACAGGTTCACCTCAATAACATGAAACTTACCCGCAACCAGGTCCTCGATTGAGTCAGCGCGGAAACTGGATCGAGAGATATTAAAGGTACCGATACGATTCACCGAACGCCATATTTTCTGCAGCTGGTCTTCACTAAATTTTTCAGTGATTTCAACGTATTCCGTGCCCGGATTTTTTATGCTGTTTACCGGATCTCTCTCGCTATGATTTACCGCTTCGGTAATCGAAAAAATCGAGTAGTTGGATTTGTCTGCATGATGACGCAAGGCGAATACTTCAAATTCTCTGCTCTCCGGGGCGCACTGCTGAATGAGAAAGCGAATGTTCTGATTGGCATTTTCCTTTCGTATTCGGTTGAGCGACGCCAAATCGTCGGCCCTTTGAATACCAGCGGCGTTTTGCCCCCACTCCGGTTTTACGAAGACGGGCCAGCTTGTTGGCTCAAATTGGCCATCGTCATACTGTTGCTCAAGTCGCCATTCACTAGGAATCAATTCATCGATCTCGATCTTTGAAAATATTCCTTCTTCACCATTGAACAACGGCGAATTTAACTGAAAATATTTACAGGGCTTAGTGCCAATGCGAATACAAGAGAGGATGTAGGTAGCAACCATTCCGTAGGTGATGTAGGAGGTGTTCGACATGGTTAATACAAATGGGTCGCGCGAAAAACGTCGCTGCTGTCCTTGTTAACCAGAAACATGTTCAAGTAAACCAAGGAATGATTCGCTAGCACCCTTAAAATATAGTTAGTTTTTCTCTTAGCTCTAAGTTAGTGCTAGAACAAAGCGATTGTCTACTGCTCATAGCGAGACTAATTGCCCAATAAATCACAGTAACAATGTTATTTTTCATACGAAGAGATGGGTGTTAGAGTGGGATTCTTTAAGTTGTCTACTCACTGAGTCTATTTAGAATCTACTTGCGTGCTCTAGGCCTAAAAATGCGTATTATAGTGGACAAGATTTCGTCAGCTAAGTTCTAAATATGGCCCAAAACCTAGGATTCTGGTCGTGAATGTGGACGATTGTCGAACGAGCCAGAAAAAAACACCATCTGTCGCCGATTAGCGCCAGTTTTAGAGCGATAGGTCATGCCAGCGCTCACTACTTACTAGCACTGGTAAAGCACCATTTTCATCAAACCAGGAGTCGATCACGTATCGCTTGCCGCTCAACCTGTCCTCAACCTGAGCTGCCCAATGTTGGGTAATAAACGAACGACGGTAGGCGCGATCCAGCACTTCATGAAATTGCAGCCAGCCCTGATCACTGAACATTTGCAGAAACAACGTGGTGTTGATTGATTCATCGATACAATCCAATTGTCCAGAATAATTGAGCGCATCTGCTGCGCTTTGCATTACCGGCATATTCATTGCAAGATCTTGATGAATGGGTGAATACTGGCCGGCAAGGACCTCCATCCTGGCGACCGCTTGCTTCATTTGCTTCCGCTCATCTACCGAATTCTCTGCGGTAAAAATCGCTCTTACCGACTGCCATTCCTCGCCAGATAAATTTATCTCCGCTTTGGTACGACAACCAAAGTCATAGCAAATTTCAAATTGAACTCCTTCTTCGGCGACAGCGGGCTGAAGCCATACCAGGAGAGTCAGTGCTGCGATAACGATGTGTCTAGTAGGCATTTTCTGATTGGTCATTTGATTAATCAGGCTCGAAGTATCGCAAGTTATGCGCTGTTTCAAAAGTATTTTATGGGTATAAATGTGCAACGCTGTGATCGGCAACAGCCCGCTTCTATCCCTTACAATAGTGGGCATGAATAGTGCTTTGTTTGAAACCGTAGCAATACCCTTGGGGCAGTTTCCTAAGATGGTGCTTTTATGGTCCAGATATAGCGAATTTTGCCCATGTTTTTATGTTGCAAAACCAGCTCCAGGACAATATTTCTGATGTTTTCCCCGATTGAAGTTTTCGTTGGTTTTGCTCTGATTACCATTGTGATATTCCTGGTCCGAAATCAGCGCTTCCACGAGATGGCTGACCAACTGGCCAGACGGTTTTGCCAGCGGCACAATTTGCAGTTTTTGGATGGCACCGTGGTATTTCGCGGCCTCCACTTTGATCGTCGCCGGCTTCACTTTTGCCGTATTTTTCGCTTTGACTACTCGATAAACAGCGTCGACCGCTTTGCTGGAAGCGTGACTCTCTGCGGAGAGCACATTCAGTCTTACCACGTCCATCCAGATCATTTACAGGCGAACGTCGTAAAAGAGGTGGTCGCCGATCAACTGGAACTTTAAACTCCTGTTTTTCTCTACTTTCTCTCAGCACATACTTTTTTAGCAATGAAACATTCTATCCAAACGACCGATTCTCGCCCGTGTCATGAATTTCTCAAGTTAGCGTCTATCTCCCTATTCGTATTTGCTGCTGCGATACTGTCGATATCGGCAATTGCGGCGGAAACCTCCCAAGGCCCGATCAGCACAAAAGGTTTTGGCAAGACAGCGATCGGTGGAAAAGACACGGTGGCTTATCACAGTAAAGAGTCTATCGAACAGCACAAAGATACCAAAGGCTCTAAAGACTGGGTTTACAAGTGGCGCGGCGCTAAATGGCGCTTTGCTTCCAAGGAAAGTTATGAAAAATTCAAGGCTGATCCAGAACGCTACCGCCCTGCCTACGGCGGCTTCTGTTCCAATGCGCTGAGTCTCGGAGAAGGTTTAATCAAAACCGATGGCACCCACTGGGAGATTTTTGGTGACCGCCTGCATTTATTTTTTGCCGCCCGGGGTCGAGACCGCTGGCTTGACGGTAATCAGGAACAATACAATAAGCAGGCTGCCGAGGCCTGGAAAGAGATCACCGGCCACGACGATTTTTAGTGCAAGTAAACATCACAACAAAGAGACAATGCAATGATTGATTTATACACCTGGGGCACGCCAAACGGCCGGAAGGTCTCAATAATGTTGGAAGAAGTGGGGCTCGAATATAACGTCCATTCGATCAATATTATGAAGGACGATCAGTTCGCACCAGAGTTTTTGAAAATCAGTCCGAACAATAAAATCCCTGCGATTGTTGATCAGGATAATGGTCTGAGTCTGATGGAATCGGGGGCGATACTGGTCTATCTTGCAGAAAAGACAGGGCAGCTAATGTCTGAGAAACAGAAATGGCAGGTGTATGAATGGTTGATGTTCCAAATGGGCGGCTTCGGTCCCATGCTTGGTCAGGCCCATCACTTTTTACATTTTAATAAAGACGCCAGCGAGTATGCAGCTAATCGCTATGGGACCGAGAGTCAGCGCCTATACAGCGTACTCGATAAACGGCTGGGTGAAAATGAGTTTGTTGCGGGAGAATACTCAATCGCAGATATTGCGATATGGCCCTGGGCTTCAAGATTTGAATGGCAGCAGATCGATCTAAAACAATTTCCCAATGTAAAACGTTGGTATCTGGAGATCGCAGCGAGGCCAGCTGTTCAAAAAGGCTACAAGATACCAAGCGATTTAGGCGACATTCCCTTGCCAGCATAACCTGCGTGGTTTCTACTTCTTTTTTACACCTGCCTCTTGGTTTGCGGGACTAAATCGAAACAACTGATTTCGTTTAGCGACCCGAGACGCATTAACGGACCCCAGGTGCCGGTGCCCGTAGACACATAAAGGTGCCGATGCGCGTTACTATGCAAGCCTTTGATGCGATCAAACTGCTGCTTCACCACCAGGTTAAATGGAAATATCTGACCATTGTGGGTATGGCCGGAAAGCATTAAATCAATGTCATGCGCTCTCGCTGCCGCCCACCCTACCGGTCGGTGATATAGCAACAGATTAAAATAATCGGGAAGCAATTCAACGTTTGGTAACATCACCGCAACCTGATCACGGCGATCAGCGTCATCTATGCCAATGAGCTGAATTTCATCCACAATATGGCTCGCCTGACTGAGAGTTTTAACCCCCAGCTGCTGCATCATATCCAGTGCTTTTGGCAGGTCCGCATAGCGCTCATGATTGCCTATGGAAAAGAAGGTAGGCGCCCTGATTTCTTCCAGCGGCTGCAGCGCATCGATTCCCACCGCGCTTGAATCGATCAAGTCACCGGTTATTACCACTACGTCAGGCTCGAGTTGGTTGATTCTATTCACAATCCGCTGCATAAATCCGCGCTGTCTTGAGCCAATATGGACATCGCTGATTTGCACGATGCGCTTCGACTTGGTCAGCTTCTCGCTTTGTAGTTTCAGCTTTTTAACGTCTAAGTGGTGAGACGCCACTACCGCACCAACCACCAGCAAACAGCCGACGAATAAAACCCATGTCACAGCGGCCTGGTCGGAATAGGGAAAGACCAGTCTCGGGATTTCTGCGAACAACACAGTGGTTGCCAAGATGAAGCTCGCGCCCATCCAATGCACGACCACATAGCGAACAACCAGGTTGGGGCCACGAAACGAATACCACATGCCAATGTAGCCAACCATCCAGGTGATCAAACCACCTACCCAGCCAATATCAAATGGTGGACCTGCCCAGGTACCAAGGCGCATTACCGGATACCCAAATACATACCAGCAACACAGGGCAAACAGAGTGCCAAAGACAAGCGGAGAACGGAGCATGGATCAAAGAAAAGTTGAGCGAATCAGGTAGACCATTCAGTGTAACAATCATTCCCCTGTTGTCTACTTGACGGAACAAATTGAAACAATAAAAAAGCAGTGACTGTTGTCACTGCTTTTCTGGTCTTACTTCGGTGCGGTAAAGCGGCGCTAAGTGATTTTTCTCATCAACAGCGGAATCTTTTTGTTGCGGTTCACCCCGTCTGAAACAACCGCAATACGATCGACAAAGACATTATCCGAGATTGGAAATCGCAGTGCCTGGTGGCTTTTGCTCGACATGGTAGCCGGCTGCACGCTGGTACGTTCTGCGCGCGGCAGAACTATCTGGCGCGTTTCTCCCGCTTTGAGCTTTATTGGCTTGTTCTGCATTAGCCTTGCGACATCAAGTTGACCGCCGGGCACTGCAATATCGCCTGAAAACTGCATCGCAATTTCAACATCGGCCGAAGCCGGGTTATGCATCACTAATTTGTCGGTGGCGCCACTGGCGCTGTAATGTACCTCAAGCTCAATATCGCGATCTGATGCGGATGCTGCCATCGGGATGGTGGCAACCGAGAACGCCGTGCACACCATTGCGCCAGTGGTTAGTGTTTTCAAAGCCTGTCTTCTTTTCAAATCTATCAAGGAATATTCCTCATCGGTTAATACTCCTCCATTAAACCTGAAATTGCCTGAATCTGAGCTGAAGGAAATAGTTTTTATGCAGCATTATCAATAACTTGTATTCCTTCAGGAGCGGAAGACTTGGCTTTGGATGGATCAAATTCAAGCACTTTGCAAGCAGGCCTTGCCAATATTTCCCGCTGATGATTAATGATTTCGATAGATTGTGACTTGGATACGATGGCAGCTATATCTCC
>CALKKV010000059.1 GCA_937992195.1 uncultured Gammaproteobacteria bacterium | reverse complement strand
GCAACCGCCAGTTTTCGTTTTTCAAAGTATCTCGCCGACTGGTTAGATACGACAGAGACAAAAATCGTCATTGGCAAAGGCGGCATGTCGCTGGAAGACTGCCAGACTATTCTCGCCCCGAGGAACGCGGTGTACCTCACCACCGTTGGCTACGGAACCGGCGCTTTATTGGGGCGTGGCGTAAAACATGTTGAAGCGGTGCACTGGCTGGATGAGCTTGGCATTGCCCAGGCTATGTGGTTGTTTCGCGTAGAAAATTTTGGCCCGTTTTTGGTGGATAGCGATGTCGAAGGCAATTCACTATTCGCCCAACAGGGAGAAAAAGTGAATAAGAATATTGCTTCGCTCTATGAAGGACTCAAAGAGCCAGCGCTACATCGATACGGTGAAACAGGCGATAGAAAAAAAGAGCTGATGTAAATTTAGCGAGACACCCTAGACTCAGCAATTGACATAAGTTCAGGCTATTTCAAACATAACGTTAAAAACCCGCCACACCCTGCAGGTGCAGCGGGCTCTCGCAGAGGGTACTAGGTCTGCGGTACTAACACAGTATCGATCACATGGATTACGCCATTGGATGCCACGATGTCGGCTTGCACCACATTGGCGTCATTAATCTTCACACCCGAGGCAGCATCGATTGCAACTGTTTGGCCCTGAACCGTCGGTGCGGAATCCATACCAGACACTTCTTCTGCCATTACCTTTCCTGAAACAACATGGTAGGTAAGTATGCTGGTAAGAAGCTCTTTATCCGCCAAAATTGCAGCAAGCTGGTCTTCAGGTAGTTTCGCGAATGCCTCGTCAGTTGGCGCAAAAACGGTAAACGGGCCTTCACCTTTCAGTGTATCTACCAATCCGGCCTCTGTAAGAGCAGTAGCTAACGTGTTAAAGCTTCCAGCTGATACCGCAGTATCAATAATATCTTTTTTGCCCGAACATGCAAAAGTTGCTGCAGCGATGGTAACAAACGCGATCGCACTAATTGTAGTTACAACAGCTTTGGTGATTTTTGAGTAAATAGAAAGTGATCTCATGATGTGCCTCATTAAAGTTAAAGTGGAATAGTTTCAAATGCATTGTTAACAACGAGGCCATGTTGCAATGAAATTGGTGAGACTTCAGTGACGGGCAAATATTATTTCGTGAAAGAAGAATGATTCACTTTTGCTTCACTAAATTTTAATGTCTCCTTATGATTACGGTAGTCATTCCATTGACTACAAGCTGTTGATTTTACTTAGCGAGAAAAAACCAAAGTAACGTAGATTTCACGAAGAAAAAAATAACTATTTTTTGTTACAAACAATTAATCAGTCGTCAGATACATAAAACACTGACAGTTTTGACAGATCACTCACGCTGGCAAGACGAAACCAGTGTTTAGTGTATTAGAGTCCAAATGGAATACGCTAAATCATAAGCACGAACCCAATTAAATCCGGCCCCTTTACGGCAAACCTAATCTGGTGTTTTTAAATATCTGAAGGAGATTTGGTTATAGCTAAAATAACCAAAACACACGCTCTATACATTGAACTTATTCACCAGCACCCAGAATATCCAGCTTCAGGTGTAAAACAGAAACCGGCTCATCACCAACAACCTCGGCACGATGCCCGTGAATGCTGTCGTCAAATTTGATATCGTCAGGCAAGAAATCTTCAGCAATAAACATCTCACCTTTTGAAAAGATCTTAGACTCTCCTGACCTCACTTCAATCTTAATCGTCCCGCCGAGGACTATAAGCAGCGTAGGGTCGCCGGCGACATGCCAATCTGATTTGTAGCGATTGTTGCTGCTCCGAAATCGAAAATTTTCCGCATTGATACGATCCGTCAGCATAAAACTTTCGGTCCCGTTGAGCGGATATTTCCGTTCGGAAAAATAGGATTCTCGTGTTTCTGAAATTTCAACAGCATTGCTGATACAGCAGATGGAGAGTTCTTGTTGATTTGAATTTTTCATCTCGCCAATCTTAAGCTATATTCTTGGATGAAAAGAATATAGCTCTAACGAAGATTACAGGGTCAGAGTGGCCAGGTGAATTTTCGCCATAAGTAGCAAGAAGTGACAGCGTAAATTTATACCTAGTCATAGCCAGCTTACCTCAGGAAATAAATCGGACACCTTTATTTGGATGAAAGTTTTTGTACAACAAACCGGTATCTAAAAACCATACGTCGTCACTAGGAATTCAAATGCTCAAACAATCGCGCGACAGCTTCAGCACCCGGATCGTTGTGTCCTTCTAACTGTTGTGCGTTGATATAGGACGCTCTGCCCACCTTAGCTTTCACAATTGTCGCGGTGTGATCCGCCCCGGTACGTGCAGCTGTTGCTGCTTCTTCAAAACCTGATTCAAGGGCATCAAGCGCTGGAGCAAGTGCATCCACCATAGTGCGATCGCCAATCTGCGCGCCGCCGATTTCCTGCAAGCGCGCCAATCCAGCCTTTAATGCTTCGTGAGTTGATAGACCACTCGATGCGCCATCCCCTGTCGCGGCGAAAAATATTGCCAGTAAGACACCGGATGACCCCCCCATAGTTTGACTGAGTTCCAAACCGATGGCTCTGAACAACTGGGTATGATCGGCTAATGGTAGTCGATCCATTGCAGCAATCAACGCTCGAGATGCACCCGCTAATGTAGAGCCGGTATCGCCATCACCAGACTTTGCATCAAGCGCGTTGAGGTCACTTTCTGATGCGATTAACACATTGCAACAATCGACCAAAAACGTTTTCGTTGCTGGATGTTTTGATGCCAAAGGAGCGATAGGTTTAAGGCCATCCGATAACGCTACCTTCGTCACTGGTTGCACAGACGTCACACCTGGCCAAGCTGCAAGGCCCGTGTCTTCTGAAAGCAATGCGATTTCTTCAGCATCGGCCGGATATAAAGAGATCGAAACCCCTTGCATATCCAAAGACGTCATCATGGCAGCGGGGCCAATGACATAAGGTATCTGGCCGCCAATTTCTGAATTGATCAATTCGTGCATCATCACAGACATCTCCAAAACCGATGCACCACCCAAATTGTTCACAAGGGCGACATGTGGCGTTTTTTGCATGCCAACGCTGAGCTTAGATACCATTGCCGTGAGGGAATTTTTTGCACCACTGAATTCGATTTGTTCGACGCCAGCTTCACCATGTATGCCAAGCCCAAGCTCCGCCATGCCGTCCGGTACTCTGTCCTCTTTTGGTGAGCCGGGCACAGTACAGGTGTCAATCGACATACCAATACTCTTGGTGTTTTTAATTATTTTTTTGGCAGCAGACACAATGGCATCAAGGCCCTTATTTTGTTCTGCAAGCGCCCCCGCAATTTTATGTACAAACAGCGTGCCGGCCACACCTCGGGCCTGGGGCAGATCTGGCAATGCGATGTCATCATCGACAACAACCATCTCAACGTTTAACCCAAACGCTCTTGCGCGTTCAGCAGCGAGACCAAAATTGAGCCTGTCGCCGGTATAATTTTTTACGATCAATAGGCATCCAGCTGCTCCTGTCACCGCAAGAATACCGGCAAGTACAGCGTCCACACTGGGTGAAGTAAATACATCACCGCAAACAGCGGCGGTTAGCATGCCTTTTCCTACAAACCCTGCATGGGCGGGTTCATGCCCTGAGCCACCACCTGATACCAGCGCTACTTTGGATTTGTCCCAATCATTTCGTACGACAACACGAATATGTGGGTACCCATCAAGACGTGCTAGTTTTCCGCTAGACGCCGCCACGATACCGTCAACAGCCTCGGTAACGATATTCTCTCTGTTGTTCAGAAATTGAGCCATTTTAATATCTCCTGTTAAATCAAACGAATGCCTTGATCATCAAAAAAGAAGGCATCTTTTGGTTGAATCCTCAGCTCGTCACCGCTCTTTAATTCTGTATGCGCGTCAGTGACTGTGATGATTTCGTGTTTATTAAATAAAAGATGTAAACGCGTCTGGTCTCCAAGGTGCTCAACTCGCCTGACCGTGGCAGACTCCCCCCGTCCTTGAACGATTTGCTCCGGTCGCAGACCAATAAACTTCGCACCACCCGGCGCACTTCCAAATATGTCGGCAGGCAAAACATTGATACGCGGCTGCCCCAATCGACTTGCCGCATAAATACTCACTGGGTTCTCATAGATTTCTCTTGGCGGCCCGAATTGCACTAGCTTCCCTTTATCAAGCACACCGACATGGGTCGCCATAGTCATGGCTTCAATCTGATCATGGGTGACGTATAACAAGGTCGCCCCAGAATCAGATTGAATTCGTTTTAACTCAATTCTCAAATCTGCTCGGAGCTTGGCGTCAAGTGAACTTAACGGTTCGTCCATCAAAAATATATTCGGTGTTCTCACCAAAGCACGACCGATCGACACCCGCTGCATTTCACCACCGGAAAGCTCGGTCACCTTGTTATCCAGTTTATGCGAAATCTGTAACAGCTCTGCAACAGCACTCACTTTTTCACCGATGTCTTTCTTTGCGGTATTCAACAACGGTGACTTCAGCGGAAATTCTAGATTTTCACGGACGGTGAGATGCGGATAGAGTGAGTATTGTTGAAACACCATAGCTACATTTCTTTGCGCTGGGGTGTGGTCGGTAACAGTCACGCCTTCGATCACAATTGATCCGCTATCAGGTTTATCAAGACCGGATACCATTCGAAGTGTCGTGGTCTTTCCTGCACCACTTGGCCCTAACAATACGACAAAGGACTCATCTGGAATGATCATCGATACCTTATCGAGAGCGGCAGTGTCACTGAAAGATTTGCTAACCTGATCAAGGATGACTTCAGACACGGTTCAAAACCCCAGCGTTCGCTTCAGACTGTAACGCACGACCTGTCTCTTCATGGAAAATACTTAATGTCCTCGCATCGAATTCAAGCCCAACGTTTTCACCCGATGCAATGGGGGTATCTGAAGAGGCCCGCGCTTTGATCACGCCATGCGGTGTGCGTATGGTCACGATTTGCGTGGTACCCAAATACTCCACAGCAATCGTTTCGCCGCGATACGCAGACCGGTCAGAAAAATGAATGTGCTCAGGACGAACACCCAAAGACAGCTTTCCCGTTGCCTCTTCAAGCATCTTCGGAATCTTGACTTCATACTCGCCAAGATCAAATACGCTGTCGCCTTTGTTAATTGTGGCCTCAAAGTTAAGAAAGCTCATCGAAGGAGATCCAATGAATTGCGCAACAAACCTGGTCGCAGGCCAATCATAGATTTCTTGCGGCACACCAAACTGCTCTACCACACCATGATTCATCACGACAATCTTATCGCCCATTTGCATTGCTTCAAGCTGATCGTGCGTAACGTAGACTGTGGTTGCTCCCATCCGATCGTGTAGCGCTCGAAGCTCTTCCGCCATATGCTCTCTAAACTCGGCATCGAGCGCGCCCAATGGTTCATCCATGAAAAATGCTTTGGGCTCGCGAACAATTGCCCGCCCGAGCGCAACGCGTTGTCTGTCACCACCGGAAAGCCCACCGATCGGTTTGTTTAAAATATCCTCAATGCCAAGAATACGCGCAACTTCCAGCACCTTTTCCTTTGCCTGCTTTCTGGACATACCTTGACTGATAAGCGGATAAGACATGTTCTTCCCGACGTTCATATGCGGATAGAGCGCAAACATCTGAAATACGAATGCGATGTCTCTTTCTGAAGCTCTTTTCATTCCGACTTCTTCACTGTCGATATAGATTTCTCCGCTTGTGGGCAACTCGAGACCGGCCATCATGCGTAATGTCGTGGTCTTGCCACACCCAGATGGACCCAACAGCATAAAGAATTCTCCGTCTTCTATCGTGAATGTAGAGGACTCAACAGCCGTAAACGAACCAAACTCCTTACACAGGTTTTCTATTCTTATTTGCGCCATGCTTTACTCTGGAAAGTGACTAACCACGATAAACATGACGGTACCCACCAATGTCACGATAAAAGAATAAGTGTATAACGCAAGCGCAAATGGTTGCATCAACATGAATATTCCAACTGCAATCACAATCGAAGCAACCATCTCCCAAGGGCCTCGCCGCAATCCAAGTAGTCCTTGAATAAACAGATTCATTTGCGAACCGCTCCAAAGGTAATGCCGCGTAACAAGTGCTTTCTCAATATGATGGTAAAGATCATGACCGGTAATAAGAACAATGTGGCGCCCGCTGCTACTGCCGGCCAGTCTTGCCCCGCAACGCCTATAATTGTCGGTATAAACGGAGGTGCTGTTTGCGCCGTTCCGGAAGTGAGCAGCACAGCAAATGCATATTCATTCCAGGCAAATATAAGACAAAATATTGCTGTCGAAGCGATACCCGTCGCCGCCTGCGGCAACACGACTTTGTAAAAGGCCTGAAAGCGGGTATATCCATCGATCAGTGCAGCCTCTTCATATTCAATTGGTATTTCGTCAATAAAACCGTTAATCAACCATACCGCTAAGGACAGATTGACCGCGGTATAAAGCAAAATCATCCCCGCATGGGTATCGTTCAAACCTAGATGTCTGAACATTAAAAAAATTGGAATAGCCACTGCAATCGGCGGCATCATACGGGTGGAGAGAATAAAAAACAGCAGATCATCTTTTAACGGAATTCTGAAACGCGAGAAAGCGTAAGCAGAGATCGTTCCTAGGAGAATGGCAAAAAAAGTTGAGCCAAATCCAATGATTACTGAGTTAAAAAAGCGCTCGGAAAATCGCGAAGGCCCAACAATTGTATTCCCTTTTTCCCGAACCAGTTGTTCATACCAAGATAAGTTTTTGCGTGGTTCTGAGATTGCGTCCTGGCTAAGGCGCGTTTGCGTCGTAAACAGATTCACATAGCCTTCGACAGTTGGTTCGAATATCACTTTAGGAGGGTATGCAATGGAATCGGGTGAAGATTTAAATCCCGTCGCAACTATCCAGAATAAGGGCAACAACGTGATGATGGCATAACCAATTACCAGCGCACCCGAAATCCACTTTTGGCGATTTGAAGGCTCTGTAACAGAAAAACTCATCGGCTCTTCACCTTATTTAGCGCTTTAACGTATATCGATGCGATACCAAAAATTGAAACAAAAAGAATAACCGCATAGGCAGACGCATATCCTGTGCGCCATTTCTCAAAAGCCTCTCGCTTAAGGTTAATAGAAGTTAGCTCAGTGATTGACCCAGGTCCTCCACCGGTCAACTGCACCACAAGATCAAACATCTTGAAGTTCTCGATTCCTCGAAACAATACTGCGAGCATTAAGAACGGCAGCACCATAGGAATAGTAATCGTCCAAAACTGACGCCATTTACTCGCCCTATCGCACTCAGCGGCTTCATAAATACTATCCGGTATCGATCTTAATCCCGCAAGGCAAATCAACATAACAAACGGCGTCCACATCCAGGTGTCAACGATAACAATCGACCATGGCGCTAAGGCGACATCTCCAATCATGGAAAAACTGGAAGGGTCCGCACCTGAAACAAAACCAACCACATAATTAAACAATCCAATTTGGGGCTGATATAGAAACGTCCAGAAATTCCCTACAACTGCAGGAGACAACATCATCGGAAGAACAATAATCGTTGTCCAAAGATCATTTCCTTTAAACTTTTTATTAATCAGATACGCTAGGGTGAATCCAATTACGACTTGTAAGATAATGGTCCAGATCAAAAAATGTGCGGTCGCCTGCATCGTGATCCAGATATCTGAATCAGACAGGATACGCTCGTAGTTACGCAGACCGACGAATTCGACTTCTTTGTTTGGTCGGTTAACTCTGTAGTTAGTAAAACTAAGATAAACCGTCCAAATCAGCGGAAAAATATTGATCGCTAGAAGAATCAGTATCGTTGGCGATATAAATATCCATGCTATCGCACGATCCGACAGCCCTCTCACTTTGCTCAACCGATTGCCGGACGGACTTTGTTTGGATTGCGTGTTCGTCTCTTCAGACATATTGATTTTGCAGAAACTGGAATAGTAACGATGGAGCCAGGAATGATCCCAGGCTCCTTACGGCGTCCAAATTGTAGTTAGGCCTATTTTATGCCTTCGTCTTCGAACACTTCGTTCCAATCTTTCACCATTCCGTCAAGCGCTTCTTTAGCCGTTCCCTGACCTGCAATGACGTAGTTATGAATGCGAGACTGCATGGGTTGTAAGAGTGACGCATAGGCTGGCTCCGCCCAGAAGTCTTTTACAATCGCCATCGAATCTAGGAAAGTCTGCGCATAAGGTTGGCTACTGGCAAATCCCGGGTCGTCTACCACAGCGCTCAAGGCAGAGTAACCGCCTGATTCCCACCACTTCTTTTGTACCTCGGGTTGCGCAAACCATTTAATGTATTCCAGCGCGGCATCTTGCTTCTCAGAATACGCCACTACGGATATGCCCTGCCCGCCGAGTTGCGCAAACTGTCCGCCAGGGCCCGCAGGATTTGGGAAGTAACCTGATTTTCCACCACCAACATTGGGATCAGATTCAACACCCGGCCAAATAAATGCAAAGTTCATCTGCATCGCTACCTGACCTGACTTAAAGGCATCGATGTTTTCAGACATATACCAATCTGAAGATCCCGGCGGCACACAACAATCGTATAAGGCTTTATAAAATTCCAAACCCGCTACTGCACCTTCCGAATTAACAAAGCCTTCAAGTTCATAGGGCTTTTCTGGGTTTTCGTATTGGAAGCCATAGTTATACAGCGCATTGGTAACGCCCATGGTAATGCCTTCAGAACCGCGCTCGGTATAGATTGAAGCACCGTATACCTTCTTGCCATCAATTTCCCGCTCCTGGAAAAATTCAGCGATTTGTTTAAGTTCTTCAAGAGTTTTCGGTGCATCAAGCGCGCGTCCGTGTTTCTCTTTGAATTCCGCCTGAAGTTCTGGACGATCGAACCAGTCTTTGCGATACGTCCAACCAACAACATCTCCGAACGCCGGGAGTGCCCAGTAATTTGGCGTGCCTTTTGGCCATTCTGAATACCCAGTCACCGTGGCCGGAATAAAGTCAGCCATATCGATTCCTTCTTTTTCGAAGAAATCATTCATCTTGATGTAGTGGCCGTTTTCGGCAGCACCACCAATCCACTGAGAATCTCCAATCATTAGGTCACATAATTGGCCACCAGAATTTAGCTCATTCAACATGCGATCTGCGAAATTTGGCCAGGGTACAAACTCAAAACTCATGTTGTGACCGGATTGAGATTCAAAATCCTTACTCAGTTCTACTAATGCATTTGCGGGATCCCAGGCAGCCCAACAAAGCGTCAAGTCTTCAGCCTGCGCGCTGGAAGGCCCAAGTGTGGAGGCGGCGAGCGCGCCGATTCCGATCACGGACTTCATCAATTTTGATTTCATTTTAAATTCTCCTCAAGGTGGCACCTCGCTATACAACGAGATGGTTTTTGCACTAGATCAAGCGGTGATGTGCGATTATTTCTATATCACTCTAAACACTTTCGACCGTCATAAATGGTCGAAAGCTTGGTACTAACATTTCTTACGAGCTGTATATATAATTGAGGTACGCACCTCAATGCAAGCTTTTTTTACAACTCGGGCTCAATTTTCTTGATTTTCAATTTTTAATCTGTAGAAAAGCAGCTTGAAAATATAACGAATCACCAATATGAACTTGGTTTTACGACCTACAACAAAAGACCTAGCTGAAAAAGCCGGCGTTAGTCTGGCGACTGTCGATCGCGTACTGAATGATCGGCCGAATGTCAGCAGTCGAGCGCGACAAAGGGTAGAAAAGGCAATCGTCGATATTGGCTTCGTAAGGAATATCGCAGCGGTCAATTTGGCGAAAAGTCGCACCTATAGGTTTCGCTTTTTGTTCCCTAACACTGGCGATCAATATCTCCACGAACTGATCAGCGGTGTTTCGGCCGCCGGTGACGATTTGAAAGCAGATCTAACTGAAACCGAAAGTGTTCAATTGAATATGCGCAACCCGCATGAAGTGGCTAACTATTTATCCGATTTAGATCGCGCGAATATCGATGGCATCGCCATCATGGCACCAGAATCCCCTCAGGTAAGAGACGCGATTGCCAGACTTAGTGAGCGCGGAATTAAAGTGGTGCAATTTCTATCTGGCCAAGAAAAATCTGAGCAGTTGGATTTCGTTGGCGTTGACAACGTGGCTGCAGGAGCAACCGCGGGTCGGATCATCAGTCGGTTTCTTGGTGCAGAAACAGGCAAAGTGATGGTAGTCACTGACACCATGCAATCACTTAATAATATTCAACGTCGGCTTGGCTTTGATCAAGTGTTGGAAACATATTTCCCGAGACTGATTTCTCTTCCTTCCCTCGAAACCCATGGAGATGATGATCGAACGGAACGAATCATAGCGCGCCAGCTAAAAAATGATAAAGATATTATCGCAGTGTATGTGATCAGTTCGGAGGCGCGTATTCCAGTATTACAAGTAGCAGAAAGTAAAGATCTTTCTTTGCTCACAATTGTAGTTCACGAACGCACGCCGTTTACCGAACAGGCCCTAATAACTGAAAATATCGACGCGGTAGTTGCCCAAAACCCTGGGCACGCAGTACGCAGCGCATTACGAATCCTGAGAGCCCGATGCGATAACAGACAATTAGTAGCTGCTCAGGAAAAAATAAGAATAGAAGTACTTCTAAAAGACAACCTTTGATTTTTAGCTATAAAACCCCTTCTAAGAGAATGCTACTAGGGATACTACACAGTAATTGTTTAACTTGGATACTAGTCATCGTCTAACGAGACTGTAGAAAAACTCTAAGGGCAAGAATCACTGGATTTTGTACGCAAAAGTGCTCTCTGAGGCAACCTACTTTACTAGGTAGTACAACTGAAACAACTTCTAGAGCACGAGAGAGCGGCAACATTTTCAAACAAGAGTTATCCACAGGTTTTTCTACAGTCTCAACGCCTTGCCAATCGGCGGTGCGATTTC
Source organism: uncultured Gammaproteobacteria bacterium (assembly GCA_937992195.1). Taxonomy (GTDB): domain Bacteria; phylum Pseudomonadota; class Gammaproteobacteria; order Arenicellales; family Poriferihabitantaceae; genus VYFG01. The sequence continues at coordinate 86 of CALKKV010000059.1, read as the reverse complement.
TCGAACTTGTTAATTCGCATTTAGTAATGGTATCTACAAGATATAATTGTGACCAAATTCTTGTCAACCGCATAAACTAAGCGATT
>CALKKV010000058.1 GCA_937992195.1 uncultured Gammaproteobacteria bacterium | reverse complement strand
CGGTGAGGAAATTCAAATTAATCAATCTCTCTCCCAAACTCGGTTCTTGGCCTACGATCCATTGCAAGAACTGCAGTCAGAAGAGGAAGCAGAATTTCTTCAAGAAGAAATGCAGGAAGAAATTGTTCTTCAGATTTTGCGCCGGTTAAGCAGAATCTAAACTTCGTTTTTTTAACCCAACTGCAACCTAGCGTTTTTCATTGCGCGTCAATTATTCTTCTTTTGAGGGGAATCTAGCCCAAGGAGTCGCCCCGCTTTATTTTTTATTTGGCAACGAAATTCTACTGGTCGAGGAATCACTCGATTTACTACGCCAACAAGCCAGATCCGATGGGTTCAACGAACGCCTGCGCTATACCGTAGAAACCGGCTTTGACTGGAACCAGTTATTTGTAGGCGGCCAGTCGATGTCATTGTTTGCGGAAAAAAAACTGGTTGAGCTTCGAATTCCTACCGGAAAACCGGGCGACGCTGGCGGTAAAGCGCTAATCGAGTATGCCAATGCCCCCGCATCCAACGATACAACATTGGTCGTCATTTCTGGCGGTATCGAAAAGCGCGCGCAAAATACCAAATGGTTTAAAGCCGTTGAATCTGCGGCTGTGACGTTAGAATGTCCGACGATTAGTGCAGACCAACTGCCTGGTTGGATTGGTCATCGACTGCGTGCCAAGGGACTACAATTCGATTCTGAAGTGCCCGCCAGACTTGCCCATGATGTCGAAGGCAATTTGCTTGCTGCAGCGCAAGAGATAAATTTACTGGCTCTGTTAGCCGAAGACAAAACAGTCACAATGGATTTAGTTGAATCCGCTATTGCAGATCATGCAAGATTCAATGCCTTCGCCTACGTCGACGCCTGCTTAGCCGGCTCGCCTGTGCGACTAGTCCGGGTACTGCAACGTCTCAAACTCGAACAAAGCGAACCAATACTCATTCTTTGGTCACTGACCAGAGAAACCCGTTCACTATGTCAACTCGCTGCGATTCGCGATCAAGGTGGTAATCCACAAAGTCAGTTTAAGCGATACGGTATCTGGGGTAATCGCGCCGGGTTGGTAAGCAGCGCCCTGCGAAGACTATCCTTAAGACAATGTCAGGGTCTATTGCGCCGGTTAGCTTTAGCCGACCTGCAGCTAAAAGGCCGAGCGCCACTGAAGCGCAAAGATATCTGGGAAGAAATCGAAAGTATTGGGCTGGGTATCAGTGGTATAAGGATTCCTTAGATTTCTATCTGTGTTCCTTTTTCCGTAGGTTCTTGGCAAGGGCAAGCTGACTGGTTAAGGACGAATGGTGCCGTCTCCAATAACCACATACTTTTCGTTAGTTAGTCCTTCCAAACCAACCGGACCTCTTACATGAAGTTTGTTGGTAGAAATACCAATCTCTGCACCGAGGCCATATTCAAAGCCATCAGCGAATTGCGTAGAAGCATTCCACATCACTGAACTTGAATCCACTTCACGCATAAAACGCTCTGCGGTTTCTCGATTCTCGGTAATGATCGAATCGGTATGATCTGAACCATATTCCGCGATGTGCGCCATCGCTTGCTCGACACCCTGCACAATACGGATAGACAATATGCCGTCAAGATATTCGGTTCGCCAATCTTCTTCAGTGGCCGCAAGCATCGAACTATCGATCGCGCGACTGCGCTCACAACCTCTGAGTTCTATCCCGCGTTCGGCAAATTGCGCCGATAATACAGGCAATACTGTTTCAGCTTTCTCCTCGTCAACCAGCAGCGTTTCCATCGAACCACAGATACCATAACGCCGCGCCTTGGCATTGTAGGCAACTGTAATGGCTTTCTGGTTATCTGCGTCGCGGTCGATATAAACATGGCAAATACCGTCAAGGTGCTTGATGACTGGCACAGTGGCTTCTTGGCTAATGCGTGCAATCAGATTCTTGCCTCCTCTTGGGATAATAATATCGACTTCATCATTCGCGGTAATTAGCTCGCCAACTGCAGCGCGATCGGTGGTTTCAATCACCTGAACAATATCCATGTCGAGCCCGGACTTTTCTAGCCCGATGGCAATACATTGCGCGATGGCCAGATTCGAGTGAATTGCCTCGGAACCGCCGCGCAAAACCGCTGCATTTCCAGACTTCAGACAAAGCACCGCAGCATCAACTGTTACATTCGGCCGCGATTCGTAAATGATACCGATGACACCAAGAGGCACGCGCATTTTCCCAACTTTGATGCCGCTCGGCATTTGCGCAAACTCCGACAACGCCCCGACAGGATCATCAAGCTCCGCGACCTGTAGACAACCCGCGGCCATCGCATTGATACGATCTTCCGTTAATTCCAGTCGATCGAGCAGTGCCGGCGTCAGATCAATGTCTGCGCCATGCTGCATGTCCAGACTATTGGCCTTGAGAATTTCAGCGGCTTGCGACTCGATAGCATAGGCAATATGCCGCAGCGCCTCATTCTTTTGCGCGGTGGTTGCCTTGGCAATACCGCGAGCGGCGCGTTTCGCCTTTTGTAACAGGCCAGCGATAGACTGCGATTGATCCGATGTTTGTTGTGCTGAAGAAGCCATTTAACTCGAAGGGTCGGGCAACAGAAAGATTTCGTCCAGAGATTCTAACGATTTCACCTGCGTTGGGATAGGGATTAAAACGCTCTGGACTCAGCAGTAAGCAAAGCTGTGATCTGAATTCTCGCCTGATCTACCCCGGTTTTTTTCAACGAAGAAAAAAGTTGTACTGTAGTTTGAGGCATGTCGTCGAGCTTGTTATTCACTGCCCTTAACATCTCTAATCCTTTACCACGGCTAATTTTGTCCGCCTTGGTCAACAATATATGGACAGGCAGATTCGACTCCCAGCATAAATCCAGCATCCGTTGGTCCAATTCAGTTAACGGCCTGCGGATATCCATCGGCAAGACCAAACCACGCAAACTGTTGCGGGTGAGCATAAAGTCGCTAATAAATTCACCCCAGTGTGCTCTCAACTGCTCAGGTGCTTTTGCGAAACCATAGCCTGGCAAATCCACCAGCTTAAAATCATCGTGTAAATCAAAAAAATTGATTTGCTGGGTTCTGCCGGGTGTTTTACTGGTCTTTGCCAAGCCATTTTGGTTGGTAATGGCGTTAATCGCGCTCGACTTACCGACATTCGAGCGCCCGGCAAAGGCGATTTCAGCCCCCTCATCGGCGGGTAACTGCGACGGCAAATGTGCGCTCACCACATACTTGGCTCGTCGATAATCTATGGTTATTGCATTCATAAATATAGCGAAATTAAAGAATAGCCCGGATCGAGCCCTTTCGACAAAAACATCCCCAATATCTCGCTCCACACGCCATTGACTTGAGGTTCGCAGATAATATTTTGTTATACTCCGCGCTCAATTTTATGCTTAACACGGTATGTGGGCGCTTAAATCCACGCGTTGGGCGGATTTCGGATTGTATCCGGTTTTTCGCACTTTGCCTTGAATGGATCGAATTCTTGCTACCGAACCCGGAATACCAGCGACTTAACTGGAGTGCTATTTCTGCCGGGAATATGACTTAACAGGTTTTGGACATCATGCGACTATTTTCCTTCACTCATTTAGCTGCCGGATTTGCTGGCGCATTAATGCTGGTCTCTTCTTTTGCAAATGCCGACGAGGTGACTGAAGTCGATCTCGAAGCGGGTAAGGCCAAGGCCGCGGCCTGTGTCGCCTGCCATGGTGCCGAGGGCGTCTCTAGTTCCCCGCAGTGGCCGCATCTCGCCGGTCAGGTGCCTGGCTATATAGCGATTCAACTTCATGAATTTAAAAAAGGCGCTGAAGGCGATCGAAACAACGCCATTATGGCTGGAATGGCAGGCCCACTGAGCGATCAAGATATCGCTAACATTGATGCTTACTATAGCTCGCTACCTGCGAACAAAGGCTTCATCACGCCAGAGCAGGAAGAAGTAGCTTTGGCCGGTAAAAAGGTGTTCAGAAGCGGCTTTGCCGAATTTGAGATTCCTTCATGCATGGGCTGCCACGGACCGGCTGGTGCTGGGGTCGCACCAAAATTTCCGCGCATTGCAGGTCTCCCGAAAGAATATATCGCTGCGCAATTACAGGCGTACAAAAGCGGCGCGCGCAGCAACGATATTATGAGCACGATTGCATACCCGCTCACCGAGCAGCAAATCGAAGAGTTAGCGACCTATATTTCTGGGCTGAATTAAAGGGCTTTGGTAATCTGATTTTGGCGATCTGAGGCTAAGAAACCTGGATCGCCGCCTTCAAATCGCTCCACTCCACCGAATAAAACTACAACGCAGAAACAACTGCGGCTACACTAATACTGAATTTTCTATAATCAGAAGCGGGAATCGTCACTTCAATCCTGACTCGGAAACAACGCCTTCTGATTTATCTTAGTCGGTGTTATGTTGCCGATCGGACCGCGCTTAAGGATTGATTCAGAGCGCATCACGGGTTTTGGCGATTGGTTTTTCCCTCTCCAGTCTTTCTCTTTTTATTCCTGCCTTTAGCACTTCTGTGTTATTTCATCGCGGGAGCTAAACTCCGTAATATCGTTCTTCTGGCTTTTAGCCTATTGTTCTACGCTTGGGGAGAGGGAAAATACCTAATCGTGATGCTCTACTGCATCAGCGTCTCCTGGCTTTTCGGTTTGCTGTTAGACAATGCAAAAAACCAGGCCACTAAATTACGCCGGCTTTGGTTTGCCATTAGCTTACTGATTGCCCCTCTTTTTGTTTATAAATATCTCAACTTTGTAACCGATAACCTGAACCTGATTTTAGGTGACAACGAATTAGATATCTCAACATTACATCTGCCGATCGGTATTTCTTTCTTCACCTTTCAGGCATTGTCTTATCTTGTTGATGTTTATCGGTCTCCAGGTACTGCGCAGCGTTCAGTACTAAACCTTGGGTTGTATATTTCTCTGTTTCCACAATTAATCGCCGGCCCCATTGTTCGCTACCATGAAATTAGTCGACAGCTGATTGAACGTGTCACATCCAAATCACTGTTCGCGTCGGGTGTAGAGAGGTTTATTTATGGTCTGGCAAAAAAGGTATTAATCGCAAACCCGCTGGGGCAGATAGCAGATATTGCATTTAGCCTGCCTGCTGATAGTTTAGGAGTGACCGCAGCCTGGATTGGTATAACCTGTTACGCACTACAAATTTATTTTGATTTTTCAGGTTACTCGGATATGGCCATAGGACTAGGTCGTATGTTTGGATTTAAATTTTCAGAAAACTTTAACTATCCTTATGTTTCTCGTTCGATTCGCGAATTCTGGAGACGCTGGCACATTTCACTATCCACATGGTTTAGAGACTATGTCTATATACCATTGGGTGGGAATAGAACTGCCGGCTGGCGCGTTACCCGAAACCTACTGATCGTCTTTGTTCTGTGCGGATTTTGGCATGGTGCGAGCTGGAACTTCCTAATCTGGGGATTGCTCCATGGCGTATTCCTCGCGTTAGAACGAAGCTCCTTTGGAAGACTACTCGATGCCATCCCGGCGTTTTTCCAACATTGTTATGTACTGATTGTTGTACTTGTTGGATGGGTATTTTTCCGTAGCACTGACCTTAACCAAAGTCTGGATTATCTCAGTCAGCTGGTTCAAATATCTAAATCGTTTACTGTCTCTCCCGCAATAGCAATTGAAATGGATGCACAGTTTTGGTTTGCAATAACAGTAGGTTGCTTTTTTAGCCTACCAATTTTTCAAAAAACATCGCATTGGATACAATCAAACGTATTGGCAAGTAGCTCAACGAATATGAATACTATGATCGCAATTGGCAAATCTACAATGTTGTTAATTTTGATCTTTCCCATTGTGTTTGAGATTGCTTCAGGTGCTTACAATCCTTTTATATATTTTCGCTTCTGATATTGGATTATGCAAACAGAAAATACAAAAGGCTTAGCCAATTATATTCTGATCTTCGGCTTTCTCATTGTTGTGACTCTTCCAATGGTCTTCACACTCATTCACAAGCAAGAAGATATTTCGTCAAGAGAGAAAAGGAAACTCGCTCCTCTTCCAGCATTTTCCTTTGACGAGTTTTGGGACGGAGCATATCAACAGAAATTTAGCCAGTTTTATCAGGATCACTTTGGATTTCGCCAGAAAATTCTTAGCGGCGCCAGAGAGTTTAGGCGTGGCGCCTGGAATAAGTCTTTGTCTCGAAATGTGATTTATGGGGATGATGAATGGATGTACTTCAATATTGACGGCACATTGCATGATTACACTGGCTACTATACTCAGAACAGTCAAGATAGCAGTTTGTGGTTACAAGGACTTGATATCAAAAACCGTTGGCTTGCTCAGCTAGGTGTTCGTTATCTGCTGGTGCCTATCCCTGGCAAAATGAACGTATACCCAGAACACCTGCCGGCCAGAGTACGAGATGCTGCGGGTGAATCGCGATTGCAGGCCTTTCGAGCCGAACTTAAAGATAGCGATTTAGAGGATGTAGTCCTGGACTTATTACCTACACTGCGTAAAGTTAAGAATGAAACTCAGGTGTATTTCAAAACTGACACACACTGGAATGAAGACGGAGCGTTTATCGTATATCAAGCCATTATGGATAAACTAAGTCACTGGTTTGACGACATTGAGCCAGTAACACCCAACATGATTGATCGCGGCTCAAGAATGAAGATGGGAGATATCGCTATAGCCGACGGTGCAAAAGCAGGCGAGATGGAACAAACCGATACGTTAACTATAAATAACCGCTGTGCTAACGAACAATCCACAAAGGTAGCAGAATTTACTAAAACTCCAGCATATCAAGCCAACCCAAAACATCTTCCGCGGGCCAATGGATGTACTTCGAAAAAAATTAGAGCGCTGGTGGTCAATGACTCTTTTGGCGCATATATTCGAAAATTTTTAAGCGATTCATTTGAAGAGGTCATATTCATGCACTACTATGAACTCTTCGATATGAAATCGTTTATAGAAGAATTTGATCCTGACGTTTTTATTGACTTACGCGCAGAGCGACGATTTCACTACCTACTAGGAACTGACGAACGAATGCAGTCTGAGCTAGAAACAGGCAAGTACTAATCAAACTGATCAAACACGTTTAGATATTGTCCGGCACAGGAACGTTATGCTGACGACATGCGGCAATTACCGTATTTCTCAAAAGACAAGCTATTGTCATCGGGCCGACGCCGCCTGGAACCGGCGTTATAGCCCCAGCAACCTCGCTTGCACCAGCGTAGTCAACGTCACCAACTAGTTTCGTTTTACCTTCAGCGGTATCGATACGATTAATGCCGACATCTATTACGGTTGCACCGGGCTTCACCCAATCTCCTTTCACTAACTCAGGGACACCCACAGCAGCAACAAGGATATCGGCTTCACGGCACACTGCAGGTAAATCTTTTGTTCGAGAATGCGCTATGGTGACGGTACAGTTCTCCTTTAACAAGAGCATAGAAACCGGCTTACCTACGATATTAGAGCGGCCGACAATCACCGCGTTCTTTCCGGTTAAATCTCCAAGTTGGTCTTTGAGCAAAAGCACGCACCCCGCCGGAGTACAGGGAACCAACGACTCTTCTCCAATTGAAAGCTTACCAACATTCTCAATATGAAAGCCGTCCACATCTTTGGCAACACTAATCGC
>CALKKV010000057.1 GCA_937992195.1 uncultured Gammaproteobacteria bacterium | reverse complement strand
TACGGAAGTAATTCTCGCGCGCTCAGGTTGGAGCGGGCAGGGTGGCTTTGAAATATATCTTCAAGATCGCGATCAGGGGTTGGCCTTGTGGGATACGATTTGGCAGGCAGGCCAAGAATTTAATATTCGCGCGGGGTGTCCGAATCCGATTGAAAGGTTGGAAACGGGCCTTTTGTCCTACGGTAGTGATATGACACTGGAAACTAATCCTTACGAAGTTGGCCTGGATCGATTTTTCAAAACAGGCAAGACAGCTGAGTATATGTCGCGAGAGGCGCTGGAAGAAATTGAGAACAGGGGGGTTGATCGTAAAATGGTGCATCTCAAGTTAGCAGGAGACGCATTAGCGGCGCCTCGATCTAGCTATGCGGTTTTTAACGACGGGAATGATGAAGTTGGTTATGTGACAAGTTTGGCCTGGTCACCGAAGTTTCAGGCAAATTTGTGCTTTGCGTTGGTCGCTGTCTCAGAGGCACATCGGGCTAACACGCTTTCTGTCAATGTCGACGGAAAGCGCATCGCTGGAGTGGTTTGTCGTTTAGACTGGTCTGAATCTTAATCTTAATCTGCTGGTTAGTTTTGGTTTACTAATTCCTCGTACATCAAGTAATGGGTTTCATACATGCCTAAAGCGTTGTAAGTTGATTGCGCCACAAGGTTTTCTTTCTCGACGTACAATCGATAGCCGCATACTTCCGCGTTTTCTTCAGAGAGGCGTTTGACTTCGTTGTACATTAAGCGGTAAAGGCCTTTTCTCCGCCACGCGGGCACGACATAAACACTTTGAATCCACCAAAACTGTCCATTTCGCCAGTCACTCCATTCGGTGGTTACCATTAGCGAAGCAACAACTTCATCTTCAGATTCCACCACCAGGTAGAATCCTCTTTCGGGGTGGGAGATCATGCCCACTACGCCGGCATTGATCTTGTCCGAATTCAATTCAAGGTCTTCGGTCTCCATCGCCATATTAATGTTAAAAAGAGCGATAGCAGCAGCATCTTCCAAGACTGCTTGGCGGACAGAGGTTTCGGGTTGATTGGACACGATTATTTCACGGATTAATTTCCCTAATTGCACCACGTTGCGCCGGTTATTTCTAGCTCATGTTTGTTTGGTAGGACCGAGGCAGAGTTGGTACACTCTAACCTCGATTTTTAAATTCACCACGCCCCAATGAACTCTTCGAAAAGAAACAAATTTGCCACTCGGGTTATTCATGCTGGTCAAGAGCCTGAACCGACCACTGGTGCAATTATGACCCCTATATTCGCGACTTCGACTTACGTGCAGTCGTCGCCAGGTGTGCATAAGGGATATGACTACAGTCGTTCTGGAAATCCGACGCGTACCGCGTTTGAGGCTTGCGTTGCTGATCTTGAAAATGGCAAAGCGGGATTTTCTTTTGCTTCTGGCCTCGCCGCCAGCAGCACAATTCTGGAACTACTAGATAGCGGATCTCATGTAGTTGCGATGGACGATCTGTATGGTGGCAGTAATCGACTCTTCAACCGAGTGAGAAAGCGGTCAGCAGGTATGGAGTTCAGTTTTGAAGACCTGTCGGATGCGAGCAAGCTCGAAGCAGCAATCAAGCCGAATACGAAGATGGTGTGGATAGAGTCGCCAACCAACCCTTTGCTTAAACTGGTCGATTTCAAAGCCATTATCGAAATAGCTAAAGCCCACAATCTGATTGCAGTTTGCGACAATACCTTTGCTTCTCCGTATGTACAAAATCCATTGGATTTTGGTTTTGATATTGTGATGCATTCGGTAACCAAATACCTGAACGGTCATTCGGATATGGTAGGCGGTGTTGCGGTGGTTGGTGATAACGATGAGTTAATCGAACAAATGGGTTTTTTACAAAACTCAATCGGTAGTGTCCCCAGCCCTTTCGACTGTTTTCTTGCGCTTAGAGGACTTAAAACGCTCGCCCTCAGAATGCGTCAGCACTGCGCAGGGGCGCACGAAGTTGCACAATTTCTGGAAGGTCATGCGAAAGTTGATAAGGTGTATTACCCGGGTCTTGAGTCTCATCGACAGTATGCGCTTGCTAAGGACCAGATGCGGGCTGGCGGTGGTATGGTGACAGCTGTGTTGAAAGGTGGGCTAAAGGAATCCACAAAGTTTCTCGAGAACTGCCATTTGTTTGCTCTTGCAGAAAGTTTGGGTGGAGTTGAGAGTTTGATTGAACATCCGGCAATTATGACCCATGCTTCTTTGCCGGCTGAAGTGCGGGAATCTCTTGGTATTGGAGATTCTCTAGTGCGACTGTCCGTCGGTGTAGAAGAGACGGAAGACTTGATCGCTGAGTTGGACCACGCACTATCACTGATCTAGATTGAATCCTTATAATTATTTGTGAGAGATAGGTAGTACATTGGCTGAAATCTTTGACTATATTATTGTTGGAGCGGGCTCTGCCGGTTGTGTACTAGCCAACCGGCTCACTGAAGACGCATCCGTTTCTGTTTTGCTTCTTGAATATGGCGGTTCGGACGGCAGCATTTTTATACAGATGCCGACCGCGCTGTCTATCCCTATGAATACGGAAAAGTATGCCTGGCAGTTTCGTACTGAAAAGGAACCGTATTTAGATCAAAGACAAATGCATTGTCCGCGGGGAAAAGTGCTGGGGGGGTCTTCTTCAATCAATGGCATGGTTTATGTGCGTGGTCATGCAAATGATTTTGAGCAATGGCAAGAGTCCGGCGCAACCGAGTGGGGATATCGCCATTGTCTGCCGTACTTTCGTAAAGCGGATAACTGGAAGTTTGGCAGCGATGAATATCGCTCCCAAGAAGGACCGTTGAGCGTGAACAACGGCAACGAGATGAAGAACCCGCTCTACAAGGCATTTATCAAGGCCGGACAACAGGCGGGCTATGATATGACCAGCGATTACAATGGTGCTCAGCAAGAAGGTTTCGGGCCGATGCATATGACCGTGAAAAATGGCGTCAGATGGTCTGCCGCTAACGCCTATCTGAAACCCGCGAGGGCAAGGCCGAATTTAAAAGTTATTACCAAAGCGTTAACCCGAAGAATATTGTTAGATCAGAAAACCGCGACGGGAGTGGAATATGTTGCTAATGGAAAAACCACTCAGGTGAATGCGCGGAAAGAAGTAATACTAAGTGCCGGTTCCATAGGATCTCCGCATTTATTACAGTTATCCGGTATTGGGCCTGGACAGGTTTTGCAGGATGCAGGAGTTCAAGTAATACATGATTTGCCAGGGGTTGGTGAGAACCTGCAGGATCACCTTGAGTATTATTTTCAGTTTCGCTGTAAGCAACCAATTACGCTGAACGGCAAATTAGGTCTGTGGAGCAAGTTTTTGATTGGTGCACAGTGGCAGTTTTTCAAATCTGGATTAGGGGCAACCAACCATTTTGAATCCTGCGGCTTTATTAGATCAAAGAGCGGGATTGCGGCGCCAGACATTCAATATCACTTTTTGCCTGCCGCAGTTCGGTACGATGGAAAATCTGCGTTCGATGGTCACGGCTTTCAACTCCATGTTGGCCATAACAAGCCTTCCAGTCGAGGACATGTTCGTTTGAGATCTACCGATCCTCTTGAAAAACCAGTGATTCAGTTCAACTATTTGCAATCTGCCGATGATATTGAAGCGTTTAGAAAGACGGTACATTTGTCGCGCGAGATAATTGGTCAATCTGCGATGGATGCATTTCGTGGTGATGAGATACAGCCGGGTATCAACGTGCAATCAGATGATGAGATTGACGCCTGGATTCGTCAAGGCGTGGAAAGCGCTTATCATCCTTCTTGCAGCTGCAAAATGGGTACAGATGATTTGGCGGTGGTTGATCCTGAAACCAGAGTGCATGGTGTCGATAAATTGAGAGTCGTTGATTCTTCTATTTTTCCTGTTATCACGAATGGCAATTTGAATTCTCCAACCATTATGACCGCCGAACGTGCCGCGGATATCATCAAGGGGAAGGGCATGCTTGCACCATCTGAAGCGCCAGTCTTGGTTGCTGACGATTGGCAGAATACGCAACGGCCTGGTGGTCTCAACGCGTAAGCGTGAGCGGTTTCTATCCGGTGGAGAATAGCCAATTGTCAGATGACGTTGGCAGTAATTCCGGATGTAGATTGCCAGTATTTGAGCTGAGCGAGGTCGAGTCATTTATCGATAGCTGCTATGGAATGTCGGCGTCTGTAACACCGCTTGATGGAGAACGCGATCTTAATTACTTGGTTTGCAAAAACGACGGTGGCGTCGAAAAATTTGTTTTCAAAATATGTAATGAGAGTGAGACCGAAGCGGTGCTCTTATTGCAAGCAGCAGTGATGGATCAGCTGGAGAATTCTGGCAACATAAAATCAAATCAATCGGTGCGCTCTGTTGATGGAAAGCAAGTAGAGCATATTCAATCAAAAAGTGGCGTTGTGCATTTTTGTCGATTGACCACCTACCTTGACGGTGATTTATTTTCTGCAGTTTTTCCGAGGTCTTCGGCTCTTCTCCAGAACTTAGGAGCAACTGTTGCGGTCTTTGGGGAAGCGACAGCGGAGCTTGATTCTAAGCCACTTAGGAGACCATTTCTGTGGCATATGGAAAGCGGAGTGCTAGTGCTTAAACAGTTCTATGGACTGTTAATGTCGGATACCCAGAAAGCGTTAATTACTCATGTGCGAACCTGTTTTGAAAAGGCAGTTCTTCCCTTTGGCGATAGCCTTGCGCGAGGTGTTATTCATAACGATGCCAACGACAATAATATTGTTGTGCGTAATACCAATCCTTGGGAGCAATCCGTAGTCGGGTTAATTGATTTTGGGGATATAGTTTATTGCTGGCGTGTCACAGATCTCGCGATCGCCTGTGCTTATGCGATATTGGAGAGCGAACTGCCACTTGATACGGCGGTTGATATCATTAAAGGCTATCACCAGGTGCGACCGCTTGACGAGTTGGAGCTACAGGTTCTGTTTCCAATGATCATGATGCGCTTGGCGATGAGCGTTTCTATCTGTGCAAAACAGAAGAAAATTGAACCAAATAATAAATATCTTTCGATAAGTGAGAAGCCTGCATGGGCCATGTTGGAGCGACTTGCAAAGTTGTCGCCACAGTATGTTTATTATCTTTTTCGAAGCGCGTCTGGCTTTTCTTCGGTGCCTCAGGAAAGTCAGATCGTCATGTGGTTAAGTAAACAAGATCAGTTTCATGCGGTTTGTGACCTACCATCTAGTGAAGAGCAAATGCTATTGCTTGATACCAGTATCTCTAGTCCTTACGTCAATATAAGTGAAGACTATGATGTAGATAAGATGAGCCGCAGTTTAAATCGAGCACTGGAAGATTCGAATGCGACGACCGGTATAGGGCGCTATGATGAATATCGACTCATATATCAATCCGCAGCATTCGAAGATGTAACCGGCCATAAGCGGACGCTGCACCTTGGGATTGATATTTTTCAACCAGAGGGTTCCAATGTTTATTGCCCATTGGATGCCACCGTTTATTCTGTTGCGAATAACAACGACGAATTTGATTACGGCGGTACCGTAATTTTGAAGCATGAGTTCAAATCAAAAGCCGATGGCGAAATTGTTTTCTTCACCCTTTATGGGCATCTGTCCCCGGACTCTTTTTCTAAATTAGAAGCAGGCGCGGCTATAGCTGCTGGCTCGATAATTGGGCGCATGGGGCGTCCCGATCAAAATGGCAACTGGCCACCCCATGTTCACTTCCAGATCGTTACCGATATGCTGGAGGAAGAGGGTACTTTCGTCGGGGTCGGTAGTCATGCGCATCGTGAAGTTTGGCTCTCTTTATGTCCTGATCCAAATTTAATTTTACGTTTGCCAGCGGCTTTTCTAAACCAGCCTTTGTCTGATGCGCGAAGAGAAGTTGATGACCTGGAACAGGCTCGGAATCGGGTGATACCTTCAACCCTAAGCTTGTCTTATCGAAAACCGATTTCTATTGCTCGCGGTGCCGGCCAGTATTTGTATGATTTTACAGGCAGACAGTATTTAGATGCGGTAAATAATGTTCCCCATGTCGGTCATTGTCATCCCCATGTCGTCGCAGCTGAGAGAGCCGCAGCGGGAGTTTTAAACACCAATACACGTTATCTCTATCGTGGCTTGGACGAGTATGCGGAGCGACTGTTGAAAAAGAGCCCTGGAGCACTCAACAAAGTCTTTTTTGTGAATAGCGGCAGTGAAGCCAATGATTTGGCATTGCGCATGGCGTTTTGTCATACGGGCCGATCCGATGTAATGAGCCTTGAACATGGATACCATGGAAATCTGGGCTCGCTCATAGACATTAGCGGTTATAAGCATGATGGACCTGGGGGAAGTGGAGCGCCGGCGTGGGTGCATAAAGCACCGGTTCCGGATTTATACCGTTCTTCATTGGATAGTGAAGCAAGTGGTGAGAAACACGCGGCTTCTTTAAGAGAGTTACTCAGCGAAAATGGTTTGCACCACGCTATTGCAGCTTTTATTTGCGAGGCAATTCCAGGCTGCGGTGGACAATTGGTTTTGCCAAACGGTTATTTGCAATCCGTTTATGCTTCTATCCGAGAGGCTGGAGGCGTTTGCATTGCTGACGAGGTACAAACTGGATTTGGCAGAGTAGGCTCGCATTTTTGGGCATTTGAAACACAGTCGGTTGTTCCTGACATCATTACCCTGGGAAAACCGGCAGGGAACGGTCATCCGATTGGTGCAGTCATTACAACAGATGAGATTGCGAAGAGCTTCACCAATGGTATGGAGTATTTCAACACCTTCGGCGGAAACCCAGTTTCCTGTGCCGTGGGGAATGCGGTTTTGGATGTGATTGAAGATGAGAATTTACAGGCGCATGCTGCCGCTAGTGGTTTACATTTAAAGAAGAAACTGGATTCTTTGTCTCACCGTTATCCGATTATTGGTGATGTTAGGGGCTACGGATTGTTCTTGGGCGTTGAGCTGGTGGAAGATCGACAAAGTCAGGTTCCCGCCGCTACCCAAGCGAGCTACGTTGTGGAACGCATGCGTGAGGAAGGGGTTCTTCTGAGTACAGATGGCCCTTGGCACAACGTGATCAAAATTAAACCACCGATTATTTTTAACCAGGAAAATGGCGATTTGCTGTGTGCGAAACTGGATAGCATCCTGTCCGAAAGATGGGCGAAAGCATCTTGAATTATAGTTCGAAAAAAACAGCTAACCCTATAAAGCAAAAAAACCCGCCATCGGCGGGTTTTTTTAAAGGGTTTCATCCAAAGTCAATCAGAGCTAGTAACTCGATGCCTGTAAGTCAGAAAACGCGCCTCAATGCGGCAGCTATAGTTCGAATTGTTCGGAATACAAATTATTAGAGATCTTGGTATTTAGTTGCGCTAATCCATGGATCACGTCGCGGTGTTGGCGGTTAATAGTCGACATCACCTTCTTCCGCTGCATTGCAAGACTTCTGCTGTATTCCCCTGCAGGATTTGCGTTTGTCGCAATGTTGTTCATCATTCCGGTGTTATTTTTCATGTCCACCATGTGACGACTGTTCTCGTTTAAGTCCGGTAACGTTGCAGAAATAAACTTGTAGCTATTCTTACGGATATCGTTGCAGATGGTTTCCAGGCGGTTGGCTAAAATATCGTCTTGCACCGAGGAGAAGCAGCGTGAAAGCTGAATTTTGACGTCGAGGTAACGCTCTGTATCCTCTAGAGACAACTGTTCGATATCCTCTTCGCTGACATATCCAAGGGAAGATCCCAAGAATACATGTCTAAGGAACTGACTCCATTTCTCGATCGAACTGTTTAGTTCTTCAAGATCGCTGGATTTTACGGGATATCCCGCAGTGTGGTGCGTGTTAACACCGTATACGGCTTTGTTCGTAATTTCGGACCAAGTAAAAGCTCTATCTTTCACGCCCATTTTGTCACCTCATGACTCAATCGAAGGGTATTCGACATCGGTTCTAGTAAAACAGCAGAATAACTCCGAAATGCTCCTTAATTAGATTTGCTTTCCATATGGAGTTCTTCTATCTGACTGATATGTTAACGAAACCACTAGATCACAACAAGCCAAAAAACTGTGAAAATTCACGTTTTTTCCTTTTAGAAACAGCTAATTACCGCCTGTCTGTCCGTGGTGACCGCTTATCAGGATCGCTTGAAGCAGAGCGTCTTGCGTCGAAACTGAAAATATATAAATGGTAGGTTTTCATTCTCAATCCCCAGTTCAAAATACTGTAAATTATAGGTTCCGCTATGGAGATCATGGTACATAACCATTTTCCGTTCGCTAACTACTAATTTACCTCTGAAATGGAGTACTAATGAAACAAAAAAATACGATTGCCCCTATCTTTCTTTCCGCGTTTTTAGCGTTATTTTCTGGCCAAATTGTTGCTGCAGATAATGGTTTAACTACAACAGAGAGCAATGCAGATGTGGGCGCTACTGTTGAGAAGTTGACTTCTGTGCTCGAAGAGAAAGGAATGAAAGTGTTCGCGGTTATTGATCACGCAGCAGGTGCACAATCAGTAGACCAGGAGCTTCGCCCTACAACGGTCGTTATTTTTGGAAACCCTAAGGTGGGCACAGGTTTGATGAATTGTGCTCAGTCTGCAGGTATTGATTTACCGATGAAAGCGCTGATTTGGCAGGGTGAAGACGGTAAGACTTACCTGGGATACAACTCTCCAGACTATCTCGCTAAAAGACACGGTATGTCGGGTTGTGACGGCTTGTTGGAGAAGGTTTCTGGGGCGCTTCAGAACTTTGCAAAAGCAGCGACTGGCGGATAGATTTAAGTCGATTTAATAACATTTTGTGTTGATGTGAGATCGGGTACCAGTCAGTAACAAACTCCTGTCACTATGCAAGTACTGGATACCCGTTTTTCACTGACCGCTGTTCTAGTCTCTGAATTTCCAAATAGCTGGATTCATCCACCTGTTGGAAACTGGTTATTTTCAGGGGGTTTGCAGTTGATTGCTGATATTTATTTAAAGCGAGATTGAGCGCTAAAGTGATTTCTTCTGCTGTGAATGCAGAATTTCTATTGTGTATAAAAGGTAAGCCGGGTGTGAGCACTGATTGATCAAATACTTCGATCTTTTCGATTATTTCTGGATATACGGCAGACAAAAAGTAGAAGGTAACGGCGTCAATCGCAGCGATATCAGCTGTTCCCTTTGCCACTGAGAGGGCGCTTTGGTGATGCGCGCCGGTAAGTTGTACCTCGCTGAAGAATGGTTTGCGAATGTCCAAATTACTTACTGCGAAGCGCAGTGCATTCATGCCGCTGTTGGATTCCCAACTGTTGATCGCAGCACGTGTATTCTGAAAGTCTTCTAGTTTGTTTCTGCCGTTTGTTTTCTTTTTGATAAACCAGCTTCGATAGCTCAACCCTTGGCACCCGTCGATATCAAACTTTGGGACACAGATCACCCCATGACTTTTTTGCCATTTTTTTAAATACGGGAGTCCGCAGGTTTGAGCAAATAAACAATTTTTAGCCGTATAGATCTCGTCTGCTGTAGAAAACTCGATATTAATATTTCCTAGTGTCGGGCTAAAATTTCCCTCCAGATTGTTGATTTCGAAACCACCTAACAGATTGCACCAGGCTGTTTCTAAGCTGCTCGAAATGGCATACATACCGCAGCCAATCATCTGGTGAGCCGCATCTTGTGGATTCTGTGTGGCAATCATTGATTTATTTGGTTAGCGGTCCAGGGTGAATAGGGGAGTGGACTGGACGGAACAGAAAAGTCAGCCATTTACTGTACCCGCTGAAATAGAAGCGTTGGTTTTTTTCCAATACATCGCTTTGGATTTCTTTATATAAAGAAGAAAGACGATACCAGGGGAGGCTAGGATAGCGGTGATGGACTGCGTGGAAATTGTTGTTAAGAAATAGTAATTGAAAAAACCAATTGCTTTGGACAATAACGCTTCGATGCATTGGGTCTGGTGCTGGGCGGTGTTCGAAAAATGCTCTAATGGAGATCATTGAATGGGCTATCGCTGCACAAGCGATATAAACAGCCAATGGCATTGAATCTAATCTGATGATAAGAACAAATATTAAGATGACTAAACAAAAATGTATGAACCAATGCATTCGTTGAATCGACGTCCCGGTACGTAAATCAATAATTGCGCGTTGTAATATCTCTAGTAGTGTATTCGGTACCGAGAATAGTAATCTGCCTACAAGCGTCATGTTTGCCAGTGCATAAAATCTACCCAGCTTTGATTTTTGTTGCCAACAACCAAACCAACAAAAGTAACTCTCGGGGTCGACGTCAGGAATAGTGATATGAATATTTTCGTGGTGTCTGAGGTGGG
Organism: uncultured Gammaproteobacteria bacterium; assembly: GCA_937992195.1. Classification (GTDB taxonomy): domain Bacteria; phylum Pseudomonadota; class Gammaproteobacteria; order Arenicellales; family Poriferihabitantaceae; genus VYFG01. Next base: position 121,703 of record CALKKV010000057.1, on the reverse strand, counting down.
TTTCCTTAAAGAGATGGATCGGATACCACAAAGTAAGGGGAAGTATACCCAGACAAAAGTTCAAGGCGTTATGATTAGTAGGATGACCGTGAATAAGCTCATGCACTATTGAACTTTGAAGAGTCAACACCACGCACATCAAAATCGCACTGGCGATTGGCATCGCTTTGCCTGCCAATAAACAGGCAGTCCAAAGCAGATAGTTTGCTGCAATCAATCCTAAAGTCGGCCACTCGATAGACAGCCGTGATCTCGGTATTTTTCCACGCACCTTCATATCACCTCCGATTTATCTTTTATGCAATGCAGTTTGATATTGCATTGGTCCTCATAGCAATGCGGGTTTGCGCTACATAGCTCTGTTTTTAGTAACCTTAGATCCAAATATGTTTATTTAAGTAAACAGTAGTTTATTAATTCATCAAAATGGATTAATTTAAGGCTCATCCGGATGAGGCGAACACATGAGCAGAAGAAATCGACGTAGCAATACAGGTGCTGAGAAGTCCCTTGAGCAGTTACCTGTAAAGCAGTTACGTAATCCATTTCCGCCCATTGAAGTTTTAAGCCCAGAGGCATTGGAAGCGATCCATGACGGATCAATGCGAATATTAGAAGACACAGGATTGCAGATCGTCAACGATCGAGCGCGGGCTCTGATGGTAGAGCATGGTGCAAAGATTGATCCTGGGACAGGATATGTGTGTATGGATCGTGCTCTGGTGATGGAAAAAATAGCCAGCGTGCCGTCAGAGTTTACGTTGCACGCGAGGAATCCGATATACAACAGCGTATACGGTGGCAACCATATCAACTTTTCGACGGTTGCAAGTCCGCCAAATGCATCAGATCTAGATCATGGCCGACGGAGCGGGAATTTTGAAGACTACAGTCGGTTTCTTAAGCTGGGGCAGATCTTCAATGTGATTGGATTGTTCTCGGGTTATCCAGTTGAGCCAACCGATTTGCCTGCACACACGCGGCATCTGGACGCATATCTGGGGTTTACAACACTCAGTGAGAAACCATGGCATTGTTATAGCCTCGGAAACGGCAAGGTTGAAGATGCGATTGAGATGATCAAACTTGCTCGTCAAATCGACGACGAAACGCTAAAGAAGCAGCCGAGTATATTGACCGTGGTGAATACCAATTCTCCTTTGAAAGTGGACGGGCCAATGTTGGACGGTTTGATGTTGATGGCGGAATACAACCAGCCAGTAGTTGTTACGCCGTTTACATTAGCGGGGGCGATGTGCCCTGTCACACTTGGTGGCGCGCTGGCTCAACAAAATGCCGAAGCACTTGGTGTGATTGCGATTACCCAGATGGTTAGTCCGGGAGCCCCGGCCATGTATGGCGGTTTTACATCAAATGTTGATATGAAAACCGGAGCTCCGGCCTTTGGGACACCAGAATATGCGCGCGCGGTTCTTGCCGGCGGGCAATTGTCTAGAAAATATGCAATCCCGTATCGAACCTCTAACGTCAATGCTGCGAATGCACCTGATGCACAGTCTGCATGGGAGTCAGAGATGTCTTTATGGAGCGCTGTAATGGCCCATGGAAATTTAATAAAACATAGTGGAGGCTGGTTGGAAGGTGGATTGTGCGCCTCATTTGAAAAATTCATCCTCGATATGGAAATGGTGCAGATGATGGTTGAGACCTTAAAGCCGATCACGGTAACGGAAGAAGATCTGGCGCTCGAAGCAATCAAAGAAGTGGGGGCAGGTGGTCATCACTTTGGTACAAGTCATACCATGTCAAGATACAAAGATGCGTTCTATAAACCGTTGGTGGCTGACTGGAGTAACTTTGAGACTTGGGAAGAAACTGGGTCGAAAACTGCTGACCAAAGAGCAAACACTATTTTTAAAGAGCTTTTAGCGAGCTATCAGAAGCCCGCGATCGATCCAGCTGTAGAAGAGTCGTTAACGGCGTATGTTGAAAAGCGCCGATCAGAAATTAAGGTGCAGTGGTGAAACATCGCGATCGGGTAGCTATATTTCGAGAACGGATTGAACAAGTTATCTCAAGTAGCGGGCTAAATCATTCGAAGTTTGCTGCATCGATAGATGTCGATCGGTCAACATTGTCGCAGCTGCTATCCAATAGAAATTCAAGGCTGCCCAGAGCGGATACCATCGCAGCGATTGCTGAACAATATCAAGTCAGTGTTGACTGGCTACTAGGTCTCACCAGTCACGGTACGTTAGCTGCAGATGTGCTTACTGAACCTTTGGAGTTTGAAGATTTCTCCGAGTCTTCGGCCAATCAAAAATTGTTGCAATGGCATCAAGAGGCCAGCAATTACAAAGTGCGTTATATACCAGCGACCTTACCTGATCTATGTAAAACCGAACACGTTGCAAGCTATGAATTTAAACGCTATGGCTTAGGTAAAACCGATCAGAGTATTCGTGATACCCATGTGTTGTTAATTCAGCAAAGAAGAGAAGAATCTGAGATGGAGGTTTGTCAGTCTATCCAAGACATCGAGGGGTTTGCAAGGGGTGAAGGAATTTGGTCTGATCTTTCAAAAGAAATGCGTCTCGAACAGCTGCAGCATATGAAGAGTTTGGTGGATGAACTCTACCCCAGGTTTCGCTGGTTTTTATTTGATAGCAGAGAGATTCATACTGCTGCCTTTACGTTATTTGGGCCAATGCGGGCTGTGATCTTTATTGGCCAATCGTATCTCGTGCTCAATAGTACTGAACATATTCGTTTTTTCTCTCGACGCTTTGATGAGCTTATTCGAAACGCGATAGTACAGCCGAATGAAATTTCCAATTTTCTAGAATGCTTAATGAAAAAAGTTTGAATTTTTCTCTGTAAATATACTGAATATAAATTTATATGAAATCCCATACTCAAGTCGTAATTATTGGTGGCGGTGTTGTTGGCTGCAGTGTCCTGTATCACTTAACTCGTCTCGGTTGGACTGACGTAACGCTGATTGAACGTTCTGAATTGACCTCAGGTTCTACCTGGCATGCAGCAGGTGGATTTCATACGCTCAATGCTGATACCAACATGGCGGCATTGCAAGGCTATACGATAGAGCTCTATAAGGAACTTGAGAAACAGTCTGGACAAAGTTGTGGCCTGCACCATGTTGGGGGTATTACTCTTGCCGGAACCCAGGACCGGATGGATTTCTTAAAGGCTGAGCGAGCGAAACATCGATATATGGGGCTCGATACACATTTAGTCAGTCCGCAAGAGATACAGCAGCTATCTCCGATTACCAACACTGACGGCATTATCGGTGGACTTTATGATCCGCTAGACGGTCATTTGGATCCGTCCGGCACGACCCATGCTTATGCGCGGGCCGCGAAGAATAATGGTGCGGAGATTGTTTTACGCAATCGTGTTCTTGCTTTAAACCCGAGAACAGGTGGTAGTTGGGAAGTGGTCACAGAACAAGGACCCATTATCGCCGAGCATGTCGTTAATGCAGCAGGACTTTGGGCAAGAGAGGTGGGTGAGATGGTTGGCGCCTACCTGCCATTGCATCCAATGGAACATCAGTATCTTGCGACTGAGAGAATTGATGAAGTCGTTAACCATGGAAGTGAACTTCCCCATGTCATGGATCCGGAGGGAGAAAGTTATTTACGCCAGGAGCGAGACGGTTTGGTCATTGGATTCTACGAACAGGATTGTGATCCCTGGGCTGTAGACGGCACCAGTTGGGATTTTGGTCATGAACTTTTGCCCGATAATCTCGATCGTATAGGAGACTCACTGGCACAGGCGTATCGCCGTTACCCGGTGCTGGAAAAAGCCGGTATCAAAACGATCATCAATGGACCATTCACGTTTGCACCGGATGGTAATCCATTGGTTGGGCCGGTACAGGGCTTGCAAAACTACTGGTCGGCTTGCGGTGTGATGGCGGGTTTCAGTCAGGGTGGTGGAGTCGGCTTAGTGCTTGCTGAATGGATGGTTGAAGGTGAACCCAGTCGAGATGTATTTGCTATGGACGTTTCGCGTTTTGGTGACTATCCAAATCGTTCTTTCACCCGGCTGAAGGTGAGAGAAAATTACCAGCGACGTTTTTCAGTTTCTTATCCAAATGAAGAGTTGCCGACCGCACGGCCGTATAACACTACGCCCATGTATGGAATATGGCAACAGCTCAATGCTGTGTTTGGAGTTGGGTATGGAATGGAGCACGTCAATTATTTTGCGCCCGAGGGAGAATCCGCATGGGAGATTCCATCCTTTAGAAGGTCGAATGCCTTTGATGTAGTGGCTGAAGAATGCAGGGCCGTTCGGACAGCGGTTGGCATAAATGAGATTCATAACTTTAGTAAGTTCGAGGTAACAGGAAAAGGTGCTGAAAGTTGGTTAGATCGAATTATGGCCGGTCATATGCCGAAACTTGGTCGCTTAACACTCTGTCCGATGTTGAGTGAAAAAGGGCGTCTTATTGGTGATTTCACCGTATCGAAACTGTCCGAAAATTCTTTTCAGTTAAATGCTTCCTATGGTTCACAAAACTATCACTTGCGATGGCTAGAGCAGAACTTGTCGGACAAAGGCGTAAAGATCCGTAATGTCTCAAATGAACGCGTTGGATTTCAGATCGCAGGACCGAAAGCACGTGCTGTACTGGAGGCGGTTGCCAGGGCAGATGTCTCTAATCAGGCATTGCCATTTTTGTCTGTACGAAAGATGCAAATTGGACAGTGCGAAGCATTGGTACAACGGGTTTCCTATACTGGAGATTTGGGTTATGAAATTTACGTGCCTTCATCACAACAGGTAGCGCTATATGGAGTTTTAACCGAGGCTGGCAAGGCATTTGGAATGCGCCCATTTGGCATGCGTGCAATGATGAGCCTGCGTTTGGAGAAATCTTTTGGTTCCTGGCTCTCCGAGTACAAGCCGGACTATACGCCGCTAGAAACAGGTTTGGATCGCTTTGTTGCATATAACAAAGTAGCTGACTTTATCGGCAAGAAAGCGGCTGTCCTCGAACGCAAGAAGGGCGTCGACAGAAAATTATGCACCTTTGTTGTTGATGCAAATGATGCCGACGCCGTCGCAGATGAACCCATCTGGATGAACGGAAAGGTCGTTGGCTTTGTCACTTCAGGAGGATATGCGCATTACTCTGAAAAGAGTGTGGCGATTGGGTTTTTACCTGTTTCTCTTATTGCGTCAGGGATAGAGGTTGAGATTGAAATTCTCGGGGAGATGTGTAGCGCTACATTAATCGACCAGGTATTGTTTGATCCCAAGGCCGAGAGAATGCGCGGATAGCAAGTTAGAAAATCCAGCTCCGATCTTTAGATTTTGGTGAAGCTAGATTTACTTTTGTTTCGTTAACGTACCCTCAGGATACTTGTGATAGTTACTTAGATGAATATCCTGGATCTCTACAGTGAGCTGTAGTTTCAGATTTTGTACCTGCTTCTCGAAGAACTGTTTTAGGTGCTCAAGACAGTCAATGCCAATTTGCTCTTTGATCGCTTCACTGCGGCCTTCAACAAAGCGGATGGAGAGGTGGGCAAAAGCATGGCGTGGATCTCCGTCAGCAATATAAAACTCCTGATGACATATTGCCCGGCTTTTACAGTTGTCGATACGAATGCCGCCAACGGAGGCCAGAGTTTGGTGAATTTGCTTAAACAGTATCGCGCAAGTTTTATCGGACTGACAGTTAACGGAATATTCGAGGTGAATCTGCGGCATGAAAAGTTACTAATCAGCGAATCCGGGTAATCCGAACAGCGAAGGATCAAAGTCTTCTAAAGATTCCAGTAACATCGTGGCTCCCGTATATCGTGACTTATCCATATTCGGATCTGGAACCGCGACAACGTGCATCCCAGCGGTCAGTCCTGCGGCTAACCCCGATGGAGCGTCTTCAAAAATCAACGTGCTATCGGATTGCGCATTGAGTTTTTTTGCCGCTGCGAGAAAAATATCTGGAGCTGGTTTTGCATTCTTGACTTCTGGGTCATCGCCGGTAACCGAGTGCTTAAACAGATCAAACCAATCGGTATGTCCCGATTTCTTGATGTCGAATAACTCTCTTGTCGAGCTGGTTGCCACGGACATTGCAATGGAGTGGTCGCTCAAATGGCGAATCAATTTCTCCGCCCCGGGCATCGCTTTACAGGTAGCAAACCCGGCCCTAAGTAGACCATTACGTCGCTCTAAATAAGTTTCTGCAGTGATAGGTAGATTTAAAGCCTCGACCAGATAACGCGATGATTCCAGCTCAGCGCGGCCAATCATATTGGCTTTGATGGACCAGTCAAAAGTTTTGCCGAATTCGCTGACAATCTCTTGGGTGACCTCTGTGTAAATACTCTCGGTATCCAGCAAAAGGCCGTCTACGTCGAATAATACAGCAGTTATATTGGGGTATTCACTCATACCCCTTTTTCTGCAGCCATCTTATCCAGTAAATATCCTCGGAATAAATTGCGGTAAGCAAAGTAGGCCAAGACGTAAATCACTATGGCTATCATCATGGTGATCTGGAAGCCAAAATAAACTGAAAATACCGCACAGAATATTCCACCGATAACGGTAAATAAACCGTTAAACGCCCAGGCCCATGCGACCGTGCCTTCAGGTTTTCTCTGCACAGCTAAAATTCCTAAAGGAAATGGCATGCCCAGAAAGAAGGCAAGCGGGAAAATCATAAGAATAGAAATAAATATTCTGCCAACGGTGGGGTATTGTAGAAACTGATCAAACAATATTTGCTGATAGAACACCAACAACAATGTAGATACCACAATTCCTAAGAAAGGAATCCACCAGCGTTTATTTTCAATTAGCTGGAATTTCTCGGACATGAGGCTTCCAACCCCGGCGGCAAATAAAAAGGTAAACACCACTGTCGTGTAGGCATACAGCGGGTAGCCGATTAACTTCATAAAGATCTGAATAAAGATCAACTGAAGAATGATGTAACCAGAGCCCAGGCAGGAAAAGTAAACCAGAACGCTACCTTTCCCCTGCCATTTACTACGACCGGCTCCGGAGAAAAGTAGGGGAACGCAAGTAAAAATTAAGGCAAATACCAGCGCGGCGCCGGCGGTAACGACTAGATGCACAATGTCAATGGGAAAACCGCTGGAGCGTTGGGAGTTCAACAGCCCAGAAACGGATTCGTTGACAAACTTGCTGGCATCGTGATCTGGAAGAGGTCCCAACTGCTTTCTCAATGTATTGAAAAATGGCTGATTATCCGTCGGCGGCGTTACTCTGTATGGAATTTTTTCTGCAAGCTCTTTCGGAAAATCAGGCTCGAAGAAAGGCTGAGTGAGAAATGATTTCTCTGGCTCAAGCGGGTTCACCACAAGATCAAACTTTGACAAGAACTTGGCGGACTTTTCTATTTCTTCCTGCGTCCACGGGCTCATCTTGATTAACATCGTAGGCAGGTTGTCCCATTTTCCTGACGCCTCAAAAACCAGCACATGGTCTCTGAAGTTGTCGCGTCCGATGTTCGCCCAAGCTTGTGCCGCGGTCGCTACCATCTTCGGGAAAATATGATGGTTAATATGCAAAATGCCATCGGTACCAAGGTGATTGAAAAAGTCACGATACGCTTCAACCGTTTGCAGGTAGTTGGACTGCATCGCACCGCTTCCGGCAGCGATACTTGAACTGGTGTGGTTACTATTGATCTGGATGATGTCGTACTGCTTGTCTCTCGACTGCAGGAAGCTTCTGCCTTCCCCGGCTTGTATGGTGGTGCGTGGATCATTCATCACACCGCCGATATAGTCGTTATAAGTTGTTTTACCAAGGTCAACGACTTTGCTTACCAACTCGATGCCATCAACATGTCCTGCGTTGTAGGTCAGAGCGGCTTTGGTTTCCTGGCCGCCTGCGCTGCCAATGACCAATACTTGTGAGTCGCTGTCCGCTTTCAGGTAATGTGAAATCGCCAGGTAGCTGTCCCAGAAATGCCGTCTTGCGTCTTCCGGCATGGTTGCTCTTATTTTTTCGTAATCACCGTCAAACCGGTAAAAATAACTGGTCTGGGTTCCGCCATCATAGGCGATCCACTTGAAGGTGTAATCGACGTTAGTCAGCTGACCGACTGTCTCGTAGTCAATGATGTCGATTTTGGAAATCGGATCCCAGTATGTTCCCTCTAATGCACCGCTGAGTGAGGCAAATTGGCGTTTGTCCATATGGGGGACAAATGTTTTGATCTCACTCCAGGTAAATGGAGCAATACAAACAGCGGCGGCTAGAACGAGTGTAATGGCTCGCCATATTTTAGATGCCGAGAACAGCGCAGAGGAAATTAAGGCGCCTCCGGCAACAACCCAGAGAATGCCCACGGTGCCCAGTTTTGGCAGTAGCGGTATGAGCAGGACACTACCAATCGCTGCACCGATCAAATCGTAGAAATAGAGCTTACGAATCTGCGCGGCGTAGTGAGAAAACACCAGCGAAAGTGTAAAACCGGCGAGAAAGAAGGGTGCACAGATTGCGATATATATGAGGAAAAAATTACGCGCTGTTTTTGCGGTCTCGTTACTGGCGAGCTGTTGGTAGTCAAACGGCAGTCGATCGATGGTGGGCAAGAGCAGCAGAGCAGCCAGTGCCATTAAGAAAGTCGCCCCTGAGAGCCAGACCCATGTCCGATCTGTCAGCTTTATCGGCCATAGAGACAGAAATACGCCAGCTAAACCAAAGGAAAACACAGCCAGCGTGATGATCATATAGGCCATGTTTGGGTACCAAAGAACATCAAATACCCGGATCAATACCAACTCAAGCAACAAGGAAGCCAGAGCGATACTAAATACGCCAAACGCTTTTAAATTCATATTTTAAGGGGGGTAGACAGCAATAAAAACTGAGTGATTGCCGGTTAAAACGAAGCGCCGTAGTTTAGCTGATTTGTGCATCAAATTATCGACCTGACAGCGATAAATATTGCAGATAAATCGAATCAATTCAGGAGGTAAATCCGATCGTTGTTGCAGGCTGTATAGTTGGACTTTAAAGTCTCTGATGAAAATCGCTGATTAATCCCCATATCTAGTTTAAAATCAGGGCGAACCGAGCGCTTATTTATCGAATGTCTATTACTTTAACTGAATCTGCTGCAAACCGTGTCTTGTCTCATTTAGAAACAAGGCAGGGCTATACTGGACTGAAGTTTGGCGTGAAAACGTCAGGATGCTCTGGCTTCGCCTATATTATTGATTATGCAGAAGGGGCAGAAGAGGGCGATCAAATCTTCGAGAGCAATGGTGTCAAAGTTATCGTCAGCGAAGAGCACCTTGGGTTTCTCAGTGGCACACAAATTGATTACGTCGAAGACGGCTTGTCTGCAGCATTTCATTTCAATAATCCGAATGTGACGGAACAATGTGGATGTGGCGAGAGCTTTACGACCAAATAAGTTTTCCAGTTTAAGTTCGGTATGCTGTGCACTACGAAAGCTGCTCCGTCTCTACATCCATATCCTATCTTTTCCTTACAACAACATTAGTGTGCGGCGCTTAATTGGTGTTTCCTACGCAAATGCGATATGACCTCAATTAGAGTAGATTCGCCTGCAATCGGTATCACTAACCCTCGCCATGTCGCGCAATTTGGGGTTAAGAAACTCGCGACCACCACCATGGGCTGCAAGGTCAACACGTTTGAAACTGAACTTATCGTTGAAAAACTTAGTGATAAATTTCAAAGAGTTGAGAGCATCTGTGATGCTGATATCTATGTAATTAACACTTGTACGGTGACCCTGGAAGCAGACCGCCAGGCTCGGCAGCTAGTCAGAAAAGCAATTCGTCGTAATCCGGAAGCCTGGATTGTGGTGACGGGTTGTTATGCGCAGATTGATCCTGAAGCATGCGCTGCTATTCCAGGTGTTGATTTGGTGGTGGGAAATAGCCAAAAGCTGGATATTCCCACTTTGCTCGAACCAATGATGGCTGGGGCATTACCCCCTGTGCTGGTAAAGGATATTGACAAGGAAATCAGCCTCCCGGATCGGTTGGTTACGCATTTCGAAGCCAAGACGCGCGCTTTTGTACAAATTCAACAAGGCTGCGATCAAGGCTGTACGTTTTGTATTATTCATACCGCGCGTGGGCCAAACCGTTCTTTTGATAAGGCAATGATCAAACGACAGGTTGAGCGGCTGGTGATGAGTGGATACAAAGAGATCGTTATATGTGGCGTGGATATCGGTTCTTATGGCAAAGATCTGGATAGCGGTTCGAGCCTGGTTAGTTTATTGCAGGATTTGGTGGAGGTAGAAGGTGATTTTCGGTTGCGCTTGAGCTCAATCGACCCGGTGCATATCACGTCCGAACTGGCTAGCCTGATGGCATCGACCTCGAAGATTTGTCCACAGCTTCATTTGTCTATGCAAAGTGCAGATACCCTCATTTTGAAACGTATGAAAAGGCGCGCGACTCGATCACTGCTATATGAGCGGATTGCGCAGCTGCGTGAGTCGGTGCCTAATCTTGTTTTGAGTGCTGATATTTTGGTGGGTTTTCCGACAGAGAGTGATGTGCATTTTCAGGCTACACTCGAAGCCGTTGTCGACCTATCAATTCCTTTTCCTCATGTGTTTCCTTATTCGGCGCGTCCCGGCACACCTGCGGCCAGAATTCCCAAGCAAGTGCCTCATGAAATCCGGAAGTCCCGTGCTGCGGCTGTGCGCGAGGCCGGTCGAGAGGTTTGGGCATCGGTAGCAAGAAAATTAGTGGGTACCACACAGAAGATACTTATTGAGCAGGGTTCTAACGATAAATCGGAAGAATTTGCCAGGGGTAGGGCGGCCAACTACTTTCCTGTTTTCCTCTCAGAGGGGAATATCGCCCCGAATAGCTGGCAAGAGGTTGAAATTATTGGCGTTGGCAAAGATTGTCTGATTGCTCGAAAGCGGCCTGAGGAGTAGAATCTAGCCCGATTTTTGAGAGAAACCACTGACTTTGCTGGTTCTCATCACTTATTTAGAAGTTTCTTTTATACTATTGTTTTGTAAGAAGAAATTTTTAGGGAGGCCGGGTAAAGCAGGCTGACCGTAACTTCTTACCAGGATAGCAATCGGCTTTTCGTTGCCAGCTTGGTAATTTTTTCTTTTTAGTACATTTTTAACGGAGTTTTGAATGGCCATTGAGCGCACATTTTCTATTATCAAGCCTGACGCTGTCGGCAAAAACTTAATCGGCAAAATCACCCAAAGGTTTGAAGATGCTGGCTTACAAATCGTGGCCTCGCGTATGGAGCATTTGAGCGAAGAAAAAGCCGGCGCATTCTACGCTGTGCACAAGGAGCGACCGTTTTATAAGGACTTGGTGAATTTCATGGTTTCGGGCCCGGTGATTGTTCAAGTTTTAGAAGGCGAGAATGCAATTGCTCGTAACCGCGAGATCATGGGAGCCACCAATCCTGCGGAAGCTGCGCCGGGAACCATTCGCGCTGACTTCGCTGAAACCGTCGACGAAAATGCGGTGCATGGTTCTGATGCGCCAGAGACTGCTGCCGAGGAGATCGCGTTCTTCTTTGCAGATGATCAGTTGTGCGCGCGCACTCGCTAAGAATCCGGAGTCGGATTTAACAGGTTTACAATATCGTGAATACCGCTACCAATTTGCTTTCTCTCGATCGGTCCGCCATGAATCAGTATTTCGCTGATATGGGGGAGAAGCCGTTTCGCAGTCAGCAAATTTTGCAGTGGATTTATCAGCGAAAAGTTACCGATGTTGATAACATGACCAACCTCAGTAAAGCGCTGAGGTTGCGCTTGAAGGAGACGACGAATTTGGCTTTGCCAAAGGTCGTAAATCAGCAGATATCAAAAGATGGCACCTGTAAATGGTTGATGCAGCTCTCTGATGGTAACTCTATTGAAACTGTTTTTATCCCGGAAGAAGATCGCGGAACGCTCTGTGTTTCTTCCCAGGTTGGATGTAGTTTAAATTGCACCTTTTGTGCCACAGCAAGGCAAGGATTCAGTCGACACCTCACAGTGGATGAAATCATTGGGCAGCTATGGGTGGCAAACGATGCGTTAGAAGCGATGGGAGTGGCAACTGCCAAGCCCGATGTGATATCGGATCATCGTCGTCCGGTAACCAACGTGGTGATGATGGGAATGGGGGAGCCACTTGCCAATTTTGACAACGTTGTCGCGGCGATGAATCTGATGATGGATGATTTTACATTTGGATTGTCGCGAAGGCGGGTCACACTAAGTACTGCGGGAATGGTGCCAGCAATTGATCAGCTTGCAGAGGCCTGCCCCGTTAGTTTGGCTGTGTCATTGCATGCACCAAACGACGCTTTGCGAGACCAACTTGTTCCGCTCAATAAAAAATACCCCATTCAAACCTTGATGGAAGCCTGTCGCCGCTTTGTTGGAGACAGCATGCGACAACGTATTACTTTTGAATATGTGATGCTGCAGGAGTTGAATGATACGCCGTCGTTGGCTAAGGAGTTGGCAGCATTAATGGCGGATATGCCCGCTAAGGTTAATCTCATTCCATTCAATCCATTTGAAGGGATCGACTATCGACGCAGTAGTAAATCACGAATTGATCGATTTCGAGATATTTTGTTATCGCGAAATGTGTTTACAGTTACGCGCAAAACCCGGGGCGATGATATCGATGCTGCTTGCGGTCAGCTGGCCGGAGATTTTGTCGATCGTACTCGGCGTTCAGAACGAATGCAGCGTGAATCAATCAGGGTGTCTCTATCATGAATACAAAAAATATGTTTTTATCTGGATCGTTGGCCTCTAGATGTTGGAAGCTAGTCGGCGCTCTCGTTCTTGTGGCTGTGATATCCGGTTGCGCCAGCAGTGCTACTACCACCGGTACCGCTGAGAAGTGGGTTCCAAAAAAGAGGGCCGATGCCCATGTGGATCTGGGACTCGACTATTTGAAGCGCGGTCTTTATGACGTTGCTTTGGAAGAGATAGACCTTGCGATCTCTATTAACTCTCGATCAGACAGAGCGCATCATGCCAAAGGGTTATTGTCGGCACGGCGCGGGTTTATAAAAGACGCTAAAAAAAGTTTTGCCAAAGCGGTGCGGTTAAATTCTTCTAACTTTATGGCGGTCAATGACTATGGTATCTATCAGTGTCAAAATGGAGATTACAAAAACGGGATTTCTCAATTAAGTTCTATCGAGGATCGACAGGACAATTCTTTACGCACAAATACCTTGCTCGGACTCGGTATATGTCACTACAGGCAGAATAATTTTGATAGTGCTAAAACGTATCTAAGGTCTGTTTTAAATGTTTCTCCAAGATTGCCTCAGGCATTGTTACCGCTAGCCGATATTTCCTACAGGGAGAGCAAGTTTCTCAATGCGCGGGCTTTTATCGAACGATATATCTCTATCGGAGCCCGGTCAGAGCAGGCGTTGGTTCTTGGTGCGAATACCGAATTACAGCTCGGGGACGCGGACAAAGCCGAACAATATGTCACGGAGTTACGTCGAGTTTTTCCTTCATCGAGTCAAATTACAGCGCTTCGAGAGCGATTGAATCGGGGATGAACAATCCGGCGTTCTCAATGCCACAGGTGGGAAGGACCCCTTCTCCGGGTATATTGCTCAAGAACAAGAGAGAGGAGTACGGCTGGGAAGTTTCGGATGTTGCCCACGCGCTTCGCCTATCTGAAGAGCGGGTTAATGCAATAGAGAGAGATGATTATGCCAGCCTTCCCGGAAAGACCTATGTCATGGGTTACTGGCGCAGTTATTCTCAGCTGTTAAAAATATCTATTGATGAATCAATTCAGATTCATCGCGCTGATTTAGGCGCTTTTTCAAGAGATTTTTCTTTCGACCGACCGACCTCTGAAGGCAAAAGTAATGAGGAGACTTCAAGAAAGCGCTCGGCGGTAGTATTTGCTGGGTTGCTTTCGATCGTACTTGGTTCGATATGGTACTGGCAAAACCCGGATGTCTCCATTTCAAAGTGGTTTTCGGATAGCGTGCAGAGCTTTCGTTTGGCAACAACTCCTTCGCCGGAGCCGTTAGGGGAAATTGCGCGACCTGAGCCGATTATAGATGAGGAGAAAAATAAAGTAGAAAGTGATGCGCAATCTGAAAATGCAGAGCTCGCCGGAGAGAATGAAGGTGGTGAAACTGCGGGTAACCTGGTGCTTTCTGCGAACGGTGTAGATTCGGTTCTTGCATTGCCAGTGCCGAACTTTTCAGGGGGCCAGAACTCAGTAGATATCAATACTTTGGGTTACAGTGTTCTGATTACTGAGTTGCCTTTATCGCGAAGAGATTTGGTTTATAAACCTGCTGAGGGAGAGGAGCTAGTGGCGCAGGCGGCGGTCGCCAAGAAAGCACCAGCTCCACAGGTTAAGAAGGTCACGCAAGTGGTAACAAATCAAGAGAGTACGCAAGTAACCCAAGAGCGGGTTAGTTCTTCCAGTTCGGCACAAAATACCGATAGCGGGGATCGACGCATCGTATTCAATGTTGCCAAAGAATCGTGGATTGATGTGAGAGATAGTACAGGTGAACGGTTGATATATCGAACGGTAAATCGGGGGGAAGCAATTAGCTTGCGGGGCAATCCCCCTTATTCAGTTTTCATTGGGAGTGCTGAAGGAGTCGCGGTGCAATATCAGGGCGTACCGGTACCCTTTAAGGCGCATGAAAGTGGCTTGTTTGCCCGATTTGAAGTGGGTCAGTAGCAACTTCCTAACTCGAAACTGGTATGACAAACAAAATTCAGGCGGTAAAGGGGATGAACGATCTCCTACCCGGGAAAGTAGAATCATGGCATCTTGTCGAAGAGGTACTGAGAGAGGTTGCATGGTCCTATGGCTACCAGGAAATTCGTACGCCGATAGTAGAGAAAACAGCACTATTCCAGCAGTCTATTGGCGATCAGACGGATATAGTTGAAAAAGAGATGTATGTTTTCGACGATGCATCTGATACCAGTTTGGCGCTGCGGCCCGAGGCAACCGCTGCAACGGTTCGTGCTGGTAATCAACATGGGCTTTTTCACAATCAGCATCAACGTCTTTGGTACATGGGGCCGATGTTCCGTCGGGAAAGACCACAAAAAGGGCGTTATAGGCAGTTTCACCAGTTCGGTATCGAGGCATTCGGTTGGCAAGGGCCCGACATAGATGCAGAGGTGATACGGGTAGGTGCGAGAATATGGGAGCGCCTGGGTGTAAAGAATATTTCTCTAAAGCTGAATACCCTCGGCTCTCCTGAGTCCCGGGAACGTTACCGAGATGCGCTATACGAATATTTCTCTGACAATAAGCAATTGTTAGACGAGGATAGCTTAAGAAGACTGGCAAGAAGTCCGCTGAGAATACTGGATAGTAAAGTCCCTTCTACTCAAGAATTGGTGGTAGCTGCGCCGTCTATAATCGACTTTCTGGATGAAGATTCGCACGCCAAGTTCACTACTTTGTGCGACAGTCTTACGCGTTCGGGCATAGAAATCGATATTGATGATCGACTAGTGCGCGGACTCGACTACTATACGAGCACTGTTTTTGAGTGGGTCACAGATCAACTTGGTTCGCAAAGTGCTGTCTGTGCCGGGGGGAGGTATGATCAGCTGGTTGAGCAAAGAGGCGGTCGTCCAACTCCGGGAGTTGGCTTTGCTATGGGTATAGAACGGTTGGTTGAATTAATTGCGATTGAGCAAGTCAATGAGGTGCCGGCGCAGCTAGATCTTTATGTGATTTCGATGGACGAACAACAGCATGCGGTTGAGATCGCTGAGTTGGTTCGTAAGTCAGGCATTCGGGCGGTTGAGCATTGTGGCGGTGGTAAGGTCAAGAATCAAATGAAAAAAGCTGATCAAAGTGGAGCGCAATTTGCTGTCATAGTAGGCGAAGACG
This sequence comes from uncultured Gammaproteobacteria bacterium, assembly GCA_937992195.1. Taxonomy (GTDB): domain Bacteria; phylum Pseudomonadota; class Gammaproteobacteria; order Arenicellales; family Poriferihabitantaceae; genus VYFG01. The sequence goes on along the minus strand of CALKKV010000057.1, from coordinate 105,834 downwards.
AAATTGCGAATCGATCTGTGCAGCTAAAAGATTTACGCGGAGATGGCAGGCAAGAACAAGTTAAACTCGATCTACTTGTGACAAAACTGCAGTCAAAAATCACCCGTATTAACTAATTAATTAACAGATATAACTTAAGAATGGCAGAAGAACCGAAACCACAATTTGCTGAAGATGAAGATCTAGAACGCGCAAAAGCGTTTTGGAGTGAAAATGGGCGATCAATCATTGCTGGTATTGTGCTGGGTGTTGGTGCTATTGGCGGTTACAACGGATGGCAGTTTTGGCAAAAAAATGAAGGTGAGAGTGCCTCGATCTTGTATGAAAATATGCAAGATACGAGTGTCAAATTTGATGCTGCAAAGGGCCTTGCTGATGACCTTGCCAATGATTATGCCAAGTCGCCTTACGCTGTGCACGCCGCTTGGCATATTGCCAAACGGGCGGTAGAAGAAAAAGATTATGATGAGGCGATTAGTCGACTTTCATGGGCTGCCGATAATGCGGATGAAGCGGGACTAAAACACATTTCCAGTATTCGATTAGCGATGGTTCATCTGGCGAATGGAGATGCAGATGCTGTGCTTGCAGCCGCTGCCGAGTCCAAAGCGAGTGAGGCTGGAGGTGAGCAATTTGTCTCGAGATATGCTGAGCTTCGCGGTGATGCTTATGTTTTGAAAGAGGATATTGAAGCTGCCAGAGAGGCTTATGAATTGAGTTTGCAGAGCCTCACTCCGGGATCATCCCACACTGATTTATTGCAGTTGAAGATAGACAATCTTTAATGTTTGGTGAGGCCAGATTTTTTAAGACGCTTTTCCGTGCAATTTTGAATTACTCCTGAGTTAAAACTATGAAGTCACTCAACGTTTCAATTTTCTTGCTAATAGCGATTATTCTCGCTGGCTGTAATAAAAACAAGGAGACTGAATGGGGAACATTTAATGAGCCAGTAGAGAGCAAGCCAATTCCTGCCGCAGTTGGTGATGCAAAAGTGTCAGCGACATGGAGGCAAAAAATTGGTGACGCAGGCGACTTTGGTTACGCAATATTAAAACCTGCTATCTCGGAGGAAGGTGTGTATGTCGTTAACCGAGCAGGAAGAGTTCGGTTATTGGACTCCCTGACGGGCAAAGTTATCTGGAGTAAGTCTCTCGGTAAAAACACTTATGCTGGTGTAGGGGTTGGCGCGGGTCTTGCGTTGGTTGCCTTCGATGACGGGACTGTGGTTGCACTAGATGCAATTACTGGTGAAGAACAATGGCGTGTGCCGATCAATCGTCAGATATCTGCGATCCCCGCAGCAGGGACGGGAAAAGTGATTGTGAGGACGGCAGATGGAATGCTCCTTGCACTCGACGCTGCCACTGGCGAAAGGTTATGGGAGCTGCAGCGACCTGTTCCCGGATTAAGTATCCATGGTGACTCACAACCGTTAATCTCTGGAGATACTGTTATAACAGGATTAACCAATGGCAATATTCTGGTAAATTCAGTACTGAGTGGCAGGGAATTTTGGGAAAAAGACCTTTCTCTCGGTCGCGGTACCAATGAGCTTGAGCAAATTACGGATGTAGATGTTACGCCTGTAATAAACGGCCCTAATTTATATACCGGAACGTATCAAGGTGAGATTGTTGCTTTAAATCTTCAGGATTCAACAGTTCAGTGGCAGTTCAAAGCTTCCAGCAGATTACCACTGTCAATTGCCAACGGTCAGTTGTTATTAACCGATGAATTGGGAACTGTTATCAGCCTTGATGCAGAAGCCGGATTTCTCAACTGGGAGCAGGAAGCGTTTCAGGGAAGAGGAGTTAGTAATCCAGTTATAGTTGGCAACCATGTGGTAATCGGAGACGCCAAAGGCAATCTCTATGTGCTAGATACGCTTCAGGGGCTGCTGTTGAAGTCGATTTCTATTGACCGTTCTGCGATTACTTCACTACAGAGGCTTTCTGACAGCGTTCTTGTTTCGACTAACAATGGCACCGTTGCAAAAGTAAGCGTGGAGTAATTGAGTCGATGAACTCGTCTAAAGTCGGATGATAAGTCACCAGCAAAAGACTGGGACGGAGGTCGAGAACACAGTAACTTCCCCTGTTAACGACCTTACACCGGTTGTTGCATTGGTAGGTCGGCCGAATGTTGGCAAATCAACACTATTCAATAAACTGACCAAGAGTCGAGACGCCATTGTTGATGATCAACCTGGCGTGACCAGAGACCGACTCTATGGCAAAGGCCAGCTTGGTAACAAGCCGTTTCTTGTGGTCGACACAGGTGGGTTGGAGTCGGAGGAAGACTTTTTTGCCAAGCTTATTCGGCTGCAGGTTGAGCAAGTATTGGAGGAGGCTCAGGTTGTAGTGTTTGTCGTAGATGGCGAAGATGGCCTGGTTACCCAAGACAGGGATATCGCAGAACAACTGCGTCAAAGCGGTCGGAAAATCCTGATAGCAGTGAATAAAACGGAAGGCGAAGAGCCGACTCTCGCGGCGTCGGAATTTCAAGAATTAGGACTCGGAGAGCCTCAGGCAATATCTGCAAAGCGTGGGGACGGTGTTACCGAGTTACTTGAAGAAGCGCTGATTGGCTTTAACCCGCCGGATGAGGAGGAAGAAGATGCTACTCCTCGGATTGCATTGGTGGGTAGACCAAACGTTGGAAAATCCACGCTGACCAATAAACTGGTTGGTGACTATCGCGTGATTGTTAGTGATATTCCTGGTACTACTCGCGATAGCGTAAGAGTGCCACTGGTGTTCGATGGAGATGACTATCTGTTGGTAGATACCGCTGGGGTCAGACGTAAGTCTCGTGTCGATGAAGTCCTGGAAAAGTTTTCGGTTATCAAAACTCTTCAAGCGATCCAGGATGCCCATGTTGTGTTGCTCGTGCTGGATGCGAGTGGGGAAATTGGCTCCCAGGACGCCACGATTGCTGGCATGGTTCAGGATCTGGGAAGATCATTAGTCGTTGTAGTGAATAAATGGGATAGTTTGGAAGGCTATCAAAGAAAGAAAATAAAGAATGAGCTAGAGATTAAACTTCCTTTTCTTCCCGACCCTGAAATTCTGTTTATCTCTGCACTAAAAGGTTCGAACCTTGCGGAGGTATTGCCTGCGGCGAAGCGCGCTTATCGTTCTTCGATGGCTGAGTTAAATACCGCCAGTTTAAATCGTGCGCTGGAAGCTGCGGTTAGCCAAACCGCGCCACCGATGCAAAATGAACGTCCTGTGAGACTGAAATTTGCACACCAGGCTGGCAAAAATCCGCCGGTTGTTGTGGTGCATGGCAACCAGGCAGAGAAGTTACCAGACTCTTATCTTAGATATCTTTCGCGTTATTTCGCCACACGATACAAATTAAAGGGAACACGCATTAGGATAATTCCCAGAAATGGTTCCAATCCGTTTAAACGACTTAAGCCGAAGAATACAGCGTTTAAAAAACGTTCAGGGCGTCGAAGGAAACTGTAGCGGATCGATCAAAAAGCCGTTCAGGCTTAATCCGAAGTCGACTCTGCTTCTGTCCAAAGAACCGTCATAGTCAGCACGCCCAACCTGTTCGCCGCGGTCAAGTTGTTGACCTTCTTGCACCGATACTTTTTCGAGGTTCCCCAGAACTGAAACAATACCGCCACCATGATGGATATAGATTTGTCCGTTATATTTGTCGTTCTCAATAACTTTTGCAACAACCCCTGGCGCAGGGGCATAAACTTGGGACTGAGGTTTACCGATGTAACTGAGATAGTGGTGATCTACTATTTTGTTTTGTCGCAATATACTTCCATAAGGGATTATTTGCTCTGACTCAATCACCGGTGCATAGATAAACGAAGGGGAGAGGTCCGGGTCTTCGATCATAATCTCCCGAGGTACAACCATAGAGGGGTTGATATAATCACTTGCGGCCACCGAAGAATCGAGCTGTATAGGATTTGCCAATCGGTTTAGTCCAGCGTTTTGATTTGCTTTTTTATCGTCACGTTTCAAAGTTGGAGCGGGTAGTGGAACAATTTTTAATGGTATTTTCTTCGTTTCTTCATCCTCGTCGATCGTACCGAGGATGTAGTTTCCGGGAAGAATATTCCCGGGTAAGCCAACGATTGCTTGCCATTGATTCTGGTAGGGCACCACAAGTACCTCGCGACTGCCAAATTTCACTACTGGCTTGATCGCCCCTTTCACTCTTAAAGGTACGATCGCAATGCCTCCAGGAACAGGAAAATGCGCAGGGAGATTTGCCGAAATGTTTGGGAAAGGGGCAGGGGAAGCAGGGGCGGTGAGATTTAAACTTTTTTGAGGCGCAGGTTGTTCTTCGCTTTGAGCCAGAGAGTTAATAGAGTGTATGATCAACAGAGTAGTTGTAAAACTAACTAAGTATCTTTTCAAGGGAATCCGTCTCGGTGAGAAAACTAGCTTCAGGTTTGGTTTAACTTCGACAGCCATAGTACATAGCACTTCTATCTATGACTTTGTGGAAGCGTTATCAACTGTTAGCTTACCGTAACCATCATGCATCGTTGCGGTAACTATTTGCTCCTTTTTTAACCGCGCGATACTGGAAATAACCTGCCCTTTAGGGTTTTGCAAAATGGTGTAGCCGCGCTCTAACGTTTTTAGAGGGCTTACTAATTTTAGTTGGCTGCGCTTATGGCTGAGAGCAACCGTACTCTCTTTTAACGATAAACTGGCTTGTCGCAGAATTGCGCTTCGATTGATCGAAAGCTGCTGTCGACGTTGTTGAACCAGATTAGTTGGATTGTGCGCCCGAACCCGCATTTGGCTTGTTTGAATATGACTCGAAGCCTGAAAGGTTGAAAATCGAATTAGCGAAATGAGCGTTTTGGTCAGGTTAATCCGCTGTATGCGGTAAGCTTGTAAGCGTTGTTCGGGGTGAACGAGTTTTGCGCATGCATAATCCACGGATTGTTTGTGCTGATCCAGCATACGCTCTGTGATATCGATGAGTCTTTTTTTCAGATACCAACATTCTCTGAGCAGTCGCGTACCATCAGGCGTAACCATTTCGGCCGCTGCGGTTGGCGTTGCCGCTCTCTGATCCGCTATCATGTCTGCGATTGTAAAATCTGTTTCATGACCTACGCCAGTTACGATGGGTAACGGGCAGTGGAAAATTGCTCTGGCAACGGTTTCATCGTTGAATGCTTGTAAATCTTCTAAGGCTCCTCCGCCTCTTGCTAAGATCAATACATCCACTTCTTGTCGGGCACCAGCAGTTTCTATGGCTTTGGAAAGCGATGCGGGAGCCTGATCTCCTTGAACAAAGGAGGGGTAAATAATGAGACTGGCTGCTGGGAAGCGGCGTTTTAATGTCACCCGAATATCTTGTAAAGCTGCTGCAGAAAGAGAGCTGACGATGCCAATCCGACGGGGTATTTCCGGCAGCGGCTGTTTATGTGCTGAATCGAATAGTCCCTCGGCCAGTAGTTTCTTTTTTAATAACTCGAAAGCGCGTTGTAATGCACCTTCGCCAGAAGGCTGAAGTTTATTGACAATTAACTGCAGGTCTCCACGACTTTCATATAAAGAGATTTGCCCACGTACCTGCACAAGCATGCCTTCTTCGGGGTCGCTGGAGCCAATACGACGGTTGCGAAAAAAAGCACACCGAATCAAGGAATTGCCTTCCTTTAATGAAAAGTAAAGATGCCCGGAAGCTGGCCGAGCTAATCCAGAAATCTCCCCCTCAACGACAATTTGCCGGTAATTTGACTCTAAAACCGATCTCAATTCTCCTACCAGCGATTTCACCGAAAATACCGGGTTGTTTGAAGAAGAGAGAGAGTTCATTGGGAAGTAAGCTTAATCTAGACGGCTGGAATCAGGGTCGCATATTTTACTGCGGATAATAGGGTTGGGCGGCTTTTTCTGCATTGGCTTGATTGATACCCAGTTGTGCAAACCGCGTGACAGTTTGTGCAAGGCTGGTTGCTAACTCGATATTACCTGCTGCTTGCTCCTGTTGCGCCATGACCAGTATTTGGCTCAGATTCAGGGTGTTCGGGTCATTTTTCCTGAGTCGAATTCGCCATTCACCCACTAGGCGCTGGGCGGTATTTAAGTCAATTTCGGCTTGTAAAATAGCTGGATTCTCGGGAATTGGAGCTGGCTCGTTCGAACTCTCTTTTTGATTCGTTGCACAGCCAGCGAGGCCGAAAACGAGGATGGCTAAAACCAGGAAATGCGAGCGAAATGTCATGGTGGTCAAGGTGAAAGGAATAGGTACTGGATTCTAAAGGTAAATCTCCGCTTCGTGGATGACAAAACCCTGTCAAATCAGCATTTTGGCAGTTTTTATCAGGGCATTTACGTGATAGACTCCGCGCCCTTGAAATCAGGTAACAAAGCTCTTCGGAGATAAATATATGGTAACTATTCGTTTGGCACGTGGTGGATCTAAAAAACGCCCTTTTTATGCCATTGTTGTAGCAGATCAACGACGTTCCAGCCGTGGTCGTTTTATCGAGCGGGTAGGGTATTTTAACCCGGTCGCTTCTGGCAAAGATCAGGGTTTGAATCTGGATACAGATCGGTTTGATCATTGGGTTGGCTTAGGCGCGCAGCCTAGCGATCGCGCAACACAACTATACAAGCAGGCCAAAGCGGCGGCTTAATCGTAGTTTCGTAAGCCCTATGACGATCGATTGATCGTTAACAGGGTCGATGGAGATTACAAATGATTTGTTTTTTCGGATGAAGGTTGTGTCCAATTGAACAAACAAAATGAATCACCGTCATCTGCTGAAGGCCAGTATATTGTTGTCGGGCTGATTCAGGCGCATTTTGGCGTGAAAGGTTGGGTGAAAGTCATATCGTATACCAGACCGCCTCAGGAAATTCTGAATTTTGATAGCTGGTCACTTGTCGATGCTGACAATAGCGAGAATAGACAGGGTGTTAGCAGTAAAACTCAGCTGGGTGATAGTGTAGATAATTGTGATCGATTTTTGAAATTACTAGAAGGTCGCGACCAAGGCAAAGGGCTCATTGTTCGGCTTTCGGGAATAGAGAGTCGAGAATTAGCCGAAAGTTTGATTGGCGCGACTATTGTGATTCACCGTGATCAGTTTGCGCAGCTGGAAGAAGGCGAATACTACTGGACTGATTTGCTTGGGCTCCGAGTAAGTAATCTGGCAGGTCATGAATTTGGAACTGTCGATCATTTAGTCGAAACTGGTGCAAATGATGTCATGGTGATTCGTAAGATTGAAGACAGTGGGCAGCGATTGGAAGTATTAATTCCCTGGGCTGACCAATATGTAATGAAAGTCGACCTCGAGAAGGGCGAGATATTGGTGGATTGGGATGCAGATTGACGTCGTCACCTTGTTTCCCGAAATGTTCGATGCGATAAGTCTGCATGGTATGAGCAGAGTCGCGCTGGATAAAGGCGCAATGTCGCTGAAATGTTACAATCCCCGCGACGAAACGCAGGATCGTTATCGACGGGTTGACGACAGACCTTACGGTGGTGGTCCTGGAATGGTGATGATGGCTGAACCGTTAGCCAAAAGCATCGATCGCGCCAAGAGTTCGAATGACGGGGAGGTGATATATCTTTCCCCTCAGGGCCAGCGACTTGACCATGGGTTAGTGTTGAGTCTCGCGGCGAGAGATAGTTTTATTTTGTTATGCGGTAGATATGAAGGAATTGACCAGAGGGTGATTGACTCACGGGTTGATCGGGAGATTTCTATCGGTGACTATGTTGTTGCAGGTGGCGAAATACCGGCAATGATGTTGATTGATGCGGTGAGTCGTTTGTTGCCCCAGGTATTGGGCAACGCGGATTCCGCAAAAGAGGACTCGTTTAGTAACGGCATGTTAGATTGTCCGCACTACACACGTCCCGAGATTTTTGAGAACATGGCGGTACCCGAAGTGCTTTTGTCCGGTGATCATCAAAAGATTGCCAAATGGCGGAAACAACAGGCTACCCTGATGACGCGGTTGAAAAGACCAGATTTGCTGGATAAAGATCTGAAATAGCAGAACTTTTTCGGCGTCGCACCATCCGAAGTAATGCTTCTAAGGAAGTATTTGCTAAGCGGATGTTGCGGGATAGAAATAGTGGTGAGCGTGCGCTTTTGAAATTAAGCACGGACACTGGTTTATGAACAGTATTGAAAGTTAAGTAAAGTTTAAGCGGGAGCAAAGTAATGAATAACATTATCCAACAACTTGAATCTGAGCAATTAAAAACTGATATCCCTGAATTCAGTCCAGGCGATACCTTGAAAGTTCAGGTGCGTGTAAAGGAAGGTGATCGAGAGCGTCTTCAAACTTATGAAGGTGTTGTCATTGCAAAGAAAAATCGTGGTTTGAACTCATCATTTACCGTTCGCAAAACTTCTGGTGGAGAAGGGGTTGAGCGGGTATTTCAAACCCATAGCCCATTGATAGCTAGTTTAGAGGTAGTACGTCGTGGTGACGTTCGGCGTGCGAAGCTTTATTATCTCCGTGATCTTACCGGTCGTGCAGCTCGAATTAAGGAAAAGATTCGCCGTTAGTTATCACAGCGCATGTCTTGCTCGATTGTTAAAGTGAAAGGCACAGGCGCTATAGTAGAAAAAACGGGTCTTTCGTCGACCCGTTTTTTTGTGTGTGCGTGTTCGTTTATCTGTCTTGTTTTTTGGGCAATGCCCGGGCAAGCAGCGAATGACCATCTGATCATTGATACCCCGGCAACTCCGGCATTGCAAAGAGTAAGAACTCTTATCAGGGCAAATGTGCTGGATTTGGCGGAGCGAATTCTTGAGCAGCAGGGGCCAACTCTAGGCCCCAATGGAGAGTGGTTGAATTGGGAGCGTCAGCTTTGGGCGTTGTACAAAGCATCTGGAGATTGGCAGAAGCTCTACGATCGTTTGCGGTCGATCCCTCCAGCTTTTCCCCCTTCGGTAATTGCTGAAGCTGAATCGCAATCTGTAGAAGCGCTGATCGCCCTTGGAAACGGTAAAACAGCGCGAAGAATCCTGCGACGACAGTTACTCTCCTCTGAGTTCTCTGAGCGAGACAAGCGCAAGCTGCGGCTTCAGGTTATTGAAAGTTATCTTTCAGATGATCTGTTGAAGGAAGCTAACCAAGGGGCGAATGTCTTTCTTGATGATTTTCGGCCGCAAGATAAAGATTGGCTAATGCTGGCGGGTAGAATTGCGTTGTTAACGAATTCTCCTGACACCACAGTGAGTTTGCTTGCTCCCCTGACGGAACCTGATGCGCGGTTGTTGAGATTATGGGCGAGATCAAAAAACAGATCTATAACACCAGAACAACTATTGGAAACAGGAAGTGTTTTACAAACAAAAGAAGAATTTAATTTCTGGAAAGCGCCGCTATTGTCTATCATGTCGGAAGCAGCAGCTAGCGCTAACGATCGCATTCAACAAGCCGATCTGATAGAGCAATACCTATTGGATGTATCCAGAGAGGCTTATGAGCGTCGTAACGGTGCGCTCTTCAGAGCGATACCAAATACCACCGCTGAGAATTTATTGAGTGTCTATGAAAACATCGCTGTTGCGCAGGCAAACAAGATCGGCTTGCTAGTAGGGGAGGAGAGCAGCTGGGGTCTTTACGCTGCGGCAATCTCTTCAGAGCAAGATGTGGTCAGACGCGCGGTTTGGGCGCATATTGCGAAATCAACAGAATCCGTAGCGCGACAGGTTGCCTCTGATAACTTGATTAATTCTTTGGTTGATTCCGATAGGATGGATTTAGTGTCGCTTCTCTATGGCGACTCTAACCCTCTTGGAACGCTGGATTTATCTCCGGTTACCGCGATGCGATTGTCAAACCTTGCGCTTGAAGACGGAAAGGTTGAGCTCGCTGCACAGGCAAACGAAAGCGTATCGAGTCCGCCTCCCGGGATGGCATATGAAGACTGGCTTGCCTATACCGGTAGAATTTCTATCATTGCCGGCCGTCACGAGCAGGGTGCCCGGCAGTTACATAAGTGGATAGATAGCGTAAGTGAATTAACGGAGGAGCAGACGGATAAAATTCTGCAGCCTATTTTTGATTTACAAACTGTAGGACAACATGCCCTTGCGATCCCCCTGTTGGAGAAAGTTAATGACAAGTCTCCAGGCGGAAAATACCTTCGTGAAATAGCGTTTTGGGTTGCAGAATCTTATGGCGCTACCAATCAGCATATTAAAGCTGCAGACTACTTTTTATTCTCCGCGATGCAACGAGAAAATGGTTTTGACCAGTGGGGTAAATCTGCTCGCTTTCGAGCCGCCGAAGCGCTGTCGGCGGGAAGTTTTTTCGAGGATGCCTTACGATTGTTTGAGGGACTTTTATCTCGCGCTGAGGAGGATCCTCAAAAACAAGCGCTACAGCAAAAGATTGAGCAGATCTGGTTAAGACGCTCCAGCAGCAATACTACCGAATAACCGCGGTTTGGGATGAGTAAACTTAAGACGAAAATCACTCCCGAAGAACAGAGCTATCTCGATACCTTCCTGGACGCTGTTTGGCTGGAATCTGGTTTGAGCGCGAATACGCTTGCATCATACCGTTTAGACCTTCAACATTTTGCAAGATACGCTAGTTCTGCAGGACATTCATTGCTAGGGATTGATCGGGATGTAATGCGAGATTACCTCGATGTTCGGGGAGAGAGTAGTAGTAGAAGAACTGTTTCAAGGAGTCTCTCAACACTGAAGCGGTTTTATCGATATTATCTGGCTGAAGGCGCGATAAAGCTAGATCCGACTGCAGATATGAGTTCGCCGCAGATTGGAAAATCGTTGCCGAAGAGCCTTTCTGAAGAAGATGTTGAACGTTTAATCGCGGCGCCAGATATAACTAATAGTCTAGGTCTTCGGGATCGGGCTATGCTAGAAACTCTGTATGCAACGGGTTTAAGAGTGAGTGAATTGGTTAGTCTCACGGTTACCGAAATAGACTTGGTAGCCGGCTTTTGTCGAGTTTTCGGAAAAGGGAGTAAAGAGAGACTGGTGCCTCTTGGTGAACAGTCTGTCAGTTGGATCGAACGCTATCTTTCAGAAAGCCGAGACGAACTGCTATCCAATCATGTGAGTGATGCCGTGTTTCTTACGCGCAGAGCGAAGGCGATGTCACGCCAAGGGTTTTGGCAAAATATTAAACGATATGCGCTAAAGGCGGGGATAAACTCTTCTTTATCGCCACATACGCTAAGACATGCGTTTGCCACGCATTTGCTCAATCACGGCGCCGATTTAAGAAGTGTGCAAATGCTGCTGGGGCACTCAAATCTGTCTACAACGCAAATTTATACCCATGTAGCAAACGCCCGATTGCAGTTGCTACACCAGCAACATCATCCGAGAGGTTAGATTTTTCAACTATGATTAGATCGATTGATATTTCAAACTCCTCTCGTGGTTTACAAGATATCAGTGCCGATGTGCAATCTTTGTTAGCGCAATATTGCCAGGGTGACGGTTTGTGCACGCTAGCAATTCAGCATACATCGGCAAGTTTACTGGTCCAAGAAAATGCAGATCCAAGTGCGCGTCGTGATTTAGAGAACTGGCTGGACCGACTTGTGCCAGAAAATGACTCGCTCTACACCCATACAATGGAAGGGGCCGATGATATGCCGGCGCATATCAAGTCAATGCTAACGCAGACCACGCTTTCAATTCCAATCGTGAGAGGTAGATTAGCGCTCGGAACCTGGCAGGGTATTTATCTATGGGAGCACCGATCCCAGCAACAGTCGCGCAGTATTGTTGTCCATCTGATGAATGACTAATCGTCGCTACACTAAACCTTAATTTAACTACCCGGATTGTCCTATTCGATAGGGCAGAAAGTAGCTGCCATCCTTTCGTTTGAATCGTATTTGAGCGCCGTTATATTCAATTTCCAGGCACTCGTATGGTTTTGAGATACCATTGACGCGAATGCTGCGACAAAACAAATCGTCTTGCCAGAGCCATTTTCCCGTCACATTTCCATTAGGAAAGCGACCGGATATTTCTCCCGAGGGACTAAATTTAACATGATACCCTCCTGGCCAACTCAGTGGTTTTCCGATTACTTTTTCAGTAAAAACAGCCTGGTTATTGATTCGCTGATAGGGAATTGTCTGACAAGCAGAAATCGAGGTAAGTAGCAGGGGAAGTAAAACTTGAAAACGCATTGGCTGGGATTTTTTCTATTCAGTCACTAATGTGCAAGGTATTCTTGTATCTAAATGATTAAATCCACTGTTGAAGCTTACTTATCTTTCGTAATATTTGAGATTAATAGGCGTTTTTCAATAGAAATAAATTCTGCGCATTCAACACAAAGAGTAGAGCATAATTTTCTCATTCTTCTATTTAATAGAACAGTGTGAATAGTTATCACGTTATGCGATCTATTATCGCGTTGTAGACGTGGGACAAATATCATTTTTCTCCTTTTTACTTTGTATATGAGGCCGCGTATATTCCGGCGAAGGCATTGTTTTCTTCGTGATATGTAGTACTAAAAAATATGGATTTTCGCCACACTGAGTTTCAGCAACAGATGGGTTCTCTAACGAGATACGCACAGGTTAGCAATGGCAAGCTGGAGCAAGCAGAGCTGACTGTCGATATACTAAAAACTCTCGGCATGGACTCGAGCGGATGTTTGGCTGCCATACTAGTCTGCGTGTTAGCAGAAGTAGACTCTAGTGCGTTAGACGTTGAGAAGGAGTTTGGTGGAGAGGTTGCTGCTTTGTACCATGGGGTTGATAGTCTTAATCGTCTCTCTTCTTTTTCTCGAAGTAGCGAGATTGTGAATAACGCGGAAGTTAACGAAGATAATTTGCGAAAAATGCTGATTACCATGGTTGATGACGTGCGTGTTGTATTGATTAAACTTGCTGATCAGCTTCAACTATTGCGAAGCGCCCGGGATATGGAGAGAGACGAGCAGCAGCATCTGAGTCAACTCACCCTGGATGTGTATGCGCCACTCGCGAATCGATTAGGCGTATGGCAGTTGAAGTGGGAGCTCGAGGATTTTGCGCTGCGCTATAAGACCCCTGAAGTGTATCGGGGTCTTGCACAGAAGCTTGATGGAAAGCGATTAGATCGGGAAAACTATATTCATAAGCTTATCGAAACCATTCGACTTGCACTTTCGACTGATGGAATCGAAGCTGAAGTGCAGGGTCGGCCGAAGCACCTGTACAGCATATGGAAGAAGATGGAGATGAAAGGATTATCCTTTGAGAACCTTTGGGATATCCGGGCGGTAAGGGTGGTGGTCGGCTCGGTGTCAGAATGCTATTCCGCTCTGGGAACTATTCATACTAAGTGGCGCCATTTGCCGGGAGAATTCGACGATTACATTGCGACGCCAAAGTCGAATGGTTACCGATCGATTCACACAGTAGTTATCGGTCCGGAGGACAAGACGGTAGAGGTTCAGATTCGAACGCGTGAGATGCATGAGGACAATGAACTGGGTGTTGCTGCTCACTGGCGATACAAGGAACGTCGCAATGCTGAGGATAATATCGACAATAAAATATTATGGTTGCGTCAACTGTTGGAGTGGAAAGATGAGTTAAAAGATAGTCATAGTATCTCCGAAGCATTCAAGCAATCAGCTGACAGTCGCCGGGTTTATGTGTTCACGCCCAAGGGCACCGTAATGGATTTGCCGGAAGGGGCAACGCCTATAGATTTTGCCTACGCGGTGCACTCAGAGGTTGGGCATCGCACCCGAGGTGCGCGGGTAAACGGAAAGATGGTGCCACTGGGATATCAGTTGAAAACAGGTGAGCAGGTTCAAATTCAAACGATTAAGAATGGATCTCCCAGCAGGGACTGGCTGCGCCCCGAGCTTGAGTACGTCAAAACCCAGAGAGCACGATCAAGAATTCTGCAATGGTTCAAGTTACAAGACTTTAGTCATCATTTGGCAGAAGGTCGAACCATGTTAGAAAAAGAGCTTTCGCGTTTAGGGCTGGAAGATCTTGGATATGAACGCATCGTAGAAAACACACCCTATCATAAGACCGATGATCTACTTGCAGCGCTTGGGGCGGGTGACTATAAATTGTCGCGCGCTCTATTGCCTTTTCGGCGTGAGCTTGAGCAATCGCAGCAACCCCTGGTTGAAAACAAGGTAGAGCAACCGAAGAACAAGCCGGGAGACTTTAAAGTTAACGGCGTTGGGAATTTATTGACGACTATGGCTAAGTGTTGCCAACCGATGCCGGGAGAGCAGATTGTGGGATACATTACTACGGGGCGAGGTGTCTCTATTCACAACCGAGACTGTCATAATATTTCGGGATTAGACGAAGAATTGCAAAACAGACTCATTGAGGTTGAGTGGGGGTTGGATGATGTTTCTTCGTATCCAGTAAGCGTGCGGATAGTAGCGTACAATCGCAGTGGTATTTTGCATGATATAACGCAAGTTCTGAAGGATAGAAAAGTACATGTGTTGAAGGTAAATATGTCTACGGATGAGGAGAATAACGTGATGGTGCAACTGCGGTTAGAAGTAAATGGATTGAATTCATTGAGCAAGGTTCTGTTGCAGTTTTCAAGAATTCAAAATGTACAAGATGTAAAACGCATCACAAATTAAAGATAAACAAGAAATTTTTAATGACCATGATCAAGCTAGCGACTCGTCTTTCGAAAGTACGCGTTTCACCTACGGTGGATATTTCTAACCGTGCCCGTGCACTTAGGGATGAAGGGCATGATGTAATTTCACTTGCCGCCGGTGAACCTAATTTCGATACCCCATTAAATATTCAACAGGCGGCGACCAAAGCGATGCAGGCTGGGGAAACCCATTACACAATGGTTGAGGGTATCTTGCCATTGCGCCAGGCTATATGTGACAAGCTAAAAACGGATAACGGGCTCGACTACGATCCGCCAGAGATTATTGTCAGTGCGGGCGGTAAGCAAATCATTTACAACGCCATGATGGCAACGCTGGAAATAGGCGATGAAGTCATTATTCCAGCGCCGTATTGGGTGAGCTATCCTGATATTGCACTGCTGTTTGGCGGTGAGCCAGTGATCGTGCAAACAACGCAGGAGGCAAGCTTTAAGATAACCCCAGATCAACTGTCTAAATCCATTACCAGCAAAAGCCGGTGGTTATTTCTGAATTCACCCTCTAACCCAACTGGCGCTGTGTATACCCGAGAGGAGTTTCAGGCTTTAGGAGAAGTGTTGCTGGAGCACCCAAATGTCATGATTATGACAGACGATATTTATGAGAAGGTTATTTATGCACCATCGACTTTTGTGAATTTTTGCGAAGTGAACCCACAGCTGAAATCAAGAACATTGATTGTCAACGGTCTGTCGAAGTCGCACGCAATGACTGGCTGGAGACTGGGTTATGGCGCAGCGCCTGAAGAATTGATTAAAGGAATGAAGAAGCTGCAGGGGCAATCATCGCTTGCGCCGTGTTCGATCTCACAATGGGCAGGTGTCGAAGCACTTTCGGGTCCGCAGGATGCTGTGAAAGAGATGGCGGATGAGTTTTCAAGCCGCAAGGAGCTTATGTTAAATGCTATCAACAAGATTGATGGGCTTGATTGTTTTGACCCGGCGGGTGCATTTTATTTGTTTGTTTCGGTAAAGCAGTTTATCGGAAAATCGACGATCAAAGGTCGCACGATAGCTAGTGATACGGATTGGGTTATGGGTTTAATGGAAGAACAAGGTGTTTCGGTAGTGCCAGGTTCAGCCTTTGGGAGCGACGGCTATTTTCGGTTGTCATTTGCTGCGGCGGAGGCTGATTTAGTAGCTTCGTGTGAGCGAATTGCGCGATTCTGCGAGAGTATCGGCTAGCTGGTTCCGCATTTATTGTTTAAGTTTGCGTGACTTGGATCTTTCTTTGGCAAATGATCGAAGTCGTAGCTCAAGATAATTTGGTTAAAAAAAACCCCGCACTGTAGCGGGGTTTTTATTTGCGTTTCTAAATAGTTTAAGTTCTACCAGCCTGAACTTTTCTATAGCGTGCCATCAGAATCGATACGCTATTCCTCATGCGGTCAAATATTTGCGCTAGGTCTTCGATTTCGTCGTTGGACTTGATTGAAACCGATTGAGTGGTGTCGCCCTTTGCTACGCGTTCAGCAGCGTCCTGCAGTTTTTGTAGTGGAGCAATAATTTTGCTGGATAGCATATGCGCCAAAATCATCGCAACGATGGAAATAAGAACAATCGCTATTGCGGAATAGATCAACATATTTTTTCTGGATTTTGCCAAATCCGACTGTACTTTGGTTAAATCGCGAATAGGTGTTAGGGCTGATGCTGTCGGCTCGGTGACAATTGCAACCCAGTTAAACCCCTGAAAACCTTGGACGGCATCCCCATAATGCTCTTGGCCAGCGGATCGCGCAAAGCCGGTCACCTCTGTTTCGCTTATATCATAACCACTTTCTAGAGTGCTTAACGCTTTCTCAACTGCAGGATTATCGCTATCCGAGAGACTGGCATCCTCACTCATAATACGGCTAACGCTATGTTGTGTTGCAGTTTCAGCAAGTAACAAACCGTCTGAGTTTGAAATAGTCACCTTACCACCTGTAATTTCCGCTGCGCGCTCATCTGCTACCGCTTGAATCAGACTCACACCTAATACGGATTTCATCACGCCCAAACGTTTTCCGGTCCTGTCATCGTCGATGCGAACAGAGATTTCGATTGACCAGATACCCGCTGAAGCGTCGTACTCTACTTGGCCTACAGAGATGCCATTATCCATCGCTTCAACCCACCAGTCTTCATCACTCTGAACGAAGTCGGATGTTGGATTAGTTAACGCTACGTTGTAGCCATATTCGTCAGTAATAAATATTTCAGCAAAGTGAGGAGATCGTTCAACCTGTTTAGTGAGATAGGCATCAGTTCCAGAATAAAGATTTAAGCTTTTCTTATCGGTAAACGCTTTTTCAATCTGCTCAGTACTCAGGGAAGGGAGGTCTCTAGTTCTATGGAACTCTGCCGCCCCTCGCGCTGCAGCCACAACATTTGGTGCTGAAGCCCAGGTTACAGCATCCGAGATTCTCTCCAACATAAAGCCATCGAGTTGTTGAACCACTCGAGAAGCTGTTGAATTTAGATTTTTACCGACAACTTTATCCAGTAGCTCTCCTCGACTACGATCCAAGCCAGACTCTGCTTCATCTATCAGTGACGATAATCCATAGTATGCAAGACCACCAATTACGACGATCGGCAATATGCCGATAAATAGAGCCCGATTGGTTATCTTGCCGCGAAGGCTATTAAAATACGATCGATGTGCCATCTTCGTTGTACCCCTTTCTTTAAACTTGTTAATTTAGATATTCTGGAAAGCAGATTTGCTTCTGTTCTTTCCCCTTCACCTTTTTGGGAAGCCATAAATTTACTGCGTCGCATCTATAGCTTCACTGCTAATGAACGATGCAATTTATTTATAAAGCTAGAAAAATCCCGCTGATTTAATGGAAGTCGTATTGTTGCTAGCTAGCAACACCCATCTTGCTTCTATAGTTTTTGTGCAAAATAAAATGCTGTTGCAAAGACAACGTCGCCAGTCAGAAAACTAATTTTGAACCCACGAAGTTGCTGCAAAAAAGACCTGAATCCGGTACTTTCTCCCCCAATATCAGTATATTAACCTTGTTCAGGTGCAAGTTACAATAATATAAAAGGCATGATATTGTTTCTCAGCGGCTTTTTTTGGTGTCTAAACGGTATATTCTGAAATATCAATTAATTTCACAGTAATTTCACATTCAGCCAGTTGTTTTGCATGAATCTCAATTCTCAAAAACCTCTATGACTGCTCCTAAACAAACTAATCCTCCGGCGTTTCGCGCCGAAAGATGTTTATTGTCTGTTCCTGCGATTAAGCCGATTCTGTTTGAAAAAGCGCTTTCCAGTGAGGCTGACAGCATTATGTTGGACTGCGAAGATTCGGTTGCTGAGGGCGAGAAATCCCGCGCCAGAAAAAATGTGATCAACGCCCTGACAGCAATCGACTGGCATGACCGCGGAAAGAACATTGTGGTGAGGATAAACAGTGTTGATACGCATTTTATGTACAGAGATTTGGTGGATATTGTTGAACACGCTGGATCGGCAATCCACAGCGTAATGTTGCCGAAGGTAGATAGTGTCTCGGACGTTTACATGGTTGAAAAACTGTTAGCGCAGATCGAGTCAGCCAAAGGCTTGAAAAGAGCAATTGCGATTGAGGTTATTATCGAAACCGCAGCGGGAGCGCAAAATATGCAAACTATCGCCAGCGCCAGTGCCAGACTCGAAGCGCTGCATTTTGGCGCGGGAGATTTTGCAGCCAGTTGTGGTGCAAGAACCGTTGATATTGGGGGTCTCAATGCGGATTTTCCAGGGGATCCCTGGCATCCAATTATGCAATCCATTGTCATCGCTTGTAGAGCGAATGGTTTACGACCGATCGACAGCGCTTATGGAGACTACAAGGATAAGAGAGGATTTATTGCTGCGACAAAGAGAGCAGCAGCGCTTGGCTTTAGCGGAAAATGGGCGATTCATCCAGATCAGATTGCTATAGTGAATGAAGTCATGACACCAACACAGGATGAAGTTGCGTCAGCTAAAGCCGTTCTGGATGCAATGGCCTTAGCGGCAAAAGAAGGGGCTGGTGCGACCAGTATTGGCGGGAAAATGGTTGATGTCGCTTCGATCAAAATGGCGAAGAATATCGTGGAGCTAGACGCATTTTTAAGAACTCAAGAGACCTCAGTTTTATAGACTAATGGCTTCAAATGTGGTCAAACTATTCTGCAATCTTAAAAGCAGCCGGTTGCTGATAATTTACTGCTTTTTTTCGTGTAAGTTAAAAATAGCTGAGAAATCCAATTCGCCGAAACCCGCATCGGAGAACTTCTGATACAAATTTGTAGCAGCAGGCGCGATGTCTAAAGGTGTTTCAGTTTGACTCGCGGCATTGAGTGCCAATTTCATATCCTTCAACATGAGGTTGTTGGAAAATCCAGGCTGATAATCTCGGGAAGAGGGGGTGTTGGGCAGTAGGTTGGGAATAGGGTTGAATGCGGTAAGAGCGGCGCAGTTCCCAGAAGAGTTTGCAGCAACATCGTATAGTGTTTGTTCTGACAAGCCTGTTTTCTGCGCCAGCCGATAGCCTTCGGCGACAGAAATCATTTGAATTCCCAGCATTAGGTTGTTACACATTTTTGCCGCTTGTCCCATTCCTCCCTCACCACAATGAATAGTTTTAGCGCCCATCGCTTCTAAGACAGATGTCGCTCGGTCGAGAGAAGCTGCTTCACCACCAACCATAAAAGTGAGGTTGCCAGATTCTGCTCCCGCGGTGCCACCTGATACCGGAGCATCGATCATTGCATAGCCACCTAAGGCTGCTTCACGATGTAAAGATTGCGCTGTTTTCAGGTCGATGGTAGAACTATCAACCAAGAGGGTGTCGGTATGTGCTCTATTTAATATGTGTTGACAGAAGACGTCAGTTACTTCAACGCCACTTGGCAACATGGTTAGAATCATATCGGCTCTTTCAATCGCTTCCATATGACTGTGACAGGCGGTCACGCCATGCTCGACCAAAGGCTGCAATTTCCCTTTTTCGATATCAAACGCATTCACGTTAAATCCAGCTGCTGCGAGATTGATTGCCATTGGTGCGCCCATATTTCCTGTCCCAATAACCGCAATGGTGGAGTTAGTAGAAGTGTCGATATTGTTCATAAATATATGATTACATTAAAAAATCGATTAACGGAACAAGTAGAACAGATACAATTTATCTTTCCATGTATTGATGACTCAAACCCGCTTACATAATATCATTCGCGGTATTAAATTCACGTGCAAACTGCCCTAACATGAATGAGATAGATTACGGCTACATGCGTGAAGGCGCAGAAAGATGCATCGGGTTTCTGTTGTGCAACTCGTTTAATATGCTGCCTTTTATTTCCGCTCTGGAGCCACTGAGGATAGCCAACAGACTGGCGAAAAAGCCGCTATATCAATGGCGACTCATTAGCGAGGATGGTTCCAACATCTCTGCTTCCAATGGAATGATGCAAGCTATCGATTGCTCGATTAACACAGAAGACAGCTTTTCTATGGTGGTTGTATCCGGGCCTTATTATCCGGAAAAATTTGACTCTGAGCCGATTCTAGCCTGGCTGCAAAGCCAGTCAGAAAAAGATACGCTGATCGCCGGTTTAGAAACAGGATGTCATATTCTCGCGGAAGCAGGTTTGCTTGAAGGATTGCAATGCACCACTCATTGGGAAAACATGGGGCAGTTTAAGGATGCTTGGCCAGGTTATAAGGTGACCTCTGATGTCTATGAGATTGATCAAAACAGATTAACTTGTTCGGGCGGTGCAGCTTCGATCGATATGATGCTCTACGTGATCGAACAACATCATGGGCACGAGTTAGCGGCATCGGTAGCGGACAGTATGATTCATCCGCATATTCGCTCCACCGGAGAGCCGCAACGGATGGACGTGCAATCTCGGACCGGTGTCACCCACCCCGATCTACTCGAGTGTATTGAATTGATCGAGGCCAATATCGAACAACCACTCACTCCGGCCGAGCTCGCCAATCTTGTCGGAGTTTCCAAACGTCAGTTGGAACGATTGTTTCGTCGCTACCTCAATACCACGCCGGCGCGGTATTACCTTACCTTGCGCTTGGAGTCTGCCAAGGGGTTGCTGGAGAAAACTTCGATGAAAGTGATCGATGTGGCGATTGCCTGTGGTTTTAAATCAGCCGGGCATTTCAGTAGCCGATACTTTTCGAGTTTTGGCGAGACCCCCCGCGAGACCCGGAATCAGCATTAAAACGCTTTAGAGATCGTTATGTTTGATGAAATCTGCAGTAACTTCCAATACTGCTAGACTTCGGCGCGTTAATAGAACTTGCGGTCGTAAATTAGACCCTAAAGTATTCCTCATTCTAATTCACTTGTAATACCCTAGCGGTTTACTAAAAACCTTGGTGTAGCCGGTTTCATATGCTGCCATGGTGAAAAATTATTGTTCGATGGAGGAATACCATGGCAAGTAGAAGAGCTGGAGGTCGAGAGGCACGTAAGGCACTACGCGCGGCTCCGCTGGCAGAAGATAGTAAGCCGGTGCGGCCTGGAATGGAGGGTGGTTGTTTTAAACCACTCACCGATAAGGATATGGACAAGATTCATGCAACGATTCTTGATCTGTTAGAGAACGTTGGGTTTACGCGTTCAACAGAAACATGTATCGAATACGTCAAAGGGGTGGGCGGTAAGTTTGAAAACGGACGCTTAAAGTTTCCACGGGCATTGGTCGAAGACACCATTGCCAATGCGTTAAGAGACTTTACGTTATACGGGCAGGATTCCGCTCACGATATGCATCTGTCTGGAAACAAGGTGCATTTTGGCACTGCCGGAGCAGCGGTGCATGTCGTGGACGAATGGAAAGCTCATGATGCCTATCCGGGTAAAGGTCTTTATCGCGAATCTACGGTTCTGGATTTATATGATGCTGCCAGGCTGGTAGATAAGCTGGATCACCTGCACTTTTTTCAGCGCTGTATGGTTGCTAGAGATATTGAGAGTCCAAGGGCGATGGATCTGAATACGACTTATGCGTCTGTCAGCGGTACCACCAAACACTGTGGCCTCAGCTATGTGGAACCCGAACACGCGGTTGAAGGGTTAAAACTATTACATGAAATAGCTGGCGGCGAAGATAAGTGGCGAGCGAAACCATTTGCCAGTTTGTCTTGTTGCTTTGTGGTGCCGCCAATGCGATTTGCTGAAGACGCTTGCAGGGTAATGGAAGTCTGTGTGAAAGGCGGGATGCCGACTCTGCTGCTGGCAGCCGGTCAAGCCGGTGCTACCAGTCCCGCATCTCTTGCAGGTGCGGTAGTGCAAGAATGGGCCGAGGTATTAGGGGCATTGGTATATGTCAATGCGATCGTACCGAAGCATCCCTGCATCGCTGGGCCCTGGCCATTTGTTTCTGATCTCAGGACTGGAGCGATGAGTGGCGGTAGTGGGGAACAGGCGGTCTTGATGGCTGCATGCGGTCAAATGGGACGCTATTATAATTTACCCACCGGAATTGCTGCCGGTATGGCAGATTCGAAGGTGCCAGACGCACAGTCTGGGTATGAGAAATCTTATACTTTGTCTCTTGCAGGTCATAGCGGAGCAAACATGATCTACGAATCCGCCGGGATGCAGGCGAGCCTGCTCGGATTTAGCTTCGAAGGATGTACCATTGATAATGACATGCTGGGGGCCATTAATCGCAGTGTGCGCGGGGTGGACATTGATACTGAAAATCTTGCCTATGAGACGATTCAGGATGTTTGTTTAAATGGTCCAGAACATTTTCTTGGGCATTCAGCTACGCTGTCTAGAATGGAGACTGATTACGTCTATCCGGATTTGGGGGATCGCCTTACGCCGGCTGAATGGATGGAATTAGGGGCAACAACCATTGACCAGCGTGCGAGGAGAAAAACCGAGGAAATATTGGCAACCCATTTTCCTTCGCATATTCCTGACGAGGTGGACGCGCGAATCAGAGAGAAATTCGATATTCGCATTCCACGTGAAAAAATGAAAATAAGTAATTGATATTAAGAGATTTTGTATGAACGGTTCTACATTGCCAGGCCAGGCTCGAGTGGTCATTGTTGGCGGCGGTAACATGGGCGCAAGCCTGCTTTATCATCTTGCTGAGGAAGGCTGGACAGATTGTTTGTTGATCGAGAAGGGAGAATTAACTTCTGGTTCAACTTGGCACGCTGCCGGCCAGTGTCCAAACTTTGTTGCGGATTACAACGTTGCAAAGATTCACGACTACGGTATTAATCTCTACCAAAAGCTTGAAGAATTAACCGGCCAATATGTCAGCTGGCATGGCTGCGGCGGTATTCGCTTTGCGCAGAATACGGCCGAAGTTGAATGGTTTGAGCGGGTTGCCAGCGTTGGCAAATTAATTGGCTATGATTGCGAAATTATCGACCCGGCAAAAATCAAACAATTGGTTCCATACGCAAACATCGAAGGGGTTATTGCTGGCGCGTGGACAATGAATGATGGTCACGTTGATCCGGCTGGTGTGTGTAACGCGATGGCCAAAGGCGCGAGAAACTTCGGCGCAAAAATTGTTACCAACAATCGTGTTTTAGACATAAAACAAAGAAGCTCAGGAGACTGGGATGTGATTACTGAGCAGGGTACCGTCGTAGCAGAGCATGTTGTGAACGCAGCGGGCTGTTACGCACGACAGGTTTCTCAAATGGTCGGAACGGACATTCCAATGATCAATATGAAGCACACATATATAGTCACGGAAACGGTGGAAGAGTTTATGAACGCCGAGACTGAAATGCCGGTGATACGTGACCCCTATCCATCTTCTTATTATCGTCAAGAGCAAAAGTCGGCGTTGATCGGAATCTACGAGATGGCAAAATCGGAAGAGTGCTGGACCCATCGTGGTGGATGGCCGGAATGGGATTCAGTAAACGAATTATTTGATCCTGATTTCGATAACTTGATGCCTTACATTGAACGCGTGATGGAACGTATTCCGATGTGGGGAGAGCTCGGTATTAAGCGCGTTGTATGTGGTGCGATTCCGCATACGCCGGACAGCAATCCGTTTGTGGGCCCTGCTGCTGGGATACAGAATTTCTGGCATATGAATGGCGCTTCTATTGGCATTGCCTCTGGCGCAGGTTGCGGAAAGTACCTTGCGCAATGGATGATCTACGGTGATGCAGAAATCAATATGGCCGGGCTTGATCCGCGGCGTTACAGCGATTTTGCGCCAGGCAGTTACACCAAAGAAAAATCCCATGAAGACTACGAGCATATGTATAAATTACATTTGCCTGGCGAGGAGCGTCCCGGAGGACGCAAGATGCGTATAACGCCTGTATATGATCGTTTGGAGGAGATGGGTGCGGTGTATGCTGAAGCCAATGGATGGGAGAGACCGAAATGGTTTTCCCTTGATGGTCGCGAAGAAGAAATTGGATTTCGTCACAATAATACTTTTGAAGTTGTTGCCGAAGAGTGTAAGGCGGTTCGAGAGAGAGTGGGTATTCTGGAATTATCCAGTTTTGCAAAATATGATGTCATCGGAAAAGATGCGGAGAGCCTGCTTAATCGTCTATCTGCAAACAAGATGCCGATCCGTGCTGGCGGAATCACGTTGACCCATTACCTTTCTGAAGAAGGCAGGTTGAATGGCGAGTCAACGGTGACAAAACTGACGCCAGATCATTATTATGTTCTTTCCGGGGCAAATTCCGAGATGCGAGATTTGTCTATTCTGAGACAGGGTATTGCTGACGGTGAAGAAGTAGAGGTGACTAATGTTACCAACGATTTTGGAGTCCTTGTTTTGGCCGGTCCTGCTTCGAGGGATGTATTGAAAACACTAACCGATAGCAGTTTGGAAAATGCCGACTTCAAATGGTTGACCGGACAAGAGATACAGGTGGCGGGTGCATCGGTGCGTGCACTTCGGGTGAATTACGTTGGCGAACTCGGTTGGGAGTTACATTGCCGGATGGAAGATATGCTGACGGTGTACAACGCTCTATGGGAAGCGGGCCAGCCCCACGGGATCGCTAACTTTGGCACCTATGCGATGAACTCTTTAAGGATAGAGAAAGCATACAAAGGATGGGGTGCTGAGCTGACCAATGAAATATCTCCGGTAGAGGCAGACGTCGAACGATTTGTGAACGATGCCAAAGAAAATTATGTAGGCAAGTCTGCGTTAGAGAAAATTAAGAAAGCAGATACTGAAATTCAGATTGTTTATCTTGAGGTTGAACCCGGCGACAACGACATAGCTGGCGGCGAAACAGTATTTATTGATGACAAACCAATTGGTATTACTACCTCAGGTGGTTACGGTCATACCACCCAGAAGAGTTTGGGTTTTGCGTATGTGGAAACCGCCTATGCACAAGAGGGAAAAAAGTTAACGGTGGAACTGTTAGGAAAAATGCGTCAGGCTACTGTGATTAACGATCCTGTTTGGGATCCGCAGGCTGAGCGATCCAGAGCTTAATCTGCAGTGTAGTCTGAATGGTGAACTTTGGCAGCAATAAGAGTTTGCGCTCTTGTTGCCGCCATACTTTTATCTTTCTCCGACCAGATAAACTATCCAGCTTGGATCATCGTCTCCAATATTGGTTGGGTAGTAGTCGCCGTTGCCTTCACCTGTTTCCTCGTCGGTGCCTTCCCAATAAACTTGTACATTGCTGAATCCGGCTTCTTTCATTAATTCCTGAAGCTCGGGTAAGGTCCACATCCGCCAGTCGTAGGTGAATGCTTTACGTAACCAGGATTTGTCTTTAAACCGAAAGTGGATATGACACAGCATGTCTCCGGTAATCGGGTTGAATCTTTTCTGGTGCCAGAAATAGTCAAAGTCGTCGAACTTTGTTTTTTCACGGATTTGACGCCAGGAATCATGACCACCATAAGCGTCTATGAAAAATAGTCCATCCTCTTTTAGGCCTTCTCTTGCTTTCTCAAAATAGGCGCGTAATGTGTCGCGGGTTTTAAATAACTGATAGCTGAAATTCATTGCCAGAATGACATCGGCCGGATCTTCAGAGGCGCTCATCACATCTTGATTCAAGATGTTAACGCGCTGTTGTTGATCCGCATTCAGGGTTTTGATTCTGTGTTCTATCCCCCAGTCCAGAACCTCTTGGTCAAGGTCCAGGCCAATCGCCACATTATCCGGCCGGCGTTTTACCCATTCACAGCTGGTATTCGCTGTACCGCAGAAATCCTCTCGCATATAGCGTGCTTTTTTACCCCTAAGCGATTCATAAGTCTCGTCGACCATGTCAACTTCAGATTCAACACATTGCACTGCTTTTTCATAGTATTCGTGTCGATCTGCAGTGTATGCGATGGTGCCTGGTTTGGGCGCTTTATTTTTTTTTGCCATGCGGGACGCAATGAGAGAGTAAAATGTGCGCGTATTGTACTGATACAAATACGAGATGGCGACACAACAACTTGTTTTACTGCGACACGCCAAGTCAGACTGGCATAGCGGGGCAAACTCCGACTTTGATCGGCCTTTAAGTAAGCGGGGACAGCGCGGGGCGGTCGCGATAGGTGAGTGGTTCCAATCCAAATCAATCGAACCTGATTTGATACTTTGTTCAAGTTCAGAGAGAACTACCGAGACCCTGTCGCTAGTTTGCAGCGCGTGTCGATGGCAGGATACGGAAACCCGCTTTCTGAGATCGTTGTATCATGCCTCTGAAAATGATCTTGTTGCGATCATCGAAAATGCGTTAATCGACAGTCAAACACTGATGGTGGTTGGACATAACCCCGGATTAGAAATGTTACTGCTGAGATACTGTCCGAATGCCCCATTTTTTTCCAACGGTAAACTCATGCCCACGGCGACCGCAGCAGTCATTTCCATGACAAATGGTGTTGCAACAAAGTTGCTGTATTTGGAAAAACCATCAAAGCGTTAACTTCATTTCTATGTTGCAGGTGGTTCTGTCTGGAGGATCGAAAAGAACTCCCTGAAAAACTAAAATACATGGCAAGGAAGTGCTTCCGCTTAATTCTCTAATCTGCTTCTTAGAACCCGATTTGCCGCGCTCTTTTGGAATCAAGAGATTACGGGCCTATTACGATATGAGGCGTTAACAATCTATCGTAAATATGATATCTATTTGATTTAATAGAATAAATCTGCTTTTGCAGGTGTCTGTAAGCACCGCTTTGTGGGATAATTTTGGGCTTGAACTCTATCGGCGATGCTGATATGTTCTCAAAAATGAGAACAACGCTATATCCTAGATATGGTGCTTTCTCGCGATGTTGGTGCTGGATCGAAAATACTATGGATAGTGATATTTCGCCGCCAACAACGGCTGTCTTTCCCGGGCAGAAATGAAACTTAATTTTCACTCTTACTTTTAAGCGAGCTATCAAAAATGGATGACAACAAACGTAAAGCCCTAGACGCAGCCCTTGGTCAAATTGACAGACAATTTGGTAAAGGGTCAGTAATGCGGTTGGGCGATAATAATGTCGCACACAATATACAAGCATATTCCACAGGTTCTATTGGTCTGGATATTGCATTGGGCATTGGTGGATTACCAAGAGGACGGGTAATCGAAATCTATGGTCCAGAATCGTCGGGAAAGACGACGATGACGCTATCGGTGATTGCCGAGGCGCAAAAACTTGGCGGCACTGCCGCATTTATCGATGCGGAGCATGCGCTTGATCCGAGTTATGCTGAGAAACTTGGCGTCAATATTGATGAGCTTTTAGTATCGCAACCGGACACTGGAGAACAGGCTTTAGAAATCGCCGATATGCTGGTGAGATCAGCTGCAGTGGATGTGGTGATCGTGGATTCTGTCGCGGCGTTGACTCCGAAAGCTGAAATAGAAGGCGAGATGGGAGACCATCACGTCGGACTGCAAGCCAGATTGATGTCGCAAGCACTGAGAAAGCTAACGGCCAATATTAAAAAGTCGAACACCATGGTGATATTCATCAACCAGATTCGGCTGAAGATTGGCGTGATGTTTGGTAACCCTGAAACAACTACAGGTGGTAATGCACTGAAATTTTATTCTTCGGTGAGGCTTGATATTCGCCGTATTGGTGCGATTAAGAAGGGTGATGAAATCCTGGGTAATCAAACGCGCGTCAAGGTCATCAAGAACAAAGTTGCACCGCCGTTTAAGCAAACCGAGTTTGATATTCTGTATAACGAGGGGATCTCTAAACTGGGTGAGCTCATTGATCTTGGTGTGGAAGTCGGGATCATTGAAAAGTCTGGTGCATGGTACAGCTATGGAAAAGATCGTATAGGTCAGGGCAGGGACAACGTACGCGCGTTTCTTAAAGAAAATCCAGCCATGGCAGAAGAAATCGAGCGAATTATTCGCGAGAAAAAAGGGTTGATACCAGAAAACACGTCGGCGGATGTGGATGCGGATGAAGACCTTGCTGCAGATGCCGCGGTAGAAATCTAACCATTTATATCGATTATTACCGACGCGATTATCTAATATTTACTTCGTCAATAAATTTAATTGGAAGTCGTATAGGTGTTTGCTGCAACGATTCGACAGACTGATATTTGATGCCTCTCATATCAGTCTGTTGAACCGTTTATATTGATCGACCGATAGCCATCTTATTCAATGCCTACAGAAGTCAGAGATTTTTAGGTTTTCCCATGTCATCAAACTGCCCCGAAACTACTTCCGAGCTGGAAGAGCTGGCCGGCAAGAAACAATTTTTATCTCTAATGGATCACGCGTACAAGTATTTGATGCGCAGAGAGCACAGTGAGTTTGAACTGCGACAAAAATTAACGCGCTGGGATGAAAATGACCAAATAGACAAGGCGATTAAGCTTCTACAGGAGAGAAAGGCGCAATCGGATCTGCGTTATGCAGAGCATTTAGCGCGCGTTCGCTTTAATGCCGGGAAAGGACCTGCAATGCTAAAAAAGGAGTTTAATCAGCATCGGATAGCCCCTTTAATTGTCGAACAGGTAATGGCCGAGTACGACGGACAATGGTCTGATCTAGCGGCCAATGTCAGAGAGAAGAAGTTCGGCAAAGCGCCACCGCAAGATTATAAAAGCTGGGCGAAGCAGGCGCGGTTTCTTCAGCAACGTGGTTTCTCATCCACAGATATTCCTGGTTTTGATCATTAGGCTGCTTTAATTTTCCCGCTCTGGTCAAAGCGAAGCGTTTCGGCAAACAGCTGACGCAAATGGAGTGCAACCTTTATTCCGGTTACATTGGTGCGGATTCTCTTGATTTAACAAGAGACTTCGCTATGATCCAAAGTCCTCTGTTTGATTATCCCAGTTATGAACATAAGCGAAATCCGCCAACGGTTTCTCCAGTATTTTGAGTCTAAAGGACACACCATCGTAGACAGCAGTTCTCTGGTCCCGGGGAATGATCCCACGTTACTGTTTACCAATGCCGGTATGGTTCAATTCAAGGATCTGTTTCTTGGTGAGGAAAAACGCGATTATGTTCGTGCGGTGACGTCGCAACGATGTGTAAGAGCCGGGGGAAAACACAATGATCTTGAGAACGTTGGTTATACCGCACGGCACCATACCTTCTTTGAAATGCTTGGTAATTTCAGTTTTGGTGATTATTTCAAGCAGGATGCTATTAAATATGCCTGGGAGTTGTTAACGGTTGAGTTCGGATTGCCTGCGGACAAGCTGTGGGTCACTGTTTTTGAAGAAGACGATGAAGCCGAATCAATCTGGGTGAATGAAATCGGTGTCCCGATTGAACGTGTGACGAGAATAGGGGCTAAGGATAATTTTTGGCAAATGGGGGACACCGGACCCTGCGGACCATGTTCTGAGATTTTTTATGATCACGGCCCGGATGTCGAAGGGGGCCCACCTGGAACGCCGGAGGAAGATGGCGATCGATATGTGGAAATCTGGAATCTGGTGTTTATGCAATTTAATCGAAGCGCAGATGGCACCTTAACTCCGTTACCAAAACCTTCGGTTGACACCGGCATGGGATTGGAGCGGGTCGCAGCGGTGATGCAACACGTGCACAGTAATTATGAAACTGATTTGTTTCAACGGTTGATCCGGTCTGCGGCGAACGTTGTCAAGGTAGATGATCTGGAAAGTAAGTCGCTACGTGTGATCGCGGACCATATTCGATCCACCGCCTTTCTCTTGCTTGATGACGTCGTGCCTTCAAATGAGGGGAGGGGATATGTTTTGCGTAGAATAATCAGGCGAGCGGTGCGCCATGGTTATCAACTCGGATTTAAAAAGCCGTTTATGCACCGCTTAGTGGAACCTCTTGTTGCTGAGATGGGGGACGCTTATCCAAGTTTGAGAGAAAATGCGCAAAGAATTACTGATGTGTTGTTGAGAGAAAATGACCGGTTCAATGAAACTCTTGATCAGGGTTTAAAAATTCTGGATCGCGAAATTGCAGAGATGGAAGGAAAGCAAATCAACGGGAAAGTGGTGTTCAAGCTCTACGATACCTTTGGTTTTCCCGCTGATCTCACGGCTGATGTTGCGCGAGAGCAAGGATTAACCATCGACGAAGTCGGTTTTGACGATGCGATGAATGTACAAAGAGAAAAAGGGCAACAAGCAAGTAAGTTTGTTCAAGCCGATAAGATTCGTTTGGATGGCGTGCCTTCGACCGTCTTTTGTGGATATGGTGAGCTGTCTACGGAAGTGGATATCCATGCTTTGATCAAAGATCAAAATCAAGTTGATAGGTTGTCTGCGGGTGATGCTGGTTTAATTGTTGTGCCGGTAACACCATTTTATGCAGAAAGTGGTGGACAGGTTGGTGATACTGGTCAAATGTCTGTTGGTAACGCGGTTTTTACGGTAACCGATACTCAGTACCTTGCGAATAAAGTGATCGGGCACGTGGGCCACGTCGTTGACGGTGAGATTCATGTTGGTGACAAGGCGAAGGCTAAGGTAAATCGCGAGCTCAGGTATGGTAGTGCAAACAACCACTCTGCGACGCACCTGCTGCATGCCGCGCTAAAGACAGTGTTAGGAGAACATGTACAGCAGAAAGGATCGTTAGTTGATGCGCGTCGCCTACGTTTTGATTTTTCCCATCACGAACCAATTAATGCCGATGATTTAACTCGAATCGAACAGCTCGTTAATCAGGAAGTTCGAAGAAATGAAGAGGTTGTGGTAAAACAAATGGAGCTAGATGAAGCGAGAGAAGCGGGTGCTGAGGCTTTATTTGGGGAGAAGTACGATAGTAACGTCCGTACTATTCGGATGGGAGAGTTTTCATTTGAGCTTTGTGGTGGTACCCACGTTGAGCGAACGGGAAATATCGGAATGTTTAAAATTCTGTCTGAGTCCGGAATCGCCGCAGGAGTCAGGCGTGTTGAAGCAGTGACCGGTAGTGCCGCTGAACAATGGCTTGATTCTCAGTTGGCGACATTGAGCCATGCCGCTTCTTCGCTGAAAACTTCGCCCGAACAGCTGGCGGATAAATTATCCTCTTTGTTAGAAATTCAAAAAGAGCAGCAGAAACAAATACAGCAGTTGCAAGCAAAGCTAGCAACGGGTGGCACCAATGAGGATATGGTAAAAGATATTGAGGGTGTTCAGGTTGTTGCGCTTAGACAAGATAATACCGATGTCAAAACATTGCGGATTGTTGTTGACCAATGGAAAAACAAACTGGGTACTGGAGTCGTTTTAGTGTTCGGAGTGAACGATGACAAAGTCACTATGATTGCAGGGGTTAGTAAAGATCTTTCAAATACGCTGGCTGCAGGAAAACTGATTTCTACACTGGCACCCAATGTCGGTGGAAAGGGCGGTGGAAAACCAGAGCTTGCACAAGGTGGAGGGCCTGACAAAGAAAAGGCCGATACGTTGATTGAATCTACTTATCAATGGGTTAGGGATAGTATTTAAAGCTGAATTCGGTTCTAATACCGTCCCGAAATTACTGGCAATCAAACCTTGATTGCCAGTTGCAATCTAAGTAAGTGAGCATTCCTTTTGGCGTTATATGTTGAAAAATACGGCGGTACCTCCGTAGGTACGGCTGAGAGAATCCAGGCTGTAGCGGAAACCGTTGCCGTGTCCGCGCGTCAGGGTCATCGTATGGTTGTTGTGGTATCTGCAATGAGTGGCGAGACGAATCGTCTTCTGGACTTAGCAGCTCAAGTCAGCGAGCAGCCCTCGAGTCGCGAGCAGGATGTTTTGTTGTCTACTGGCGAACAGGTGACCATAGCGTTGTTATCTATGGCGCTGGAAAACATCGGTGTGCCTGCTAAATCCTATACTGGCAGTCAGATCAAGATCATTACAGACGACATACACAGCAAAGCACGCATTCAATCAATTGAAGCAACACGGGTGAATGCCGATCTTGATGAAGGGCGCGTGGTGGTAGTTGCCGGCTTTCAAGGTGTCGACAGTGAAAACAATATTACAACTTTGGGGAGAGGTGGCTCGGATACCACAGCGGTTGCTATGGCCGCAGCTCTTAATGCCGACGAATGCCGGATATATACCGACGTAGATGGTGTTTACACCACTGATCCGCGTATCGTTCCTGAAGCACAGAAGTTAGATCGAATTACCTTTGAAGAGATGATCGAGCTGTCGGGTGCTGGAGCAAAGGTGCTGCAAATTCGTTCGGTTGAGTTTGCGGGAAAATATAATGTGCCCTTACGCGTGTTGTCATCGTTTACAGAAGGGTTTGGTACACTGATTACAGATGAGGATAGTTCGATGGAGCAACCTTTAATTTCTGGTATCGCACTCAGTCGTGACGAAGCTAAGGTCACAGTGAGAGGTGTTCCAGATAAGCCAGGCATCGCCTACAGTATTCTAGGCCCTGTTTCCGAGGCACATATTATTGTCGATATGATTGTGCAAAATATTGGAACTGATGGTTTAACAGATTTTACCTTTACTATCCCGAGAGCTGATCTTGACAGATGTCGGGAGTTGCTTGAACCAGTCGTGAAATCTTTAGGTGCTGCCGAGATTATTGGCGACAGTGATCTCGCCAAAATATCAGTGGTTGGAGTTGGTATGCGATCCCACGCGGGAATCGCCACCACAATGTTTGAAGCGCTTTCTGATAAAGGAATCAATATTCAGATGATTTCCACTTCTGAAATAAAAATATCAGTCACCGTAGACAAGGAATACGCCGAGCTTGCTGTGCGTACCCTTCATAAGGCATTCGACCTCGGTGAAGAAAAAAATATTACCGCTTGTCCTGATTAAAGAGAGAATAAGTGGGAACTTTACTTGCTATTTAGTAACAAATGAGCGTGTTATTTAGTTGTATCTGGTAAAAAAAGCGTATACCTTCTCGGTTCAAGTTTGAGAGGCAAAATGTTGGTGTTTCTATATTCAAAGAAATCACCGAGGACTTGATCTAAGTAACACAATTCCCAGGACACAGAGAACCAGGAGCAGAGCAGCATGTTAATTTTAACTCGTCGGATAGGCGAATCAGTTTTTATTGGTGAAGAGGTCAGAATGACGGTACTTGGTGTGCGCGGCACACAAGTGCGAATCGGAATCAATGCCCCAAAGGATGTTCCGGTACATCGCGAAGAAATCTACTACCGTATTAAAAACGAACAAGATGGTGGCAATGCCTCTTTCCAGGAAAATAGCGGTGGATATGATCAAGGATACCAGCAGGATGATCAGTTCGACGACCGAGGAGATCCTCACAATTCCTGAACACCTGATTGTAAAAAGCAGCGCGTTTTGTGCGCTACACATCCTAACTATTCTGACAAAATTTAAGCGTTCTTTTTAATCTTACGTTTCACACTTTAGCAACTGGCTGGTGTAAAATCGCCGCCTTGGAGAGGTGGCCGAGTGGCTGAAGGCGCGCCCCTGCTAAGGGTGTATACGTTAATAGCGTATCGAGGGTTCGAATCCCTCTCTCTCCGCCACAAATGTTTTTTAAGATTTGTTGATATCGAGAGAGGGCTGCAGTCTAAGGATAATAGTTCGTTGATTGATCTACTATTCACTCGGAGCAAAAAGCGCACAAGCATTCACCCGGTAACAATATCTAAAACGACCAACTCTTAATCGAGTTTGGTCTATGCGGAAAATCGACGCGCCCGTAGCTCAGTTGGATAGAGCGTGCGGCTACGAACCGCAAGGTCGGAGGTTCGAATCCTTCCGGGCGCGCCATTGATTTATTGAACTTTCCTGCGATCATTCTACTTTTTGGGCGTATGGTGAGTCCCGTTCGAGAGATTCCAGGTTCAATATCTAGACCATTCCTGTTGTCAGCATTGGGGAACGCTAATACGAGGAAAGTTGCATCCCTTGGTTCGATGAATACATTTACTGATGTCTTATGCTGGCTTATAGTCCGCATAAGGACAACGATTACTAAATGAAATGAAACTTGTTACCGCAATTATAAAGCCATTTAAACTTGATGATGTCAGAGATGCATTATCTGAAATCGGTGTCCAGGGCATGACTGTTACTGAAGTAAAGGGTTTCGGTAGACAAAAAGGACATACCGAGCTCTATCGCGGCGCTGAGTATGTAGTTGATTTTGTTCCCAAGGTTAAACTTGAGGTTGCCACCAGCGCTGACAGGCTAGAAAGCGTAATAGAAGCCATAATCTCTGCTTCACATACAGGCAATTTGGGTGATGGCAAGATCTTTGTTTATGATCTTGACCATGCAGTCAGAATTCGAACTGGCGAACAAGGTGAAGATGCTTTGTAAGAAGCCTCGATATATCTCTTAGCTGTGGGGGTCCGATAGAGACAATGTTTAGATTCCAATTCCGTTTAAATCTTTCATCTAAGGTGCTTGTGCTGGGTGTTGTCTTATTGACTATTCTACTGCCATTCAATGCTAGTGCAACATATGAAGAAGGTCTGACTGCATATGTGAAACAAGATTATGCTGCGGCATTTGACGTCTGGTCTGCGGCGTCTTTAGAACGCGACGAACAGGCACTATTTGCCCTGGGCGTGATGCACATGCGGGGTGTTGGTATTGAACAAGACCATAAAAAAGGCACTGATTTATATTTACGATCGGCTACTTTAGGATTTGCTTCTGCACAGTTTAACTTGGGTCTAGCGTATTACGCTGGTCGTGGGGTTGAACAAAATTATTCCAGAGCGGGCTTTTGGTGGTTGAAAGCCGCTAATCAAAATCATGTTGTAGCACAATACAATTTGGCTTCCTTGCTGTGGAGTGGACAAGGACCAGACCAGGATCAATCCAGAGCAATGCACTGGTTTCGTGAAGCGAAGAAAAATGGGAGTAGGGATGCCTCGAACTTTCTTCTTACTTTGTTTGCGCCGATGTATAAAGAGCTCAACAAAGAACATTTGTCTTTGGCTAGGGAGGAAAGCGACCGCTCGATTCCTTTGATTGATGAGTTTGGGATGTATAAACTTGGCCTACAGGCTGTCGATCGAAAGGAATACCAACAGGCGTATGGCTATTGGCACCCCTTGGCTGCTGACGGTCATGTAGATTCACAGTATCAGATTGCCCAGCTTTTAGAAAACGGACAAGGGGTTGAGCAGAGTTTCGAAAAAGCGCTGGATTGGTATCGACGCGCTGCCCAAAAAGGACAGGGAGACGCGCAATACCGATTAGGGCTTTACTATATTAGTGAAAGCGCGGAAAAAAATGAGGCTTTGGGGTTCTACTGGATACAGTCAGCTGCTGACAATGATAGCTTGCCTGCCAAAGAATATATTGATGCCAATCGATAGTTTCTATCCATAGCCAAGCTTTCAACCTTTTCTGACTTACTTTTACCGGGAGTCGGAGTGAGATGTGCCGTAATTATTTCGGTATTCGACCACTGCCGCCGTATGGTTCTTGATTTCGCTTAATTCAACAGCGTTATCTTGAAGATGTGCGACCAGATCGTCCAGATTCGCTATTGAATACACGGGGCAGTCAAGTCGTTGTTCAACTTCCTGCACCGCCGAGAGCTTTGAGCCGGCAGCAACCTCTTGACGATCTATCGCAATGACTACGGCGGCCAATTTTGCCTTCGTTGTAGCAATAATTTCAGCAGATTCATTGATAGATGTGCCCGCGGTGATCACGTCATCTATAACAATGACATTTCCAGCTAGTGGGGCGCCAACGATCAATCCTCCTTCGCCGTGATCCTTGGCCTCTTTTCTGTTAAACGCAAAGGGTATATTAATTTGATGTCGGGATTGCAGCTGAATTGATGTTGCAGCAGCCAGCGGGATTCCTTTGTATGCGGGACCATAGAGCATCGGATTGCTGCCTATAGAGGGAAGCTTTTCGGCGATCAGGTCAGCATAGCTGGCAGATAAAGCTGTCAGGAGTTTTCCGTCATTAAACAGTCCGGCGTTAAAAAAATAAGGACTGATTCGTCCAGACTTTAAAGTGAACTCGCCAAACCGCAGAATATTGTGAGCAATACACAATGAAAGAAAGGAATGGGATGAAGGGGGAGCAATCTCGGTCATTATTTTTCATTTATTCAACTTTACAGTAGGGTATCATCTAGCTAACGTAAGATTAACCATGAACGCTTAGTTAGCAGAAAAGAAAGATAGTCAAATAGTCTCTGTATTTACACCCACTGTTATTTTGAATATATGACTTTTTTGGCGACGAAGTAAGGCATTACTCATACTTAACCATCATGCTTAGCGATTGCTTGTGATCTACTCTGACTGGCGTCTGCCAGAACCCTTCACACCGTTGAAACCAGCGCTCTCAATCAATGAATTCTAAGCTTGAAGCCGAGCGTTCTTTTCTTCGAATTGTGAAGAAGACTGTAGGCTCTGTAGATCGACACGTCATTATTATGTTGTTTCTGGGGTTTTCTGCCGGAATGCCTATACTTTTGATTTTTGGTACTCTGTCCGTGTGGCTGCGGGAGGCTGGTGTCGACAGAGCAATGGTGACGTATTTTAGCTGGGCAGCCTTGGGGTATTCTTTCAAGTTTGTATGGGCGCCCCTTGTAGATCAGCTCAGAATTCCATTGCTATCTGATCTGCTTGGTCGTCGACGTGCCTGGCTCCTGGTTTCCCAATTGTCAGTCGCTTTTGCGATATGGATGATGTCTAGTGTTGACCCGGTTGGTTCTGAAGACGCTCTGGTTTGGATGGCTGTTGCTGCCGTTTTATTAGGATTTTCTTCTGCAACTCAAGACATAGTGATTGATGCTTTTCGAATTGAGTCAGCAAACATCAAGCTGCAGGCTATGCTCTCCGCGAGTTATATTGCTGGCTACCGAATTGCCATGATCACGGCAGGCGCTGGTGGCTTATTCCTTGCAGAGTTTCTTGGGTCGGTGCAATCGAATTATGATTTCGATGCTTGGTCTGCTACCTATAGAGTGATGGCTGGGCTGATGTCAGTGGGGATTATTACGACACTCCTAGTCAGTGAGCCTGTCCGATCTCAAAATGCGCAAATTGCGTCGCGATCTGAAAACACAAAATTGCTACTGCTATTTGTTTGTTGTGTTGCCGGTTTCGTCGGATGTTATGTTTTTAGTAAAGAAGTAGCGCTCGTCTTGTTGGGCTACCTGTATGAGCTACTAGGGAACAAACCATTTGCTTCATTGCTGACAGAGACTGTTCGATTATCTGCGGGTATTTTTACAGCGTGGATGATTGCCAAGCTACTGGGTATTGTCAACCTCGTTACAAGTGAGATTGTTGAGAAAAGTTATATTACTCCCGTTAGAGATTTTTTTGACCGCTACGGTGTCTCGGTAGCTTGGCTTCTACTCTGTCTGATTGGTCTTTATCGTATTTCAGATATTGTCCTGGGTGTAATCTCAAACGTGTTTTACTATGATCTTGGTTTTTCGAAGAACGAAATTGCCAGCGTCTCTAAGCTATTTGGCGTTTTGATGACTATTGTTGGTGGATTCGCGGGCGGAGGACTGGCGATGCGTTTTGGTGTTATGCGTATATTGCTGTTGGGAGCAATTCTGTCTGCGGTAACAAATTTATTATTTTTGTGGTTGGCGAATGTAGGGTATTCGGTCTCTGCGCTGTATGTTGTGATCGGTGCAGACAATCTTTCGGCGGGGCTCGCAAGCGCGGCATTTGTTGCATTTCTCTCTGCATTAACAAACATTCGTTTTACCGCAGTGCAGTTTGCTATTTTCACCTCCCTAATGACGTTACTACCTAAGGTGTTAGGCGGTTACTCGGGTGGTATTGTAGATTCGGTTGGTTATCCCTGGTTTTTTGTTTGCACTACGCTTATCGGCTTGCCGACAATTGTTTTAGTCATCATTGCTTCCAGCAGGTTGCAACTGGACTCTCAGTCTGAAGAGCAATCAGAGCTTGCACCCAAATTCTAGACCAGGCCTATTTGGCGCAGCCCTTGCATCAGTAAAGGTATTCCCGTTGTTAGCATCAGTTGAATCGCTAAAATCGCAAAAATTGGAGAAATATCCAGGCCACCAAAACTGGGAATGAACTTTCTAAAAGGCGCAAGTAAGGTGCGACTAATGCCGTTCACTATTTGCACCGCCGGATTATAGCTTTGTGGTGCGACCCAGCTAATGATTACGCTGGCAAAAATTGAAATCAGTAACACCCAGCAAATCGTTTTTAGGGACTCTCCCAAACCGAAAAACAATGCCTGAAGTGGAGTTATCTGTAAGCCGCCAACCAGTGTGATGGCATAAAACTTGATAGCACCAACAATTAAAATCATTAAAACTGAAGATAAATCGATTCCCCATAAGCCCGGGATAAATCTCCGTAACGGCTTTAACGCCGGATCTGTAACTTTAACGATCATTTGTGAAATAGGGTTGCGGAAGTCGACACGCAATAGCTGAAACAGAAACCGCAGAATAAATGCCAGAAGAAAAAGTCCAATAAGAACTTCGATAATCAGGCTGGCGCCGTTTTGGATATGGGGCATTACTCTTCTCCGAGTTGGTCAGATAGTTCGACAGATCGCAAGATCGCTGCTTTTACGCCTCCGCGTATAGTCTCTTTTATATGGTGTTTTTCCATAAACTCAAGGCCCGCCTGAGTGGTTCCGTTTGGCGAGGTCACCTGCCGCCTTAGCTCACCAGCAGAATGCGCACTTTGCATCGCCAATGATGCTGCTCCCAGAGCAGTTTGCAGCACTAAGGATTGCGCGTCTTTTGTCGACAGCCCATTGCTCTCGGCTTCCTCGATCATTAACTCCATAAGGCGAAAGAAATAGGCGGGGCCGCTGCCAGAGACTCCAGTCACGCTGTCAATCAATTGTTCTGTTTCAAGCCATATTACTTCACTTACGGAACGCATTATTTCTGCAGTTTGCACTTTGTGGGTTTCGTTTGAAAGTTGGTTTGCATAGAGTCCCGATGCGCCTAAATTAACCAGCGCAGGTGTGTTTGGCATCACTCTGATAAAAGGTAAATCAGCGCCAATCCATCGCAAGGCATCTTTAGTTCGAATGCCGGCCGCGATGGATATGACCAGCGGTTTCTTTTGCTGTAGTAGTAGCGAAAGGTCCTCAAGAACGACACGCATCATCTGGGGTTTTACGGCGAGTACAACAATATTTGCAGTTTTGACCACAGCTTTATTGTCATCGCTGCATTCAATTCCATATTCTTTAGCTAAGAGTTGTCGTCTTTCTTCGGAGGGATCAGAGACTCGAATGAATTCAGCTGCGCGACCAGACTGCAACAGACCGCCTATAATACTGGTCGCCATATTTCCGCCTCCGACAAAAGCTAGGGAAGGGGAATTGGTTGCCTGAGAGGAAGTAGTCATAAGTTTATGGCGAAAGCATTGCGAAGGTTAGGACAGATAAGATTACTGGAGCGATCAGATATGCGTTAGTAAATTTAGGGAGTAGTTTACCTTTCTGGCCGAGTTCCAAATAGTGCAGTACCTATACGAACCATGGTAGCGCCTTCTGCTATCGCCGCCTCCATATCATTGGTCATTCCCATTGATAGTTGGTCAAGATCATGTCCCTTGCTATTTAATTGCTCTAATAACTCGCGACATTTCGCAAATACTTTTCGCTGTTCCCTTAGTTCACTGCGATTTTTCGGCAGAATCATTAAGCCTCTGAGATGGAGATTGGGGAGAGAGGCAACCTGATCGGCAAATCCTTCCAATTGATCAATGGTGATGCCGGATTTGGTTTCCTCATCGTCAATATTTACTTGGATGCAGACATTTAGCGGCTTGCTATGGCTGTATTTGTCGAGTTTTTGCGCCACTTTTACTGACTCTACGGTATGCACCCATGAAAAATTCTCTGCAAGATCCTTGCATTTTCGACTTTGGATATGGCCGATAAAATGCCAGTCCAGACGATCAATCTGCGCTGATTGCACATGGCAATCTGCAATTTTCCCCAATGCTTCTTGTAGGTAGTTTTCACCAAAATCCCGTTGTCCAAGCGAAGCAAGTTCAAGAATTTTCTCCACTGGATGGACTTTT
Source organism: uncultured Gammaproteobacteria bacterium (assembly GCA_937992195.1). Lineage (GTDB taxonomy): Bacteria > Pseudomonadota > Gammaproteobacteria > Arenicellales > Poriferihabitantaceae > VYFG01. The sequence continues at coordinate 65,806 of CALKKV010000057.1, read as the reverse complement.
CCCACAGCGATTAGCCTTACAGAATCTGGATCTCGACCATAAAGTTGGCAAAAATGGCTTATTTGTTGAGAAATCTCGCTAAAATTTTGACGAATCGGGCTCATTTCGGGTTCACGGCAGAGAGATTAAGAAAGGGGCTATTTATGGGTGCAAACAGGTTATAATCCTGCGAGCAAGCGTCGCTATGTTGCTGAATTATATATCGTGAGAGGCGAATTCATTGGATTCCCGACGATATTTTTGTCCTCCCTGTAAAAAAGATCTATACAGACGAAGAGGGGTGAACACTAAATTGTAGTTAGCGACTTAACATACTTATCTTATTGGGGTTATTAAATTGGAGCTGTCAGAACTTCTCACATTTGCTGTCAAGAGTAAGGCATCAGATTTACATTTGTCGTCTTCGCTGCCGCCGCTTATTCGTATAGATGGCGATATAAAGCGAATTAACGTAGACCCGTTTTCAGGGGAAACCGTTCATTCAATGCTATATGACTTGATGAATGACAATCAAAGAAAGTCATTTGAAGAACATCTCGAGGTTGATTTTTCGGTAAGTCTGCCGGGTGTCGCCCGTTTTCGAGTGAACGCATTTAATCAGCTCAACGGTCCTTCTGCGGTTTTTAGAGCGATACCCAGTATTATTTTAACGCTAGAAGATTTGAATGCGCCTGCGATTTTTAATCAGTTAAGTATGACTCCCAAAGGTTTGGTGCTTGTCACTGGGCCAACTGGTTCGGGTAAGTCGACAACGTTGGCGGCAATGGTTAACCATATCAATGAAAACAAAAGAGCGCATATTCTGACGATCGAAGATCCGATCGAATTCGTTCATACCTCGAAAAACTGTGTCATCAACCAAAGAGAACTCCACGAGCATACCCATAGTTTTGCCAATGCCTTGAAGTCAGCATTGCGGGAAGACCCGGATGTTATTCTCGTGGGAGAGATGAGAGATATCGAAACAATTCGTTTGGCATTGACCGCTGCCGAAACTGGTCACCTTGTGCTCGCGACATTGCACACTACTTCAGCAGCTAAATCTGTTGACCGGGTAATCGACGTATTTCCAGGCAATGAGAAAGACATGATTCGATCAATGCTATCTGAGTCCATTGAGGCGATTATTTCCCAAACCCTTCTTCCTAAGCCGGGAGGCGGACGAGTCGGAGCGTGGGAGATTATGTTGGGCACGCCTGCAATTCGAAATCTGATTAGAGAAAATAAAGTTCCTCAAATGTATTCTGTTATGCAAACCAGCCATGACAAAGGAATGCAAACAATGGATCAGTGTTTACTTGATCTGGTAAGAAGGCGAGTAATTAGTATGGACGTTGTTCGAGAGCGTGCGTTGGATAAAGACAAAATTGACTCGATGATGAAGGAGTAACTGATGATTGAGCTTGTAGACCTATTACAGTTGATGGTGCGACTGGACGCTTCCGATGTTTTTATAACAAATGGTGCGCCGGTCAGTATTAAAGTGAACGGAGCAATTCGCGCCGTTAATGCGGATAACTTAACCCATGATGATACCCGAGAATTTGCTTATGGAATAATGAACGAAGAACAACGTCGTTCATTTGAAGAAACCAGAGAATCAAACTTTGCGATTCATCCTCCCAAGATTGGTCGTTTCAGGGTGAATGTGTTTATTCAGCGCGGCAGCGTTGGCATGGTCATGCGGAAAATCAATATTAAGATCCCTGATTTTGAGGAATTGAACTTGCCGCCGATTATGCCAAAAATCGCGATGCAAAAGCGTGGTTTGGTGATCATGGTAGGCGGTACTGGAACAGGAAAAAGTACAACTCAGGCGGCAATGATAGGCCATCGAAACTCTCGCTCACATGACCACATCGTTACGATTGAGGATCCCATAGAATTTATACACCCGCACAAGAAATCGATCATTACTCAGCGTGAGGTGGGCATTGATACTGATTCTTTCGGTATAGCATTGAAAAACTCGATGCGACAGGCGCCAGATGTAATTCAGATTGGTGAAATTCGGGATGCGGATACGATGCATAATGCAATTGTGTTTGCTGAAACAGGTCATATGTGCATGGCAACGTTGCACGCCAACAACACCTATCAAGCAATGGATCGAATCATTAACTTTTTCCCGGAGGGAAGAAAGACCCAGCTGCTAATGGATATGTCGATGAACTTGCATGCCCTTATCGCTCAGCGTTTGATACCAACATCAGATGGTCAGGGGCGGGTTGCTGCAATCGAGGTTATGATAAATACCCCGTTGATCGCTGATCTGATAATGCGCGGCGAGATTCACAAAATACCCGATATCATTGAGCGTTCCAAAGAGCTTGGCTTGCAATCTTTCGATCAATCTTTGTTCGATTTGTATTGTGCCGACATGATTACCGCTGAAGAGGCGTTGAGAAATGCTGAATCAGAAAATAACCTGCGACTGAAGATTAAGCTCGAAGGTCCGAATGCCGGGAAGAAAGGTGGATCTGATCTGGATACGGAATTGCTGGCTTTATAACCGGAGTATTCGGAGTATTTAAAGCGTTTTTCGCTACGTTTGTGCCGTGTGCGTCTAGGCAGCAATTTTCGAATTGCTGCCTTTTTTATTCATACCATCCGGGTATCTGTCTGCTAATTATGCGAGAAAACTTTTGACGATCCGATTCGGTCAATGCCTTTTGATTTGCAATTCGATTGAGTATGGAGCGTAGAGAATTTTTCTCATCTTTTTCGAGCTTATCTGAAAAATGTTGCTCGCCAGAAGATTCCGTCGCTTGCTCGATGGAGACAGACAGCTCGTCGTTGCCCAGAATCAGCGTGTCTCTGCGCGCATGGGTACGGCGACAGATGTGCTGAAGATGATTGATTGCTCTTCCGAGTACTACCCACTGAAAGTTAGGATTAACAACTGGCCCGATAACCAGTTCGCTACCGCCCAGAGGTAGCCCAAGTATTTTAGTTTTTATCATTTGCTGACTACCAAACCATGCGCTGGCTCCACCAACCAGCGCGCCGAGCCCTGAACCGAGGAAGAGAGTTAGTCCACCAGACCCGATATCCATCAAACTGCCTCCAGCGGCGCCGCCTACGATACCTGTAGTAACCAGTTGATCCCGAGTGAGCCCGAATACCGACCAGGTATTTTCAGAAAAAAGGTCATCTTCTGTGAGTGAAAATTCGGTGTCGCTTCGCTCGAGTTGGTGGTGTTGAAACAACTGCTCTATTTCAACTCTGTTGGCGGCTTCCATTGCAACAAGTGATTTTTGAAATTGTAATGTCAACCTATCTTGTTCACTCTCGGTACTCGATTCTCTGACAGGAATTCTTTGACTGTAGTTGCTCATCGAAATCAGCGTTTCAATGATCGAGTCGCTTGCCTGGATAATTCTGTTCTTACGCTGCTGTCGCAAAATACTGGCTGCCTTTTGCAGGGGATCACGCCAGGAGTCCGCTAATTCAGAAAATCCGGTAAGTAACTGCACTTGCCTTTCGAAACTTGCTTGTTGCGCGTCAAAAGTACGGACAATTTTGAAATACTGTGCAAGGGGCTGCTGCCATTGATCGAAGTATTCAGCTTCCCCAATTTGATTAATCAACGCCATACTGGGTTGACCCGTCCAACGGAGGATTTCCATCTCCGCGTCGTATTCCGGCCCGTATGGTGTCGAACCATCAATCACATACAAAATCCCTGCACCTTTGAGGATAGGTTCTAGTAGCTGACACTCGGCCTCGAAGCGTGGATCTTCTTTATGTTGTTCGACAAAATTTATGACCGTCTGGCGGTGGTCAGAGGCAGAAGTTGAGTGTTGCTGCATCCAGTCCATTGCGGAACGCGAGCGTTGGAACCCTGGTGTGTCGATGAGTTGATATAAAGTAGTACCGTCGACGCGCATAGGAAAGCTACGGTTTACTACGGTTGTACCCGATACAGGTGAAATACCTACGCTGCCATCTTGAGACAATGTTGAAACGATGCTGCTTTTGCCCTTATTTGGGTGTCCCACAATGGCAAGGGAAGGAAGCTCAAACTCGCTCATAGCGATTCCAGATATAACGCCGAATCAGACACGGCTCCGAGCGCTGTTTCCCAAGTTTCAATTTGGGTTGTGCTCACAGTTTGATCCGGCAATGGTTTCAATAACACGATAATGGGTAAGTTAGCTGAGACAGATTTGCGTAGCAGAGTAATAAAGTCAATAAACTCAAGCATAGGCGGCTCCCATGCCTTAATCGATATCGCGATACCTTCAGCTTGTATTTGAGAAGTCGCCTTAATCGTTACTTTATCTTCTGACAAAGTCTGACGTCCGCCCGCTTGGAGTCGAGAATGGGGGACAATACCCACCTTGGTTAAGGCCTTATCAGTTGCTTCGCACCCAGACCATTCGACAAGTACGCATTCAATTTTTCTAGCGGCCTGTCTTCCAGGAAGCCCTGGTCTGGTAACAGAAACAGGCACGCTTACTTCAGGGCTTTGCGCATCTGCACTCACCAGTGGGTCTGACATTCGGGCTAAAACCTGACTGCTGCCAGTAAGTGATAATGTGGCGCGCGTGACACACTTATCGTAGTGGATTCCTGCGATGACCAGTGCGCTTAAACGCGGAAGAAATCCATATACAACGATGCACATTGCTAAAAACAGCCACCATGTGCCGAGTTCTCTCGCCTCCCATCCTTCTGAATGTAACTTAGATTGCAAGCGGTAATACCGGCTTGCTTCGACCAGAGAATCATCGGGGACTGCTGCAGGTAACACCGCTTGCCATGGCGTAGCGATGCCTTGTAAAAATTGACTGACAGTTTCGTTCTGGATGTTGAGGGTCGTATTCCAGCCAAATGCCAGATCGGAGACGGTAACGAGATAAAACAAGGAGGCTAACATACCGATATTTAATGCGATCGCGAAGTGTTGCGCCAAATAGGTGGTCATTTGGGGTAGCAATCCAAATTCACCCGAACTTTTAAATCTCGAAAAGTACTTTTCTATTGCCTCTTTCCAGGTGGGTTGAATCTTGGAAATTAAATGCATAATCAAATTCGCAGGATTTAAGACCGCTAATGCTTCCAAGATCTTGGTTTGATTAAACATGAGCAGAACGCAAAGCAAAAGTAGAGCCAGTGTCTGGACACCGATCAATACAAGCAGCGCAATAAGTAGATTAACTGGTTGTGATCCGTCGTATGCAAGTACTGAAGAAGCGAGCAGATATCCCGATACCGCTCCCACAAGCCAGCATACGACAATGATAGATCGCATGCTCTTATCAACTTTTTGCCCCTTGCTACTTGTTTCTGTGCTCGATCGAATTTGGTTTATCCAACTTCGTAAGCGAACTATTTTAGATTTAGCTGAATTGTTTTTGCCGTCTTCTGACAGCCCGATTTCGCGGTCGCGCTTCCTAAGTGTCGCCCGATCTATATCACGATCGAGATCAATTTGTTCCTTGATGTCTATCAAGTCGCCAAGTAAGGAAAGTTTTTGCACTGATCTTAAACAGATTCTTTGATTAAATGAGGAGGAGACGGGCGGTGCGATAGCGACGCAAATATTTGATAAAAATAGTATTTTGATCAGTTAACACACGCAACATGATTATTTTGTATCGGGTATGACTCTGAGATGAACGCAGAAATCCTGGCGACCATCCGACCATTTCTAACGCAATTTGATCGATCATTTCTGCGATCAGGCTCCCTAGGGTAAACTTCGCGGTATTGTAACGATATAAACATGATTATCTCCATGAATCCGATCAAAGTTGGCATTATTGGTGGCACCGGTTATACCGGTGTCGAGCTGCTGAGAATCTTGTCAGCACATCCAGAGGTCAAATTGTCCTGTATTACTTCCCGTTCCGAAGCGGGAACAGCGGTAACCGAAATGTTTGCTTCCCTAAGGGGGCATGTCGATTTATCTTTTACCGATCCTGGTGAGGGCCAACTGGAACAATGTGACGTAGTGTTTGCGGCAACGCCGAACGGTGTCGCTATGACCCATGCCAGAGGTTTGCTAGAAGCCGGGGTAAAAATCATAGATCTGTCCGCAGATTTTCGGATTAAAGATGTGGCGCTTTGGGAGAAATGGTATGGCATGAGTCATGCTGCAGCAGAGCTAATTGAGCAGGCTGTATACGGCTTACCGGAGATTAATCGGAAAGAAATCGCCTCCGCAAATTTGATTGCTAATCCGGGTTGTTATCCAACTGCGGTGCAACTTGGGTTTTTGCCTATGATTGAAGCGGGTATTGTGGATTTACAGAGTTTAATTGCCGACGCGAAATCGGGGATTTCCGGCGCTGGTCGAAAGGCGGCGGTAGGTTCTGCCTTCAGTGAATGCAGTGACTCGTTCAAAGCCTATGGTGTTGACGGTCATCGACACCTGCCAGAAATTAAGCAGGGATTGGCGCTTGCCGCTGGCAAACCAGTGGATCTCGTATTTACACCTCATCTCTTACCGCTGATAAGAGGGATCCATGCCACACTCTATGCAAAGTTAGACGATACCAGCGTAGATTTGCAGCGTTTGTTTGAACAGCGCTATGCAAATGAGCAATTTGTCGATGTGATGCCAGCGGGATCGCATCCTGATACCCGCAGCGTTCGAGGTACGAATATGTGCCGGATCGCGGTGTATCGACCCCAGGATGGCAATACGGCGGTGATATTGAGTGTTGAGGATAATTTAGTGAAGGGCGCTGCAGGGCAGGCTGTTCAGAATATGAATATTATGTTTGGTCTGGATGAGTCGACCGGCATAGATCAAATAGCGTTGGTGCCGTAATGGCCTGGAAAATTGTTTTTGTAGGGTGCGTTTTGCTTGCATTTGGCCTGGGGTATTTCATTGCATTACCGGATGAGCAAATAACGCAGGTGTTGAATGAAAAGCTGGCGACTGAGATGAATAAAAACAAGCTGTTAAAAGAGAGCAATGATGAGCTAGCGGAAACTCTTGGTTTGGTCAGACGACAGGTACAAACCGACAGGATTGCCTACGAAGGTTTGAAAGATGATGTCCAGCGAGCGCAAGAGCAGCGAGTTGCTATGCAAGAAAAATTTGAATCTCAGCGCGTCTTGTTAGAACGCTTGAAGAAGAAAATCGACGGCCTTTAATTATGATTAATATTGACTCCGTAAGGGCAGATATTCCCGCAGTAGAGAAATTGGTCCACTTTAATAATGCAGGTACATCGCTCATGCCGTTACCTGCCTATGAAGCGATGATCAATTACCAGCAAAGTGAGCAGGATATTGGGGGATATGAGACTGCCGAAAAGTTTGGTGAACTTATCTCCAAGTTTTATACGCAGGCGGCAAGATTGATTGGCGCTAGACCCGAAGAAATAGCGTATTTCGATGGCGCTACCCGCGCATGGCAAACGTTTTTCTATAGTCTAGCGCTGAAGCCGGGAGATCGAATCCTTACCAGTTATTTCGACTATGGCAGCAATTATGTCGGATTTATTGATCGTGTAAGGCGGGAAGGAGTAGAGATAGATGTCATTGACGGCGATAAAAACGGTGAGCTCGATTTACACGCATTAGAACGCGCAATTACTGACCGTACGGCATTGATTTCTTTAAGTCACATTCCTACCGCAAACGGAATTATTAACCCTGCTCAGGCGGTGGGTAAGTTGGCAAAGCAGGCAGAAGTGCCTTTTTTATTGGACGCATGTCAGTCCGCAGGGCAATTGGATTTGAATATTTCTGAACTGGGATGTACGGCGCTCACTACGGCTGGTCGAAAATATCTGCGCGGTCCTCGCGGAACAGGCTTCTTATACATTGACCAATCATTTTTGAGTAATATGGATCCTGTAATGTTGGATCAACAGGGCGTGACTCTGATGGGCCCTGATAAATTCGAGATTAATCCTACCTGTCGGAGATTCGAGAATTTTGAGGTGAGTTTTTCCAGCAAAGTAGGGTTTGGTCGTGCTCTGCAATATGCCATTGATATAGGTCCGGCAAATATTGAAGAGCGTGTGGTTGAACTTGGAAAGTACTGCCGTCAAAGGCTAATCGACGAAGCCGGAGCTCAGGTACATGATCTGGGCACTTACCGTGGCGGCATTGTTATGTTTTCAAAGTCTGGCGTCGACCCGATTAAAATTCGCGAGCTGCTCTCAGAGAATAGTATCAATATCTGGGTTTCAAACGGATCAGGGAGCCTTATCGAGTTTCAAAAACGCGGGATTGAAAGCTTAGCTAGGGCATCTCTTCACTATTTCAACACGCATGAAGAAATTGACCGGATGGTTTCCTTGGTGTCTCAACTTTAGCTTCTAGCCTAAGATTCCATTCCTGGCCCGAGTAACCAGTCCATATCTGTTTTTTTGGTCTTCGTTGTTTTTGCGGACTTTTGGGGCTTGATCGTAAATTTTTGAAAATCAAAAAGTTCAGTATCAGCTAGTTGCGACGGGGCGATGTTACAAATTGCACGAAAAATATTTTCGATTTTCCCCGGTGTTTTCGACCATTCGATCAACATGTGTTTAATTTGCTGTCGCTGTAGCTGTGTTTGCGACCCGCATAGAGTACACGGAATTATTGGGAACTGCTGATATTGCGCATACGCTTCTATGTCCTTCTCGGTGCAATAAGCCAGGGGCCGGATTACCGTATTTTTTCCATCGTCGCTGAGAAGCTTGGGTGGCATCGCGGACAATCTACCGCCATTAAACAGGTTCAGAAATAATGTTTCGATAATGTCATCTCTATGGTGGCCTAATGCAATTTTATTGAATCCGTTCTTTTCTGCATATCCATATAAATTGCCTCTTCTTAAACGCGAGCACAAACCACACATTGTCTTACCTTCGGGTATAACGCGTTTGACAATACTGTAGGTATCCTTTTCGAGAATATCAAATGGAACATTTTTGGAAGTGAGATAGTCAGGTAACACTGTTTCCGGAAATCCCGGTTGTTTTTGATCCAAATTCACTGCAACCAGTTCGAAATCTACCGGCGCTCTCTTTTGTAACGTCAACAGCATTTCGAGCATGGTATAAGAATCTTTTCCGCCAGAAAGGCAAACCATTACTCGATCCCCTTGTTCGATCATGTGATAATCTTGGATTGCTTTTCCAGTATTCCGCCTTAGTCGTTTTTTAACCTTATCGAACTCTCGTTTTTGTTTGAGATTCGGGGTGTCTGATGCGCTGCTAATCGTTGCAGTCGTTGGGTTCGCTACCCCGGAGAAATCGGAAGGTGGGACTGTCATATTCTCGATAAAAGCGACTTCGATTGTTTCGGACATTGGGGCTTTGCTGTTCAAAAGAGCTAGATTAGAACATGTACGTACTATTAGAGCCAAAAATCCAGGGTGTTTTTTGGCAGTCGCTAACAATACGTCATAATTTGTGAGGATTGGTTAGTGGCTTAGTCAATGAGAATAGAGAGATCGGTCGGGGAATCTTTTACTCATTAGAAGTTCATAATTATGATTGTTAACGATGAATTTTCTATTTACCCACCTTGTTTGACCAAATTGGCGCAATAAGGAGGCAGGTTATCTATCAGCAACTGTTTGGTCAGCTGGTAGTAATATTGATGACGTTACACTAATGCTTATATAAAACTGTTCGAACCTTCTTAAATGTTCACCCTGATCAAATGGTTGTTTTCAACCCTCATTCTGCTTTTGGCAATCGCCATTGCAGTACCGGTTGCTGCAACATATCTTATTGAACAAGACGAGATGAAAACCAGAATTTCTAGCTGGGTTATGGAAAACACAGGTCGGAATTTCACGATTCATGGCGATGTGGGGTTTGAGCCAGGTTTAGAGCTTCGTCTATATGTTGATGATGCTGAATTGCAGAATCCATCCTGGGCTAGCAGGCCGTTGGCGCTGTCATCTGAGCGCGCGGAGCTAACGATTGAGCTGCTGCCACTGTTTCAAAAACAGATTGTTGTGAATAGTTTGACCTTAACAGGAGCAAATTTATGGGTGCAAAACCATGAAACCGAAGGGTCAAACTTAAAGTTGATAACTTCGAAAAAACCCCCGGGCCAAGCACCCACTCCCGTGCCGTCCTGGTTTGGTATCAAGCGCATTAATATTGAGAACAGTAAGATTTTGTCGGCAGCGCAAACAAGTGATCGAATAACCACTATTGACCTGTTTGAAGCTGAATTAATTGCCGACCAGTTAGAAGAGCCGTTTCGTATCGAAGCGCGCGGCGCCGTTAATGGGTTGCCCGTGGATCTTGTCGGCAGTGCTTCAACGCTTGGTACCCTGTTGGCGAGAAAGCCAACCGAAACAGAGTTAACTTTGACTAGCTCAAGTGGTGATAGAGTGTTTGCTGCCGGAACTATCTCCGACATGCTGTTTTGGAGGGGAATTGAAGCTAGAACAGAGTTTTCTTTTCCTTCGATACCCAATTTGGCTCCGTTGTTCAGCAACCGCCCGCTGGATATACGAGCGTTGAACGGATCCGCGACCTTTAATCAACCGGGGACGGTTTCCAGTATGTCATTGAATAATATTAATGGCGTATTTGAATATTTAGATCTCGAATTTAATCTTGCAGGCCGAATCGGCAAATTATCGTCTCTGGATCAACTGTCTTTGGAAATAAGCTCAGATCAGGAGTTTGATTTTTCGCAGCTCGTTCCATCGGTTTCTTCAAAAAATGGAGAGCCCTTAAGTTCAACTCTTGCAGCAACCTTTTTCCTGTCCGGTAGTACCCAGGAAACGAAAATTGATATTCAGGAGTTTGATTTTGCGCTTGGAGATATTATTGCTCACGCTAAGGGCGGTTTTGTGATTGAGAAGGGGGATTGGAGCGCGCCATTAGAGGTCGATCTATCGGTACCTGATCTTGCTGCTGCTGGTGAGAGATTCAATTTGTCTTTGCCAGATGTTGGTCCGATGCGGTTGAGTGGATTATTGGCCCGAGCTGATCAGAAATTCGATTTGTCTGAAGTGCATATCAAGAACTTTTCGGACAACGTGTCTTTTACCGCAGAAGGCGTGCTTTCGAACGTCGGTAAGGACACTAGTGGAAGTTTAAACTTCGATGCCAATGCCAGCCCTGATTTTTACAAGCAAGATTACTTTTCGCTGCCGATAGAGCCTTCGTCTACAGAGGTTTCTGGGATTGTGAAGATCGAAGAAGGTCGTTTGCCTGTCGATCTTCAATCTATCTCAGTAATTTTGCCGGGTGGTTCCATAACAGGTTCGGGATCGGTTTCAAACTTGTCATCTTTAGGCGATGTGGAGATCGATCTTGATGCCGAGGTAAGAGATTGGCCGGCGCTGGCAAAAGCGATCGATGTGTCAATGCCAGACTTTGGGGAAACAACTGGCTCAGCGGTGCTGAAAGGCAAGATTGGAGGGCAATTTGATCTCAGTGATATCGTAGCGGAATCTGTTTCCTTGCCAGATCTAGTGAATCTAAATGGTGACTTACAACAAATCGGAAAGGAGATGGCTGGAGAAATAGATTTTGAATTGAAACTGCCGCAAGCCAGGGTAGTGGAGATTTTTCCTGGTCTTGAATTCGCCAACGACTTTCTCTCTGATGCAGAAGAGGTCAATGCGTCAGGTAAGCTCACGAGATCTAAACAGGGGCTGTGGTCAGTAGATGAACTCGTAGCACAATCTCGCCTGCTAGGTGCAGCGCTTAAGGTGGATGGAAAGCTCTCACAAATGTCTCTTCCGACGGGCGTTCTGTCAGTATCAATCTTGGGGGAAGTCAATCAAAATGACTTCCCAAGTAACAGTGTGATCCCTCCATTTGACAGTATTGACCTAAATTTTAAAGTACCAATAGATTCAGGTTCTCTTACAGTAGAAAATTTAAAAGGTCGGATAACCGGTCAGCAAGGTAGACTAGAGTTACAGTCAGACAAAGCGTTTTTAAAGGATGGCACAGTCGGTGCGTTTGCCGCAAATGTCCAGGTGCCAGATATTAAAAAGGCGCTTCCCACCGTCAAAGTTTTTCGTGATGGGATATCTCTGGAAGCCGATCTGGTCATAGTGCTCAAGGATAAGCAGTGGCAAGTGGAATCTACATTGAATTCTGGCGAGTCGGATTTTGATGGAACAATTACTTATGACTTTTCAAAATCACGACCTAAGCTGATGATTCGTGGAGTAAGCGAGAGCTTAAATGTAGATGAGCTGTTGTTACCTGGACCGAAGGAGGAGAGATTCTTTTCTGAGAAATCAATGTTGCCTGAGTGGATGAGTCAATTTGATGGCGAAATTGATATCGAAGCCGGGCGTTTTATCAACAACTCCTTTGATTTTGATCATTTTGATTCGCTAGTAAAGTTTGAGCAAGAAAATGTTTCTGTTCGTTTATCTGCTCAAAGAGGTGAGGGTTCGCTTAACAGTAGTATCAACTTTCCGGTGGATGCCAACAGCAGGATTATTGTCGTGACCAATGAACTTCCGGTAACGGCATTTCGTGCTTTGACTAAACGAGAGATTTTTCAGGGTGGTGCTTTAAATATCAATGCAAATTTGATCGGTCCGGGTAGAAATTTGGCGGGGATATTAGCTGGGGGAAATGGATTCGTCGGGCTGGATATTAATGATTCTGCGATTAAAGGTGCAGCGCTTGATAACGTTGGAGGAGATATTTTTTCTAATCTGCTGCGTATTTTTAACCCCTTTGTTAAAAAAGATAAATTAGTGAATGTTGAATGCGCTGCAATACGGTTTGATGTAGTAGGTGGCAAAGCGGTGACACGAAATGGTTTGGCAATGAAGACAGACCGTGTGACTTTGCTGGGGTCTGGAGAAATTTCTATTAAAAACGAAGGATTAAAACTGGAGATTGCGCCAAAACCTCGAAAGGGATTCGGCATTAGCGCTTCTTCGTTTGCAAAAATGATTCGCCTTGGTGGCACGTTATCGGATCCAGATGTTGAAGCAAGCGCAACGGGCTTTTTCAAATCTGGTGCCGCGATAGGCGCTGCTTTTTTTACCGGCGGCCTATCGTTAATTGGTCAAGGTTTGCTAGATAGGTTGAAGGCAAATGAAGATGTTTGTGCTATCGCTAAGGGGGAAGTCCAGATCGAAACACGTGTTATCGATGACATTCGCGGTAGGTGAAGGCAGGGAATGTCAATCGATTTACCATTTAGTCAGGCAGCTGAAAATAACAAACAAGCCATCGCTGACATATTGCGGATCTGGGTTGTCGGCAGGAAGTCTGTTTTAGAAATTGGATCTGGAACCGGTCAACATGCAGTGTTTTTTGCAGGGTTGTTTCCCCATGTGGTTTGGCAGAGCGCTGATCAGCTTTCTTATCACTCGGGTATTCAGCAAAGAATTGAACAAAGCAATCTGGAAAATCTACCTCCGCCGTTAATTCTTGAAGCGACTTCTTTTGATTGGAGTCAGGTTAATGCCGATATCGTCTATACCGCGAACACTGCGCACATAATGGCATGGGAAGCAGTTCAGGAATGTATGAAAGGAATCTCGAGGGTCTTGAATAAGGGCGGGGTAGTGCTCTGGTATGGGCCGTTTAATATTGATGGAAAATACACCAGTCCGAGCAATGCCAATTTCGATCAATACCTGCGGTCGCAGGCAAGCCATATGGGCATTCGCGACCGTTCTGCAATGGAGCGGGAAGCGCACCAAAATGGACTAAAACTGGAGGAGAGTATCGCAATGCCTGCGAATAATCAGATTCTGATATTTACCCGTGCGCCTTAACGCGATTCGTGTTGCATGTTTGCACTGAAATAGTGCGATAAATGCCGGAATAGGCACTATAATAGTGCGATATTTTATCAATTTCAGCCACCTTTCTTTTCAAGTTATTGAAAAAAAAGCATTTCTCTCTTTGGCACACGGATTGCTGAGAAGAAACGAGCGATGGTCACAATGAAAACCATCATTATCAAATTGATATCAATCCAGAACACTTGATCCGAAGAGGTAACAATAAATGTCTGCAGCAGTAATGAAGTTAATCAAGGAAAGCGAAGCGAAATTCGTTGATTTACGTTTCACCGATACCAAAGGCAAGGAACAGCATGTGACCATACCAACCAGTGTGGTTGATGAAGATTTGTTTGAAGAGGGCAAAATGTTTGACGGTTCTTCGATCGCCGGCTGGAAAGGCATTAATGAGTCGGACATGATCCTGATGCTTGATCCAGACAGCGCAGTATTGGATCCCTTCCTGCTCGATTCAACAGTTAACATTCGTTGTGATGTTATCGAGCCATCCGATATGCAAGGTTACGATCGTGATCCGCGCTCCATTGCGAAACGTGCGGAAGCTTATCTGGAATCGACCGGTATTGGTGACAAAGCATTTTTTGGCCCTGAAAATGAGTTCTTCCTATTCGACTCAGTACATTGGGGAAACGAAATGGGGCACGCTTTCTACGAGATTGATTCGTCCGAGGCAGCCTGGAACAGCTCTAAAGATTATGAAGATGGAAACACCGGTCACCGTCCTGGAGTTAAAGGAGGGTATTTTCCAGTAGCGCCGGTAGATAGTCAGTCTGATGTGCGATCAAAGATGTGTCTTACGATGGAAGAGATGGGAGTGCCTGTTGAGGTACATCACCATGAAGTAGGTACTGCAGGTCAGGGAGAAATCGGTAGCCTGTTTAATACACTGGTACGCAAAGCGGACGAAGTCCAAATATTTAAGTACGTTGTACACAACGTGGCCCATGCCCATGGGTTAACCGCTACTTTTATGCCGAAGCCAATTGTTGGTGACAACGGTAGCGGTATGCATGTGCACCAGTCGATATCGAAAGGCGGAGAGAATATTTTTGCGGGTGATCAATATGGTGGCTTGAGTGAAACAGCGTTGTATTATATTGGCGGAATCTTCAAACACGCACGGGCTATCAACGCTTTTGCAAATGCGAGCACCAACAGCTACAAGCGTCTCGTTCCGGGCTTTGAAGCGCCGGTTTTGCTTGCGTATTCAGCGCGTAACCGCTCTGCATCTTGCCGTATTCCCTATGTTTCTAATCCTAAAGGACGGCGCATTGAAATACGATTCCCAGATTCTACCGCCAACCCGTATCTAGCGTTTTCAGCGATGTTAATGGCCGGCCTCGACGGTATCCAAAACAAGATTCATCCCGGGGAGCCAGGAGACAAGGACCTTTATGACCTGCCGCCGGAAGAAGAAAAAAAGATACCGACTGTGGCCCATAGTTTTGATATTGCGTTAGAGGCGCTCGATGCAGATCGAGAATTTTTGCTTGCCGGCGGCGTATTCAGTAACGAAGCGATTGACGCTTATATTGAGTTGAAGATGGAAGAAGTAACCCGCCTCAGAATGGCGACCCATCCTGCTGAATTTGATATGTACTACAGCGTTTGATGATCAGACTGTGACAGAGAATTATTCCTGTCACAGTCGACCTTTTCATGGATACTTTTGCAACTAACTCCAGTAGCCGGTCGATACAAAATATCGATTACGCGGGTTTGTTGCATAACCAGGCGACTAGTGTTGTGGTATTGAATAGTGAGTTTCATGTCATGTATCTGAATGAGTCGGCACAGAGCCTGTTGCAAATCAGTAGCACTAGGGCTGAGGGACGACTGCTATCAGAGCTGATTAAAGACAATGACCAGATGAGTTCTGCCTGTAGAAAAGCCGCTGCAGGTCAAGGTGAGATTCGACTGCGTAATCACTCTTTTATGTTGCCTTCGATTGTTCGTGAGAAAGTAATTGACTGTATTGTGACTGCGGTAGAAGAAGCAGGCAAAACTTTGGTTGTGTTGGAATGTCACGAGAGTAAAGTGATCGGTAAAATCGCGCGGGATGAAGACTTTATTGATCGGCAGCGTTCCAACCGTGAACTAATCCGTGGCATGGCCCACGAGATTCGGAATCCTTTGGGAGGTATACGCGGCGCCGCCCAACTAATGTCAGAAGAAGCCGGTGAAAAATTTCGTGACTACACCAGAATTATCATTCGGGAGACTGACAGACTTACCGAGCTGGTTAACCGGATGCAGGCTGAAAGTCATGTTGATCTGGAACAATCGATAAATATTCACAACGTACTCGAAGATGTTCGTCAGTTAGTTGAGGCAGAATCTAATGGGCAGCTTTGTATTCAGCAAGATTATGATCCGAGTCTTCCTTTGGTTAAGGGTAATTGGGATTTGTTGGTTCAGGCATTGTTTAACGTGATTCGCAATGCAGCTGAATCGGTCGCCGTTACTTCCGACAACGATGAAATCGTGCTGAAAACAAGAATTGATCGACTTTCAACAGACACCGTTAAAACACAAGTAGTAAGAGTTGAAGTGAAGGATAACGGGCCAGGTGTGCCCGTAGATCTTGCAAACAGAATTTTTGATCCGATGGTCACAAATAAGCCGTCCGGCTCGGGCCTGGGATTGCCCATTACTGCTGAAATAATTGCGCAGTTAAATGGCACGATTGACTTCAAATCACGCCCTGGAAAAACAATATTTAGAATGTTTATTCCTGTTGCAGATTTTGGGGAAAACAGCGAATGAAAGGCGAAACGATTTGGGTCGTTGACGACGATACCTCGATCGCTTGGGTGCTCGACAAGGCGTTGACCAAAGAAGGGCATCATGTCGTTCGGTTTGAAAGTGGCGAGGCAGCACTATCGTCTCTCGTTTCAAAAGAGCAGCCGGAGCCTGCTGTGATGCTGTCCGACATTCGAATGTCTGGCATGACAGGTTTTGAACTTGCTGCAAGAGTGACGCGATCTTTGCCAGATCTGCCCGTTATCATAATGACCGCCTTTGGTGATCTTGACAGCGCGGTGGACGCTTACAAGCACGGTGCTTTCGAGTATTTGACCAAGCCATTCGATATAAAGGAAATGACTTCCCTGGTTGATCGAGCGTTGCAAAAATCTGTCGGTCATTCTGACGCGCTCGAGGTGACCCCTGCGAACCGACTTATGTTGGGCGAAAGTGCACCAATGCAGGAAGTGTTTCGCATCATCGGCAGGCTGTCGGCTTCTGAAATGAATGTATTGATAAGAGGTGAATCTGGAACAGGTAAAGAGTTAGTGGCTGAAGCGATTTTCCGCAATAGCCCTAGATCGTCTAAACCGCTAGTTGCTATTAATACTGCAGCGATACCGTCGGAGTTGCTCGAGTCGGAGTTATTTGGTCATGAGAAGGGAGCGTTTACCGGGGCACACTCGCGTCATATCGGTCGCTTTGAACAGGCAGATGGAGGAACGCTGTTTCTTGATGAGATTGGTGATATGCCGGCAGGATTGCAAACTAGGTTGCTACGTGTGCTTTCCGAAGGCCGTTTTTATCGGGTTGGAGGACGGGATGAAGTTTCGGTGAATGTCCGTGTGATCGCAGCAACTAACCAGAACCTGGAAGGACTAGTTGAAGATGGTCGGTTTCGGGGGGATTTGTTCCATCGTTTGAACGTTATTTCTTTACAAACTCCGCCTCTTAGAGATCGACGCGGTGATATTCCGCTGTTGATCAATCATTTTTTATCTAATCTGTCTCGAGAGCCTGGTGCAGAAAAGAAACACTGCAGTCCTGAAGTTCTGCAGATTCTGCAGTCATACAGTTGGCCGGGGAATGTGAGGGAATTAGAGAACCTTGTTAAAAGGGTGTCCGTTCTTTCTCCGAGTACTATGGTGCAGGTTGAAGATCTGCCGAAGGAGCTTTTTGGAGAGCAAATCAACGTTTCGGGGTGGCAAGATGCCTTGATGCTAACAGCCACCGAGCAGTTACAGTCAGGGCAGCAGGGTTTGATGCAGACTTTGGGGGCGACTTTTGAGACAACACTGATCAATGCGGCAATGGCCGAAACCAAAGGTCATAAGCAAAAAGCGGCGATTTTGCTAGGGTGGGGGAGAAACACCCTGACAAGAAAGTTAAAACAGCTGGGAATAAGCGGCGGTTAGCCGGCTATAATACTTGCATTGACTGATTTAACTGGCAGAGGATAGCCTTTCTCAAAATTAATACGATGGCTGGCTTCGTTCAGGAACCTTTTGGCATCTCTTAAAGTCCAGAACTTAGATACTTGAACCTCTGCGACAAGCCCCCAGATACGTTACACTTCTTTCTTTATATTTTTTCACAGGATTTAGCTTCAATGCCTTGGAATCAACCCGGATCTGGCGGTGGCGATGACCGAGACCCTTGGTCTCGTAACGGTAGCCGTAACGGTAACAACGATGGTCGTCGAAATGGTGACCGAGATGGTCCACCCGATATAGATGAGGTTTTACGCGATGCCAAAAACCGAATTGACTCGCTTTTTGGTGGACGACGTGGTGGTGGAAGCGGCAGCGGATCCGGCTCCGCGAGCGGCGGCGGAGGGGGTTTTAGCAGCGGGGCTGTTCTATTGCTTTTGGTCGTTGGTCTGGGCGTTTGGCTATTCAGCGGTTTTTACCAGGTTGACCAGGGTGAACAAGCGCTTGAATTGAGATTCGGCGCCTATTCTGAAACCAAAGATGCGGGTCTTCGCTGGCACTGGCCATCACCACTTGAGTCGGTGGAGATCGTCAACACGCAAAATGTAAATACCGTGGAGGTTGGATACCGGGATTCAGCTAGAGGGTCTGGGTTGCAAACTGTACCGCGAGAAGCTTTGATGCTGACCCAGGACGAGAACATTATTGACGTGCGGTTTGCTGTGCAATACGACGTCAAAGATCCTACCGCATTATTGTTCAATGTCAGCGAGTATAACCCCGTGGATATTGCCGAAAGCGTGGTTAGAGGCGCGACTGAGAGTGCGGTGCGCGAGATTGTTGGCAGGAATACTATGGATTTCGCGATTACTGAAGGACGGGCACAGCTTGCTGCAGAAACAACCGTGCTCTTGCAGGAAATTTTGGATCGCTACGATACTGGAATAAATATTCGTTCCGTTGAGACGCAAAACGCACAGCCACCTGAGCAAGTTAAGGACGCATTCGACGATGTTGTGAAAGCGCGGGAAGATGAAGAGCGATTGAAAAGCCTCGCTCAAGCCTATTCAAACGACATAATTCCTCGTGCTCGAGGTGCTGCTTCACGTATTACACAAGAAGCAGAAGCGTACAAAGAGTCTATCGTTGCGCAAGCGCAAGGTGAAAGCGGACGCTTTGATCAGATCCTCAGTGAATACACTAAAGCTCCTGAAGTAACACGAGATCGCCTATACATCGAATCTATGGAACAAGTACTCAGCAACTCTAGTAAAATTGTTATAGACCAGCAAGGAGGCAATAGTTTGATGTATCTACCGTTAGATCAATTGATTAACAAGCAGCCGTCCTCATCAAATAATACAAATCGAAATAACCCAACTTTTACCATACCTCCGTCGAATAACACCGTGGGATCAACCCAGGGTCTCCGAAACAGTACTCGCAGCGTCGACCGCGGTGGGAGAAATTAATTTATGAAAAGTTTAAGCACAGCAGTATTGGTTCTCCTTGGGGTTATTGTTGCTACATTGTTTATGTCAGTGTATTTTGTCGACGAAAGAGAAAAAGCGATTAAGTTTCGATTCGGAGAGATTGTGGAGTCGGAAATTGAGCCTGGCATACATTTTAAAATTCCATTTGTAAACAATATAAAGTTCTTTGATGCTCGAGTTCAAACAATGGACTCGGAACCACAGCTTTATTTGACCGGAGAAAAGAAAAACCTGGTGGTTGATTCTTTTGTAAAATGGCGAATTCAAGATGTGCGTGAGTTTTACGTGCGCTTGCAAGGTAGAACGTTTAACGCTCGCCAACGACTAGCGCAACGAGTAGAAGACAGCTTGCGACAAGAGTTTGGTAAACGCAACGTGCAAGAGGTTATATCGGGAGATCGGGCCAAGATAATGGAGGTGGTACGAAATTCTATGGAAGAGGAAGCAAGGTCGCTCGGGATTGAAGTGATTGATGTGAGATTGAAGCGGGTTGATCTTGACCCCGCAGTTAGTGAAAGTGTGTATCAACGGATGCAGGCTGAGCGTCAACGGGTAGCTAAAGAGCTACGCGCACAAGGTGAAGAGGAGGCTGAAAAAATTCGAGCAAATGCTGATCGGCAGCGTCAAATTTTATTGGCGAATGCGACAAGAGATGCTGAGCAGCTGCGTGGTAATGGTGACGCGATAGCCACTGCAACCTATGCTGAAGCCTATGGGAAAGACAGAGAGTTTTATAATCTGTATCGTAGTTTGAACGCTTATCGAAATACTTTTAGTAGTAAAGATGATTTGATGGTGATCGACCCTAGCTCAGATTTCTTCCGCTTCTTCAAGAACTCGCGAGAACCGGCGACAGGTAGCGCTCCAGCTAATTCTTCAGGTAATTCAGTGAGTTCAGCCTTGCCCAATTGAGTGTAGTTCAATACACTAGCGAAGAAACCGCCTTAGGGCGGTTTCTTTTTGTCTTCAAAGACTGCTAACCTAGGTATGCATGCCGAGTCAGCAACTGTTTTCCCGTATCGTTTGACAGCGGTAATAGGGGTGAAATTTTGACTCTTTAGATTATCCCGAATGGCGATATGCGCCTGATGTTGGATCACGACCTTAGCTTATGAACTGGAATGATTTGCTTGCGGCGTTTGCGCTATATTTAGTTTTTGAAGGAATCATACCGTTTGCTAACCCGCCTGCATTTAGGCGGTTTGTTGAGCAGATAGCAGCACTGCCAGATGCGGCGCTGCGCCGTTTTGGTTTTATGAGTATGGCTGTGGGATTGTTTATTCTTTACCTAGTAAGAAATTAGAATTAACGAATATTCCTCTATTTATCAGAAGAGCTTAATTATTTTGTCAGAAATTCATGAGTAAAAATGTTGTATTGCTCGGTACCCAATGGGGTGACGAGGGTAAAGGAAAAATCGTAGATCTTTTAACCGAGAAGGCGGACGCGGTAGTACGTTTTCAAGGGGGTCATAACGCCGGACATACGTTAGTAATCAATGGTCAAAAAACCGTATTACATCTTGTGCCGTCAGGAGCAATGCGCGAGGGTGTCTCTTGTTTGATCGGAAATGGCGTTGTGGTCAATATTGAGCAATTGTTGAAGGAAATCGCCGGACTCGACGAAATCGGGGTTTCGATTCGAGAACGTTTGCTGGTGAGCCTTGGCTGTCCGATTATCTTACCGCATCATATTGCACTCGATATGGGGCGCGAAGCAGCGCGAGGAAAGGCTGCCATCGGTACTACAGGTCGAGGTATTGGGCCATGTTATGAAGACAAGGTGGCACGCAGAGGATTGCGGATGGCTGATTTGTTACAACCCGATTTGTTTGCCGAGAAACTGCGGGAAGTCATGGATTATCACAATTTTGTATTGGCTAATTACC
Source organism: uncultured Gammaproteobacteria bacterium (assembly GCA_937992195.1). GTDB lineage: Bacteria > Pseudomonadota > Gammaproteobacteria > Arenicellales > Poriferihabitantaceae > VYFG01. The sequence goes on along the minus strand of CALKKV010000057.1, from coordinate 44,536 downwards.
TTAAGGTTGATACCGTGGATTACCAACAAAGTTTGGATCAGGCAATGGAGCAAAAGGAGCAAGTTGAAGATATGATCGGTGATGTTGCTGCTGAGCTTATTCGCATGCGTGCTGCAGGAAAATCTGCGATGTTTGAAGGTGCTCAAGGGATGTTGCTGGATGTTGATCACGGTACCTATCCCTATGTCACCTCATCAAACACCACAGCTGCCGCCGCCGCCATTGGCAGCGGAATTGGTCCTCTAGATTTGGATCATGTGTTGGGAATAGTAAAAGCATATACAACACGGGTTGGCTCAGGTCCTTTCCCAACTGAGTTATTTGACGAAGTCGGACAAAGACTCGGTGAGCGTGGACATGAATTTGGTGCTACCACCGGACGGCCCCGTCGATGCGGTTGGCTAGATATAGTGGCGCTAAGGCGCAGTACGCAAGTTTGTGGTACGAGCGCACTGTGCGTAACCAAGCTCGATGTTATGGATGGTATCGATACCGTGAAAATATGTATTGCATACGAATACAAGGGGCAGCGGCTGACCTTACCTCCGTATGGCGCTGAAGCGATGGAGCAGTGTGCGCCGGTGTACGAAGAGTTACCAGGTTGGCAAGAATCTACTGACGGCGTAGTCGAGTATGCACACCTGCCGGACAATGCGCGAGCGTATCTTGATCGTGTATCGGAGCTCTCAGGTTTACCCATTGATATCGTGTCGACCGGCGCTGAGCGCGATCATACTATTATTCTGAAACATCCGTTCATATAGCAAATTTAGGTCACTAAACAGTCAGTCGTTTGCTTATTTGAGTGCGGCGATTCATATTCATTTTTAAGATTTTGGAGATACCCCATGATTACTCTCAATAACCCGGCGTTATACCGAACCCAGTGCTATATCAACGGTCAGTGGTGCGATGCGAAAGATGGCGCAACAGTTGATGTAACCAATCCTGCTAATGGAGAAGTAATTGCGACGGTGCCGCGCATGGGTGCTGATGAAACCAGAGAAGCGATTGCCGCGGCAAAAGTAGCGCAGGTTAAGTGGCGAAATATGCTGGCAAAGGAACGTGCCGTAATTTTACGTCGCTGGTTTGAACTAATGATGGAGAATCAGTCAGACTTAGCGCGTTTAATGACCCTAGAGCAAGGTAAGCCACTGGCTGAGTCGATGGGGGAGATTGCCTACGCCGCTTCATTCCTTGAGTGGTTTGGTGAAGAAGCAAAGCGAGTAAATGGTGAGACGATTCCGCAACACCAATCTGACAAACGTATCGTTGTGATTAAACAACCGGTTGGGGTTTGTGTGGCAATAACGCCATGGAATTTTCCGTCGGCCATGATCACTCGCAAAGTTGGACCTGCTCTGGCAGCTGGATGTGCGGTCGTTGTTAAACCAGCAACACAAACGCCATTGTCGGCATTTGCTTTATGTGAGCTCGCGGAACAGGCGGGCGTACCAGCGGGTGTAATGAGCATTTTGACCGGTGCATCAGGTGCGATCGGTGGTGAAATGACCTCGAATCCTGACGTCCGTCATCTCAGTTTCACCGGATCGACCGAAGTTGGTCGTTTATTGATGAAGCAGTGTTCTGATTCGATTATTAAAGTCGCGTTGGAACTGGGTGGTAATGCACCGTTTATTGTTTTCGATGACGCAGATATCGATGCAGCAGTGGAAGGTGCGATTATGTCTAAGTATAGAAACGCCGGGCAGACCTGTGTTTGTAGTAATCGCATCTATGTTCACGATACCATTTATGACGCCTTTTCCTCTAAGCTTGCTGAAGCAGTTGCGGCTATGAAAATAGGGGATGGCGCAGATGACGGTGTGGTTCAAGGACCGTTGATCGACATGGCTGCGGTGGAAAAAGTTGAAGATCACATCAACGATGCAGTATCGAAAGGTGCTGAGATTAAACTTGGCGGTAACCGCCACAAGCTTGGCAGTACCTTCTTTGAACCGACAATTCTGACAAATGTGACTTCTTCAATGAAGGTGGCAACAGAAGAAACCTTTGGCCCTCTTGCTCCTTTGTTCCGATTCACTGACGAAGAAGAGGTGATTGCGCAGGCCAATGACACGGAGTTTGGGTTGGCTGCTTATTTTTATAGTAATGATCTGGCCAGAACCTGGCGCGTGTCTGAGGGCTTGGAATATGGCATGGTAGGAATCAATACAGGCATCATTTCCAACGAAATCGCGCCTTTTGGAGGCATAAAACAGTCAGGTATCGGCCGTGAAGGCTCTCAACACGGGATTGAGGAGTATCTGGAGATGAAGTACTTGTGTGTAGGTGGAATTACCTAGACTTTCTGTCAAGCTATTGTGTAACCCATTTATCGGCAGTTTTAGACCGATCAACCCCGTTTTCATGCTTTTTTGCCTAAATGAGCGAAGATAGTGCTACGGTGGGCCGAAGAAACCATAATTTCGCCATATATTCTTGGAAAATAATGATTTTCTTTCCCTTGCTATTGCTAGACCGCAGCGCTAAAATCCCCGAAGGTAAAGGGTTTGCGCCAATTGCGAGCTTGTTTATTCATTAACGAACATAAACTGGAGACGTCACTGCATGTCACATGTAGCCGATAAAACTACCTCGGGTAAGCTTGTTTCAGGGCTTAAGTTATCTGCCATTTTGGTTGCTGCAGCACTGGCAACTGGCTGTATTAGTGCGAAGAGTAAGCCTGCTGAAGAAGCACAAGCTGCTGCACCTGCTCCGGCGCCAGCAGCACCAGCTGTCGCAGCTGCTGCTCCTGCAGCAGAGCCTGAGTCGACAGAGCTAACAAGCTGGACAGTCGCCAAAGGTGAGCACCTTTGGGGAATTTCTGGCGAAGAAGAAGTTTATAACATTCCTGAGAAATGGCCTTTGATCTATAAGGCAAACCTTGACCAAATCAAAGATGCTGATTTGATTTACCCCGGTCAGGTTTTGGTAATCCCACGAGATTCTTCCCAAGCTGATATTGATGGCGCGATTAAACACGCAAAAACTCGTGGAGCGTGGTCTGTTGGACCGATCGAAGATTCTGATGTTGCTTACATTAAGAACTCTTCCTGAGCGGAAAGTAGTCTAAGTCTTCTGCCCAATTTTATGGGCATAAAAAAACCGGCTTTTAAGCCGGTTTTTTTGCATCATATTTAATCCAGGTAAGCAGGGTGTTAACGAACCATCTTTCGCAGTTCGAACTCCAGAATGCCTTCTGCGCCTGCTCGTTTTAGTACGGGCACAATGTCACGCACCTCGCTACGATTAATCACAGTCTCAACAGCTAACCAGTCATCTCCATACAGTTGATTAATTGTTGGCGCATGCAGTGCGGGAAGCTGCTTTACGATTTCATCAATGGCGGAAGAGGGAACATTCATTTTTAACAGTACTTTTTCACGTGCCAACAATGCGCTGTTCAGCAAGAGCGCAATATTGTCTATTTTCTGTTTCTTCCAAGGATCTGCCATGGCAGCCTTATTGGCAACAATGACAGTATGGGTGAATAATAGATCACTCACAATGCGTAAGCCATGGGCTCTTATCGTGCTGCCAGTTTCGGTGATTTCGACTGCGGCATCTGCCAGTCCTTCTACCACTTTTGCTTCTGTTGCTCCCCAAGAAAACTGTACTTCAGCATTGATATTACGCTCTTCTAAATAGCGCTTTGTAAAACCCATTAATTCAGTGGAGATCACTTTTCCCTCCAAATCTTCAATCGACTGGATGGGAGAGTCTTCTTTTACAATTAAGACCCAGCGGCAGGGTTGGTCCGATGCTTTTGAATAGACCAGATCAGATATGATTTCTACATCGGCACCGGTTTCAGCGATCCAATCCTGTCCTGTGAGGCCAACATCGAGGGTTCCATTGGCAACATAGGGACCCATTTCTTGGGACCGAACTAACGAACAACTAATATCCGCATCATCGATCGAAGGAAAATAATTTCGTGATCGCGTATTGATATTCCAGCCGGCGTGAGAAAATAACTCAAGGGTGGCTTTTTCCAGGCTGCCTTTAGGTATACCGAGTTTCAAATTGTTTGACATTAACGCAAAAAATAAAATTGAGGCGCGATTATATACCGATGCCGTCGCTTAAGGCGTTTCTGTGGTCGCTAAGAGTTTGCTCAGGGAAGTGGTCTAAACTGGTAATTTAAACTACAGACTGGCGACGATTGTTTCAACGCTTTCTTTCGCGTCACCAAATAACATCTGGGTGTTGTCCTTAAAGAACAACGGATTTTCTACCCCGGCATAACCGCTTGCCATGCTGCGCTTCATAACGATGACACTTTTTGCATTCCAGACTTCAAGCACCGGCATACCGGCAATCGGACTATCGGGTTCGTCGATTGCAGAAGGGTTAACAATGTCGTTCGCACCAATCACCATTACAACATCGGTCTCAGCCAGATCGTCATTAATTTCGTCCATTTCCAGGACAATGTCATACGGTACTTTCGCTTCAGCCAATAGCACATTCATATGTCCGGGCATCCTTCCAGCCACTGGATGTATTGCGAACTTCACGTCTATGTCTTTATCGCGCAATTTCTTGGTGAGTTCGGAAACAAGGTGCTGGGCATGGGCTACCGCCATTCCGTAGCCAGGGACGATAACGAGTGAGTTACTTTCCGTCAACAAGTCAGCGGTTTCTGCCGCAGTAATTGGCGTAACCTCAGTTTGCTCTCCCTCTGAGCTGCCACCACCGCTTCCACCTGTAGTCGTACCAAAGCCACCCATAATGACGCTGAGAAACTTGCGGTTCATCGCACGACACATGATATAAGAAAGTATCGCGCCACTGGAACCTACCAATGCGCCAACCACGATCAGTAGATCATTGGATAACATAAATCCGGTTGCCGCAGCAGCCCAACCCGAATAACTATTCAACATTGAGATGACTACTGGCATATCGGCGCCGCCAATTGCCATAACCATATGTACCCCGAAAGCGAGCGCGAGTATGGTCATCAAAATCAGCGGTAACATGCCACTGGATACGGACTCAGCTCCGATAAAAAACTTACCCAGAATAATGCAGGCGATCAGAATTCCAAGATTCAAAAAATGCCGTGCCGGTAAGATTAATGCTTTACTACCGATTGACCCATTCAACTTTCCATAGGCGACAACTGACCCGGTAAAGGTTACTGCGCCAATCAAAATACCGAGATAGATCTCTACATCATGTATGGTTTTTTCTACGCCAACAAAATGTGCGGCAGGGTCGAGATAGGTAGCGAAGCCAACCAGGGTTGCCGCGAGACCGACAAAGCTATGCAGAATAGCAACTAGCTCAGGCATCGCCGTCATTTCCACTCGAGCGGCAAAATAGGCGCCAATAGCGCCTCCAAAAATAACTGGTATGAGTATCAACACATAATTGCTGACCTGATCACTCATCAAAGTCGCGACAATGGCGATTGCCATGCCGATCATTCCGTAAATGTTACCGCGGCGCGAGGTCTCCTGATTGCTCAGCCCGCCAAGACTCAGGATAAACAGAATGCTGGAGATCACATAGGCTGAAATAATAAAACCGTTGTTCATAATTAGTTAGTGGTTATGTGCGCTTCGCGGGTTATTTTTGAAACATCTTTAACATTCTCAGGGTGACAAGAAAGCCCCCGGCGATGTTAATGGACGCAAGAGCGACAGCTAGAATAGCTAGTGCCGCTCCAAAGGTGCTACTGGAGCCGACCTGGAGCAATGCGCCGATAACGATAATTCCACTGATCGCATTAGTAACGCTCATCAACGGTGTATGCAGTGCAGGAGTGACGCTCCAAATAACTTGAAAACCAACAAAGCAGGCAAGCACGAACACAATAAAGTGGTTCATAAAAGAAGCAGGAGCAACTGATCCTACGCTGAGAATAGCCAGACCACCGACGATCATTGCGATCACTGTCGCCCATGGGGAGTTCGGTTTTTCTTCAACGGGTGCCGGTGGCGGCGCTTTCGGTTTAGCCGGGGCAGCTGAAAGTTTTACCGGGGGAGGGGGCCAGGTGACGGTGCCATCGTGAACAACTGTTGCGCTACGAATGACTTCATCCTCCATGTCTACAACGATGTTGCCATCTTTCTCAGGAGTGAGTTCAGTGAGTAAATGGCGCAAATTTGTCGCATACAGCTGGCTGGATTGCGTTGCCATCTTGCTAGGATAATCTGTATAGCCCACAACAGTTACGCCATTGTGTTTTATCGCTTCACCAGGCACAGTGAGCTCGCAGTTTCCACCTTGTTCGGCCGCCAAATCGACAACTACGCTATTTGGTTTCATTGCTTCAACCATTTCAGTAGTGATCAACTTTGGTGCTGGTTTTCCTGGAATCAACGCGGTTGTGATAATAATATCGACTTCTCTGGCCTGCTCCAGAAACAATGCCATTTCTGCGTCGATAAACTCCTTGCTCATAGTTTTCGCATAACCGCCTTCACCGCTGCCATCTTCCTCAAATTCAAGTTCAAGAAACTCAGCGCTCATGCTTTCTATTTGTTCTTTGACTTCTGGCCGAGTGTCAAATGCTCTCACTATGGCGCCTAAACTTACGGCGGCGCCAATTGCCGCCAAGCCAGCGACACCAGCGCCTATAATCATGACCTTCGCAGGCGGGACCTTGCCAGCAGCGGTAATCTGACCTGTAAAAAACCGCCCAAAATGTTGGCCTGCCTCAATGACAGAACGGTAGCCTGCAATATTTGCCATTGAAGAAAGCGCGTCCATCTTTTGGGCACGGGAGATACGCGGGACCGCTTCTACTGCTAACGCAGTCGCTTTGTTTGTAGCGATGGCTTCGAGCAAATCCGGATTTTGTCCAGGTGCCAGAAAACTGATCAGGATCTTTCCTTGGGTTAACAATGAGGTCTCATCAACCTCTAACACAGGGTGGTGCTGAGGGGCACGAACCTTAAGAACGATTTCGGACTGCTCCCAAAGCTGTCTGGTACTTTTTATCAGAGAGGCGCCAGCTTTTGTAAAAGCATCGTCTGTATAACCTGCCGCAGTACCAGCGCCAGCCTCGATAGCGACCTGGTGTCCTAACTTGATGAGTTTTTCCGTTTCTTCCGGAGTGCAGGCAACTCTGTTTTCATTTGTCTGTACTTCAGCAGGAATACCGATTTTCATGAGGGCAATGGTGCGATTAATTGAGCCTTTACGATAACAAGTTCTGTCATAAAAGCTAGGCTTAACCTGTAATTATTTTTGATCTGGTCATAAGGAAAACAGATCATTATCATCACCTGCCGAGCCCCGGTTTAGCGATCTCTATTTTGTCGCAGATCGCAAATCAATATCCTTTTTGGGGGCCTGTCGTGAAATAATCCCATCATGGATAAAAAAAAGAAACAGTCAAGATCTATTGAGAAGACGAAACCTTCATTGCAGCGAAGTTCAGGATACCGAGCTGCGGATGAATCTGGCATACCGGTTCCTTCAAGGCTGATGTTGATAGAGTTTCTGACTGAAATTGGCGAGCCTGTGACATTTCAAGCAATCTGCCGTCATTTTCAGATTAGAGAGAAAGAAGCTAAGCAATCTTTAAATGGTAGGTTAGAGCGTCTACAAAATCAGGGAGTGGTGATTGTTGATCGCCGTAAACGCTTCGCTCTCCCGGATAAAATGGGTGCATTTGTCGGACGCGTGATTGGTCATGCAAATGGTTTCGGGTTCGTGCGGCCGGATAAAGGCGGTGATGATTTGTATTTACATCACAAGCAAATGCGCAAAGTGCTTCACGGAGACCGTGTTGTTGCCAAATTAAAAAGTGTGGATTCTCGCGGTCGTTCCGAAGGTGTGATTGTAGAAGTGATCGTGGATCTTGAACGCGAGATTGTCGGTCATTTTCATTTTGAGAGCGGCGTGGGTTTCGTTGAGCCTGACGACAGCCGGTTTGCTCGAGATATTGCAATTCCAAGCGATCAAACCAACGATGCGCAAAACGGCGATATTGTTGTAGTAAAACTACTTCGACACCCGGTGCAACATCAGCACGCTGTTGGAAAAATCAGTCATATTATGGGCAATGAGCTCGCTCCAGGTATGGAAATCGACATTGCTATTCGCAAACATGAAATTCCCTGGGAATGGCCGGCAGAAGTTGACCAGCAACTGGATAAAGACAGAACGAAATTCCAGTCCGCCAAGCTGGATAAAAACAGGAAGGATGTGCGCAATCTGCCTCTGGTGACAATCGATGGTGAAGACGCCAGAGACTTCGATGATGCGGTTTATTGTAAACCGAACGCCAAGGGTTGGCGTCTCGTCGTTGCCATCGCTGATGTTAGCCACTACGTTAAAGTAGGAAGTCCAATGGATCAGGAGGCGTATCGGCGTGGTAATTCGGTTTACTTTCCCAATCGCGTTATTCCAATGTTACCCGAGATGTTATCGAATGGCATTTGTTCATTAAACCCTGAAGAAGATCGATGCTGCATGGTTTGTGATATGCAGCTGGACAATAAAGGTAAAGTAATCAACTACAGCTTTTACCCTGGGCTAATGCACTCCAAAGCCAGGCTTACGTATACCCTGGTTGCTGGCATTGTTGATCACAAGGATGAGAAACTGCGTGATAAATGGCGTCATGTAATCTCAGAGTTAGACGATCTGTATTCACTTTACCAAGTAATGAACAAACAAAGGGATTCCAGAGGAACGATCAATTTTAGCTTTCCAGAGCCGTTTATACATTTCGATGAGCAACAGCGAATAGATCAGATTACCGTGCGTGATCGTAATGTCGCGCATCGCATGATAGAGGAATGTATGCTGGCGGCAAATGTGTGCGCTGGCGAATTAATCCAGGAAGCCTTTGGTGAGCTTGGAATCTATCGAAACCACGCAGGTCCGGATCAGGATAAGCTGAAAGATCTACATGCTTTTTTACAGAGTATTGGATTGTACTTGAAAGGGGACGACGCCCCCGATGCTGGAAACTATGCGGAGCTGCTTGAACAAGCCGCGAATAGGCCAGAAATTTTCGGTATGGTACAGACGGTATTATTACGTAGCTTGAGTCAGGCGCAGTATAGCCCTGAATTGCTCGGTCATTTTGCGTTAAGCTTTCCTGTCTATACACATTTTACCTCTCCTATTCGTCGATATCCGGATCTCGTTGTGCATCGATTGATTCGCAATCATTTGGATAAGAAACGAAAAAAAAAGGTGGCGCCGTATGATGCCAGTGCTGCGGAAGTTGGAGAGAATTGTTCGTTCACTGAGCGAAGAGCTGAGGACGCAACCCGAGACGTCGTGTCCTGGTTAAAAGCCGAGTTTATGCAGGACAAGATCGGGGAGGAGTTCAGCGGTGTGATCTCCGGGGTCAAAGAATTTGGTATTTTTGTGACGCTGGATCATATATTTGTCGATGGGCTGGTCCATGTCACCGGTCTGGGTAAGGATTACTTTCATTTTGATCCGCAGAGCTTTCAACTGGTTGGCGAGCGTAATGGCAGGCGATTCAGGTTGGGCGACAGGGTGACGATTATTGTTGCGAAAGTCGATCTGGATTTGGCACGAATAGATTTTGATCTGGCCGACATTAGGGAGAAGGACGGGAAAAGAAAATTCGATGAGCGGGTAGATGAAATGTCAACCGCTTTGAAGACATCTTCTAAAAAATCAAAGGTTGTGCAATCTGTTGATAAAAAAACAGATGGTAAAAAAACGAAGAAGATAAAAAAACCAAAAGATAAGATTACTAAAAAGAAACAATCTAAAAAACGTGGCAGCAAGAAAAAACAAAGCACCTCAAAACGAAAAGCGCGAAAGAAAGGCAGCACAAAAAAACCTGCGAAATCACCAAAACCAAAGCAGTAAGCAGGATTCGAGGTCCGCGAGTGGTGGAAGTGGCGGGCAAAAAATTGCTGCATCCAATGCCGAGCGGATCTGCGGTTTTCATGCCGTTGAATCAGTATTAGGGCAGAGGCCGCAAGACGTATTGGGGGTCTGGTTTGATCTTTCCCGAACGGATCAACGGGTCCAGAAGTTACTGGACATGGCGAAACAAAACCAAATACAGACGCACAGCGCTAATCGTGAGGTGTTAGACGAATCCGCTGGAGATGCTCGGCACCAGGGCGTTGTTGCCTTGGTTCGGCTGGCCAGACCACGGCAACAGGAGGAACTGTTTGATTTACTTGATCGGCTGGATCAGGTAGATAAGACGCCCTTACTATTGATACTTGATCGGATACAAGACCCGCACAATTTGGGGGCGTGTCTGCGATCTGCGGAAGGGGCGGGTGTGAATGCGGTAATCTTGCCAAAAGATGGTTCTGCTCCCGTAACAGAAGTCGTCCGTCGCGTTGCAGCAGGTGCTGCTGATAGCATGCCAGTTTTTTACGTAACTAACCTGGTCAGAGTGATGGATGCGCTGAAAGAAAGGGGTATTTGGATAACTGGAACAGCAGATGAAGCGCAAATGATGATCTATCAAACCAATTTGACCGCTAGCACAGCTATCGTCATGGGTGCGGAGGGAAAGGGGTTACGTCGATTAACCCGAGAACGTTGTGATAACCTGGTTAGTATTCCTATGGGCGGGGAGACTTCCAGTTTAAATGTATCGGTAGCCACTGGAGTTATCTTGTTTGAAGCAGTACGCCAGCGATTAAATTAATTTAGAAATGTTTGTGGAATAAAAAATATAGATCGTTATGAAGAAGAGTGATCAGTTAGAACCGCAGGAAAATTTGAGTGGTATGGTATTGCTGCAACAAATTGTTGATGGCGACAGACCTCATCCCTCCATTGCGGACGTCATCAATATGCGATTTGAAGTAATTGAAAAAGGTCGAGTTGTGTTTTCTGCTGTCGCAGATGAACGTCATGTCAATCCGATGGATGGAACCCATGGCGGATTTTGTGCAACTTTGCTTGATTCGGTTACAGGTTGCGCGGTGCACAGTATGCTGGAAGCAGGTGTTGCTTTTGGTACCATTGAGCTGAGTGTGAAGATGATGAGACCAGTACCACGAGGGAAGCGTTTGATTGCGGAGGGAAAATTAATCAATATTTCGCGTTCGCTCGGTGTTTCTGAAGGAACCGTTAGAGATGAAGATAACAAACTTTATGCCCATGGCACGTCGACCTGTATGTTAATCAGGTCGTCAAACTAGAATTCCGTTGCATTGAACTTTATGCAGAAACTGACTGTTCAATCGATTAACGTGCGCGCGGCGAAGGTACCGTTACCCGAGCCCCATCGCACCGCATCCGCAGTCATTAGCGAATCACCTCTTGTGTTTATTGATATCACGGCGAGTGATGGAACAGTTGGACATGGTCTGCTGTTTACATACACACCGGCTGCATTGGTGCCAACTGCTACCCTGGTAGAGAATATGAGACCACTACTGGAAGGGCAGGTGATCGCACCTAAACAGCTGGCTTCCGATTTAGCCGGCCGTTTCAAACTGTTGGGCACACAAGGTGTTGTTGGAATGTCCCTGGCAGGTATCGATATGGCGCTGTGGGATTGTTTGGCACGCAGTCAGAACCTGTCATTGGTAACGCTGCTCGGTGGTACTAATAAGGCCATTAAACCGTATGGAGCAGTCGGGTTTGACGGCGAGTCTGGAAGTGCGAAGACGGCTGAGAAATTAGCTTCTGACGGTTTTTTAGGGGTGAAAGCCAAGATCGGATATAGCACGGTGGAACAGGACGTCAAGGTGATTAGGTCGATGCGTAAGGCGGTTGGTGATGGCGTAGCTATTATGGTCGATTACAACCAGTCCCTTGATGTGGTTGAGGCAATGCGGCGACTTCAATATCTGGATGACGAAGGATTAACCTGGGTGGAAGAGCCGGTAAGTGCCAGAGATTATAAAAATCAAGCAGTACTATCTGCGGCAACCGGTACTCCTATCCAATGCGGTGAGAACTGGTGGGGAATTGATGATATGCAGCTCTCGCTTTCAATGGAATCAAGCAATCTGGTAATGCCAGATGTGATGAAGATAGGGGGGGTGTCAGCTTGGTTAGAAGCAGCTGCCCTTGCATCGGCATATCGGGTGCCAATGTCCAATCATTTGTGGCCGGAGCTAAGTGCGCAATTATTAAGTGTCACGCCGACAGCGGATTGGTTGGAGTATTGTGACTGGTGGAACCCGGTAATTAAAAACCCATTGATCGTTAAAAATGGCTATGCTGAGTTAGACGACCAATCCGGGTCAGGTGTTGAATGGAATGAAAAGATGATTGAGAAATATTCAGTCTAAGTACGTATTTCACTCTTTGATAAGACAGCAGAGCAATGCATTGGGTGTTTGCTATCTTTAATCAGTGACTGAAAATAATAGTTAAGTTTCAGGATGTAGAATATTTAATCGAACAGAGCGACCGTTATTTTGCACAAGTCTGACGTGTTTTCTTTTTAATGCCCGGGGTTCTGGGACCCCGCAAGAGTGCGAAATGATTTCAACGGCGTGAGTAAGCTGATGAATATAATTTTCTACCTTTACCGCTTTGTCCTCTGGATTCAATCCACGCTGCAAGCGTTTGTCATGGGTGGTGATACCGGTAGGGCAGGTGTTTTTATCGCATCGAAGCGATTGGATGCAGCCCAAGGCAAACATAAATCCGCGAGCCGATTGTACCGAGTCGGCGCCAGTACACAATGCCCAGGCGACGCCTGCTGGATTTACCAGCTTGCCAGAAGTGACGACTTTTATGCGGTCACGTAATCCGTGATGAATAAGACTATTTACAACTAAAGGCAATGATTCTTTTATCGGCAGACCCACGTGATCCATCAAAGTCATTGGCGCGGCGCCAGTGCCACCGTCTCCGCTGTCAATGGTAATAAAGTCCGGAGCCCAGTCTAAGCCACGATTTTTGATTTCCTTAAACAGCTCATCAATCCAGTCGGGACCTCCTACTACTAATTTAATGCCTGCTGGTTTGCCGCTAACATCTCTAACCCGCCTGATTAATCGAAGCAGCTCGTCTATATTTCCAACATCAAGATGTCTATTGGGAGAAATCGATGCCTTGCCCTCAGGAATGCCACGAATCTCCGCGATTTCCGCGGTGACTTTAGTCGCGGGTAGAATTCCGCCTTTCCCAGGTTTGGCGCCCTGTGAGAGTTTGATCTCTGTCATTTTGACCTGCGGGTGACTGCTGATTTCTTTTAACTTTTCATCATCCAATTCGCCGTTGGCGTTTCTAACGCCATACTTGGCGGTACCAAATTGAAATACAACGTCTGCGCCTCCTTCAAGATGGTAAGGCGATAGGCCACCTTCTCCTGTATTAATCCAGCTGCCTGCCTCTTTTGCACCTTTTGACAACGCCCGAATTGCTGGCCTTGATATGGCGCCATAGCTCATCGCAGAGATATTAATAATAGAGTTTGTTGAATAAGGCGTTGAACAATAGCCCTCTCCATAGATTAACGTCGCTGGTTTTTGATGTTCTTCTTCAAGTAACGGGAACGCTGCGTTCTCAAAAATTAAAGTACCTACTACATCCAGATTTCGAGTAGAACCAAATGCAATTGTCGTGCTCTTGTCCTTACTTGCGCGTTCTATCCACTGTCGTTCTGCTCGGTTAAAGGGCATTTCCTCACGATCCATGGCAAAAAAATACTGCCGAAAAAACTCTCCAAGCGTGCTTAAGATATATCGAAAATGTCCGATAACAGGATAGTTCCGTAATACTGCGTCTTTGGTCTGGGTAATGTCTCGAACAAAAACCACTCCGATCAACAAAACGACCAATCCGACAGCTAGTAAAAACAGATCGGATAATGTAGAAATCCACGGCGACATTTCCATGCAGCAATCCCGGTAGGAGAAACGTTGTAAAGTTGTGATTATGCCAAGCGTTACCGCTGGTCTCCAGCAGTTAGTCCAAATTCAGCTGGTTAGGGGAAATAAGGACGTGTATGAGCGTAGCTAAAATTTAAACATGTTGTGGAGATAGCGGTGTCCCTCTTTTTCTATATCTGCTTTAGCGATGACTCGAAGAGAAACTGAGTTCATATAGTGACGTAAGTCGGTAGGTGCAGGGCCATCCTCAAAAATGTGATCGAGATGCGGGCCAGCATCCTCGTTTCTGGCTAGGTTCTAGGGAATCTAATCTTGAAGTCGATGCCGGTAGTGAAATATTTTTATCGAGGAGCTTGGTGTAACTCGACCGACCAGACTCTGGGTAGAACTTGTCCAGTGAAGGGAAAATGGCTTGCTGCTGACGAAGTCGACATAGATGCCATCGTCTTTCTTATCCTACTATCTATCGACGAAAGGGCGCTCTGTTCTGTCGTTTTAGGTTACATGATACTGGGTCTCACAGAGACCCTCTTTATTCGCTGTCGCTTGGCTTTGTGTAAGATAAAAATTTGTCTTTATCGGGAATAACGCCGGCAGATTTTAGGTCTTCAGGGTATGGGGTATGCAATTCTTCGCCCCATACTTTTTCGAGAAATTGGTCTCTGCCAGATCCACGACGATAAAGTTTGTATTGAAATGGGCTCTTTTTATAGTAGTCCTGATGGTAACCCTCTGCCTCCCAAAATTTTGTGTAGGGCAATACCTCAACCGCCAGTGGCTCTTTAAATCGATTTGATTGTTCCAGCTCGGCAAGTGACTTTTCCAAAATCGATTTTTGCGTTTCATCGTGATAGAAGACAGCCGGGCGATACATTCTCCCCCGATCTACGAATTGACCATCTTTATCTGTTGGATCTATTTCACGCCAAAAGTGATGAAGTATCCCAGCGTAGGAGATAACATTAGAATCGTAATAAATCTGCACTGTTTCAGTATGATTTGTTTTGCCGCCGCCAACGTCATAATAGTTGGGGTTCTCTTTAACACCACCGGCATATCCGGATACGGCCTTATGCACGCCAGGCAGTTTTTCAAAAGTAGACTCAACACACCAGAAGCAACCCCCTGCCAAGGTTGCAATGGAGAGTTCGTTATTCTGGGTGGCGGTATCATTTACAGCTGATGCTTCTACCGAGGCATTTGTGTCAACCGGCTTTATGCCAACTAACAATACAACTGCGACCGCTACGCCTAGAGCGGCGATTACAATTAAAAGCGGTGATTTCATGATCCTGAAGGCAAATTAATAAATGTTACGAAATAGGATACCAAAACGCTATGTAAGTTCAATCTTGTTGTTTTTCCAGCACAATTTTCGAATTGTGAGGGTATTGAGATAAAGCACTGTTGCCGAATCAGCTATTTCCTGTGATATTTCAGTCAAAGTTTGTCTATTCCCATAAAGCAGAGAGCCAATGACGATATTAAGTGTAAATTTAAACAAGATTGCCCTGCTGCGAAACTCCCGCGGAAGAGACTATCCCAATGTAATGCACTATGCTGAGAAGATGTTAGCGCTTGGAGTGCAGGGTATCACTGTCCACCCGCGGCAAGACGAAAGGCATATTACGCGCAAGGACACAGCAGACTTGGCTTCGCTGCTGTCGTCTGTCAACGGCGTAGAGTTCAACGTCGAAGGTTATCCGTCGAAAGATTTTTTGGATCTGATTGAAAGAACTCGCCCGGATCAATGTACTTTAGTACCAGATAGCACAGATCAGCTGACTTCAGATCACGGCTGGCAAGTTGCCGCGAATGCGCAAGTTTTGAATCAATCGTTAGAGGTCATTCACGGAGTAGGGACGCGAGCGGCGTTATTTCTTGATCCCGATGTTTCCCAGGTAGCAGCTGCAGCGAAATCTGGCTATGACCGGATTGAGCTGTATACAGAGGCCTATGCGGAGAGTTTTGGAAAAGCATCGCAGCAAGAAGTGTTGGCGGGTTATACCAAGGCAAAGGACGCAGCTATTGCCGCAGGATTGGGGGTCAATGCAGGTCATGATCTCGACCTTGAAAATTTGGCGACTTTTTTAGCAATAGGCGGTATTCAGGAAGTCTCGATTGGTCACGCCTTAACTATCGAGAGCATCGATCAAGGGGTTGAATCAGTGGTTAGAAAATATTTACAAATTTGTGCATTAGCTACATAAGTGGCTTATCTTGTATCGTCTATAATGAGTGCTGCGGAGACTGATCGGCCATCTGCCAAAAGGATGTTGTAGGTGCGACACGCTGCTGCGGTATCCATCACCTCAAGGCCTTTTTGTTTTTCTATCAGCGATTTCGTTATCTCCGGATTTGGAAACTGAATCTGTTTTCCGGTTCCAAGTATGATCACTTCAGTATCGATATTGGCCAGTTGTTGAAAGTCGTCCGATTCTAGTTCGCTCAGGCTGGTGACGTCCCAGAGTGAAATACCTGCTGGAGTGAGAATGACGCTGGAACGAAACGTCTTTTCTCCGACAAGGATTTCAGAACCGGAATCAGTTTCGCGAAAACGCCGGATTAATGTGTTTTCGGCAGATTTTTCAAGATTTAGCTGCATATTTTTAATCGCAGGTATGGAGCATGTTTATGGAGATGGATGAGGTAAATAG
The DNA here is from genome assembly GCA_937992195.1 of uncultured Gammaproteobacteria bacterium. GTDB lineage: Bacteria > Pseudomonadota > Gammaproteobacteria > Arenicellales > Poriferihabitantaceae > VYFG01. Next base: position 28,104 of record CALKKV010000057.1, on the reverse strand, counting down.
TGCGACTTTCAGCAACGGTTTTCAAGAAAAACCGTGTTCTATTATGAAGGCATGGGTTGTCGCCGTTGGGAATGTAGATTTATGTCACGTTGTTACTGTATAACCCGCTATTCGTATCATTTTTTTGGCAGAGAGAAATAAAGTGAAAGTAGTGAATGTTGGTCTGATCGGGTTGGGGACTGTAGGTACCGGCACCCTGCGTATTCTGCAGAGAAATAGTCAGGAAATTACAGGCCGCACGGGAAGGGAAATTACTGTGACAAGGGTTGCGGTTGGAGATTTAAATAAGCAAAGAGATGCGGATTTAGAGGGCATTGTGCTATCTGGAGATCCGATGGATATTGCTCGCGATCCTGCTATTGATATTGTGGTTGAAATGATCGGTGGGGACGATATTGCCAAAGAAGTGGTTCTCGAAGCAATTCGACACAAGAAGCATGTAGTAACAGCTAATAAGGCGTTAATTGCCGTTCACGGCAATGAGATTTTTGCACTGGCAGAGAAACACAATGTAGCGGTTACTTTCGAAGCCGCGGTCGCCGGCGGAATTCCTGTTATTAAAGCCATTAGAGAAGGGCTGTCGGCGAATCGAATAGAATGGTTAGCCGGAATTATAAATGGTACCTGTAACTATATTCTGACTCGGATGGAGCAAGACGGTTTAGGTTTTGCCGAGGTGCTCTCCGATGCACAAGCGCTGGGCTACGCTGAAGCAGACCCCGAATTTGATGTGGAAGGGATCGATGCTGCGCATAAATTAACTATCCTTGCTTCGATTGCATTTGGTATTCCTTTGCAGTTTGATAAGTTGCATATACAAGGTATAAGCGAAATTACCATTGAAGATATCGAATATGCGAAAGAGCTTGGTTTTCGAATTAAGCATTTAGGTATTGCCAGAAGTTCCGATGCAGGAATTGAGTTACGTGTACATCCTGCAATGGTGCCGGTGGATCGCCTGATTGCAGGGGTCAATGGTGTGATGAATGCCACGCTTGTGCAGTCTGATGCAGTTGGGCCAACGTTGTATTATGGAGCGGGAGCCGGGGCTGAACCAACGGGTTCAGCAGTGGTCGCAGATATCGTTGATGTGGTAAGAAGTATGGGTGATATCGGTGAAAACTCTGGTGCGAGCCCAGTGCCGCAGCTCGGATTTTTGCCGGGATCAATGCCTGATCGCCAGATTGTGCCGATCGAGGATGTTGAAACTGCCTATTATTTGCGAATGAAGGTGATCAATAGACCCGGCGTTCTAGCTGCAATTACCAAGATATTTGGAGATAGTGACATCAGTATCGCCACAATATTACAAAAAAGTCATGGGGCGAATAACACAGAAGTTACTATAATCATGCTCACCCAAATCGCTCTTGAGAGTAATCTAAATCAGGCTGTTACGCATATTAGAAAAATAGACAGCGTAACCAGCGAAATACAGTCGATTCGATTGGAGAATCTGGCTTAGCCGCCTTACAATTGGGCTTTAGCAGTCAATGGCTTTAGCGAAACAAACTGCTATCGCACTTTAACTTGGAATCTATGCCCACTGACGATCTAACAGCAAGTCGAAAAACGTTTCTGAGGTGCTCTCCGTTTGCACGACCTCGGCGGGTTGTCGTGCTTAGTGCTGTAGTGACCTTCTTCATGTTTCACCCTGTTTTAGCGCAAAACTCTGAATTGGGAGTAGTGAAAGACGGCGGTTTGGTGGATTTGTCGTTTCAACAAGATTTGCTGTTTTATTCAAGGCAGATTGCCTCTCCGGGAACCCAGCCGGAATTTGCGTTTGACAATGGAAATAATGCTGAAGGTGAACCCGATTTAGAAACGGTTGTTTTTGATGAAGAGCTAATCAGTCAAATAAATACTGTGGACACCCAGGTGTTATTGGCGCAGGCGGATACCCAGACTGAGGAAATCAGTGAAGAGTTTGACGTTAGACAAGGGCAAGGTGGTGGTCCAGATGTGATCACCTTGAATTTCCAAGGTGCAGATATCAATGCACTAATTAGCCTTGTCTCTCAGGTTACTGAAAAAAGCTTTATTGTCGATCCTCGAGTGAAGGGAAAAGTCACTTTAGTATCAGGTGCCGGACTGCCCGCTGAAGAGTTGTATGACATATTTCTGTCGGTGTTGGAGGTCAGCAACTTTGCTGCTGTATCGAGCGGAAATGTGATCAAGATTCTGCCAAAGAACTTAATCAAACAGCATCCGACACCCACTACGGATGCGCCTGGGGATAACGATGAGCAAATTACCCATATCGTGACGTTAGAGCATGCTTCTGTGAATGAGTTGCTACCCATATTGCGTCCGTTACTGCCTCCTACAGATCATATTGCCCCCCATGCTGGCAGCAATACACTTATTCTGACCGGCACCGCTGCAAATGTGACGCGCACCTTGTCTATGATTGAACGCATGGACAAAGCACAACGCGGCATGGCGATCCGTGTGATTTACTTAAAATATGCTGATGCCACCAAGATGTCGCAAATTATTGGCCAAACCCTTGCGTCATTGAATGCCGAGACTGCACGTACCGGACAAGCGCCGGCAAATGTCAGTGTGCAAGTTGACGAAGGGTTAAATGCGTTAGTTGTGCAAGCACCTGAACAAGAGTTTCCAGTCATACAGGCGCTGATTGATCAATTGGATATCGATCGCCCGGAAGGTGGAGATACGCATGTTGTCTATTTGAAATTTGCCCAGGCAACGGAATTAGTCACTCTGCTCAGCGGATTACAGCAACCTGCGGCGCAAGACGAAACCGGTGCAGTGCAGCGCGCTGAAGTTTCAATTCAAGCAGATGAGCAGAGTAACGCGCTTGTTATCCGTGCGGATAAAGAAGATTATGAAAACATTGCCAAGGTCGTTGAGAAACTCGACATTCGCCGTTCCCAGGTTTTTGTTGAAACCATAATTGCCGAAGTGTCGGTTAATAAAGAGTCGGAGATAGGGGTTGACTGGACCGCTAATCGGCGTACCTCTGATGGTGGTGACTTGTCAATTAACACTGGTTTTGCTGACGCTTCAGGTGGCTTCCAGGTTGGCTTTGTAGATCGTCTCTTTACAAACCTTACCGGCACAGTGGTGCCTAACCTGAATGTTGTCTTGAGTGCACTGAGGGGTGACAGCAACACGAATATCATTTCTACGCCGAACCTTTTGACGTTGGATAACGAGTCCGCAGAAATTGTTGTAGGGCAGGAAGTACCGTTTGTCACCGGTAACTTCACTAGCAACGCTTCAACCACTGCGACAACCACGGACGGAACAAATGACGGCACCACTGGAGTAGTGAATCCGTTTCAAACAATCGAGCGAAAAAATGTCGGGTTGACCCTGCGCGTAACACCGCAAATCAATGATGGTGACACTATAAGGCTGGAGGTTGAACAAGAGGTATCCAGCGTTAGTCCGACGACGGTTGCAGGTGCTACTGACTTGATAACAGATACCCGAACTATCAATGCAACGGTTCAGGTTGATGATCAGCAAATCATCGTTTTGGGTGGCTTGATTCGCGATGACTCGGTGGATACCAATCAATGGGTACCGGTGCTGGGAAAAATTCCACTGCTGGGGGCTCTTTTTCGAAACAAGCGTAAAACCGCTGTAAAAACGAATTTAATGGTGTTTCTCCGACCCAAGATTATTCGCTCGCCGGAGGATTTGGCGTTGTTGACGGAAGACCGTTATGAGTTTATTCGCAACGAAGAAGCCGAGAGTCAACCAGATACCCGCCGCTTACTGCCTGGTGACCCGCCACAGCTAAAAGCCGTGGATTGGGAAGCCGAGAGTCAGCGACGTTAGGCTTGCGAGCAATGGAAGGAAACTCCAGTCGCTTAGAGCAACCTGTTTTAGATAATGACGATGCGTCAAATAGTGCTTCGGACGGAGCACAAAAGGAAATAATTAAAAATACCGCATCGGATCCCGAAAGCCCGTTATTTTGGATAGACAGGATCGATTCCGAGACGGTGGAGCTCCTACCTTATGCGTTTTGTAAACGCCACGGTGTGGTCGCGATTGATCGCGGGCAAGGGGAGAAACCAACCGCCTCCGTAGTGTGTATTGCCAAACCTGGGATCGAGGTTTTTAGTGAGATTCGCCGTCGATTAGCGTTGCCCGTGTCATTTCAGGTGATGCCACAAACGGGGTTCGAGCATTTGCTTCGTCAGGCCTTCGACAAAGGGCAGTCGGAAGCGACGCAGATGGTGAGCGATCTCGATGACAACATTGATTTAGATTTGCTTGCAAGTGAGGTGCCTGAGGCAACGGATCTTCTCGAAGCGTCTAATGATGCGCCAGTGGTGAGGTTGATCAACGCTTTGCTCACTCAAGCGATTAGAGAGAATGCTTCCGATATTCATCTTGAGGTATTTGAAAAGCGATCTCTGGTACGCTTTCGAATCGACGGCATCTTGCGCGATATTGTTGAACCTCAGCGTGCGATTCATAGTGCGTTAATCTCACGTTTGAAGGTTATGGCCAAACTGGATATAGCTGAAAAGCGCCTGCCCCAGGATGGTCGTATTTCGTTGGTGGTTGGTGACCGCCCGATTGACGTTCGTGTTTCCTCTTTGCCTACACAGTATGGAGAAAGAGTGGTGCTGCGCCTGCTGGACAAGAAAGGCAGCAAGTTGCAACTGTCATCCCTCGGAATGGATAACGATATTCTGGCTTCGTTCGAGGAGTTGATTAGTTCTCCACACGGTATTTTGCTGGTTACAGGCCCAACAGGCTCCGGAAAGACTACATCGCTATATGCGGGACTGTCTAACCTCGATCGTAAAAAGAACAATATTCTGACGATTGAGGATCCGGTGGAATACGATCTGGATGGAGTAGGGCAAATTCAGGTGCACTCGCGTATTGGCCTAACCTTTGCCAGTGGTTTACGTTCAATATTGCGGCAGGATCCGGATATCGTTTTGGTGGGTGAGATACGCGATCTCGAAACAGCGGAAATCGCCGTTCAGGCGAGTTTGACCGGACATCTTGTAATGTCCACGTTGCACACCAATACCGCTATTGGGGCGATCACTCGCTTAATAGACATGGGGGTAGAAGATTTTTTGATTGCCTCGAGTTTGATTGGCATCGTATCGCAACGACTGGTTCGAAAATTATGTACCAACTGTAGACAGGAGGCAGACCCCGACGATAGGGAAAGACAACTTATGGGAGAGTTTTTTCAAAATGGGGAGTTTTATCGAGTCGGCGGTTGCGATGTCTGCGATTACACCGGGTACAGTGGCCGCGTGGGTATCTACGAGCTGATTACGTTAGATGATGAATTGCGGACCTTAATTCATAGCAGAGCTAGCGAAGCAAAAATGACTAAGCACGTTCGAATAAAGTCTCCAAGTTTGATGGCAAATGGCATCCAAAGGGTTGCAAGAGGTATGACCAGTTTGGAAGAAGTAATTCGAGTGACTCAAGTGCAATAGGCTAAAGAGCACATTGTATGCGCGCGTTTGAATATCAGGCTCTAGATGCCAACGGAAAAAAGAAAAAAGGGGTTGCTTCTGGCGATAGCGCGCGTCAAGTACGACAACTGCTAAGAGAGCAAGGGCTAGCGCCACTAGCGGTTGAAATGGTGGAAGAGCGTGAGCAAGGTAGCACTACTGCGGCTGTCGGAAATCGCCGCAAACTCAGTAATATGGAACTCGCAGTGGTAACACGGCAGTTTGCAACACTGCTTGATTCTGGCCTCACTATAGAAGATGCGCTGTCGGGATTAATTGATCAGTCAGAAAGTCACAAAGTAAAATCCATTCTCAGTGGCGTGCGTGCGCAAATTGTTGAGGGGCGTTCACTGGCAGATGGTTTGCGGATGTTTCCACGCGCTTTTCCTGAGCTCTACGTTGCTTCGGTTTCTGCTGGTGAGCAAACGGGTCATCTGGAAAACGTATTGGATCGACTGGCGGATTACACCGAGGCGAAACAAGGTCTGCAGCAGCGACTTGGCGTTGCCCTGGTTTATCCTATTTTGTTAACCCTGGTTTCGGTTGCCATTATTATTGGACTGATGACTTATGTTGTGCCACAGGTCGTGCGGGTATTTCAGGATAATGATCAAACGTTACCGGTGCTTACGCGAGGCTTAATAAAGATCAGCGAATTCTTGCAGGCTTACGGGTTATTAATGTTATTAGTATTCGCAGCACTGTTGATCTTTTTTACAATATTATTACGTTTTGAAAAACCGCGATTTATCTTCCATGGTTTAATTCTCTCTATACCGGGAATCCGACGACTGTCGCGCAGTTTAAACACTTCTCGTATGGCAAGGACTTTATCGATATTAATCGGTAGTGGTGTTCCGCTCATATCTGCTCTGCGCAGCAGTAGTGAAGTGGTTTTGAATCTGGTATTAAAAAGTCATCTACAAAGCGCAACCACTGAAGTAGAACAAGGCGCAAGTTTGAATCGCGCTTTGCAGCGTCGAAAGAGCTTTCCGCCTCTGTTTACGCAAATGGTCGCCAGTGGTGAATCCAGTGGCCGGCTTGGAGAAATGCTGGAAAAGTCCGCCTCTGCGCTGGAACGTGAAGCCGAATCAAGAATATCGGTGGTGGTCAGCCTGTTTGAACCTATGATGATCCTGGTTATGGGGATTGTGGTGCTGATTATAGTTTTAGCGATCCTGTTGCCAATTTTTGATCTGAATCAGCTGATCAGTTAAGGTAAAATTACCTTCGCACAATATTACTATTGGATGTAAAGTAGTGAACGGCTAATAAACTATGCTGTCATAATTCTGAGCATTCGATATATCGCAATGCAAATATCCTAAAATTTTATTTTCATAGTAGAAACAACAATCCAATGAATGGAAAGCAATCAATCTCTCAACAATATCGCCACACTTCGGCAAATCGGTATCAGACAGGATTTACCTTAATAGAAATTATGGTTGTTGTGGTCATTATCGGAATGTTAGCCACCATGATTCTACCGAGAGTGCTCGGACGATTAGATCAGTCTCAGCAAATTGCTGCTACAGCCGATATCAATCAACTTTCTACTGCACTAAAGTTCTATAAACTCGACAATGCTAAGTTTCCGAGTAGCTCTGACGGGTTGAACGCGTTGTTAACTGGTGCAAAAGGCGGAAAGGGTTACCTTGATAGCGCCGAAGTGCCGAAAGATCCTTGGGGTAATGACTATCTCTATCAATATCCAGGTCAGCATTTGGAATTCGATATTTGGACTCTGGGAGCGGATGGTCAGGCTGGGGGAACAGATATCAATGCAGATATCGGAAACTGGAATTCGGATCAGGTTAATTAAGCAATCTTTATAAGTTATCGGATTGAAAGACTGTTGCCGCAAACAACCAAAACAGCGATGTAGAAAAAACGCTGGTTTTACGTTGCTGGAAATGATGCTGACTGTCTTTTTAATTGGCGTCAGTATTAGTCTGGTTGTGCCGCGTATTGGCAATGATGCTGATGATGTGGCAAAACTCGAAGCCAGACGATTCTCAGCTTTAGTTTCGCATTTGCAAGATGAAGCAACTATTATTGGGCTGCCTATGGGTGTTGAGATGAGTGTGACAGAAAATCGTTATCGGTTCTGGCAGTTAGAAGATGGATGGTCGTTGGTGGAGAAACAACAGGTTTTGCGGGAAAGACAGGTTCCTGATTCGGTTCAGCTTTCCTTCGAGCTGCTGCAAGAGAAGCAGGAAAATACCTCTGACGAAACGGCTGAGTCTGATGAAGAACAAGCACAGTCGGCGATTACTGTTCCGGATAATCTGGTTGTGGTTGAACCCAATGGGTTAGTTATTCCATTTTTAGCGGGATTTGCCGGAGAAGAAAAGGAGTTTCGCGTGGCTTTAGATAATGAGCTGAATACAGTGGTTCTCGAAAGTGAGCGCTAGCAAAGAAGATGTTAGCTCTCGCTCAAGAGGGTTTACGCTATTAGAAGTGATGGTGGCCCTAGCTGTCGCTGCTATCGGTCTGGGTGCGATCACCAAGTCGATGACGACGCAAGTAGATATCACTGATAGGCTTAAGCAACGCACGCTTGCTACATGGGTTGCTAGCAACCGCCTCGCCGAACTGCGTATGAATAGACAGTTCACTGCTAGCGGCAGTCAAACGGGAGAAGCGGAGATGGGAGGCCAATTGTGGAGAATTGAAGAGCAATATAGCGTTACAGCCGACCCGAATATCTCTAGCGTTTCTATCCAGGTGTTAACCCCAAAGGGTGAAAATGTTGTAGCAAGCCTAAGCGGTTATCTCTCGCGTTACAAACCCGCCAGAGTGGGCTCTTGAAGAATCTAGCCTTAAAAGAAAATAGGGGCTTCACTTTTATCGAAGTGTTGGTAGCCATTGGTATTTTCGCGGTCATCGCTTCAATGAGCTATGCCACACTAAGCCAGTTCTTAATCGTCAGAGATGGGGTTGAAGCGAGTCAAAGAGAAATTCGCCAGCTTCAGCAAACCTTTACGCTGTTTGAACGGGACTTTCGGTTTATGGTTGAGCGACCCGTCAGAGATGAATTCGGGGACCCTGAAACAGCAGTGGTATTCGAAAGTAGCGATATCGAAGGTGAGCTTGTTCGCATGACGGTATCTGAACCGGATATTGCGGTGGTGGGTAGCTCTCGTTTACGCCGAGTAGGTTGGCGTTTACAGGATGGCGATCTATATCGTGATACCTGGCTGGTGTTAGATCGAGTGCAGGACAGTGAGCCGGTAAGTCGTTTGGTTCTCAGAGATGTTAGCCAAGTTGAATTACTGTCATATGAGTGGACTGATGAGACAGGGTTAAAACAATTGATCGATGCTGAGCCGGAGGGTTTGCCCTTTGCTACCGAATTGTTAATCACGTTTGAAGACGAACGGCAATATCGGCGCGTGTTTGATTTGGCGAACGGTACCTAAAGATGTCTATTAGAGTTCAGCGACGGGCTGCAGATGATTTAGCATCACAACATGCGCAAAATGGCGTTGCATTGATTTCGATACTATTGTTGCTGACCCTTTTGGCGACTCTGGCGATTTATGCCGCTGAGGATCAAGACATGGCAATACGTCGCTCGTCTATCAGTGATCTGGCCGAGCAGGGATATCAGGTCAATATAAGTGGCGAGCAGTGGGTGGTGAAGGTATTAGAGAAAGATCAGGAAGAGGATGCAGTCCGGCGTTTGCAGGACGAGTCCGCGATAGACCACGCCGGAGAGATCTGGGGTAATTTAGGGCCACCGGTAGAGGTGGGAGAAACCGGCACGACATTATTGATGGTAATAGAGGATTTGCAGGGAAAGCTCAATCTTAATAATTTGGTGCAAGGGAAGGTGGTGCCAGAAAATGAACAATCTGGGCAGGTAACAGATCCGACCGTTGATGTTACTGAACCAGATGACAGCGGAGATGACAGGCCCAATGTTCTTTGGTTTCAGATTTTCCAAAACTTGTTTGATTCACTGAATCTCAATCCAGAGCTAGTTGATAGCTTAATAGATTGGGTTGATGCAGATAGTGAGCGGGTCGGTACAACCGGAGCGGAAGACTTTTATTACACTGGTCTCGAACTGCCTTATCGAACCGCTAACCGCAATATGGCGTCCACCGCTGAGTTGATTCAGATCAAAGAAATGTCTTCTGAAGTCATTGCGCAGCTATTATTATTTGTGACGGCATTGCCGGTGGAGAATGCAACCGATCTTAAAACTGTGAATGTAAATACTGCCAGTGCCAGAATCATCTCTTTGTTTGCAGAGGATCAGCCGGTAGACATTGCGGCTCTGGAGCCACTGACAGCGAAGCGAGAAATCGAGGCTTTTAAGAATCTCGACGAGTTCCAGTCTGAGTTTAGCGCGTTGGGGATTGGTGGTTTAGTCAAAGGTTGGCAAGAAATGCTGTCTGTGAGCAGCGAGTACTATGCAGGCCGTAGCTGCGCGGAGGCGGGCAGGGTAAAATTCAGCATGTCCAGTTTGCTTCGTAAGATTAACGACGAAGGGAATGTTAAGGTGCTGCAAAGAGAACGTTATTTTGGTTGTCCTGCATTTTCCCAGCCAGAAGAATCGCAACAGGCGAATTCTGATGCTGCAAGTACTTAAGCTGTATCCACTCACTTTATTGTAACGACTGTGTCACGATTTTTTCTTTCACTCGACGCGCCGCATGAATGGGTTTTCGCCAACTCCAAGGGCGATGTCGTCGACAGCGGTAGTGTCGATGATTTAGCCGCTGTGAAAATTCCCAAACAGGTGAGCGAGGTCATTGGTGTAGCGCCTGGTCAATCGGTGACGATACGTTCTGTTATGGTTCCCGGAAAGCGTCGTGCTAACATTGAAGCTGCATTGCCGTATGCGCTCGAAGATGGTCTTACCGAGGAAGTAGAAGAACTGCATTTCACTTTGCTTAAGTGGCAACCAGGCCACGAGGCGTTTGCCGCCATTGTGTCAAAATCACAAATGGATATTTGGGCACGTCGCTTGAAAGATGCTGACGTTGTTCTCGATAAAATTGTTCCAGGGTATATGCTGTTGCCGCTGCACAATGAACTAAGTGCCACAATCTGCAAACTGCCGGACGAAAGTATTCTTGTTCGTAACGGTGAATTAAGCGGTTTCAACGTAGATTCTTCTTTCTTCGATTATTGGTTAGACAGTGAGACATTTACGGACACTAACCTGTCGTTCACTGACCTTGAGCAAGCGCGGAACGCGAGCCAGATGCTGAAGAGCTCAGGCGGTGATGCTGTCGAAGTTCGACACTGGGATATAGGCAATCGGCTGGTTGATTGGTTGCGAATAAAATATGATCAAAATGCGTTTGATGGTATGAGCTTGTTGCATGGAAGCTATACCCCTGAACATTTGAATCGGAGTTATCGGCCACTTCAAGTAGCATTTGGTTGCTTGTTAGCTGCCGCTGTTTTTTACACAGCTTCCATGTGGCGTGAAACCGATCAAATGCGAGATCGTGATCAGGTCGTAAAACAACAAATTCAAGGCTTGTTTAAGCAAAGGTTTCCGGGGGAGCCATATCTTGGGCGTCCTCGTGTGCAGGTTACGGCGCTGCTGGGGTCGGGGAATACTGTATCAGACAAGAATGACTTTCAACTATTGCTGCAATCCATATCTCAGGTAGCGAGGAAGAACAAAGCGACAATTGAAGAGTTGAATTTTAGAGATAGTGCGATGACTGTGTTGTGTAATGTGGATAGCCTCGCTGTTTTGGATACGATTAGAAGTGCTTTAGAAGCGCTTCCCGGCCTAGAAGCTGAATTACTTTCTTCTGGCGCTAGAGATAATCAAGTCAGCGGAAGATTCCGTTTGATAAGGTCTAGCTGATGAAGCAACTGCAAAATCTTAATGCGCGGGAGCGGCTGCTAATACTGTTAGGTATTCCCGTTGTGTTAGTTGTAATGTTTTATTTATATTTCTGGGAACCACTCCATCTCGAGCGTTCTCGCCTTCGAACTGAACTACCAGAACGCGAGGCAACTTTAGCCTGGGTCCAGCATAAGCTCGCAGACGGCAGACCCATAGAAGTTGCTGCAGCTGGTGATGACACACAACCATTATTGACTGTGATCGAGAAGCAAGCGATCGCGGCGCGTATTCAAAAAGCAATTCAAAGAGTCCAACCAGGGAGTAACGGCAGTGTGGAGATATGGTTCCAGGAAGTTGTAGCCGATCAGTTATTCTCTTGGATTGACCAGTTGAGTACACAAGGTGTGTATATTGAATCTGCTACGATTTCACGTGGTACTCCAGGGGTGGTCGCAGCCCGCATTAAGGTCGCGCGATAAACCATGACTCCGTCTAACGCACGGCAGATAGTGCGGCGCCCAAGCGTTGTCGAGGCGCAAATCGCTTTGAGCGATCAGCAAAACTCTTTGCATCCGCTCTTAACCCATGTGTTCTCGCGAAGAGAGATTAAAAGTCTGAAAGAACTGGATCATTCAGCGACTTTATTGTTGTCCCCTGATGGGATGAAAGATATGGACATTGCATGCAATCGCTTGTTTCATGCGATTGAAAGTCAGCAGTCGATATTGGTTTTAGGTGACTACGACACCGACGGTGCTACCGCAGCAGTTGTTGCTATTTTAGGTTTGCAAATGCTTGGTTCTGCTAAGGTAGATTATTTGGTGCCAAACCGGTTTGATTACGGTTACGGTCTATCCAAAGAGATCGCTGCAGTGGCCAAAAAGCGAAAGCCGGATTTGGTGATTACCGTTGATAATGGTATCTCAAGTGTTGAGGGTGTTGCCGTTCTTCAAGAGGCAGGGATTGACGTCATCGTAACCGATCATCATCTTGCAGGCGAAGAGTTACCAAATGCCCATGCGATCGTTAATCCCAACCAACCAAATTGCAATTTCCCAGGGAAGATGTTGGCCGGTGTTGGTGTCATGTTCTATGTATTGCTCGCCTTGAGAAAATCCATGCGAGAACGAGACTGGTTTGAGGAACAAGGCAGGGAGCTACCAAACCTAGCTTCTTTACTTGATCTAGTTGCGCTAGGTACAGTCGCCGACGTGGTACCTCTGGACCATAATAATCGTATCTTGGTAGCCCAGGGGATTGCAAGGATGCAAAAAGGGCATTGCCGACCAGGAATTCAGGCGCTGTTATCCGTTGCGGGTAAGTCTTTGCATTCGGTATCCAGTACCGATCTGGGTTTTGTAGTAGGGCCGAGGCTGAATGCAGCGGGTCGTTTGGATGACATCTCCATGGGGATTGAATGCCTGCTAGCGAGTGATCAGCAGACTGCCAATGCATGTGCTGAAACGCTGCATGATATCAATGCTGAACGTCGTGAAATAGAGGCGACAATGCAGCAACAGGCCTTGAAAATAATCGATCGCTTGGGACCGGTTGAGAGTCAAAATGGCTTGTGTTTGCACGATGCAACATGGCATCAAGGGGTCACTGGCCTGGTTGCGTCTAGAGTGAAAGAGCGTCTAAATCAACCTGTCATTGTTTTTGCCAACGTTTCAGAAAACCGTTTGACCGGCTCGGCCAGATCCATACCGGGGCTGCATATACGGGATTTGCTCGAGTTGGTTTCTTCGCGAAACCCAGGTTTGATAGAGAAATTTGGTGGTCATGCGATGGCGGCTGGTCTTACGATCAAAGAAGAAGCGCTCACCGTGTTTTCGGAGCAGTTTCAAAAGGCTGTCGAAGTACACTTTCAGCAACACCCTCGGCAAAGTCTGGTTTATACCGATGGCGCTCTGGAGCAGCAATACTTTACCGCAGAGGTAGCGGAGCTACTTGAAACTGCCGCTCCTTGGGGGCAGAAGTTTCCATCTCCCGTATTCGACAATGAATTTCGGGTGGTGCAGCAAAGAGTTGTAGGCAAACGGCACCTCAAACTTCGTCTCAGCACATCAGATAGGACGGTGGATGCGATTGCGTTTGGTCAGCTCGAAGAGGGAGAGATTCCACCCAAAATGGACCGAATACGCGCCGCTTATCGCCTAAATATCAATGAGTTCCGTGGGGCCAGGTCGTTACAGCTGATTATTGATCACTTGGAGTTGCTCTAGATGGCTAATTTTTTAGCCAATATAGGGTTGCCGTCCTGTAATTTTGACCCCCGGGGCTTACACCATAAGCCTATCTTCTCTATACTCCGGCGTTTCAATTTTCCGACTTAGGCAGCGTAAAACAAGCTGACAATGGATAAAGAAGTAACAGATAAGGTTCTAGTGGAGCGGGTGCGGAGTGGCGATAAACAAGCATTCAATTTACTGGTAGCGAAATACCAATTTAAGATTCAGAATCTAGTCAGCCGGTTTATTAAGGATCGTGCGGAACAAGAAGATGTCACCCAAGAAGCTTTTATTAAAGCCTATCGGGCGATCGGTAATTTTCGTGGAGAAAGTGCGTTCTACACCTGGCTCTATCGAATTGCGGTAAATACTGCGAAAAACCAGTTAGTCGGCGCCGGTCGGCGACCGCCTCAACAAGATGTTGACATCGATGAAGGTGGCGCCGTTGGGTTCGCCGATGGCCTCACTGAGATGAACTCTCCCGAGGCGATCCTGCAAAACGATGAGCTGGTGCAAACAATTCGTCATGCGATCGCTGAGTTGCCAGAAGAGTTACGACAGGCGATAACATTGAGGGAATTTGATGGTCTTAGCTATGAAGAGATATCCGAAGTGATGGAATGCCCAATTGGTACGGTCAGATCGAGGATTTTTCGGGCGCGTGAGGCCATTGAGCAAGCCATGGATATCCCATTGAAATAAATGAAAAAATTAGAAGTCAACTCATCATTGAATATTTCTCGAATTTGTGAACTTTCTGTGATCTGAAATGACTAAAACACTGAATCGGCGCGCAGTTGAGCAGTATACTGTTGCAAACCCTGAGATTTACAAAGGGTAACTGCAGAAAGTAGGATAACAGCAGCTTTTATTATAAGCATTGTCAGAGATACTAAATTGAATAAAGACGCAATTAACAATCAATTACATGACCTTCTGGATGGGCGTATTGGAGAAGGTGAGTTTCAATCAGCTCTGGAGAATGTGAGCAGTGATGAGAATGCCACTCATTCTTGGCGCAACTACCATCTAATTGGCGATGTGATCCGAGGAGAGGTGAGTGAAACAGGTAATTGTCTTGTCTCAAAGATCAGTGTCGCGCTAGATCAAGAACCTACAATTTTGGCTCCGATGAGGTCCTCCCATGTGGGTGCTGACGACTCAGCATCTAATGTCGTTGGACTGAAATCTGCCGAATCCGGCAAAAACGACACACTGAAAGCTGCGGGGATGTTTGCGATAGCAGCTTCGGTTGCTTTATTCGCAGTGTTAGGAATCTCTCCTGCTCCTGTTGAGCAATCAGGCAATAACGTTGTTGCTGTGTCTACGCCACCGGCATCCACGCAAGTAGACGAGTCACAACAGAGCTCTGCTCAAGCATTTGAAGCGGAGTTTGGGCAAATGTTGGTTACCCATGGCGAATTTACGTCGACTGCTGGCCTTAACGGCTTAGCTTCTTATGCCAAGATGGTAAGTAACGAAAGTTTGGGTCAATAACTGAGTTTTCTGAATACTTTTCGGATCACCAAAGAGCAGGGCTTACAGATAAATGACCATGTCCATATTTGCGCAAACACTATTTGCTGATTATTTACCGGCTGAAAAGTCTTGGATGTCAAAAGCTACTCACTACTTGAAGCCTGGTAAGGCTGCAAGAAAGTGGGTGTTGACTGGTTTAGTGACGGCCGTAATCAGCTTTTCTAACTCATTTGCATTCGCGGAGTACGAGAAAGCAGCTGGAAGTTGGTTGATGAAAATTAATGATGCAGCTGAAAGCGCGAGCTTTTCTGGCAGCTTCGTTTATATCCATGACGGTAAAGTCGAGACCATGGAAGTGGTTCGTAGAATCACTAACGGCCATTTGCAGGAACGGTTGTTTTCTCTAAATGGCGATGCCCGTGAAGTGATACGCGATATGGACAGAGTATGGTGCTATATCCCAGATAAAAACATGGGCGTTCATGATTACCGGCAAATTACCGGTAGCGGATTTCCCAAGATATTACCGAGTAACCTCGAAGAACTTTCGAAAAATTATACCTTTACGCTTGGTGATACCAAGAGACTGGCGAACCGCGAAGCTCAAAAAGTTAAAGTTGTGCCAAAAGACGTATTTCGCTACGGATATGATCTTTGGGCGGATAGCGAAACTGGTTTACTGTTACGGTCTGATTTGGTCGATCAGGATGGAGAAATTGTAGAACAGTATTTTTTCGTCAATATCGATATTGGCCGAGAGATTTCGGATGAGGAATTGCAGTCTCAAAACCAGGATAAGTTAGTATGGTTTGGTACAGATCGTCCGAATCTTACAGCTACTGTAGATAATCAGCAGTGGCATATTGAAAACCCGCCTGCGGGATTTGAACTGGCTCAGCATGTTCGTCGTTTAACACCGATGGAGATGGAAGAAGAAGAGCATTTGGTTTTCACTGACGGCCTGTCTTCTGTTTCGATATTTGTCAAAAAAGCACGCGAAGGACAGAGCAGTATGGTCGGACTTTCGCGAATGGGTGCGGTCCATGCTTATCGGGATACCAGAAGCGATCATTGGATTACGGTTATGGGCGAGGTTCCTGCCGAGACTGTAACTGTGCTTGCCGAACAAATCGTCTATCGTCCCTAATTCCCCCTTGATTCTCAGGGCGTTAATCAGCGCCCTCGATCGTCTTTATCTATTTAAGCGTCACAAATTATGATTGGTTGACCAATCATTCGTAGGCGTATACGGTCAGAGTTTTTAAAGGAAAGAGTTTCGATTTTGAGTAATCCTCATTCCATTTCTGACGCCGCGGATCATATGCTCGCGGCAGTAGATCTTGGGTCCAACAGCTTCCACATGGTCATTGCAGTGCAAGACGATGACGGTCGTCTGCAAATAGTTGATCGTGTGAAAGAAATGGTTCGGCTCAATGCTGGACTGGATGATTCCGGAAATCTTGACCAAGAATCCCAACAACGGGCATTGGAATGCCTTGACCGTTTCTCTCAAAGGTTGCGGAATATCCCCCCGCCCCAGGTGCGAGCGGTCGGTACAAATACTTTTCGTGCGGCACAAAATGCGGTTGAATTTCTGTCCCGTGCTGAAGAAGCCCTGGGTCATGAAATATCGATTGTGGCCGGTCACGAAGAAGCGAGACTGGTATATCTCGGCGCTGCATTTAGTCTTGAAAGTAGCGGTAAACAACGCCTGGTAATCGATATTGGTGGCGGTAGTACCGAGCTCATCGTTGGTATGGGATATCAATCTATTACTATGGACTCCCTGTATATGGGGTGTGTGAGCTATAGCCGCCGTTTTTTTAAAGACGGCACAATTACCGCAGAGAATTTGGAGCAGGCGAGGGCAGCAACGTTAGTTGAGTTGGAGCCGATCGTGCAAAGATATACAACACTGGGCTGGGAGGAGGTAGTGGGTACGTCGGGGACGATTCGTGCTGTTGACGATGTTTCCAGAGCACTCGGTCTCGACCATGATTGGCTATCGCCTAAGAGCTTAACGCTAATAGATCAATGGTTGATTCAATGCGGGCATTATGATCACTTGGACCTTGTGACGGACCGCCGACGTCCAGTTTTTGCTGGCGGTTATTCGATTATATCGGCAATATTTTCCGCTCTCAAGATTCAAAGACTTGACTGTGCTTCTGGAGCTCTGAGGGAAGGCGTGTTGTATGACCTGAATGGTAGGCTAAAAAATCATGATTCCCGCGATCAAGGGGTTGATGCCTTAGTTGCCCGATTCGGACTAGATCGGCAACAGTCTAATCGTATTAAAAAGACCGCCCACCTTTTATTCAGTGGGCTACGGGAACATTGGAAGCTCGATCAGATTATTCACAAGAAGTTGCTTACCTGGGCCTGTGATTTACATGAGATTGGAACCACAATTGCTTTTAATCAGCACCATAAGCACGGCAGCTATGTTGTTGAGAATAGTGACATAGATGGTTTCTCCCGGCGCCAACAGCGGCTTTTGGCTCTGCTTATTCGCAACCACCGACAAAAACTCGCAGTGGAGTTGTTTGATGTGCTGCAGCCGAAGTCGCGGAAAAGACTGTTGCGGCTGGTGGTGATTCTACGAATTAGCGTGGCAATGAATAGAGGACGCTCGGATATACCAGATCCTCCACTTGAGATTACCCCTTCAAAAAAAGGTCTGACGCTGTTGTTAAATCAAGAATGGTGTGATGCACATCCGTTAACAATGATGGATTTGCAGGCCGAGCAAAGATATTTAAGCGATGCAGGTTTTGATCTGATTGTCGAAGTGATGGCGTCGACGTGATGCCTAAGCGACGACTGGGAAAGCTCTTTCGTAGCGGTTAGCGTGTTTTGATATCGTAGCTGAGCTGCAATTCAGTGATGCGCCCTTTGTAATGGACACTGAGTGTCTCAGTCACTATCTTACAGATGTCCATGACGATGCTGCTTGGATCTGTGTTTTCAACAATTTCGATGTCCTCTGCGTCCGCTTCAGAGAGAATCGTCGACTGCAGCTGCCAGATTTCGTTAAAGTTTTTTAAATAACGTTTTGCTACTCGTTGCGCAGCAACATTTGATCTGCCGCGGAAATTACGTTTGAGTTTTTCCTCTTCCAGTTCAGCCAAAATAATAGGAACTGTAATGGCGTCCGCTTTGCGAATTTTTTTATAGAGAGAAGGTCGAATATGAACTCCTTCGAGAATCATTGATACTCTCTCATTAATCGCGCGCTTTAATACTGAGCGGCAGGCAACCGAAACCATATCGCTCTGAGTATGGTAGCCGCTGATTACAGCATTTGCTAAGTTTGCTTTGTAGAAGCTACTGCTGTGCAAAGACTTACCCGCGGCGAAAGATGATTCGTGTAATGCCGGAGATACACGTCTCGGTATCAGTGCGCGCATCACTTCTCGAAGCATATCAGTAGACTGCGTTCGAATGATCGATAGCTGGTTAGCGAGCTCTGTAGCAACGGTACTCTTACCACTTCCAGGGACACCACCGATTAAAATAATCAATGGTTTATGAGATCGATGAAAGTCTGCCCAGATAAGATATTGGTTTGCAGACTTGCGATCAACTAGTTTGACAATGGTGTGGTAAGTCTGTTTGATTAATTCACGAATATCTACTTCTTGTGCGCTGTCTAGCAGTAGCTCGTTATGAATTTCTTGCGTGATTTCATTACAAGATTCAGCCGCAATTCCACAGTTTTGCAGCCGCTTAATAAAGACCCCGCGAGAGAAAGGTTCCGCTTCACCGTTTTCATTAACAACTTTGATTGACTCAGAAAAAATATTCTGGGAGGTATATCGAGTCAGTATTGTGTCAGGATAGCTTTCCGACAACGCCTCTGTTATTCGTGTCCTGAGCTCTACAGTTGTGATGCTTTCCACATCGTCGAGATCTTCCCGTATATCGGTCGCTAACTGATAGGCGTCAACAAACTCCAGCCCGGAACGCTGCAGCGATTTAGTTAACATGCCCCGCAAAAACGGCACTTTAGTTTCGCGACTCTCGTCGATCACCTGCAGTTTAGACATCGTTTAACTCGCTATGCGATCGATTGTTTCCGCGGTCCCAGCGTCCGAGTTTGCTACATGCTGATAGGCACTTCTAACTTCTTCTGCAATAATTGCGATACCATCTGCTACATCCTGTTCCTTTGCGGCATAGCTAACGCGAATACACTCCTTGGTATGTCGCCAGTCATTTTCAATAAGTCCGGGAAAAAAGTGTTCTCCCGCAATTACCAGTACACCACGTGCTTTTAAACGCTGATACAGTTCTTCACTGCTAATTGGCATACCCTCAAACCAGAGCCATAAGAATATAGCGCCTTCAGAAACGTGTACTCTAACTGGTAGATCGGGCATTTCTTTTTTTATCAACGTGATAGCTTTATGAGATCGCTCCTGGTAATAGGGCTTTACCACTTTTTGGGACAATGAGAGTAACTCGCCACTGCGTGTGATTTCGGAAATCAAAGACGGGCCAAATCTACCCGGTGCTAAGGTGAAGATCGCGTTGGCGCCAGTGACGAGTTCTATTAGTTCCGGGGCAGCAACTATAATCCCGGCTCTCACTCCCGGTAGTCCTAATTTAGACAAGCTCAGACAAAGAACTATGTTGTTGTCCCAAACGGGTGTGGCCTGATTAAATATAATTCCGGGAAAAGGAAGGCCGTAAGCACCATCAATAATGAGAGGTATTTCTTTATCGGCGGCCAGACTTCGCAACCTTTCAAGTTCGTTGTCAGTAATGACATTGCCGGTCGGATTGGTTGGCCTTGAAACACAGATTGCGCCTATATCATCACCACAATCTATCTCGTCGAAATCAACGCGGTATTTAAAATGTAGATCGTCCAAGCGCTCAATTCGAGGCTTGATCGATTTAAAAATAGGTTTGTCCGAGAGCCCTACATCTGCATAGCCAATATATTCTGGGGTCATCGGTAGCAGAATATGTTTGTGCGTACCGTCCGCAAATTCTCCGCTAAAGAGATTAAACAGTACGCCGAAGGCAGATTGGCTGCCGTTGGTAATCGCAATATTTTTGGCGCTGACTTCCCAGTTGAACTGAGATGTTAACAACTCGGCCAATAACTCACGAAAGGGCAGATCCCCTTGTGGAGAGTCGTAATTGCCCAGCATCTGCTCAAATTTGCGTCCATCAGACATTAAGCGTTCCATTTCTCTGCGAAACGTCTGTTCCATCGCTTCGATTGTTGCAGGATTGCCGCCACCCAACATGCTTACGGGCTGCTCACTGTGCTCTGCTTGACCGAGATCATCCATTAAGCGAAGGATGCCGCTTCCGGAGTTGAACTGCTTACTAAAGTTGGAGAACTCCATTCATCTCACTCGCTACGTTTAGCTGAACTTAGTTGTTTTGCGTCTCTTCTATCTGGGTGCTTTTGGCGATACCGTTCAAGTTTGAATTCTCAAGCTTCGAGTAGTGAATGTAGTCGCTTAAGATTCGAGCAGATTCGTAAACATAGGCATCGGTTTCTCGATCGTTGGATTCTCGCCTACGTTCTGCCTGATCAAAATCATCTAACGCCTTGGCATCCGCAAACGTTTTTTCTCCTTTGCGCTGACGTTTTTCATTTTCGAGCTGTAAACGTTCCATATCCTGTTTCTTGCGAAGGGCGCGCCGGTCAGATTCGTTTAGGGTGATGCTTTTGATTTCTCGCCTTTCATTGTTTAGATCACTTACTTTTTTGAAGTAGTTAAAGTCAGGATCGGTTTCAATTCGCTTAAGGTGCTGCTGCCGTACCAGGTTGATAATGTGATTATCTGGCTCTATTGCAAATTCTTCAAAATCTGCTCGCTGTATCTGTTTCCAGGGTATCGCATTATCAAAGGATCGCTCACCTACCTCAGGATCTTCATCTGTCGTTGTCCAAGTTACATCAGGTACAACACCGCGAAACTGAGTGCTATCTCCATTCACTCGAAAAAACTGTGCGATAGTCACTTTGAGTTGACCCAGATCGCCTTCATTTCGTGCGAATCGATTCAGGCTTGTTAGATTTTGCACTGTTCCTTTGCCGAAGGTGGGCTCACCAACAATCAGGCCGCGTCGGTAATCCTGAATCGCTCCTGCAAAAATTTCTGATGCAGACGCACTGTAGTGATCAACCATTACCGTTAACGGACCGTCGTAAATGATTTCCGGATCAGGGTCACGATCGACCTGTACTTCACCACCAGAATCCTGCACTTGGACGACAGGACCTTGACGAATAAACAAACCGGTGAGCTTTATTGCCTCGGTCAGCGCACCGCCACCGTTACCCCGTAAATCAACCACCAGTCCATCAATTCCTTCTTCCTCAAACTCTTCCAATAGTTTTTTGACATCCCGTGTCGTGCTTTTAAAGTCAGGATCGCCACTGTGCATACCCTCAAAGTCTACATAGAAAGAAGGAAGCTCTATTAAACCAATTTTGGATGATTTTGAGGCAGTTTCTATTTCAAGAATCTTTTTTCGCGCTGCTTGTTCTTCTAACTTGATTTCATCACGAACAATGTCAATGGTTTTGGTTTCACCCTCTAGGCCTGCCGATTCGGGCATAACTTCGAGGCGAACAACAGAAGATTTCGGGCCGCGAATTAGCTCTACGACATCGTCTAACCGCCAGCCGATGACATCGACAATCTCATCATTGCCTTGGCCAACGCCAACAATACGATCTTCTGGAGCCAGGTTGCCATCCATATCAGCTGGGCCGCCTGGTACGATTCTTCTGACAAGTGTGTATTCATTGTCAGTTTGCAGTACCGCGCCGATTCCCTCAAGAGAAAGCCGCATGTTGATTCTAAAGTTCTCGCTGGCGCGGGGAGAGAAGTAGCTGGTGTGAGGTTCAATTGAACCGACATAGGCATTTACGAACGTTTGAAACACATCTTCGGATGTAAACTGCCGAGTTCTTCTTGCGATATGGGTATATCTTCGCGTGAGTGTTTCCAAGATCTCGTCTTGATCTTTATCGGCAAGTCGTAACACCAAAATGTCATTCTTAACCCGTCTCCGCCAAAGATCGTCAAGCTCTTCTCGACTTGATGGCCAGCTGACTTCTTCACGATCCAGCTCGTAGGATTCATCTAAGGTGAAATCAAAAGGTTGATTAAGACGTTGCAGCGCAAATTCAACGCGCTGTTCTACTCTGGTTCGATATATACCAAAGATAGTGAACATTGGGCGCAAGGTTCCCCGCGCGATATAGTCATCAATCTGATATTTGATTTGTAGAAACTGTTCGATATCCTTCTGGATAAAAAAGCTTTTAGACGGATCTAGCTGCTCAATGTAAGCGTCGAGTACGATTTCAGAAAACTCGTCGTCCAAATCAACCGACTTATAGTGCGTCTTGTCAATGAGATAGTTGATGAGTTTAAGTGTTCGCTGCTGCTTGTCACTGCTTCCAGGAAGATCTGTTTGATCAAGATTCGCTATTTCGGCTTGGGTTGTCGAAAAAGGTATGGCCATCGCCAGCAGCAGGCTCGAAGTGAAAACTGCCGCGCGGCACATATTCCTCCTGCTGATTTGGGAGATGAATGGAATAGAGAAAGAGAGCTGTTCAGAAATCCGTCGCAATCGTGCAAAGCCTCGTATTTATTAAAGAAACCAGTGAAAAAAAACCGGGATACGCTAGATACGACAATAATAACGCAGATTAGTGGCAAATTTACGGTAATTTCATGATCAATTGCGTCTTACTTCATTGATTCAAAACGCAGATTAGTTTGGAAATCCTATAAATTTCTCAAAAGTTACTGACTTTGCAATCTGCCATGCCAAAGACCGACTTTCAGCTCTGCTTGCGTGTCATCCTCGGGGTTGGCATCAAGCGCTTCATGGTTGATGAGACTAAATCCATTTCTTTCCAACCAATGGCAGATAGATTCTTTGGCAAAGCCAAGCCTTTGATGGGCGTGTTTCTCTCTGAGAAGTTCGATATCGTGGGGCAGAAAGTCGACGATTACGATCTCACCTCCAGGCTTCAACAGCCGTGTGGCTTCGCGAATCACTTCTTCAGGCGTATCACAATAGTGCAGCACTTGGTGAATCGCGATGGCATCGGCGCAACGGTCGTCCAAGTTGATATTACTAATATCACTGTGTCGCACCGTACAGTTGCTAATGTTGGCGTTGTCCAGATTGCTTCTGGCAACGCTTAGCATTTCCCGACTGAGATCAAACCCAATGCCTTTGCGAATGTAGGGAGCGACGATTTCCAGTATCCGCCCAGTGCCTGTTCCGAGATCCAGAAACAAATCGATGGACGATCCACTAAATATTTCGATTAATCGATTTTCAATATCGGTATCAGAGACCATACTGACACGCATAGAGTCCCATTCCTCTGCATGTTGGCTAAAATAGTCCGCAGCGAGTTTTGCTTTTTCTTTGCGAATATCGTTCAGTTTTCGCTGGTCGCGAGACAGTTCAGGATCTTCAAAATCAATCAGATTGATCAGGCCAGTGACAATGTCATGGATTCCTGGTTGATCAGATAAACGATGCAAGACCCAGGCGCCTTCTTGATGTCGCTCAAGTAAACCCGAGTCACAAAGGAGTTTCAGGTGGCGGCTTACTCTTGGTTGGCTCTGATCCAGAACCTGAGTGAGTTCAGATACCGTGAGCTCCCCCTGACGGAGCGCTGCCAGAATGCGAAGTCGCGTGGATTCACCGGCCGCCCGCAATGCAGATAACAATTGGTTCATATTCTCAATATACGCTTTTTATTTCAGCTCGGAGCTTCTGGAGCAGGCAGATAAATTATCCTAGGGATGACGCTAGGTCCAATCTTGAGTACAATAGGCCCATATCGGGGCGAAGTAACTATTATCCAATGTTTTCATTAATTTATAAAGAAATTTTAAAGTTAAAGCTGATTAAAGGCATCCGCCAAAAACGGTTTTCTGCGATTTCTTGCTCGAATTTCATTTTTTGCACAGTTATCTCTGTTGCGCTTGCTATTTCTGCGCTTAATTCTATTCCAGCTACGGCGGCTTCGATCTACGTTTATGTAGACAGTCAAGGCAATCGTTTGATCACTGATAGACCAAGATCGACGCAAGGCGGCTACAAGTTGGTGAAATCCTATGTCGCTGATGACAACTTTCTGGATCCCAAGCGCGGGGGTAAAACGCGCAGAGGTTTAAAGGCTAGGGCATCGGACTATGATAAGTTGATTTTATCCAAAGCACGTGAATTAGGATTAGAGCCCGCCTTATTGAAAGCAATTATCCATATTGAGTCAGCGTTTAACCCAACGGCGCTTTCGCCTGCGGGAGCAAAGGGCTTGATGCAACTAATGCCGGCAACCGCGGCACGCTATGGAGTAACAGACCGAACCAGTCCCGAGCAGAGTCTCGAGGGCGGCGGTCGTTATATGGTTGATCTGCTGCAGATGTTTAAACAGGATACGCGACTGGCGTTAGCGGCTTACAACGCTGGAGAAAATGCGGTGACCAAGTATCAGGGAATCCCGCCTTATCAGGAGACGCAAAACTATGTGCGTCTGGTGATTCAGATGCGAGATATATACCGCAAGGAAAAAGCCGGCGCATGATCGACCATGGTCACTGGAAAATTCTGGTGACAATTTTGGCTCCGACGGTTTAAGTCGAAATTCGGATTCCGTATAATCCGAAAATGGAACATATAGAAACCGCACTTACCTTCGACGATATTCTTCTCGTCCCCGCTAAATCGGACATTCTGCCTCGCGATGCAAGCCTTGCAACCCGATTTACCCGCGATCTCACAATCAACCTACCACTGATATCCGCTGCGATGGATACCGTAACCGGTGCCCGAACGGCAATCTGTTTAGCGCAAGCTGGTGGCGTTGGTGTGATCCATCGAAACTTCACCCCTGCGCAACAGGCCAAAGAAGTGAATCAGGTGAAGAAATTTGAGAGCGGTGTGATCAAGGATCCAGTAACGGTGAGTAAATCGGCGCGGGTGAGTGATGTGCTCGAATTGATGCGCAAGTACAATATATCTGGAGTTCCTGTGGTCGACAGCAGCAAACCAATTGGTATTGTTACTAGTCGAGATCTGCGATTTCAGCGCGATATGACCACTCCGGTTGACCAGGTGATGACCGGTGAAGACAATTTGGTGACGGTGCAAGAGGGTGCTACTGCGGATGAGATTGAAGCGCTGCTGCACAAACACCGTATAGAAAAAGTCTTAGTCGTTGACACAGCAGGTGACCTGGCAGGATTGGTGACTGTAAAAGATATACAAAAATCCAGTGATCATCCCAATGCTTGTCGAGATGAAAATGGAAGACTGCTTGTCGCTGCCGCAGTTGGTGTTGGAGAGGGTACCGACGAACGGGTGGAGTTGCTGGTCAAAGCAGGAGTCGATGCAATTGTGGTTGATACTGCACACGGTCATTCTCAGGGTGTGCTCGAGCGTGTGGCGATGATTAAAAAAGCGTACGATGTGCAGGTGATTGGTGGAAATATTGCGACCGCGGAAGCAGCGAGAGATCTCGTTGATGCAGGAGCCGACGGCGTCAAGGTTGGTATCGGGCCAGGATCGATATGCACCACACGGATGGTTGCTGGTGTTGGTGTGCCGCAGATTCATGCAATCCGTCAGGTAGCTGAAGGACTGAAAGGAACGGATATTCCTTTTATTGCAGATGGCGGTATTCGCTACTCTGGCGACATCGCAAAATGTATCGCAGTCGGCGCTTATTCGGTCATGCTCGGCGGTATGCTCGCGGGCACTGATGAATCGCCGGGGGATATCGAAATGTATCAGGGCCGATCCTATAAGTCTTATCGTGGAATGGGCTCAGTAGGTGCGATGCAAAAAGGCTCAAAAGACAGATATTTTCAAGATGATATTGACAGTGCCGACAAACTTGTTCCTGAAGGTATCGAAGGGCGCGTTCCCTATAAAGGGCCGATGACGGCGATCATTCACCAGCTGATGGGTGGCTTGCGAGCAAGTATGGGATACACCGGTAACGCAACCATCGAACAGATGCGTAACGAGACGCAGTTTGTGCGCATCACCAATGCCGGTATCACGGAAAGTCATGTCCATGATGTCTCCATCGTCAAGGAAGCACCGAACTACTCTCGATAATCCTTCAGCGATTGCAGTCGTATCTAAACTGATTCATATAAACAAGAACATTAATGACCAATAAACCGGATCCGCATCAGGATAAGATCCTGATTCTCGACTTTGGTGCACAGTACACGCAACTCATTGGCAGAACGGTTCGCGAGCTTGGAGTCTATTGCGAAATCGTGCCTTGGGATATTGATGAAGCGGTGATAACCGCATTTGCGCCCAAAGGCGTGATTTTGTCGGGGGGGCCAGCTTCAACCTATGAGTCCGATACGCCTTCAGCGCCCGAGATGTTATTTACCTCAGGCTTACCGATTCTGGGAATTTGCTACGGCATGCAAACCATGGTCGCACAACTTGGCGGCAAGGTAGAAAATGCCGAGCACAGAGAATATGGCCATGCCAAAATTGAGGTTACCGAAAGCAATAATCTGTTAGGCGCGCGAGATGAATCTCATGATGTCTGGATGAGTCATGGCGATAAAGTGACCGCGCTACCTGAGGGTTTCACTACCATTGCGACCAGCGCAAATTCACCTTTTGCTGCGGTCGCAGACGCCGATCGTCGCTATTATGGTGTGCAATTTCATCCTGAAGTCACCCACACGGTTCAGGGAAAAACCTTTCTATCGCAATTTGTGCATCAGATCAGCGGTTGTCGAAGTGATTGGGTGTCGGCCAACATAATTGAATCGTTAACTGCCGAGATGCAAGCCAAGGTGGGTAGAGATGAGGTGATTCTTGGGTTGTCAGGAGGCGTTGATTCCTCCGTTGTCGCTGCGCTTTTACATAATGCGATAGGTGATCAGCTTACTTGTATCTTCGTCGACACTGGCCTGTTGCGTTTGGACGAAGGTGATCAGGTAATGCAGACTTTTGCGGAGCATCTTGGTGTAAAAGTGATTCGCATTAATGCCGAAGATGAATTTCTGGAGCGGTTGAAGGGGATTGATGAGCCCGAAGCAAAACGTAAAGTAATTGGTAATCTCTTTGTGGAGATATTTGAACGCGAATCAGCCAAGATAGAAAATGCAAAATGGCTTGCACAGGGCACAATCTATCCTGATGTAATCGAGTCAGCGGGAAATAAACACGGCAAAGCAAAGGTGATCAAGTCGCATCATAATGTGGGTGGTTTGCCGGAAAATATGCAGCTTAAGTTGCTTGAGCCGCTCAGAGAGTTGTTCAAAGACGAAGTACGGCGAATTGGACTCGAGCTTGGGCTACCTCCGCGCATGATTCAGCGTCATCCTTTTCCGGGGCCCGGACTAGGAGTAAGAATTTTGGGAGAGGTAAAGAAAGAGTTCGCGGATTTGTTGAGAAGAGCAGACGCAATCTTTCTTGAAGAGCTCTATAACAACGATCTCTATGATAAAACCAGTCAGGCTTTTGCCGTTTTCCTACCCATAAAATCGGTGGGTGTTGTTGGGGACAATCGCGCCTACGAATATGTCATTGCATTAAGAGCAGTAGAA
Source organism: uncultured Gammaproteobacteria bacterium (assembly GCA_937992195.1). Lineage (GTDB taxonomy): Bacteria > Pseudomonadota > Gammaproteobacteria > Arenicellales > Poriferihabitantaceae > VYFG01. The sequence continues at coordinate 506 of CALKKV010000057.1, read as the reverse complement.
ACGATTGATTTTATGACCGCGACTTGGGCCCATTTGCCCTACGATGTGCTGGGTACTATCTCAAGTCGTATCATTAACGAGGTACGCGGTATCAGTCGTGTGACTTATGATATCTCTGGAAAACCACCGGCTACGATTGAGTGGGAATAGCGAAAGCTATCGGTTTCGTTGGTTGCGACATAGGTCGGTTTTACAGTATCTCAGGCTAACTTGGAAATTGTAGCCTGGGAATGTTTGACAGCAGTTTAGGAGCCTCTGTGACAGTCATGGCCGGAAAGCTCAAGCGAAAAATATCGAATATCAGCGTTGTAAAACTTCACAATAGTGCACGGCATCAGGCTCCTGTTATTACGTGCATTTTGCGTTTTGATCCTGAATATTTTTTATCTGAATCTTGCACGCCCGGTCTTTTGCAGAGGCTCCCTAAGATTTCGGCTTTGCTATGATCGCGGGCAAAAAATCTAAAATGTCACCGTCTGTGGTGTCAGCTCCGGGCAGTATCTTGA
>CALKKV010000056.1 GCA_937992195.1 uncultured Gammaproteobacteria bacterium | reverse complement strand
TACGCTGGAAAGCATTAAGGGTCGAGTTATCCAGCGGGGAGGAAGGCGCCGTAGCGAACATAAATGGTATGTTTGATTGGGGAGGAATTGTAAACGCAGGCGCTGAGGCGCTGCATTAAGATTGCTTCTAAACCTGAATTTGGCTGAGCCTAAATTCCTTTTGTTTGCCTCTAGATGAACAGGCTTTTACCGTTTGGCTTATCGTATTTCTTATTCTGTTTTCGCTAACCAAGAATCCCTGTCTGTCATAGACTTAACAGCAACAGCCTTGATATTGACGAGGACTAAAACAAATGCCATGGCGGTTATTTTCTAAAGCTCTCAGTTACCGAACGATAGTTTGACTTACGATGTTCTCTACCATTTTTTCGGAAGAGCCGAAATAGGGTAGCACTGTGACTGCGATATGAGGAAATGCTTCTTCTATCCGTTTGATCTCTGCGGGAATATCTACAGCAACATGCTGTCCTGCCACCAAGAAGTAAGGTAGCACGGTAACACTTGTTGCCCCTCTTTCGATTAGCTGTTGCGCGCCAGAAAATATATCGGGTTGACAGAGTTCCAAAAAGGCACAGTCAACCAGTTCGTAGCTAGTGGCCTTCTTAGAGACAGACAGTGAAAGTTCTTTGACCTCGTCGTTGGATTGCGTCCGACGACTTCCATGAGCGGCAATGAGCAATGCATTCATTATAGTTTTTGGCTTTCTATGTTGTGGTGGAGAATTCTATATAGCTCACGGAGTTCCAACAACCCTGCTGGGAGAATCAATGCACAGATAATCAGAATAGAAATTATAGATAAACTATAGATAATAGAATTTGCTAACTTTGAGTGCTAGGGATTTTCTTTCGGAAGTCGACCATGACGGTTCGATCGCTCACACCGTCTACGTTTAGTTCGGGGATGTTTTCGGGTTTGCACTATACTTAGAATATAGCCGGAATCGTGACTTCTTGTTTGCGTTTCAGGCCAGTAAGGTATGAATGTTGCAATTGTGAACTATGTTGCGAATGATCAGTTGAGATTTCAATTGGCTCCAGAACAGGTGCTTTTTTGAGAGTTAGAATCATCCTTAACTCTGGGTCAAGAGTCCGTCATAGAATCAGTGCAAGACTAATAGCTTGATTCCATGTGAATCAGTTACTTAAAATCAATATTGAAGCAATTGAATTCAACTATTCTTACCAACAACCAGTCATACGCGTATTCGAATGCTCTTAACTCAGATGCAATGCAAGTCAGAGGTTCGTGATTTAGTATTGTGCTGGTTCGATCCGTATATCTTTTCGATAATGGGGAAGTAACGTAGGTGACAGAAGTAGTAACACAATATTTGAAGATGATTTTCTCTAAATTTATATAATTGTTTAACTGTGAACGTGATTCTATCTACGACCCTGCGAGCTATATTTCAGACACTAATTCTGCTGATAATGTTTGTCAGATTGGCTAGTGCAGAGTCGATTCTTGATGAAGCCGAACTTGCCAGCCGGATTAATCCGCCTTATGCACTAGGTGAAAAGATAGATGATCAAGGTGTGTGGTCAATGATAAATCTAGACGGTGCTCTGGCAGGATATATTTTTGAAACTGCTCCATTCGCCGCGATTCCAGGTTTTTCGGGGCAGCCAGTAAATATGCTGGTGTCTATGACTACGGAAGGAAGAATTTTGGAAGTGGAAATCTTACATCACAACGAGCCCATCTTTGTTTCTGGTCTGGGTCAAGCACCATTTCATAAATTTGTTGACCAATATAGTGGTCTATCTATTAGTGACTCGTTTTCCGTTGCGGTACCATACGGCAGCGTAGACAGCGGCGGCTCGCAAATATATCTCGACGGTGTGACTAAAGCCACCGCGTCGGTTCGCATTGCTCACGAGACTATTCTCGCTGCGGCTTATGCTGTTGCCCGAGAAAAAATACAGGGACTGTCCGTTGGTCCCGCACCGCAACCTGACATGTCCTATGAAGAAGAGCTGAGTTTTCAGCAACTGGTCGATGAGGGCATCGCGAAGCGACATAAAGTGACCAACTCTGAGGTACAGCAAGCGTTTAAAGGAACGGATTGGGAATTTGACGATGAAGTAGCGTTGGAGAATGGAGATGATTTATATCTAGATCTTTGGGTCATAGATATTGGACCACCGGCCATAGCCAAAGCAGTATTGAGCGAGGAAGGCCTGGAAAAGCTGAACTACTTTCTCTCAATCTCTCCAGAAAATGCACCGATATTACTTATCGATAGCGGGCGTCATGGTCTGGTCAGTGAAGAATTTGTACGCAATACTGAGCCAGACCTGCTAAGTGCTACTCAAGGAGATTTGCCAGTTGCGCTACGCGATGCGGATCTGGAACTGAAATTGAAACCTGAACTGCCAAAGGGGCATCAATTAGTTGTACGTGCTGATCGACGGCTTGGATTTAATCCAACCGAGCCATGGCAGCTCTCATTACGTGTCATCAGAAAGCATGGATCTTTTATGCCTACTATCGGTACACAAGATCTAGTTGTTGAACACGCTTCACCGAAACGATTTTACAAGTCTTTTGATGCGGCAATCCCTCCCTCGCAACTGGTACAAAGCCTGTTGGCTAGGAAAATAGATATTATTGTCCTAGCTGTGGGATTGACAGTGTTATTTGGCGCTTTACTCCTTGCGATGGGGAAATTTGCCAGCGCACGCTATTTTTCACTGTTTCGTTACACCATTTTGGCAATAGTGATTGGTTTCGTCGGTTGGTGGGGGCAGGGGCAGCTCTCAATCGCTACCACGCTCGGTGTCATTCGAGCGGCGTTTGAGAGTCACAACTTTAATTTCTTGTTATTCGATCCATTCTCATTGTTAATATGGATAGTTGTCATCGTTTCATTCTTCATTTGGGGTAGAGGCTTTTTTTGCGGTTGGCTTTGTCCATATGGCGCATTGCAAGAATTCGCTGGTTTGATAGGCGACAAGCTCGGTCTAAAGCAGCTGAAAATTAGTCGAAAATGGGACAAGGGATTAAAAAAGCTTAAGTATTTCATTTTGGCGAGTTTGGTCGCAATGACACTATTTGCGCCCTCAATGCTGGATCTGGCAATCGAGGTAGAGCCTTTCAAAACTGCGATTACCACTCAGTTTGTTCGTGAATGGTACTTCGTGGCTTATGCAGTGTTATGGCTAATACTGGGTATGTTCGTGTTCAAAGGATTTTGTCGATTCATTTGTCCGCTTGGTGCGTTTATGGCAATTGGAGGTTTGCTGCGGACAGGTAAATGGATCAAACGACGCAGTGAATGTGGTTCACCATGCCAACTCTGTTCTGTGCGGTGCAAATACAATGCGATAGAGCCTTCCGGGGAAATTGCCTATGACGAGTGTTTTCAATGTTTGGATTGTGTGTCAATCTATCGAGATAAAAACACCTGTGTGCCTCTTGTTCTTATCCAAAAAGGGAAGCCGCTGTGAGCCTAAGTCGAAGAAGATTTATCGCTGTTAGTTTGAGCCTAATATCCGGTTCTGTCACTGCAGCAGAAGAGTTGGTTTGGAACGGTCGCGGTTTTGGTGCTGATCTCTCAATCAAGATACGCGGTACCAGGTCATCAACACTGGACCATAGTCTGATTAAACTAAGAGCAGAAATAGCTTATCTGGAATCAGTGTTTAGTCTGTATGACCCAGATTCAGAAATATCAAAATTAAACAGAAATTCTTTTATTTCAGAGCCCAGTAAACCGTTTATCGAACTACTTGAGCAATGCCGGGTTCTCCACTCTATGACCAACGGTATTTTTGACCCTACAATCCAGGCTTTGTGGCATGCAATGGCATGGAATAATGATATCGCTAAAACGAGAGTTGGGTTTGAGTATCTATCTTTCAATCCTGAATTTATAAAGTTTAAGCATAGTGGAATGTCTCTTACCCTTAATGGCATCGCACAAGGCTACGCGACGGATCGCATTGCTGCACTAGCAAGGAAAATGGGATTTCAGCAATGCTTGATCAATATTGGTGAAATTGCAGCGCTCGGCGGGCCCTGGCATGTTGGGGTAGAAAACTTCCAAGCAAAACATCTGGCAGTTGCAAAGTTACAAAATAACGCAATCGCCACGAGTAGTTCCGACGCAATGCGGATTGGAAAGCATAGTCACATCCTTAACCCAGTAAGTGGCGAGCCCCCCTCCTGGAAAACTGTTAGCGTTCAGACCAACACCGCGACGTTAGCCGATGGACTTTCAACTGCGATGGTGTTTTTAGATCGCACTCAAATAGCCAAACTTGCTAAGCTCTTTCAACCTACGGTTGTTCTACTTGAGGACTTCTCAGGAAAAATAATAGAAATAAGATAGTAGATTTCGACTGCTGGCGCTCGAATCAAGATTATAAATGTAGCTTGGTAGTTTTATAGATTCGTAGACAAGTTCTAATTCTCATCGCCCGATGTTCGAATATGCATTTTCCAAAGATCGAGATTCAATTTTTTACCTTTCATTGAAAAGGTAAAATAATTATTAATTTGAACTCTTTTAAACTGTGTAGCAGAGCTGTTCTCAAAATTGTCCCATCTCTCATTGATATCGAATAAGACATCAACAGAATCGCCTGAAGTTAAGATAAATTCCGGATCACTTCTTTGATACGCATAGTTTCCAGGTTGATCAAAGCCGGTTTGCCATATAATTTTTAGTTCATCTCTTGATAGTTTTGTCCAGCTACGTAAGCCGGGTAATACAACAAATACTTCGCTATCCAAGTCTAGAATTTTGATTAGTTGCTCAGCATCCTTTGAATGTGCGGCAAAATCTAATATTTCCAGTTGTCGTAAAATTAAGGGCCTGGCGAGAGACATATCTATCGAATCATTATTTGTAGATTTTATCTCAGAGCTATTTTGAATTTTCCCCCGCCACTTTGAAGCCGCCGCTGAGTTTGGAATAACTCCTAAACCTGATTCCAGACGATTGGCGATTTCAGCGATGCCGATTTCACTGCCTTGGAGTGCGGCTTTTTTATACCAAAGGAAGGCCTTCTCTTGATCTGATTGCACGCCGACCCCCGAAGCATACATGTTTGCGACATTGAGCATACCTTGCGGGTTGCCATCATTCGCCAGCGAGAGAAAACGTCGAAAAGCTTCTTTATGTTGACCCATTTTGTAAACTGCATACGCTTCCAATGTACGTATCATTTGTTTATCGGATATATTATCGGCAGCAAAATCAGTTTCATCACTTGCCCGAACGGTGTAGGTAATAGAAACCAATAACAGAACGAAAATTCGAACAAGTAGAAGTTTAAAGTGGTGAACGTTTTTGATTCTCAAGTTTAATGTTCCTGATCTAAAATACTGCAGCAAGGCAGGTTTCAATGATTTACGTAAGATTTTTATGGTTACTTGAGTAAGCCGCATCGTATATGTCCGTACTAATATTCTTTTTGTCTTTAGTCTATATTTTGTTTTGCAGGTAATAAAATTTAACACAACCAATCAGGATTTTTATATGTGGACCAAACCAGCATTTGAAGACATTCGTTTCGGTTTTGAAATTACTATGTATATCAACAATCGATAAATACTGTTTGTCTGGAAAAAGCCCGCTACTACGCGGGCTTTTTTGTGTCTAGACTTGGCCTTGTTGTATCCATGACTTGGGCAAGGTTGTGGCGACGTTAATTTTTCTAATCGATAAGTTCAGCAGCCATATTGTTCTCTCAGCATAAAAACTACACAACGATCCTTATCTGACCGCCCCAATATAAAAAGCTATCTGTTAATAATAATGCCGAGGGGTATTTGATTCATCTGACAGACAATGATAAAAATTTGTTCAGAAATATGACAACTTCCCAATCCAGAACGATCCGATTTTACTTTTCTTTCATCATTTTTCTGGCCGTTTTACAAACCGCTTCAATTGCCCAGGAATTACCTGAAGGTTATCGAGGCTTGCCCTACAAAGCTCCCACTCCTTGGACTGCGCCAGGCGCTACAACACTGTCATTCTCTGAGGAGGTTGAGGATCTGATTGCGGAAACAGCTGTTGTCCTGATCAATGTATCTTCAGCGACATTGAGGCCTGAAGGTCAAGATGGTAAACGCAGCTGGATACTGCGACGTGATAAACAGATGTACAACATTCCTGTTTCGGTGTGGATGCCTAACGTTGGGTAGCAGACTCTTAACGTCTCGATGCGGAATTACTTTTCGCGTAATTCGAAAAGCCTCACAAAGGGTTATCTTCAGCACCCGGTGTTATTTTATTGCGCAGCGGACTGTTGGATGTCGTGGAATGCAGTATAACGCACGGTAGAAGAGCTAGGTTATACGAATGTTTATTGTTATCCCCAAGGTATTGATGGTTGGAAAGAAGTGGATCTGGAATTGGAGTTGGCTAAACCCATACCATATCTAAATGGCAGCATTGAGTAGCCGTTAAATCCCGGCTTACTCTATTCTCAAAACCGGGAAGCGCTCATTCTCTAGCTCTAACGGATCCAGATCAGCTTCAGTAATAGGGCGTAAGTCGCCTTCAGCGGGTGGTGCTGCCAATATATTTAAGTCGACACCGCGAATTTCCCCGATCAACTTCCCGTTGTTCTCGGTAATGATATAGTAGCGACCGTTGAACGGATCGATACCATAATCTGTTGGCGATCGTGTGATGAACAGAAGATCATACTCGAGGTCGGCAAAATCGCTTGCACTGACCTGGTTTTTCTTTGGATATGAGTATTCAAGCCGACACACCATAGGTTTGCCGTCGATACATTTGAAAGGACGCATTGAGAGAAACTGATCACTAAACTTCGAATCGTCGATAGTGAAAGCAATATTCATTGCATTTGGTTCCCCGCTCAAGACAACGCTGCCGATCTGAAGTGATTCTCCTGAAGGGGTCTCAAGAAAAACTTTTTTCTCGCCAGCAACAATCTCAGACTGCGCAGTTGCGCTCAATGTCAAGGAGAGGACTAAAATTTCTATTCCTTTCTTCAAACCAGTCTTCCAGATATCAGTTTTCAACATCAGTGTTTCCTATGAATGAATAAGGGAGCTTTCGCCCCCTTATCATTTGAGAACAAGTTAGAATTATTTGATCAACTTGAACACCCAAAGGCTGCCGCCCTGGTTTAGATGTTTTACTGTCTTGGCCACTTCGCCACCCCATAGTGGCACCGCGCCGCCCCAGCCCGAAGAAACAGCCACATACTGAGTGCCGTCCATTTCCCAGGTGACTGGAATACCAACGACACCGGAGCCAGTGTTGAAACTCCAGACTTCTTCGCCGGTTTGGTCATCAAAAGCTTTCAGATAACCTTCTGGTGTTCCAGTGAAAACCAGGCCACCAGCAGTAGTCAATACACCGCCCCAAAGAGGAGCTTCATTTTTATACTCCCATTTGATTTCACCAGTAGATGGATCAATTGCTTTGAGTGAGCCTATGTAGTCCTCAAACAATGGTTTGATAGTGAAACCAGCACCAAGATAGGCGGCACCTTTCTTATAAGTTATTGGTTCATTCCATAGATCCATACCCCACTCATTGGAAGGAACGTAAAACAGACCAGTGTTTTGGCTGTAGGCCATGGGCATCCAATTCTTACCGCCAAGGAAAGAGGGTACTGAGAAAATAGACTTCCCCTTTTTGCCGTCATCAGCATCGAGTGGATTACCCGCACGGCCTTCCTCGACAAAGTTAGGTCGTCCAGTTTCAATGTCAATATCTGTGGCCCAAGAAATGTTTTTCACGAAAGGGGTGGCATTTTGCAGCTTGCCGTTAGTGCGATCCAGAACATAGAAAAAACCGTTACGATCTGCTGTGGCTGCCAACTTTTTGCCATCAGAATCAAAGGAAATAACTTCGTTTACACCATCGTAGTCCCAACCTTCCCACGGTGTGGTTTGGTAATGCCAGACGATCTCGCCGGTATCTGGGTCCAGTGCAATTCGTGAAGCGGCATACAGATTATCGCCTTCACGAAGATGTGAGTTCCAGGGAGCAGGATTACCTGTGCCGTAAAAAATCAAATCAGTTTCGGGGTCGTAGGTACCACCAAGCCAGGTTGCACCGCCGCCGGTTTTCCACATATCACCAGGCCAAGTCGCATTCAAAGTTCCGGTCATGGTGGATTCTTCGCCATTCAACGTACCCATATGACCTTCGATAACAGGTCGCGACCAAACCATCTCGCCAGTTTCAGTGTCCCGCGCATCGACGCGACCAACGATACCGAATTCGCCCCCGGAAACACCGGTTATGATTTTGCCCTTAACGATCATTGGCGCTGAAGTCATTGAATAACCGGCTTTGTAATCACCCAAGTCTTTTTTCCACTTAACCTTACCGGTCATGCGATCTAACGCAACCAGACCCGCGTCAAGTGTGCCAAAGAAAATAGTATCTCCATATATTGCCGCGCCTCGGTTCACAACGTCACAGCAAGGCAGGATGCCATCGGGCAGACGTGCGTTGTATTCCCAGAGCTCATTGCCAGTACGTGCATCAATAGCAAATACACGAGAATAAGAGCCAGTGACATAGATAACACCATCGTAAACCAATGGTTGTGATTCCTGGCCGCGCTGTTTTTCACCGCCAAATGAATAGGCGTAGGCAGGAACTAGGCGTCCGATATTGTCTCTATTGAGAGTGGAAATGGGGCTGAAGCGTTGCGCTCTAGGGCCCATTCCGTAAGAAACGATGTCATCAGGGGTTGCCTGGTCGTTAATGATGTCTTGATCAGTAACACCAGATATTGCAGCGGTAGAGGTGAAGCAGCTTAGGGCGAATACGCTCAGCCCGACCACGTTCTTTTTTAGTTTATGCATCTTTATATTTCTCCATAAGTTTGTAGCAAAGTAATCCGCAATGGAGACGGATTGCAACTATCGAAAATTGAATCACAATGAATCAATTACAGTCATGTTAAACAACGTTACTACCGCAAGTGTAGAGAAAATCAGGGCGAGACTCAAATACTGTTTCTCTAACAAACAGATAGGTTGCTAAGATTTATCGAACGTAAGTACTGAGCGTAGCGGTGAGTTGGATGTTTTGTCTGCAGTCTCTTGCCAGAACTGTCTCAGGAAATAAGAACGTGCAGATAATTTCAACGTCTTTGAATTTCATCCGTTTGCTGCAGGAAGATTAGCAGCTTCAACAGCGGATAGAGGTTTTGTACCGACCTTTTGTATTCTTCCCTTGCAAGGGAGAGCGAACTAAATTCATCAGGAATGGGAATCTCCATTACTTCAGTAATATCGAAACCATCCGAATAGGCGTTGAGAAGAGCTGTCTCCAACACTCCAGGTAAGCAAAACTTTCTCTCATCGGCAGTTACCTTGAGTTCATTCTTGAACGGAAAATCCTACATCACCGAAAAATCCCACGTCACCGATTTCAAGGGGTCTTCAGATGTTGCTTGTCCCACGCCTGAAAACAAAGCAGGAAAAACGTCAGAGCGGCTTTACAAAGTGTTTGCATCACTCCTGTTCCGGTTTGCTATAACTTAACTGGTGCTGCTTATATAGTGCTTCTACTGTGCCACTTTTGACCAACTCTACCATGATGTCATCGATTGCGTAACCAAGTTGTCGGGTATTGGCGCTAACCGCCAAGCCGATATTCCATCGCTCGTTGAATAATCCTGGGGCTAATAATTCGTCAACAGAATATTTGTCCAGGTCCGCACCCAATGCTGATTCAAGTTGTAGTTTGGAGGCGAATATTGCACTGATGTCTCCGCTAAGCAGTCCTTTGGCTGCATCTTCAATAGTAAAATAGTGCACAACATTGTGCCGGATAGATCCGCCATTAAAGCCGGAAAGAAAAAAATCAGGAAAGCTATCGAGCTCAACTCCAATCTTCTCATAGCGGTATACCGCAAGAGATGGAGTGTCCCCGGTTTTTATCGGGTCCCGAACCAATACCAGGTTTTGTTGCAGGTAGTCCCCCATAATGACGACCATTTCATTGCGTTTGGCAAACTCTCTGTTAGTCGGTACGTGCATCATCAAATCGCTAATACCGCCACCAAGATAATGTCCCTTCCAGATTGCATGGCGCAGATCATCCTCAACAGTTTCTCCAGCGGTGAGGACTCGAAATTTTGCTTTGACCCCGAGTCTTTCCGCAATTATTTTGCCTAAATCAACATCGAGTCCCACAAGTTCCCCGTCCTTTTCGTAGGAAAATGGTGGAAAGTCTTCATACACTGCGATATTAATTGCGCCACGCTCAAGGATTTCATCGTAGTTAGGATGGTTGGGTAGCAACTCAGCGTTACCTACCATACTGAGGCCCAAAATTATAACGGTGATAATAAGCCGGGATGGATGAACTCTAAACACGGAAAAACCCTATTTGAAAGAGAATAAGAACTTACTCGTCTGGCAACGAATCAATATAAGTTCTGATTGCCCACAATCCTTCTTGGCTTATTAAGCCTTCGAACTTGGGCATATAAACGCGATCGTTTCTCACAGCACCATTTCGAACACGCTCAACATACCAGCTGTCACTATCGTAATCTTCTGCTAAGGCACGAAGGTCCGGGGCTATGCCCCCTGAAACGGCTTCAAGTCCATGACAGCGAGCGCAATTTTGGTTGTAAGCTGAGGATCCGATAGTTATAGCGAGATCTTTGATATCAGAGTTTTCACGAAATGGATTTGTTTCCTTCCATTCCTCACCGAGCTCCGGCAGCCCTGTCGTATCTACGGCTTGAGGGGTGACATCACCATGGCTCCAACTATGGGATGAGAAACATAATGTCATTACCGCAATGATTACAACGTTTGATATTCGGACATGATTGAAAATATGGACTAACATTGGATAACATTTCCTAAAAAACACACAAAGATTTGTGAATGTTACGTTAGTAGTATCTTTTTTGCGAGTAGACTCACGTAAAATAGAAACAACATTGTCCTAACCATCTTTGATGATTCGTTTGTTACATCGCCGCGAGTATCTGCACTTTTGTATTATCCTGCTTATCTGTTTGAGTGGAATGGTTTATGCAGACGAGGAGGAGGCATTTATTCTTGTCGAAAATCGCACTGAACATATTGCCAAGATTGCTGTGCCGGGTGCAAAACCCGCCAGAATTTCCCCAGGGGAAACAGCCTACAAATTAATACTGGAGCCGACCGAACCGAACGGCGTAGATGCAAAAATTTGGTGGGTAAGCGACCCGCGTCGGTTGTGCATAATATTTGTGCGTTACGGTGGCAAAGTCGTCATAGCCGGTAAAACGGATATCAAGTGTTTGGGCAATTAGTCGCAGGGCTTAACCGATACCTGACAGTCGGCTTGTCGGGATTGGCTATGACACTATCAGGAGCCTCTTTAGCTGCGGATACTTTGCGAATTGGCTATATCGGACAGGAACGCGAGAGGCCTCCGGTACTGTCTAATATCGATGACTATCCTGAGGATGAAGGGGTTGCCGGCGCGCTACTGGCAATAGCAGACAATAATACAACCGGTAAATTTACCAATCAGTTATTTGTGCTAGAGCAACACTTTCTGACGTTAGACGAAGGTCCAGCTGAAGTGATAGAAGAAATGGTATCCAAGGGAATCTATTTTTTTGTTCTTGATTTGCCGGCAAAAACTCTAACGAAAGTTCTACAAAGTGATTTGCCGAGTGATCGTACTTTTTTCAATATCGCAGCGGAAGATAGGCGCTTCCGTGATCAGGAGTGCCATCCGCAACTGTTGCATACCGCGTTAAGTAGAGATATGAAAAGCGATGCACTAGCGCAGTTTCTGATAAAAAAACGCTGGAAGGAATGGTTTGTTGTTACGAGCCCAAGACCGGAAGATAAATTGTTCGTTGACGCTATTTTACGTTCAGCCAAAAAGTTTGGAGCGAAGATTGTTAAACAAAAAACTTGGGATGGCAATTTTGATGCCCGTAGGGCAGCGCCTGCTGAGGTACCATTATTCACGAAAGGCGTTGACTATGATGTATTAATCGTAGCGGATGAAATCAGTGACTTTGGTAACTACTTACTGTTTCAGACGTTTGATCCAAGGCCGGTTGCAGGAACACAAGGATTAACCGCCAAGGCTTGGGGGCGACCGTTAGAGCAATGGGGTGCCGTGCAGCTACAAGAACGATTTCTAGCGCAAAGCAATCGTTGGATGCGCTCGAGAGATTACACCAGCTGGCTGGCTGTCCGTGCCATTGGTGAAGCGGCATCGCGTGTTAAGTCAGATGACTATGATGAAATTGACCGTTATATGCGTTCTGATGCGTTCCAGCTGGCCGGTTTTAAAGGTCGCGGGATGAGTTTCCGAAAATGGAATGGGCAATTGCGGCAACCCGTATCATTGATGTGGTCCAGTGCACTGGTAGCACAAACACCAATTGAAGGGTTTTTGCATCGTCGTACTGAACTCGATACTCTTGGTTTGGATTTGCCGGAGAGTCAATGCAACAACACTCAATAAAAGTAATTTCAAAAGTTCTATGATGAAAGCTTCACTTCTGCTGTTGAAATCAGGGCTTATGGCCCTGGCGATGTTCCCACTGTTAGCGCAGGCGCTAACCGCTTATGTTACGAATGAGAAAGATGACACCGTTTCGGTGATTGATCTCGACAGTTTGGAAGTGACCGCTACTTTTGAAGTGGGTCAAAGACCCCGCGGGGTGGCGCTTAGTCCGGATAATAAATTGCTGTATGTCTGTGTTTCTGATGACAATACGATTCGGGTTTTTGATGTTGAAACTTTGAAGCCACTGTATGACTTGCCTTCAGGGGAAAACCCGGAAACATTTGTTGTGAGCCCTGCGGGAGACCGGATTTACACATCAAATGAATCCGACAACATTGTTACTGTGATAGATACTCTAGAACGTAAAGTTCTTGCACAAATTGATGTTGGAGTGGAGCCCGAAGGTATGGCGATTAGTCCGGATGGTAAGGTTGCGATTAACACTTCTGAAACCACTAATATGGCGCATTGGATCGATACGGAGAGCTTTGAGATTGTGGAGAATTCTCTGGTGGATCAACGCCCGAGGGATGCAGCTTTCGATTTAGATAGCAAACGTCTTTGGGTGACGTCAGAAATTGGTGGCACCGTGTCAGTCTTTGATACTGAAAGCTATGAGGAGCTGGCAAAGATTCAGTTCGATCTGAAAGGGGTGCAACCGGACAGGGTGCAGCCGGTCGGACTGTATCTCACTAGCGATGGTTCCCACGCATATTTTGCGCTGGGACCGGCGAATCATGTTGCTGTGGTTGACGCGAAAACTTATGAAGTTCTGGACTATCTTTTAGTTGGGCGGAGAGTTTGGAAGCTGGCATCAACGCCGGACGAAAGTCTATTACTTACAACTAACGGCATCAGTGGAGATGTGTCGGTAATTGATATGAAAAAAAGAAAGGTGATAAAGTCGATAAAGGTCGGTCGTTTTCCGTGGGGAGTTGCTATACATGACTAGGTTATCTAGAAATTTTATCAACCTGATTTTCGTCGGTCTAGCCGTTGTTTTCCTATCGCAGTCAGTTTTCGCAGCTGGGGATTTAGCGCGAAAAGTAACACGCCTCGAGCCACTAGTTTTTGGCACAGGGGAAGAAGATGATTTCGCGATTTCCCGAAGTGAAATCACATTGGAAACTGGACGATTGTATATGCTCCCATTAGAAGCCAAGGGATTCAAGGAATATCGTTTTGAAGCGCCTGAATTTTTCCAGAATATTTGGGTGCATCAGGTAGTGATCGAAGATCTGGAAGTTCATACCCGCCTGATTGACGCTCTTGAGTTTGATGATCAAGGGACCATTGAATTCTGGTTTGTAGCAATTCGCTCAGGTGAATACGATTGGTTTGTAGATGGTTTTGCTAGCAAGGGGATGCAGGGAAAAATTATTGTCGAATAGGCCGCTGTTGAAAGTTACGGGGAGGGTGATCGCGAGAAAAATCCCTGGGTAATCCTTGGTGCTTCTATCGGACATTGACTTTTTAGCGGATAGCACAATTATGTTCATCGAAAAATTGAGTTTCTGCTGCTTCGCCGGTTACGCTGATATTGACGGTGCATGCGTTTGGTAATCTGCATAGAATGTATGCAGACATCAGCAGGGTTGAGGCTTCATTGTCCGTGTGGAGCGCGGTTAGCAGGCGATCTGCAGCGATCTGGCATCGCTGCAGTGTATTCGGTGTTTCGATAAAGTCCCTGCCCAATTGCCAACCGTGATTCATATCGTGGTCCATTTTTTGTATGAGCGATGCGGCGTTATCCAGCATCTCAGTTTTAATCCGGATTTTTCTTTCTTCACTGTCGATAATTACGGTAAGGGTGACTGAATCTGGAGGCTTGGCAGGATTATTCATTGATATCTCAAGAGATTTCTTGGGCCGCTAACTTACTGTCAGAAAATAAAGATCGTGACTGGATAGTGTAATATTTTATAGTAGAGTCTCATCCTTGAGATCAAAGGATTGAGGGGTATGTATTCGATTTCTTATACCACTGAAGCAATATCTGCTATACCCTCCATTGGTTAATGATTTTCCGAACGCATAGCTGGTATCTTTAGTGTCTTTGGAGACTGACTGGCACGATGGCTCGCTGGGCTGTTTTTTATCCTCGAAATTTTATGAGCTGAGTGGTTTTACCGGAACTAAATCATGACAAATACCTATTACCAAACCATCTCTACTTTAGAGAAACAAAATGTAGCCAGAGACTATATTACGGGCTGGGCTAGTGGGTTTCTTGGAAATCCAAAAATCGAAGAGCAGCGGCTCACAGAGGGTTGGGCAGCTGGCTATGAAGATGGGAAAGAGAATACCACCGAGAATTCAAGCAGCTGGATAGCCCGATAGTTCCTTACAGAAAATTCACTTCGCTTTCAAAGTTGCTAGAGCAGTGGCTAAATCTCACAGAGCTATCGAAGATAAATCCCAATAAATCCCAAAGGGTTGGGTTGATACAACCATTGTAGGGTATGAAATACTGGTTGAAGTGATTTCCCTAACCGCGTGGATAAATATAAG
The DNA here is from genome assembly GCA_937992195.1 of uncultured Gammaproteobacteria bacterium. Taxonomy (GTDB): domain Bacteria; phylum Pseudomonadota; class Gammaproteobacteria; order Arenicellales; family Poriferihabitantaceae; genus VYFG01. The sequence continues at coordinate 18,912 of CALKKV010000056.1, read as the reverse complement.
AAGTGTCGATGATTAGTATTCTGAAAAATGTGCTTGATCCCACGCAGCTAGCCACAGCGCAACAGTTATTAAGCCAAAGAAAGTTTTTAGACGGAAGGGTTTCCGCAGGAAAATTAGCCGCTCAGAATAAACATAATCTCGAGTATGTCGCTTCACCAGACAATTCTGATCCAGTAAACAATCTTGTTATGGGCGCGCTAATAAAACACCCTGTGTATCTGAATGCGGGATTGCCCCATCGAATCGCAGCACCTTACTATTCCCGCTATCAGAAGGGGATGAAGTATGGAACACATGTTGATGATCCAATCATGGGCGGCAGGGAACAGTATCGTTCGGATTTGGCAATTACATTGTTTCTCAATGCGCCACAACAGTATGAGGGGGGCGAGCTGGAGATTGAAACGCCGTATGGGTCTCAGCGCTATAAATGTAGTGCTGGAGACGCAGTGATGTATCCTGCAACGATGCGCCATCAGGTGCGTGAAGTCACCGATGGCGAGAGACTTGTTGCGGTAACCTGGATGCAGAGTTTGGTTAAGTCGCCTGAACAAAGAGCGTTGCTCTATTCGCTGTACCAAGCGCGACAAGCACTGCTTGAATCAAATCCCGACAGTCCCGCTACAAATCAGGTTGATGATTGCTACGTCAATCTGGTTCGAATGTGGAGTGATCTCTAAGCTCTATCAATTTCGATAAGCAAATATATTAGCGCGAAGAGCCTTTTTCGGCATGTGCCAGATCGATCAATCGATTGGATAGCTCGGTGAACTTTTCATGGTAGCCATCGAGCTCGGTTCCTTCATCGGGGTTATAGTACTCTTCCTGTCCCACACCGCGTTGTTGTTCTCGGGCAATGAATTTTTTTTGCATTGCGAGCATTTCCTTGATTATTTCCTGTTTTTCAGTCATCTTAGGTTTCAGCTGGAAGATTAGTAGTCGCTTTTACGACGGCTTTCCGGTAAGCAAGCAATTGCGCCGGCTTGCTTAGTGTAACGGGAAAAAGCGCGAACAGGGCTGAGGCATTGACCTTTTCCCCAGGCCACTTTTTACCCATGCCCTTGGCCATAATACGAATATTCGGTTGGCTGCTGCCATTTTCAAAGTACTCATGTCTTAAATAATGAATTGCATCCCAATGTTTGTCCGTTAGCGTCAATCCCTGATGTTTTGCTAATTTATGCGCGGTATCCTCGCTCCATTGATCGAGATTTTCAAGAAACCCTTCTTCATTGATTTCGATTTCTTGGCCATTTACGTTAATGCTCATAAGTGTTCTCCAAAATTTAATCGTAGGATTCTGACCAGGAGTAATTCTTCTAAGATGGAATCAATTTCTGAAGCTCGTCGCGATCGATCCACCACTGATCTTGCACCAATACATCGATAATATTTCGCATCCTGACTACGAGTTTGTCGGGCTGATCTAGCTCCAGCCTAGAAAACCAATGATCAAATTCCTCCTGGTTTTGCACATTGCTATGTCTTCTTGCTACGTCGTTTAACAGCTGTCCGACGACCAGTGCTGCATCATCGTTGTTGTTTTCTGATCCACGTAGCTGGTTGACATATCCTGCCATTGCGGCAGCAACCGCGCCGCCATCTGAATCGCTTGGGGTTTCGTCAATCACGTGCCGCAGTTGCGCGATTGTCAGTGTGACATCAACCGGAAAGGTGATACTCAACCAAAGAGCATGGCCGAGGGCAACCAGAGAATCATCGTGATTGCAGCGAAAAAGCGTATCGCAAACGACAACAGACTGCTCCCATGATTCGTTTCGGAGATGCATTTTCAGTGCGGGCATTGCGCTGTTCCAGGCATCAGCATGTTTTTCCTGATCAATTTGCAATAAAGCCAATTGATGCCCCAGTTCAATACGTTGATTTTCTTCCGAAGCCGGCAGTGCAAACATCCTGTCCTCGATTTGCCTGGCTTTGAGGTCGAGGACAGCCGTCGATGTGACAGCATCATCTTGTGAGTCTGCTCCCAGGTCGAATTGCTGGCGATTAAGATAATTCATCAGTTGTATTAGATTGCTCTGTGCTTAATGTTAGTCCGGTGTTGTTTTGTCACTCAGGTTACTAGCAAAACTGGGTTCAATGCAGACGGTGGGGGCGAATTGTTTCATCATCCGATTTCATCGAGTTTGAGACCCTTTCGTCTATACCCATATGGGGGTAAAAAAATCGTATTTTTTACCCTAAAGGGGCACTAGTGATAATCTCTAATATCTCTAGAATAAGTATCAGGAAACTGCCGATATCTATTTGTCGTTTGGTTTAGTTAAATAACGTTTTTGTTGAATTGAACTGGAGCAAGAATCGTACACATTCACCGGAGAAAAAATGAGTAAGAACAAACACGATACTCCCATGCTTGACGAGTTGGAAAATGGTCCTTGGCCGAGTTTTATCTCCGGAATAAAAAAACTCAGAGACGATCATCCCGATGGTCGGATCAACGGCACAGCAAATGATTTGCTCGGTCAGTTAGAGCATTCGTATGAAACTAAAAAAGGCTACTGGAAAGGCGGTACGGTCAGCGTATTTGGCTATGGCGGCGGCATAATTCCGCGTTTTTCGGAAGTCGGTAAACAGTTTCCCGATTCGAAGGAATTCCACACGTTGCGCGTACAACCTCCAGCAGGAAATCATTACACTACCGATATGCTGCGGCAGCTGGGCGACAGTTGGGAAAAATGGGGCTCTGGTTTGGTTACCTTTCACGGTCAAACCGGGAACATCATGTTTATCGGTTCGTCGACTGAAAATACGCAGCATTTCTTTGATGAGATAAATGATTATGGCTGGGATCTGGGCGGCGCCGGACCTTGTGTCAGAACTGCCATGTCCTGTGTTGGTTCCGCTCGTTGTGAGCAGTCCTGTACCAATGAGCAAAAATTGCATCGTGAGCTGGTCAATAACTTCACAGATGACGTGCACAGACCAGCCTTGCCATACAAGTTTAAGTTTAAAGTTTCTGGCTGTCCTAATGATTGTATGAATTCCATTGAGCGTGCGGATTTTGCGGTGATTGGTACCTGGCGCGACGAGATCCAGGTAGACGAAGCAGAAGTCACCAACTTTATCGAGGCCAAGGGTCGTCAATACGTTATCGATAATGTGGTAACGAGGTGTCCGACGAACTGTATGAGCCTGACCGATGATGACAGGTTGGAAATTGACAATCGCAACTGCGTTAAGTGCATGCACTGTTTGAATGTTATGACCAAAGCGCTGTCACCCGGTGAAGATAAAGGTGTTTCAGTATTGATGGGTGGAAAGCGAACGCTGAAAATAGGTGATTTGATGGGTACTGTTGTTGTTCCATTTATGAAGCTGGAAACCGAAGAGGATTATGAACGTATCGTCGGTATCGCCGAAGAAACGATTGATTTCTGGGCTGAGAATGGTCTGGAGCACGAAAGGTGCGGGGAAATGATTGAACGAATTGGTTTGGTTAACTTTCTCGAAGGCATCGGCATTGATGTCGACCCTAATATGATTTCAAATCCTCGTGAGAGCTCGTATGTCCGCATGGATGGATGGGACGAAGAGGCGGAAAAGTGGTTTGAGCGCCAAAGAGAAGCAAAGCGTGAATCCGGTGGAGATCAGGCTTCAGCCTAACTATTGCTTCCTATCCTAAAACATTGAGTAAAGAGAAAAGAAATATGTCGCTTGAAGATATGCGAAGACCGATCGAATCAGGTTGTCCGGATGGGATGCAGTATATGCATCCAACCATGGTGAGAAACTTTGGTCAGTGGAAGTATCATGAGCATCCAAAGCCGGGTGTATTGGTGCACTACGCCAATAGCGGCGAGGCAATCTGGACAGTTAAAGCTGGCACGCAGCGAATTCTTGATGTCTATACCTTGCGACAGCTTTGTGATATCGGCGACAAATTTGCCGATGGGCATGTGCGTTTTACCATTCGCAGTAATATTGAATATATGGTTTCAGATGAAGCGAAGGTAGACCCTTTGATTGAGGCTTTGGAGAAGGCCGGCTTTGTAGTAGGTGGTACCGCAAATTCTGTTGCCTTTATTTCTCACACCCAGGGCTGGCTGCACTGTGATATTCCGGGAACCGATGCGTCTGGTGTGGTGAAAGCTATGATGGATGAGTTAATCGATGAGTTCAAAAATTGCAGAATGCCGAATCGCGTTCATATTACAACCTCTTGCTGTCAGATTAATTGTGGAGGCCAGGGTGATATTGCAATTAACGTACAGCATACCAAACCCCCCAAAATCAACCATGATCTAGTGGGGAACGTTTGTGAGCGTCCATCTGTCGTGGCGCGTTGTCCTGTTGCCGCTATTCGCCCGGCGATGGTCAACGGCAAGCCGAGCCTGGAAGTGGACGAGAAAAAATGTATTTGTTGCGGCGCTTGTTATCCGCCTTGTCCACCAATGCAGATCAATGACCCTGAGCATTCCAAACTGGCGATCTGGGTAGGTGGCAACCATTCAAACGCACGAAGCAAGCCCAGCTTTCAGAAACTGGTTGCAGGTGGTGTTCCCAATAATCCGCCGCGGTGGCCTGAAGCGACTGCGATCGTAAAACAGATTTTGAAGGCTTATCAGGAAGATGCAAAAGACTGGGAGCGCGTGAACGACTGGATTGAACGTGTAGGTTGGCCACGATTTTTCGAACTGACCGGGCTTCCTTTTACAAAATATCATATTGATAATTGGCGTGGTTCCAGAAAGAGTCTGAACTCATCCGCCTATATCCGTCTTTGAGGTAGAGACCTGCTATGAAATTCGCCGTGCTTGTAAACGAAGGGCCGTACACCCATCAGGCGAGTGATAGTGCTTATCACTTTACCCGATCTGCTCTTTCGCAAGGTCATGAGGTTATGCGGGTATTTTTCTATCACGATGGAGTTAACAACGGAACGAGGCTTACAACACCGCCACAAGACGATCGAAATATTACCAATCGTTGGAGTGCGCTGGCGGGTGAGTACGACCTCGATCTGGTGGTGTGTGTTGCAGCGGCACAAAGAAGAGGGATCGTGGATGCTGATGAGCAAAAGCGTAACAAAAAAGATGCCAACAACATTGCAGATGGATTTCGAATCTCTGGTCTTGGTCAACTGATTGAAGCAGGCATTCAGGCCGATCGGCTCGTGTCCTTTGGTGACTAGACCGAAATAAAATAATTTAGATATGTCTGAAGAAGCAAATCAAAGCAGCGGTCAGGTTAAGCAATTTCTGTACGTCAATCGACGCGCTCCTCATGGTTCAAACTATGCGCAGGAAGGTCTTGAAGTCGCTCTTATTGGTGCAGCGTTTGAGCAGGATGTCGTAATGGCCTATGTCGATGACGGTGTCTTTCAGTTAAAAAGCCAGCAGGATACCAGCGATATAGGTACCAAGAATTTTGGGGCCACGTATGGCGCATTGGGTGACTACGATGTACAAACCATTTATGTAGAGAAGGAGTCGCTTGAAATGCGAGGCCTTACAGAAGATGACCTAATGCCTCTGGTTTATGAAGATGAAGACGATGACTGGGAAGAAAAACCGATGATAAATATCGTTTCTGCGTGTCAGCTGGCTGAAATTATTGACCAGTCAGACGTAGTGCTGAATTTTTAATCATAGAGCCTACAGATATGATGCTGCACACCGTAAATAAATCACCTTTTGAGAAAGACAGTCTCAAGTCTTGTCTTCGGTTGTCCAAAGAAAAGTCGAGCATTTTGATGATTGAAGACGGTGTTTATGGTGCGATTCGTGGTGCCAGTACGGAACGCTCAGTTGCAGAAGCGGCAAAGACCCGTTCGATTTATGCGCTCGGTCCTGATTTGAAAGCGAGAGGAATCGATCTAGAAAAGCTGGTTGATGGTATTACAGTTGTAGATTATGACGGCTTCGTAAAGCTTGCCGTCGAGTCTTCGAAAGTGCAGTCCTGGATGTAGGTTGTATCCAGTTTTAATTTTTTAATAGTAAACATATAGTTGGAGTGCTGAACATGGCAATTGAAGTTAACGGTCAATCATTTGAGACTGACGAAGAAGGGTATCTAGCGAATTTGAGTGACTGGAATCTGGAGCTGGCAGGTGCGATGGCAAAAGAAGACGGTTGTGATTTGACCGATAACCATTGGGAAGTTGTTAACTTTCTGCGTGAATACTATGACGAGTATCAGATTGCTCCAGCGGTAAGAGTGTTAACCAAAGCGATTGGCAAGCGTCTGGGTAAGGAGAAAGGGAACAGTAAGTATTTGTATGAATTATTTCCTTATGGTCCTGCAAAGCAAGCGTGTAAGTATGCTGGATTGCCCAAGCCAACCGGGTGTGTCTAGTTAACGCACTCAATTTTGGCCTGGTAGAAATTTTGTCGCGTGTACTTCGTTAGCATTCTCTACGCGGGCCTTTTTTATCTGGCAACCCTGATTTTAGTTATCGGCGTTGCGAGAAAGGTCTATATATATAGTCGTATACCGGCGCCGTTAAAAATCCCGACGACGCCTGCCCCGACCACAAAGTCCGGCGTTGCGGCAAGGCTATTTCGCGAAGTAGTTCTGTTTGAGAGTTTGTTCAAAGCGAGCAAGTGGACCTGGTTGTTTGGCTGGGTATTTCACTTTGGATTGCTTCTTGCATTGCTTCGCCATCTTCGTTACTTCACAGATCCGGTTTGGTCTTGGGTGGGAGTTATACAAAGCGCTGGGGTTTACGCCGGATATGCAATGGTGTTTGGGCTTCTAGGCTTATGGGGGCGTAGAATATTTGTCGATCGCGTCAAATATATTTCATCTCCATCAGACCATCTAATGTTGGCACTGATTTTGGCGATAGCGGGAAGCGGACTCTTGATGAAGTATATTTTTCATACAGATGTAGTGACTCTCAAGTTATTTATGCTTGGTCTCTTGCAATTCCAAATCAAGTTGCTTCCAGGGGATCCTGTTTTGCTGATTCATCTCGGGTTGGTGATTTGTCTTATGTCAATTTTTCCCATCAGTAAGCTATTGCATGCACCAGGTTTGTTTTTTAGTCCGACACGTAACCAGGCGGATAATCCTCGAGAAAGACGCCACATGTCAGGCGGGAGTCGGGCGTGAAAAAACTCGAGTTTGATATTCCGGTTATTACCCACTATCCCAAGACGCCGGCAGTGCAACCAGATGCAATGGCGCATTGCCAGCCGTTTATCGCGAAAACGGAACATCAGGAATCATTGGGATTTCCTGGAGAGCTGGTTGAAAACTGGCACGATAAGGCGATAGAAAAAATGGGCGAACTGCTTGGAAAGTATCGTTCGTTACAGGTGTTTATGGATTCTTGTGTGAAGTGTGGTGCATGTACTGATAAGTGCCACTATTTTTTGGGAACAGCCGACCCTAAGAATATGCCAGTCGCGCGCCAGGATTTAATGCGTAAAGTGTATCGTCGATACTTTACATTTGCCGGAAAGCACTTCCCAAAATTGGTTGGAGCGATAGATCTGACCAAGGAGGTGCTGGATGATTGGTATAAATACTATCATCAGTGTTCTGAGTGTCGGCGCTGTTCGGTTTACTGTCCGTACGGAATTGATACGGCAGAGATCACTATGGCCGGTCGAGAAATCCTCGCAAGTGTTGGGGTTGGCCAGAAATACTCTAACGAAATCATTGGCAAGGTTTTTAAGATCGGCAACAACCTGGGTCTGCCCGAACCGGCGCTGGTCGATACGTTAGAAGGACTGGAAGAAGAGGTAAAAGAAGACACGGATGTTGACGTCCGTTTCCCTGTGGATCAGAAAGGAGCTGATGTATTGTTGGTCACACCATCCGCTGACTTTTTTGCTGAACCCCACGTCGATGGTTTGATCGGTTATGCAAAAGTATTTCACCAGGCGGGAATCAGCTGGACTTTGAGTTCCCATGCATCTGAAGCGGCAAATTTTGGCATGTTTATTGGCAGCCAAGATAACATGCAGCGCGTTGCCATGCGCGTGCGAGAAGCAGCCCTTGAGCTTGGGGTGAAACGCATAATCGTTGGCGAATGCGGCCACGCCTGGCGTGTAGCCTACAGCTTTTGGAATACTTTGATTGGTCCATTTGATTTCCTAGATCCGAATTATCCGGCACCTCAACACATTTGCGAGTCCACTTATGACCTAATTCAGCAGGGCGCTCTTAAATTCAACAAGGAAGAGAACGATGACAAGGTCGTGACCTTTCACGATTCGTGTAACGTATCTCGTGCTTCTCGCATGGGTACGATGCCGGGAGGTCAGTTCGTGATACCGAGGGCGTTGATAAAAGCCAGCTGTAATCATTTTGTAGATATGCGCCAGGAAACCATCCACGAAGGCACCTTCTGTTGTGGCGGTGGTGGCGGACTATTGACTGATGATTTGCTCGAGTTACGAATAAAAGGTGCACTTCCCCGGGTGCAGGCTTTACACGAGGTGATTGAAGATCATGGCGTCACCCATATGGCAGCTATTTGCGCGATATGTAAGAGTCAATTTACCAAAGTCTTACCAAGCTATGGAATGGGGATGGACATGATTATCAGCGTACATCAATTGGTGGGAGACGCACTTGAATTAGGCAAAGAACGGTGAGGCGTTTGCTGCAGTTTACAAGCCGTATGGCTCATCATGAATTGCACTTAACTGAAACAAATATTTTATCTGCAGTAGCCCATTGGTGTTGCTCAGAAAACAAATCTGCGGAGTAGAAACTATGTCATTAGAAGCTGAGCCCAAACGCGGTAGAAAAACTTTTCGAGCGTATGAAGATGGCGATCATCAGTGGGAAAATTGGCAAGATGCGATCTTTTCTGCCGACCATTCACATAAATGTCCGACCTACGTGCACCGCACGCCTCCCTGTCAGGGCAGTTGCCCATCCGGCGAAGATATTCGTGGTTGGCTTCAAATTGTTCGTGGGATAGAGAAGCCACCTGAGGGTGTGGAATGGCAGGAATATGCTTTCCGCCGCTCTACCGATGCAAATCCGTTTCCGGCAATGATGGGCCGGGTTTGCCCGGCGCCTTGTGAAGACGGTTGCAATCGGAATGAAGTAGACGATTTTGTAGGTATTAATGCTGTAGAGCAGTTTATTGGTGATACTGCGTTTGCCAAGAAATACGCATTTTCTGCACCCGAGCTGGGCGAACGAAGAGTCGCGATTATTGGTGGCGGCCCTGCCGGTTTATCTGCCGCATACCAGCTGCGCCGCAAAGGACATGGTTCCACAATCTTTGATGACCATAATGAACTTGGCGGTATGATGCGTTACGGCATTCCCGGTTATCGTACCCCTCGAGAGCATCTGGATCACGAGATACAACGCATATTGAACCTCGGTGGTGTGGAGGTTCAGACCGGGGTAAAGGTCGGAACCGATGTAACTGTTGAACAGCTGGAAAAGGACTATGATGCGGTGCTGTGGACGATCGGTTGTCAGAGCGGTCGCGCGCTGCCGGTTCCAGGTTCTGAAGCACCCAACTGCGTGAGTGGCGTGAAATTTCTGGAAGCATTTAATCAGGGGACGCTCAAGGTAAGTGCAGAGCGCGTGATTTGTGTTGGCGGTGGTGATACCTCCATTGATGTGGTTTCTGTTGCACGGCGTTTGGGAAAGATAAAGAATATAAATAAGTCATTGCGTCCCGAAGCGGTGATTGGCGGATATGTGGCCCATGATGCGGCCCATGCAGCGATGCGAGAAGGTGCATATGTGACCTTGACTTCGTTGTTCCCTCGGCAGGATATGACGGCTTCAGAAACTGAAGTAGAAGACGCTTTGCATGAAGGCGTAACGATCAAATATGGTGTGATCCCTGTGGAAGTTTTGCTGAGTGAGGATGGGCGGGCCAAAGGGGTGAGGTTCGCCGAATGTCAGTTTGAAGATGATGGCAGACCGGTGGCGGTCGAAGGGACTGATTTTGAGATCGAGTGTGATCTCGTTGTTTCGGCCATTGGACAAGGCGGCAACCTGGACGGCCTGGAGGATTTTGATAACGGCCGAGGGCTTATAGATGCGGATAAGTTCTTTCAGCATCCTGATAAAAAAGGGCACTTTGTTGCCGGCGATATTGTCAGGCCGCATTTGCTGACCACCGCTATTGGGCAAGCGTCAGTTGCGTCCGACAGCATCGATTTTTATTTTAGAAACGATGCACCGACGAAACGCCCGAAAGTCGATGTGCACCATTTCGATTTGCTTGACAAGCTGCGTGAATCGAACCTCGAACCCGAGGGCTATGATCAGCAGCCAGACTGGGGCACAAACGATGCAAATTTTGCGATACATAACTTTGAAGATCGTAGCGCCCATGAGGTCATTGCTGCTGACAAGCTGTTTCTTGCGCATTTTGCGCAAACTCCTAGAAATTTAAGAGAGAGCCAGGTTCCAAGCAAAGAAGAGGTGCTTAGTCATTTTGAAGAACGACATATTGGATTGAATGACGAAACTGCAAAAGGGGAAGCAGATCGCTGCATGAGTTGTGGAATGTGTTTTGAGTGTGACAACTGCGTTATTTACTGCCCGCAGGATGCGGTATTTCGCGTCAGCAAAGATAAATCAACCCTTGGTCGTTACGTGGATACCGACTATGACAAGTGTATTGGTTGCCATATCTGTGCTGACGTATGTCCAAGCGGATATATTCAAATGGGGATGGGTGAATAACCCTTAGTTCAAGTAAAGGTGATGTTTTCTCTTCAATCAATTACTGGTGTCATAAAGAGCGCTTTTCTAACCGCTTTGACGCTGTTGCTGACTTCCGTGATTTTCAGTGGTGCAATCGCTGCTGAGCCGGTAATACCGAGAGGCAAAGGCGAATTTTGTGTTGAGCCCACTGACGTGATGCGCAAGGACCATATGAAATTTTTGCTGCATCAGAGGGATGCTACTGTGTACGATGGTGTTCGCACTAAAAAACATAGTCTAAACGAATGCGTGACCTGCCACGTGCAATCGAATACGCAGGGTGACTTTATTCCTGTTAACGCGCCCGATCAATTTTGCGAGTCATGTCATACCTTTGCCAGTGTCAAACTTGATTGCTTCGAATGTCACGCAACCACGCCGGATAGTGAGCACTCTGCATTGCGTGAACTGCTTCCATCAAAGAGTATGTTGAACGTGATGGCGTTTCGGCAGAAGTTAGAAGGCAGAAGCACTTACCACGCTGTTGATGATCCTTCTCTCTCTGAAGATTTAATCGGGATCTTGAAAGAATGACTGCTGAAATCAACGCTAAACGACGTCGATTGATCAAGGGCGCTGCCGCCGTTGCGGGGCTAGGCTCGGGACTGCAGCTTGTTGAGCTGGCGCTGGCGAAATCGGATGAAGAAGCTGTCTCTGCATTACAACGTTGGGGTCTGTTAATCGATAGCAGTAAATGCGCAACAAATTGCACTGCCTGTGTCAGTGGTTGTAACGAGGAGCATAATCTGGAGGGGTTTGATCGACCGGAAACCGATGCGCAGTGGATCCGAAAACTTGATCTTACCGATCAACAAACCCAGCATGTGAGCTCACTACCCATGCTATGCCAGCATTGCGAGAATCCTCCCTGCGTCGATGTTTGTCCTACTGGTGCTTCATTCAAGCGTGATGACGGTATTGTACTGGTGGACAAGCATACCTGTATCGGTTGCCGCTACTGCGTGATTGCCTGCCCTTATAAGGCGCGGTCGTTTGTGCATGAGTCATTGCACAATCAGAAATCCTATTCTCCCAGAGGCAAGGGTACGGTTGAAAGCTGCACATTGTGTGTGCATCGTGTAGACAAAGACTTGTCACCTGCCTGTGTAGAAGCCTGTAATACCAAAGGGAATGGAGCAATGATGTTTGGAGATTTGAATGATGCGGACAGTGAAATCGCGAAGCAAATGAAAGCTGCTCCCTCGCGACAGGTTCGCGAAGACCTTGGGCTAAATACTGGTGTGCGATACCAGAATATTTAAATCAATGTCTACTCAGTTCAAAACAATCAAACAAGGACAAAAGACTTACTGGTTGTGGGTTGGTGTTTTAGGCCTTATTGCGCTGGTCGGGTATGGAGCAGCACATCATATGGAAACAGAAGGTCATTGGGTTAGCGGGATGAACAATCAGGTGGTTTGGGGGCTGCCCCATGTATTTGCGATATTTTTGATTCTCGCGGCATCTGGTGCTTTGAATATCGCCTCGCTGAGTTCTGTGTTTACTAAACTGGAATATAAACCTTGGGCGAGGTTATCGGCATTGCTGGCGATTTGTCTGTTGATCGGCGGACTCGTTATCCTGGTTCTAGACCTAGGTAGGCCCGAGAGACTGATTGTCGCAATGACCCACTACAATTTTAAGTCGATATTTGCCTGGAACATATTTCTTTATACCGGTTTTGTCCTCGTCGCTGTTGTCTATCTTTGCACTATGTTTGAACGAAGTCTGAATAAGTGGACGCCTGCTTCGGGTTTATTCGCTTTTATCTGGCGTTTTGTATTAACCGCTGGAACGGGATCAATTTTTGGTTTTATTGTTGCCCGACAGTTTTTTGATGCGGCGATCATGGTGCCGATATTTATTGTCTTATCGCTGATTGTCGGTAAGGCGATGTTTATTTTGACCAGTTTGGTCGTAACGCGCTTGGGTGGATCTTATATCAGCCTGTCACTTCTAAATCGGCTCATTAAGTTACTTGGGCTTTTCGTAGCCGCTGAGCTTTTCCTGGTTGCAGTCTTCCATTTCACTAATTTATATGCCACGGAACATCACGGTGTAGAGCATTTTATTTTGCTGAGTGGCGGAGGTTATACGCTGTTGTTCTGGATTGGGCAGATGATTGCTGGCGGATTCCTGCCTTTGTATTTGATCTTTGGAGCGAAACGTGAGATTAATTTGGCGCGGATAATACTTGTTTGTTGTCTTGTCGTTATTGGTGCGTTAAGTCAGCTGTATGTCACGATTATTGGGGGCCAGGCTTACCCTCAGGTCTTATTCCCAGGGAAAGATGTTTCGAGCACATTTTATGATGGTGTGGTGGCGCACTATTCTCCAGCGCTTCCAGAGTTGCTTTTAGGCCTTGGTGGTATATCTCTTTCATTGTTGCTGGTGTTTTTTGCAATACGGATATTGCCATTCCTGCCAGATCAACGATTCACTAGTCAAAGTACGAGTTAACATTCTCTGATCAGCTTTGGCTTAAGTTGATCGCAGCTAAACGGCAAAAGGTCGATATAGCCTATGAAGACAATTCCAAGAGTTTTGATAGCAGCTACCCGCAAATCATCCGGGAAGACCACGATATGTGCCGGTCTGGCTGCAGCACTGGATCGTCGCGGTCTTTCAGTGCAGACGTTTAAAAAAGGGCCAGATTACATCGATCCAATGTGGCTTCGAAAGCTTAGCGGGAATCCATGCTTTAACCTAGACTTCAATACGCAATCCCATGAAGAGATTCTTTCTCTCTTCCAAAGTAAAACATGCGGTGCAGATTTTGGTTTGGTGGAAGGGAATAAAGGGTTATTTGACGGTATTGACATGCTTGGAAGCGACAGCAATGCTGCGATGGCAAAGCTGTTGGATATGCCGGTTATATTAGTTGTTGATGCCGAGGGAAGCACGCGTGGGGTTGCGCCATTAATCAACGGATACTTGTCCTTTGAACCGGATTTGAAAATCGGTGGCGTTATTCTCAATAACGTTTGTGGGCAACGACATGAAACCAAGCTGCGGGCGGTGATAGAACACTACACTGATACTGAAATTATTGGTGCAGTCAAGAAAGAAGCCAATTTAACAATCGAGGAAAGGCATCTCGGGCTTGTGACTGATCGCGAAGACTCGAATGCACAATCGCGGGACGTCCTTATAGCGACAACGATAGAGAGTGAAGTAGATGTTGATAAAGTTCTTAGTATTGCGTCTGATACGCACACATTGCCCGATTCTACTCGGACGCAAACTTTAAGTAAGTCTAAGTCAAAATCCGGAATTCGTATTGGCGTTGCCTATGACAGTGCATTTTGTTTCTATTATCAAGATGATCTGGATACGATGCTTGAGCAGGGGCATTCTGTCGAATTTTTCAGTACGCTTGAAGATACGGAATTGCCAGATGTAGATGCACTGTATATTGGTGGCGGGTTTCCTGAAACCCATTTGGAGCAGCTTGCGAACAATCGTCAGATGCTCCAAGAAATAAGGCGATTTGCAGAAGACAATAAACCGATCTATGCAGAGTGTGGCGGGCTAATGTATTTGACAGAGTCAATTACATGGCATCAGAAAACTTGTTCTATGGTTGGTGCATTGCCTGCTCGCTCCGTTATGTGCGATCGGCCGGTGGGCCGCGGGCTGGTTAAATTGACTACAACTGTTAATCATCCCTGGTGCCACAATCCCGTTCAAATTGATTGCACTCAAGTATCTGAGATATCTGCCCATGAGTTTCACTACTCTAAGTTGGTGGATATGGACAGCGATATTAAATTCGGTTTTGATGTTCAGCGCGGACACGGTATCACAGGGGAGAGTGACGGCATTGTCTATCGAAACGTCTTTGCTAACTATGCGCATATGCGTCATACACAATCTTACCCCTGGATTTCACATTTCACTGCAGCGGTCGAAAGACAAATGTCGATATTGACAAACCACTAGGTGCATAAAAACTATGATCACGGTTAGTAAAAGCGCGGCAAAACGGATTAAATCTTCCATGCAAGCATCCGATGCCGAAGGCATGTCTCTTCGACTGGCGGCTAAACGGCGCAAAGATGGTTCGTTTGATTATGCGATGGGGTTTGATCATAGTGATCATAATGACAGCCATAATCGATCTAATGGTATTGATATCGTAGTCGCCCCGACTAGTACCGAGCTATTGCTAAATGCTGAGCTCGACTATGTTGAAATCGAAGAAGGGGAGTTTCAGTTTATTTTTATTAACCCAAATGACCCTTCCCATATACCTCCTGTTGAAGATCCTAGTGAATAGTTAATATGATTCCTAGATTCAACATCAACCGCGCTAGACTTTGGCTATGTATTAAAACGTCAATTTCTATTGCTGCGTGAGTGTTGTGTCTTGATGAAAGTGCTTTTAATCGATGATCATGCCTTGTTTAGGGTTGGTTTAGAAGGTTTACTAAAGCGCCAGGAAATAGAGATTTTTTTCCGGTTCTAGCGGGTTGGATGCGTCAAAATGGCGTAGAACCCTTCGGTCGATCACCGTTTGCATCACTTACCACTATAGAGTTATAAATCATGCGGCATCTTATGGTGAGGCGGGGTAACAGGTCATTGCCAAGCATTTAGGGATCCCAGATGGTACCGTTAAGCTTCTGTGAAATCGATGCTTAAAAAGCTCGGCCTGAAGTCTCGGGTTGAAGTCGCTGTTATGGTTTTGAGCCGTGGCGTGTTCGAGTGATCTCTACCGATAGTAGAAAGTCTGAAGCATTATAGAGACAGGTTTCCATTCAAACTGTAATTCAATAAAATTTAACTTATGAGCGACGCAGAAATAGATAAACAACAAATCAATTTAGCTAGCGGAATCGCTGCGTTTGAAGCCAAAAACTTCGCGCAGTCTCTAGGTATGCTAGGGCCTTTGGCTGAGCAAGGCAATGTTGATGCGCAATACCGTCTGGCGATCATGTACCAAAACGGGCTTGGCGTTGTGAAGAACGAACTGCTTGCAATGAAATGGATGGTGGCTGCAGCAAATCAGGATTTCCCGCTTGCGCAGCATGGCCTGGGGTTTATGTATATGGAAGGGGATTGTGTCGCAAAGAATAGCGTCAAAGCGATCTCTTGGTTCAAAAAGGCTGCAGAGCAAGGTTTAGCTGGCTCTCAAACTACACTTGCAATGATGTATGAAACGGGCAATGGGGTAGAAAAAGATATTGAGGAAGCAAAAAAGTGGTATCGCCTGGCTGGTTTCGACGAGGACGAAATGAATCTCGGACAACAGCTGCAATAATTTCTTTGGATTCTACAGGTCGAGAAAGTTGAGCAAGTCGAGGAAAGAAAATCTTCAACTATTTAGAACAAGCTGGTCTGTGGTTGCGATTTTTCTGGTAGTGCATGTCGTGTCGTTGCTTTAAAGACATGCAGCCAGCCCTCCATCATAAAAGTTATACTGCATCGTTAGCACAAACACGTGGCCAATGAAGATGATAATCAAAGCAATGAAAGATCACAAGGCAACGGCTGATACTCCCGATATACCTTGACTCAACGTGCAGCCAAGTTTCGTAACACCCCCAAATTCCATCATAACGCCACCTACTAAATGCCTCACGAGGTCTGCGCGATCACTAAAACTTTCTATACGAAAATTTCCGAACAGAACGCTATACGCAAATGCACCGAAGATCATGCCGGTTCCGAAAATCAGCCCGCCCAGGATATTACCGACCCATGTAAAATTTGTCGTGAGGTAGATGGACTAACTGAGATCAACTATTCCCATGGCCTGCGTTGCTTGTGTGCCCACCATCGCAATCGTTATGGCTAACAGCTACATTCTTAATCTAGTCAACGAACCCATATTATTCCAGCCACTAATCGCGCCCATTGTGCAAAAGTCCGTTACATCAAAGTTTCGAATGGCTTTAAGTGTCCATAATAAATACTTCCGTTTACAGAGTGTTAGGAATGCCCCGTATGCAATCTAGTTATAGGGATTTCTAAAGTGGAGGGAGTTTTTAGAGAAGCTTTTAATCAAGCTTTCTTGATAAGAAAATGAAACTCATCTCCGCTTTCTGTTGACTCTAACAGCTCGTTACCGGTTTGGTTCGCAAATGATTCGAAATCTTTTACCGAGCCAGGATCTGTGGCAAGAATCTTGACGATTTGCCCTGACTCCATTTTGTTCAAGGTTTTCTTTGCCCGTAAGATCGGTAGCGGACAGTTAAGATTGCGAGCGTCGAGTTCTTCGTTTACTTCAGTCATAGTTTCATTGCCAATTGATTAAAGTTTGTAAGGGGCGAGCCAGGGATGATCCATCAGTGTCAGTAATGATTCTGAAATAGCTGACATTTCGCCTGTCACTATTATTTACAGCAGCATTTTACACCCCCTTCGAGAATCGAGACGATATCTCAAGTGGGCAGTTCCCTGTGGATAAAACTAACCAATAAGGAGAGTCCATTGCAATATTTTATATGCCACGCAATGATCATTTTTCAAGTTAACTCTTGTTCGGATAAGCCTATGATCTGTGCTTCTGCTTCCACTACCAGGCTAAATGCCCGTCAACAAGACTCCTGCATTTCCTTTATCAGACGATTTAGCTGCAGTAGATTAGCTTTGGGACTGTTATGTTTTACATTCCTCATAGAGTCGACTGCAGCTGTTATTGTCGAAGGTAGTGACTTTATTGAACAGCAAGCACAACAATATGAAACGATAGTGCTTACCGATGACTATGCGCCAATAGAGCGCCTTCTTGGCCGACTTCTCTCTACTGATTTCGGTGCCTGACTGATATTGTAAGAAATACGCAGTGAGAATTGATCGTTAGAGGGGGTATTAGAACTCTATGCGGTTGATTCGAATATGCTGTCGATCTGATTTGGAGTGATTTGATGATGCTAGTGGCGGCTTGAAAATACACGTTCTGTCGCAGCAAGTACTGCAGCTTCCACGCGAGAATGTAACCCGAGTTTCTTTAGAATAGATTTGACATGGAGTTTTACGGTGCCGTCCGAGATGCCTAGTTCGCGCGCAATCAATTTGTTACTCTGGCCCTCAGTGAGGTGACTCAGTATTTCCATCTCACGTTTGGATAATTTGGCGAATATTGATTCACTTTCTTGTTGTTCTTCTTGCCGATCCTTATTTTGAATGATAGAAGCCAGTGTGCCGGCTAATTCTGGAGCGATAACCAGCTCTCCATTAATAACCTTCTTAATCGCTATCACTAATTCATCAGGGTCCATATCTTTTAATAGATAGCCGTTGATGTTTTGTCGCAGGCAATTTTGCAGATCAGAGGCAGCGTCACTGGTGGTAAGAATGACAACGGGAAGTTCTGCATTCTTTTCTCTAAGAATTTGTATCGTTTGAATGCCGTCGGTCTCGGGCATTCTGAGGTCCACCATCGCTAGATTAAGTTGTGTTTTCATCATGACTTCGACTCCCTCGACTGCATTTGAGCAGGCAGTAACTTCGACACCCCGACGTTTCAATAATCCTTCTAGGCCAGCTCGAAATAGCGCGTGGTCATCAATTAATAGTACATGCATAACTTATCTAGGCGTTTGCCGCCAGAGACTGTTCCATCAGAGTGGGATATTGATACTCAAGAACTACCGAGCTGCCTTCGCCGGGTTCAGAATCCAGCTGTAGAGTTGCACCCAGCCGCTCTGCTCGTTCCTGCATAATCGATTGACCGATATGTTCACCTGGCTCATGTGGACCCTGTACAAGTTCGTCATAGCCTCTGCCGTCATCTTCAACAACGATCCTGTAACCTTTGGACGAGTTGCGAATCACCACGCGAACACTACTTGCATTGGCATGTTTGCGGATATTTGCCAACGCTTCCTGAATGATCCGCACCACATCGGTTCGTTGTTCAACGGGCAAGTTATCTTCAGACCATTCATTTTGCAGATACACGGAGATACCAGTATCTTGTTCAAACTTTTTTACTAACTTGCGCGTTGAAACAACAATATCCTGGGATTGCATTGGGGCGCGAACCTGCCCGATCAGTGATCTTAATTCTCTATTTGCCACTTCAACTTGCTCCTCAAGTTTCTCAAGCTCCTCCCAAGTTACTTGTTCGTCTCCCTGGTGTAACGTTTCATCCAGCACTCGCACTTGAAAGCGCAAGCTAGCCAGGGTCTGGGCTAGCGAGTCATGGAGCTCATTCGCGACTCTGGCGCGTTCTTCCACAAGCATGAGTTTTCCAGTCTCATGATCAAGTCTTGATTGCTCCATCATCACACCGAGGTGCTG
>CALKKV010000055.1 GCA_937992195.1 uncultured Gammaproteobacteria bacterium | reverse complement strand
AGCATGGCCGCTGCCATTAAGAAGAGCCCGAGGCGAGGATTGTTCAAGTGCTTAAAGCAGAGACTGTTCTACTTACCCCAATGCGCTACTAATGCTTCTACTTCTTTGGCAAACGCCGCCTGGTGAAACTCTTGAAACACTTTCCAGGACGTAAAGGTCGATTTATCCGTCACACGGTGCGGAAACAATACGCCATCTAGATGATCCGCCTCGTGCTGCCAGGTTGCCGCTGAATACCCTCTCACCTCAAAGCGCTGATGCTGACCATCGCGGTCATACCCCGAGACTTCAATTTCTAAATGCCGCTCCACCACGCCGCGCATTTGCGGCACAGACAGGCACCCTTCATTGGCATTAAACGTTTTTTCAGATAAGAATTTAATCTGCGGATTAATGACCACCGTAAGCGGTATCGACGGTTTGTAGGGATAGCGCGGGTTCTTTGTCACCTCTACGGTAAATAGCCTGTAAGGAATACCGACTTGGTTTGCAGCAATGCCTGCGCCATTGGCATCGCGCATCGTATCAATCAGGTCATCCACCCAACCCTGTACTTCGGGTGAAGTAATGTTTTTTATATCAACAGGTTCGGCAACCGCAGCAAGCACGGGATGACCAATTTGTAAAACCTCTCTAACTGCCACTTCGGTTGCCTCTCTTGTTTATTCCAGAATAAATTTTTTGTCTTTAATAAATTGTCCGAATGTTGTGCGCTGCGGGGTCGCGTATTGGCGCGCCTTGTCTTCAGACCAGCCATACTTAGCCGATTGCCCGAATCGCTCAATCGCCCTTTGTTTGGTATACGGCTGCTGGTTTTCTCTGCGCTGATCATAATCGCTTATCTCGGCAATCACATTGTGATCGTCAAATTCGTTGACATGTATCGTGGTTGACAGCGACAGCCGCGGACTGATTTCAGTTTCTTTTAACGGCCAGCCAAGCGCTAACCCAGCGACGGGAAAAACATAATCAGGCAGCTTTAAAATATCGCTGATTTGTTCTGAATAGTTTCTCAGAATACTGATGGGACAACAGCCGAGGCCAACCGCTTCTGCTGCGTTAACCAAATTTGATAGAACAATACCGGCATCCACCGTTGCATTAAAAAACGCGTCCAGGTGATCGTTAGCAAAAGACTTACCCGACGTTTCTGCAATTTGTCGCTGCCGGCGATTGTTTCCACATACCACTAACAGCGCAGGGGCTTTCGCAAACCACTCTTCCGGGGTAAACAAATCAGTTATTTTTTTACGCTGCGCTCTGTCCTGCAATAAAATAATATCGCGCTGCTGTAAGTCACTCTTGCTAGGTGCGGAAAGTGCGACGGCGCACAACGTATTTAACAGCGACACATCGATCGATCGATTTTGATAGTGCCGGCGTGATCCCCGGCCCGCGATTTGTGCGAGAAACGGATTTTCAAGGTCGGCACAGGCTTCGACATCTCCGAAGCGTTGCTCCAGTATTTGTCGAATGGTTTTTCTTCGTGACAAAGTTAAGAGGTACTGATCAAAACGAGCGCCCTATAATGAGGATGATCCCCTGATGTGTCAAATACGTATAAGAACAAGCTAAAAAACACGGCGATAATGCCTTTGGTGGCGCAAGTCGGAAGCGTAACTCCAGGAATAAACCTGTTGCAGAAAGCTTCTTTCGTAAGCTGAAAAGTTAGCTGCGTTACAGCGAAAGTTTTAACACAATAGACTTGGCAAATTCCGCTAACTTCGGTTACATAGAAATATTCTATGGTTGCCAGAGACTGCATCAAGCATTGGGCTATATCTCTCCTAATGTATTCATGGTCTTCCGAAGATATTGCGGTTTACTTTGCGCTTCAGTGTTCTACGGATAAGCACCAAAGAAGCGTTTAAGCGTTGAATAGTATTCTTCATCTGTCGACAGGTTATTGTGACCTGCACCCTTGATATTTGTCATCGAAACCTGCCCTTCCTGAAACGCTTCAGATAGTTTGATTGAGTGTGAGTTAGGTATTAAAGAATCATGCTCAGCCATGATGATTAAAACTGGCGCTGAAACGCTCGCCGCCTTTTCCGCTGAGTCGAACTTGTCTTTAATCATCAAACCCACCGGATAAATCGGGTAATGTGTCTGAGCGACATTGCTAATGCTATCGTATGGTGTAATCAGTGCTAAATGGGAGACCGCTCTTTCGGAAGCTAAATAGGTAGCAATCCCACTACCCAGGCTCCGCCCCATTAGCGATACAGCGTTATGATTAGTATGGACTTGGTCGTACAAAGCCAAAGCGTCAGAGTACAGTCCCTGCTCAGTTGGCGAACCGGTGCTACCGCCATAGCCACGATAGTTAGCAAGATAAATCGTGTAATCCGAGAAGTTTTTTAAAAACGGTTCGCTATTGAAAATAACAGCTTCAGCGTTTCCGCCAAAATAAATCATAGCCCGTGACTGGCCCGGATTCAAAACGATAGTTTTGAGAATCTCTTGTTCATTGTGCAACGCTAAGCTGTCAAACTTATGACTATACTCAGGGGAAGGGGCGTATAACATCTTTCGCTGGAGAAGATACAATGTTACTGCGCCCGCTGCGTAGGCAACGATACAAAATAGAGCAACTGAACTTACAAACTTTACGAACATTATTTGTTAGGGAACCTCTGCAAAAGTCTGGGCGCGGAAGATTGAGATGAGAAATATTCAAGATCAAGGCGCAAAATGCACGTAATAGCTTGAGCCGGGTGCCGCGCACTATTGCGAAGTTTTGCAACGCTGAGATTGGATATTTTTCGCTCAAGCTTTCCGATCATGGCTTTTGCAGAGGTTCCTTAGCTTGGATGATTCGAAAAATTTCTGTACTCTTCATCTACATTCGGTTTGCAGCGGTGTGTCGAGACTCCGTACTCCGACTCTGTTTTGCCTAGGAAAATAAGTTTGCTGGCGAGGCTCGGAAAGCCGGGCGGCCTAGTAGTTTTAGGTTTGGTTCGTCCTAAAGTTCTGACAAATTTTGTTTCAACATATTCTCGATTTTCAATTAGGCAGGTCTAAAACCATAACGCTAAGTTAGAGGCATTTTCACTCCCTTGGTGTCCGTTTGGTCTAAGGCAAAAGCACTTCACTGATCGGAAAGATCACACCGTTGCTGGCATTAATTGGCTCACCTATTGTTGGCGCAACCCCGGTTGTCGGCGGTATTGCCGACGCATCATTGATTCCAGGAACCACGTGAAAATTGAGCAGTACCGCCAACTGGTTCATCGACATTGCATCAACCATTTGTTGAGCATTAGCAAACGCGGCATTGGTCGGAGCGAAGACCGTGAACGGACCGCCCTGGCTGAGGGTTGGTGCGAGGCCGGCATCGTTTAACGCAGCAGAGAAGGTTGAGAATTGTGCGGAAGATGCGTTAATCGTACTCAACACATTTTGACTACCGCCGCCACCGCTGGAATCTGAGCCACCGCCTGTGCTGGTGTCACCATCAGAACATGCAGCCAAAACCAGCGCTAACATAAATATACCGCACCACTGCCCAAAAGATTTGAAAGTCCACATCATATTATTTCTACCATTCGATGAACCTTCATTTATCACTATCTGAAGCGTGAAAACAAGTGTCGGCATTTATGGACGCTAGCTAGAAAGGTTCGCTTGCGTGACAAATCCTGTTTCCTAGAAACCTTCCAGAATCGCCAGCGTGCATTGAGCATTGCTGCGACGGATCAATTTTACCGGTGCATACTCTTCAGAATGCGCAAAGCGCTTGGCGCTTTCCATATCCGGAAACTCCACGATAACGATTCGAGTGGGCGTCCAAAGATCGGCCTCCAACACTTCCATCTCGCCTCCCCGCGCAATATATCTACCGCCGTGTTTTTCGGCGATGGGTTTAGCGAGTTTTTTGTACTCTTCGTATTCGTCCGGATTTTCTATCTTGGTATCGACAATAATATAAGCGGTCATAGCGTTATCCTTTTTTTGCAGGGTGTACTTCTATTTCAGAATGTAAATCGACAATGCCAATGCTCCTGCCTTCTGAAACCATTTGGAACGAAATAAAGTCGTGGCGGCGATCATAAATTTCCAGCTCGCCATCGACTAACGATACGCATCCGAATGACAACATATAGTTTCCAGGGTTGAGACTGATTGCTTGTCGAAAATCGATTCTTACCCTATCGCCAGGTTGATAGGTCGCGGTATCGACCTTGGACAAGTGGGTGTTAGTGCCAGCTATATCTGTGCCGCGCAGGTCTTTAATCGTATAAGCAAACACCGGCGCTACGACTTCCTGAGCAAACTCGACTTCAAATGAGATACGGCAGCTGTCACCGTTATGCATCAGCTGGGTCGCGTTTCCCTCTTCATCAAATAACCCACCGCTGATGATGTTTGCCTTGTCGTTTCCGTACCGCACTTCGTACGGGTTGACGTCAAACTCCATCGCGGCCTCTACATCCTGTTCAGATACCTGCTGACTTTCGATCTCTGGGTTGTGTCCCGTTTGAATTTTTCGATACGAAGAAACAACCTCTCGCGGCTTACCTTGGGTAACAATTGAGCCGCTGGAAAGCAGATAGGCATAATCACAATAGCGCGTCACCATATTGAGATCGTGGGTGACAAAGATCACTGTCACACCTTGCTCACGAAACTGATGAAACCGATCGAAACAGCGCGCCTGAAAATGAATGTCTCCGACCGCAAGCGCTTCGTCTACGATCAGGATTTCCGGGTCGACATGGATCGCAATAGAAAACGCTAACCGCACATACATGCCACTGGAATAGGATCGAACCGGCTGGTCAATATAGTCACCAATATCGGCAAAAGCCAAAATATCATCAAGTCTCGCTTCTACCTGTTCGCGCTCCAGGCCGAGTATTGCGGCGTTGAAATACAAATTATCTCGACCGCTGAATTCGGGGTTAAATCCTGCGCCAAGCTCCAGGAGTGCTGCAATTCGGCCATTCACTTCAACAGTGCCTGCGCTTGGCGGCACGATGCCGCAGATACACTGCAACAAGGTCGACTTGCCGCTACCGTTTCTGCCAATCACGCCAACCGTCGACGCCCGCGGGATGGTTAGATTGATATCGCTCAGCGCGTTGAACGGACGATGATAAATGCGACCACCGGGATGAAAGGCTTCTTTCAAACGGTCGCGTGGCGATTGGTATAACTTGTATGTCTTGGTTAACCCGGTAAGTGTTACCGCCGGCGATAGCGTTTCTTCTTTCACGATCACACTAAATCAGCAAACTGCGGTCGCAGTCGTCGAAAAACAAATACACCAAGCGCCAGCAGCGCCAGTGCGACGAACCAAAACCACAGCGTCTCTGCCGGGCGCGCGGTAAACGGCACACTATAGAAAAATGAATCCCGATATCCCTGAACAATGTAGTGCATCGGGTTTGCTGCAAAAACACTGCGCCATGGCTCCGGCAGCATTTTGATATCCCAGAGAATCGGCGTTGCCCACATACCAACCTGCAATAGCACCCCGACCAGGCGTCCGGTGTCTCTGGCAAAAACGTTCAACGCCGCTACTGTCCAGCCTATGCCAAGGGCCAGTACCACCATACACAGAAAGTAGTAGACGACCTGTAGGAGATAAAAACTAAACCCAACACTTTGGACCAGCATCAAAACCACCAGGATCGCGAGAAAGAGCAGGTGGTTTGAAAGTGATGAAAGCACCTTTACCACCGGCAACGCCTGTACCGGAAACACGACTTTTTTTACCAGGTGTGGATGGCTGGTGATGGCATGCACCGAGCCGGAGACGATTTCAGAAAATGCGAACCACACCGCCATTCCAGCGGTTAACCAAACCGCGAACGGCACACCGCTTGCGGGTTGTACACGGAAGCCAACGCTAAACACCACCCAAAACACCAGTATCATGACTAATGGCGTAATGATCTGCCAGAAGATGCCAAGCGCAGAGCCGACATATTGCATTCGTACTTCGCGTAATGCCAGATTTTGTAGCACCGGCCACTTTGCAAAGATGTCGCGAAAAAACATCATCTACTCGGTGTCTGCTTCGGGCTTAATTTTTTGTTTAAGCCTGGTGATTAAACCACGCACCCTTGCTTTCAGCGCATACTGATTGTTTAGCCAAATCTTGGCGCCAAAGATTGGTTTGCCGAAATAATGCAACAGCTGCAATCGCAGCAGGCAAAGTATTCCCGGGCCACCTCCGTAATTGCCCATGATCTGAGTTTTGATCCTGAACCAATGGCACAGTTGTCTAAGTATAGAGTTACCTTGGATATCGTAACCTTTGGTAAATACAGGCTTTTCCCGATTAGACATTAGTAATTTACCATTCCTTCCAGATGTCTGCGAAACTGCTTCCTCAGGGTTCGGCAGCCCAACCATTGACGCCATCCGCTAACCACCCAAGGATTGTGAATCAGTTTTGGTCGACGCGCTTTCTTTGGTTGATTGGCGCCATGAAAGTCATCCAGGTGATGCAAATGACGAATCGTATTGATCTCTTTTCTCTTGGGAAAAGCAAGCTTGCTCACCAGCAGGTAATTGATCCAGGGACGGTAGCCTTCCGTCCCTTTTGTCACAACACCCGCTGCTGCCGCAAATCGATCCGCGGCATCTAACACGCCTTGCTGCAGATCTGCATAATACGCATTCTGTTTTTGTTCACCAACACCAATGGCGTCATCCATTTGTCGAAAAACCAACTCATGACTGCCATCTTCGTTCAACGCATAAGCATTTAGCGTCGGGTAGGGCGCCCGGCAAGCTTCTTCAAAAAGATCGCGGGCGTATAAGATTGCGCTACTGGCAAAATCAAAACGATCTCGATCAAAAATAAATCCTTCTATAAAGTTGTCTTCGTCTGTTGGGAATGGAATGCCTCTGGTTGCACCAAACAACATGCCGTTCAATTTAGGTCGGTCGTCTCGATGTCTTATCGCCGAATGGAAAAAACGTTGGATCGTGCCTAACCAACCTATGTCTACCAACGCCACTTCTTGCTGATCGAAAAATCCAAGCGACTCCAAATATTTTTGCAAAGCAGTATTGGCATCCGCAGATTGCCGCTTCACCTCTTCCTGGAACGCATTGTCTCGAATCATAAACTCAAGATTCAATCTGTTCTTGGTGGTAAAGCCTTCGTGGATCGGACTCAGTGTGCTATCCAAATCCAGCTCATATCGCGCTAAATGTGGAACCATTTTCTCAGCGTCGAGACTGAATACTCGACAAACGTCTCTGAAATTTTTATTTCCTGCGGGTAGAAAAACAATATCTGCTTTTTCCTGAGTTAAGCCTTCATGGGCGCAGCTTGCCCCGGCCAAGGCCTGTCGACTGACATAGAGATATTCGATCTCAGGTAGGTTGCCGTCAGGGTAAAGCAACGGCATGGTCTTTTCCCAAACCTGCTTAAACATCCAGCCCTCTCTCGAAAGAAAAAACACTTTTTTTATTTTCTTCTCTCTACATCGCTCGGCAATGTAGTGAATAAACATGGAAATCAGCGGCCCAAAAAAGTTATATCCCTCCGCATACATTGCGGAACGGTCTATGTTCTCAGCCTCTAGTGGCGCCATCAACTGCTGGATTGCCCGTCCTTTCCAGTAGGGCCGTTTACAGCTGTAAAAATACTGCCGCGCCGCGATCGCCCGGCGTCGAAACTCTTCCGGATCTTGCAATAACAAAGAATGAATACCCAGCTCTTCAGCGCGAAAACCATCTGAAATGGGGTTGTCTCCAACGTGTAGCCATTCTGCCGGTAGTAAATCTTCTTTCGCGGCAACAAAGGGGTAAGCCCGCCCTGACGCCTTAGCGAGAAAACTATCCGCAGAAGAGTAGACTTTATCAACATGCTCAAGAATTCCGGCATGGGCAAGGAGTGTTTCGAGGTTTTCGGCCGGCAGATAAATATCAGATATCACGATCACTTTTTTACCCATCGACGATAACTCCTTAAGCCATTCAACAATGTCCGCCCTCGGCACCAGCATGGCGTTCTCAATCTCCATTTCGTAATCTGTGACCTGCTTTAGAAAACCACTATCGAGCTTGTCTTCAAAAACTTCTTCCAGCATCTCCGCCATGTAGTCTGGATATCGCGCCTCATGGTCAACATAGGTCTCGCCGGTTTTTGCCCGCATCGCGGCTTCTCGCTCATCGCGTTTCAGCTGCACCTGCCGCCAGTCCCAATCCAACCCTTTTCGCTGTGCGACCTCGCTGATATAACGCGCCACCGGTAACTTCAGCAAATCGGGATCATGCGTGCGCCTGACCAGCAATGTGTCAAACATATCAAACGAAACGACCTCCACCGAATCTTGTAGGCGCCGGCCTGCTTCGACCAGAGTTTTTGTGGAGTAGAAAGTGTTTATCGTCATCAGATTAAACCGAGTTCAGCTAACGTAAGCCCAGGCGACGGAGTGCGGCGCCGACTATTCTTCTAAGGGTTAGCGGAGGGGATGCGGAGGTCGTGTTGCCATTGCTTTGCGCTAGCTGCGCTCTAACATCGAAGAGTTCTTTTTCAAGAGCCCGCAACCTGTCGGATCCTGCAGCGGCATATTTTCGGTCGGCAATTGGAAGTCTGGCCAACATATATTTATTAATCACCTCCAAATCCTGTTCGCGACCGGTGATCGCGGCCTCAGATAAAGTATTTCCATCATGAATTCGATAGTAGAGCAGTTGCGCATCGTCCATATAATGCACGCTATCTGGATACGCCAGCATCATTCGAAATATAAAATCATAGTCGTGTAAGTATCTGAGTGAACAAAATTCCCCCACCGACTTCACCGCTTCCGCAGTCATAAACAGGTTAGACGTCGTCACCATGAGATTCCCCTGCAGAAACCCGGCATACAAATCTTTTTGCGAAAAGTAAAAATCCCGATTCTTCTGGTGCCACAGATTCCAGCCAAACTCCGGATCCTGAAACACATCACCATCATCTGAAATAGGAATAACATCGGTAATCACACATGCAGCTTGTGTGTTCTCAGACAACGCCAGCAGCTTTTCTAACCGGTCTAAGGTATAGATATCATCCGAATTCAGAATAGCAATATATTCACCCTGCGCCATCGACATTCCGCGGTTAATCGTATTAAACGCATCCTGGTTTTCTTGCCAGGTATAGCTTAACCGAGGGTCATCATAAGCTTTGATCACTTCTGCAGTCTTATCTGTAGAACCATCATCGACGACAATTAACTCCAGATCTGTCAGGGTTTGATTCAACACTGAGTCGATTGCAGGGCCGATAAAGCGTTCATGGTTATAAGCTGGAATAACAACCGAAACTTTGGGTCGATGATGGGTATCAGTATTAGACATTTCGGTTTTATACTTTATCTGCCAATGAGTGCGCGCAAACGTTCTACAACATTAATAATTTTTGATCCAATTAAAAACGGTTTTCCTTGTTTAATAGACTCATTTTCGCGCTTAACATTCCTTAGATTACCCTCAAGCAGGTTTGCCCTGTTTTCCAGATCGCTTGCCTTATCTTGTAGATAGCCCAATACAGACTTGATAGAAGTAAAATTCAGGTTCATGCGTTCAATGGTTTTCTCATGAGACCGCGACTCTACCAAATAGTGTTTGTAAGCCATTGCGTATTCTTTAGTACGAACAATAGCAAAGCTTATTCGTAGCTGATAGTTCATCTCAGCATTTGTTTCAATTGGCGTTGCCAGCTCAAATTGCATTTTTGGAAAGTCAGTGAGTGCCAGCCAGCGAATCGATCCATCCAATTCTTGAGGAGCGGTGCTCTCCGGATGACAGGCCTTAGCAATATCCTGTTCGCTATCGAGTGCCCAAAGCACGCGTTCCCCTTGGTCGCTAATTTCAACTAGAGACAATGACGCCACGCGATAGAACCCGACGTCCGCGGCGCGGCGCAAATCAAATGGGTCAAAACGTAGTCCAGCCAAAGGCCCATTCGCGCCAAGGTCAAAAGAGACCTCTTTTATCTCCGGAGAAACAGACACCTCCAAACTAGACCTTTGCGCTTCAACAAACTCTTCATCGTCGTATCGCCAGCGAACTGCGGCATAAACAATATCGTCCTCTGAAGTGAAATCAAATACCGTGCTTAGCAATGTATCGACGTCTTGGCTTTCCGGATCTCGCGCAATTTCTTTTTGAAAACGGTTTTCCATTTCGACAAACTCATCGATATGTTCACTAAGGTGGATTTGATTGGCATGAAAACCATATTCAATAAAATCCCTAACCGTTTGTAGCTCTAGCCACGCGAGAAAGTCGCGGATATACAACCAATTGCTTACGATGAAGGTTAATAGTGCTCGAAACAGCACATATTCTTTGGAAATCTCCCACTCAACAATCCATTCCTGGTCAAATACCTGCCAGCCACCATCAGGCCGCACAACGATATTGATCGGTAACAGGTCGATAGCGAGAGAATTGGCTGCTTCCTCTTCTCCAAGGAAGCGATAATAGTCGGTCAATGCCTGATCAAGCTCTTCGCGGCGGACATAAACCAAGATCGTGCGCAGCCACTGCGCCGATAATAAATTGCCTTCAATCAAGGCCTGTGGCGTCAGTCTTTGGGTGATACCCTGACTCGAGCTTTCCCACGAGCCATGTTCCAGATCTTTCTGCACCAGCTCGGAGTCGTTGGCCTTGCTGGTGGTTACCGCGAATATATTTTTCCTGCCTGATCCCGGACCATGGCAAAAGTCAAATGACTGAATCTTGGCAATGGCTTGCGCATCGTGGCCCATAAGCAAACAAAAAGAGTTCGCCAGATCACCAATAAAACCACCATGACTCGCCGCCTGCCAATAAACCATCTCTGCTGGCGGTCGCTTTATCGGCGCGAAGTAATCTCTTGATTGCAGCCCTTCCAGATGATTGCTCGCATAAATATTCTTTTGGGTGTAGCTTTCGGACAGCACAACCGAAGGCACCTTGTAGTCTGGAAACGGATAGCTAACCGCCTTATGCGCAAACCCTGCCTCACGAACTAATCCATCCCATTGCGGGCGACTGTAAGTCGCTATTCCCGCCGAGTCGACATAGTCATTGATCCCAATATAACGTTTCGCATAATGGTCTTCATGCACGCCCATCATATATTTCAAACCCAGGCGATTTTCTATGGCAACCAGCACAGCGCCTTTATCATGAATCTGCTCCCCTGCTTGTTGCAATATTCTACGTGCAGCATCGATATCGCTGTCAGCATCAGGGTGAAATTTTCTGGCGTATTCAATGACGCCAACAAACAGCACCAGATCATAATGTCCTTGCGGAAATTTCAGATCGTTGTAATTGGCGTTAATCACACGCACATTGTCGAGATCACGACAACGTAACTTGCCAAGAGCGGCGCGAATCCGACTTCCTTCTACCGAATCAACGATAAACCCTTGCTCACCCAAATATCTTGAAATCGCGCCACAACCAGAACCAAGTTCCAACACGCGAGAAACCCCGGATAGATCAAATGGCCGAAGCAAATTCGATCGATCACTGGTTAGGTGGTATTCACTGGGCCAGTCTTTAATCGCAGACTGTAGTTCTGGTGACCGACAGCTAAGGTCTGAAGCCTTGGACAATACATCGTAGAGATATCGCTCTGTTTCTGCACCATCTGAATACTCAAACGACGCCTCTCCCACGTTCGGTAGGAGATAAACCAGGCTGTCGGACTGCTCCAGGTTGTTCAGTGAAAGGATGTCTTGCATCAATCGTGGGAAGTTAGCGTAACGTCATGTTGTGTCTCGGCGACACCTTTTCGCAATCTGGTTAGCTCAGAAGGGCAGGATTCTTGAACCCCGAGTTTATCTGATCAGGTGACAACTTTATATGAATAACCTGAACACGATTTCTGGAACCGCCAGAACAGCATTGATATGTTTGACGAAACGGTTAAACTCTTGCTCCAACTACTCTCACTCTGAAGTTGGTATATAGATATTATGAGAAAATTGCTCCCAGCCCTGGTCTCCAGCCTGCTGTTCGCAGGAACCTACAACACAAGTGTCGCAGGTGATATTGCCTCAATTGATACAGGAGTATTGCCTGGAACGTTAGCCGGTTTTCTGATCGACGGTGGTACCGATCTAATCAATAACGACAGCGATCCTATCGACGACGAACCAGGCCAACATGGAAACGAAGCTGCGCTGTCTGCTCGCAGCGCATTTGGTGGCACCAGGATACTTCCAATCAAGGCGTATGGCGCTGACTTCAGTACAACCAGCGGTATCGTGGCACAAGCCCTGGAGTTTGCCGCGCAATCGAATGTAAACGCGGTATCACACTCTATCGCCTCGATTCAAAACACACCGGTCCCCTCCCTGCAAGCGGTAACCAACTCCGGCAAAATTCTGGTGATGCAGGCAGGTAATGCTGCTGCGCCAGGGCCTACTGGAGATGCAGCAAACGTCTCTCAGCTTGGCGGTCGCGGCATTGCGGTTGGTGGATTGCGTGGTGGTGATATCTGGGTAGCAAGTAACCGGGCCGGCAACCTGCAAGACTTTTTTCTTGTCGCCGATGTAGTCTCTCCAAATGGTTTGCAGGTCGGAACCTCGATGGCGACACCAAGAGTTGCCGCGGTAGCCGCTGAAGTAGCGGCTCGATTTCCATTTTTATCGCCTGAAGAGGTGGTGCAAGTCCTGTTCCAAAGCGCGCGCGATTTGGGTAGACCTGGGGTCGACTCTACCTTTGGTCATGGAGAAGTAGATTTAAACGCGGCCGTAGCGGCGGTTGGTGAAGGTAACATTCCAGCCGCAGGTGGTGGAGATAGCGGCGGCGATGACGGCGGAGGCGGAGGCGGTGGTGGCAGTGGCACGGGAATCGCACTTGCTGCGCTTGCAGTTGGTGGCGCGGTTGCATACGCTATTTTCAATAAAAAAGAAGATTTACAGAAAACAATTTTTGTAGACAATTTTGGCCGCGCATTTGATATTGATCTATCCACTCGTGCGAGAACAAGGGGCAATACCAACCTATTCAATTTAGTAAACGCGCGGCAAAACCCTACAACCTTGGTTCCTCTGAACAAGACCGAGAACAGTCAAACCTTCGCTTTTGTTAACGACCCAACCAATCAGGATTCAATTCAATTCGACGCGTTCAATACCGACAGGGGTCTTGATCCGCTAACGGTAACCCAACAGGTGTCTATCCGTCACTATACCGATAACGGCAAAACCGATTACAGCATGGGCTTGAACTCGGATTTGTCTAACGAGTTTGGTGCGCTCTCGCTGTCGGAAAAGAAAGACTCGCCTGCAACGCAATTTCAGCACACGGATATTTTTACAACACCAGTTTTGGGATACTCTGCCCAAGGCACCAGCTTTCGCTATGGCTGGAATGAAGACAAAACAAGCCATCGCTTGGGTGTGGCTGTAATCGACGACCAGGAAGAACACGGCATCGTAAGCAACAGTCTGCTTTATGAAAATCGCGTAGAAAAAGAAAAACTGAAGATGGGTTTTCAGGTTGGCGCACTGCTTGAAGATGGCAACCTGCTGGGCGGTGCATCTGACGGCGCGTTTAGCGCAGACAGCACTGACACCTACTATATAGGCATCAATGGTGCGTATGACATGTCCAAGAACGTTTCACTCATTGGTGGATACTTTCAAGGCTTTAGTGACGTGGAGGCAAACCAAAATGCGCTGCTCGATCAATTCGACGACATACGCACCGAAGGTTATGGAATTGGTTTACTTGTGAACAATGCGCTTAGCTCAAGGGGCAGTTTCGGTATTTCCTATTCAAGTCCGCTACAAACTACTTCAGGTAGTGCACGCTTAACGCTGCCGACTTCTCAAAACCCAATCACTGGTACGATCGGTTTTGAAAGCTCTCAACTCTCATTTGAGGGTGCCGATCGTGAAAATGTTGTAGAGGCTTACTACAACTTTGCGGTGACCAAAAAGAGTGATGTGTTTGCACATATCTCTTATACCAATAATCCCTCATCGGATATTGATCTAGATCGTGATCGAACTTTTTATTTGGGCTGGAAGCGATCATTCTAGGACCGCTGAACTGTTAAAGATGTAACGTTAAGGGGATAGAACGTTGTTCGATCCCCTTAACTTTTTCAGGCAAATAAAACCTAAACCCTTGGCCCGGCTTTAGCTAGGGCTTTACCCTCTTCGTTATCTTCATACTGTTTAAAGTTATCGATAAACAGACCGGCCAGTTTCTTCGCTTTGACATCCCACTCAGCAGCGTCTGCATAAGTATCCCTCGGATCGAGAATCGAGGCGTCTACCCCTGGCAAGCTCTTCGGCACAACAAAATCAAAGTACGGCACCGAGTCGGTATCGGCGCTATCGATTGAACCATCCAGTATTGCATCGATAATGCCGCGTGTGTCTTGAATCGAAATACGATTGCCAGAACCATTCCAGCCTGTATTCACT
>CALKKV010000054.1 GCA_937992195.1 uncultured Gammaproteobacteria bacterium | reverse complement strand
GACAGAAATATTTAATTTTATTGAAATGTTTTACAATCCAGTAAAACGACACAGTCATACTGGAGGGGTTTCTCCAGTGCAGTTTGAAGAAGACTATTATTCCAAGCTAGAAAGTGTCTAGCAAACCCTGGGAAGTCCAATCCCATATTTCAAACACAGCCTCTGAACTAGGGGTTAGGATAGGCGAACTATTCGCTTGAGTCTACAGCATCCGAATTTTTGGCTACACCACTATTAAGTTTTCTCTCAAAGTCAAGCTCGAATTGCCAATCACGAAGATCTTGCGCGAGACTAACTCTGCGGCTTTGTCTGATCGCACTATTTGATTTGCAATGCACTCCGCCCTTTCGAAGCAGCGGAGACAGTGCCACCGGGTTTCTTGGTTTAATGGTTAACGGCATTTTGTTTACCTCTCTGCTGTCTGTTACCGACACTCAACTTCTTTGAAAAATCCAACATATAAAAGTCGATATCTGGGTGTTCCCGAACAATTTTGTGATAGCTCTTGGTATCCAATAGAAACTGGGGCGCGTTCCAGACATGTGTAAATGCAAACTTCTTTGGCAGACTTGAATAGAGTGAAACGGGTGGCCTCCAGCTTTTGTCGATCTTTTTTACTCTCCAACCTGACCGAGCAGTATGAAAAAATACTCTCTCAATACCTAACTCCGTACGAATGAAATCGATGGTCGCCATCAACATGGTTTCACTCCAGACCAATGAATACGAATCAAACCATTGCATGTAACGCTTATTCAAAGCACATTGAGCGCAGTTACATTTCACTCTCTGCTGGCGTTTTTTGACTCGGTTGACTAAACGCACGCCATCGCTTTGCACTTCTTCAATCAAAGCTTCATTGTTCTCGAAACTTAGGTCGATTCTCGCCCAGGCAAGGGTCGACCTGAATCTTGGGTTCCGAAACTTCTGTTGAACAGGATGGCCCCATGACGGATTAAAGCTGTAGCGTTTACCGATACTTACATCAAATAGTTCGTCATGCTCTCGTGGCAGGTTCAACTGCAATACTAGGTTGTCTCCTTTCCTTGAAACCTGAGACCAACGCCTCGATTCAAATTTCCAACGGGATGCGGTCAGCAAGTACGGTAGCGATGGCTCCTGCCAGATCGAGTTCAGCTCCAATGCAGTTAGCGCACCACTTCCTTTTTTTGCCATCCACGCTTTCACCGCAGGCGTTTTTAACAGTTTCGCGTAGCTGGATTGCTGTATTGTGCGAACGTCGCTTTCCTTATCAATTGCCATAGATAAAATCTGCGGAGCGTAAGCATCTTTATAATAGCGATAGTGCGTCTTGCCTTTTGGCAGACAAGCAAGCACCTCGTTTAGTTCTGTGGTTTCCATTGTCTTCACCTTACATTTCTCGTCGTTTTAAAAAATGGGAGGAATAGTTCCGTTACGCCTCCCACTATTTGACTAACCTTTGATACAAACAACCTGCCTTAGGGTGTGAACAATATCCACAAGGTCAGTCTGGTTTTCCATCACCACATCAATATCCTTATAAGCCGCCGGAATTTCGTCAATTACCGCTTTATCCTTACGGCACTCGACGCCTTCCGTTTGATTTGCCAGATCTTCACTATTAAATGTTTTTCTGGCCTGGGTTCTGCTCATCACTCTTCCGGCGCCGTGGGCGCAGGAGTGAAATGACTCCGCATTTCCCTTGCCTTCTACAATGTAAGATCGTGCGCCCATGCTGCCGGGAATGATTCCAAGATCACCCTTACCTGCTTTGATTGCACCTTTACGGGTTACATAAACTTCCTCATCAAAGTGCAGTTCTTTTGACACATAGTTGTGATGACAATTAATTGCTTCTTTCGTCACCGTGAACTGCGGCAGCTTTCGTCTCAGCACATCCACAATCTTGCGCATCATTTCGCGTCTGTTTGTCATTGCATAATCCTGAGCCCAACCTACGGCTTCAACATAATCGTCAAAGCCTTCGGTACCTTCTCTGAAATAAGCGAGATCACGATCCGGCAACCGGATGTCATGGTATTGCATCTCTCGGCGCGCATTCTCTATAAAGTAGCGGCCAATAATATTGCCAATACCGCGACTCCCAGAATGCAACATCACCCAGACATCGTCGTTCTCATCCAAACAAAGCTCGATGAAGTGATTACCACCACCCAGAGTTGCCAGCTGGCGAATCCAGGTTTCATAGGTTTTCTTTCTGGCAATCTTAATCCCCGGATGCTTTTCCTGAATGCGCTTTAGCCCGGGGGCCAGTGCACGCACTGTGGAATCCGCAACCGGATCTTTTCGCCTGTGCAAATTAAAACCAACTGGAATATCACGTTCGATCGCGCTTCGCAGACCGCGCAGATTGTCCGGCAGGTCCGAAGCAGTCAAACTTAGTCTGATCGCGTTCATTCCACAACCGATATCTACGCCAACTGCAGCAGGAACAACTGCTCCCTTCAGCGGAATAACCGAACCGACGGTTGCGCCAATACCCATATGCACGTCAGGCATCGCTGCAATGTGCTTGTGCACAAATGGCAGAAATGACATCTTGAACAATTGCTCTTTCGCGCGTTCGTCAATATCGTTGGTAAAAATCTTTACTGGAAACCTTCCGGTATCTATGGTTTGCCTGATTGGCATTTTTCTTTCTCCTTTCGGGCCGACCCCATTGTCGACCCGATATTCTTTAGTTAATCACCGCAGCTATCGGTCAGACTGTAACTGCAGCTTTACGGTGTCTTGAAGCAAACCGTCGAGTCCACCGAACACAGTCAAACGATCGACCTTTTCGGTTACCTTTTCTAGCGCTTCAAGCTCTTTCAAACGCATCAGTGTTGGATGTTCATCCATCAATTTAGCGGTATTTAGCAATGAACGGGTTGCCGCAGTTTCCTCGCGTCTGCGAATGACATTTGCCTGAGCAGCCTTTTCAGTTGCCACAACCTGGTTCAAGATATCTTTCATCTCGCCAGGAAGGATAATGTCCTTCACACCCACGGTTTCCACTTGCACACCATAGTTTGCTAAATGCTGTTTCATCGTGCTGAACACTTGTGTATTCAGCGCTGACTTATCAGCAAGCAAGTCATCCAATGTGCGCGTGCCAACCGCTTCACGCAACACAAATTGCAATCTGCGATACAGATAATCCTGGTAATCGTTCAACTCCAGTCTCACTTTCACTGCATCAACAACGCGATACGTTGCCGATAAGTTAATTCGCAAGCTCACACGATCACGAGTAAGGATTTCCTGCCCGGAAACGTCGATGTTCTGTACTCTGGTATCAACATGCTCTACTTTTACAGAGCGATTGCATTTCCAGAAAGCGTGTACGCCTGGCGCTAAAGTATCCACCAATTCACCGTCCACCCAAAGCAAACCGACATCGTGGGTTGATACTTCAGCTGGCGTAATCAAAGAAGCTAATGCACCTTCGACATTCCGTCTGGTTACAATCTGCGCCACTTCTTTCGCCACGCGATAGTTTTCACGGGTATCAACCACCTCGATATCTAACTCAGGGTAGTGCGCCCAAAAAACGTAGTGCGCTGCGGCAGACAGCACTCTCGTAATGTTACCGCGTTCTCTAACCAGTCCAATCTCGTACTCGGCCAAATCCACCACCTGAAATACCTCATCGGCTAGTTCTTTGTTTTCCGCTAACATTGATTCCACATACTGATGCGTTACTTGCGCAACACGCGTATCCAATACTGCAACAGTGACACGTGGATCAATATTCCAATAAACACCAGGCATTAACACACGTTCGATACTACGGTTTTTAATATATAAACCTCTTTCATACTGTGCGATAACCACTCTTTTCATCATTTTTCTTGTCCTTCTTTCTTTTCGTTAATCGTATTTTTCGCAACAGTCTTCCCTGGCACCTTCCGGTTGTTGCCGCCAGTCTATTGATCGCTCTGTTTCAATTTTCTACTCCTATACATTTATCGAAACAGAAAACCTGTCACACCGTATTCGCGGGCAACGGACCAGCGGTTAGCCTTCATAACGGTTAATCAGCATTGCTTCCCAGCGGTTTCTATCTATCCTGGTTAGCTGACGCTCCATTACGAACTACAAACTTGATCTATTGCACAGGCCAATGCCGGTGCTGCCTGGTAGTCAGTCGCTGGATCACTTAAAGCGATCCGCTTCCGACTGCCAAGCCGACAGGTCTCCTGCCGATGTTTTAAAAACGTGCAAGCACGTAGTGAACTCACGCCCACATGGATTTGTGTAAGGGAGTCGAACCCTCGACCGACAGATTATGAGTCTGCTGCTCTACCCGACTGAGCTAACACAATCGTGTTTGATGCTCTATTCCCGTGAGATACACCATTTGGGTAAAACCCCTGGTGTCAGGCCGGATTCACAGAACCGACTTTCGCGACACGACAATACAACTTCCAAACGCTTTCATCAGATGTTGGGATTCACACCAACGCGCATCCATGCGCCCTCGCCTCCTGGCACCCACACCTGACCTTCTAATTGCTATACATTTTCCAATCACCCATAAAAAAACCCCGGTGGACCAGCCAACCGGGGTTTTTCCTGGCTCGGCTAACTGATCATGCAGTCAACCGAATAAATTCTTTTGACTACGTATGTATTCGTGTCTCCACGGCAAAATAAAACACACCATCGGGTTGCTGCATCACTATCAATGAATTGATGGCGTGCAAATTCCCCTTACCGCTTTTCCGGCAATCCTGGAGAGTTGTTAAATTTTTGTTGAGATTTTTCATAGGCGCGGGAGTATACGCATGGGCTTTTTTATGTCAACAGTAAAAGTGAAATTTTTTCAATTAACTTTTTTGTAAGCGTGAAACACTACTATTTACGAGTCTTTAGCAATAATTAAATTCCGCACCCATGTTGCAGAGAATATTGTGCGACCACTGAAGCGCGAGTAGTATATGAGTAGTATGGGAGGCACTGAATGAATCCAAACACGAATACACCTGTCGACAAACTGTTAGAAGAATTTAAAACCGCTACTGCAGCGCAGTTTGAACTGGCAAGACCTGCTCCTGCCGCTACCAAGCATTCGTTAGATTTTTATCGCCGCGAGATAGAAAATATCTTTGCACAAGAATGGATTTGTGTCGGACGAGAAGATGAACTCGAACATCAGGGAAGTTACTTAACCCACAAAATAGCAGATGTGCCTATCTTCATCGTGCGCCAAAAGTCCGGTGAGATTGCCGGCTTTGTCAATGCCTGCGCCCATAGACACGCCTGTCTACTCGAAGAAGAATCAGGCAAAGCGAAAAAGATCACCTGCCGCTATCATGCTTGGAGCTATGACCTTGAGGGTCAACTGCTTGCTGCGCCTTTCATGGAGATGAAACCAGGCTTTGACAAATCAGATCATAAACTGCACCCACTGCAGGTAGAAATATGGGAAGGGTTTGTTTATGTCACGTTATCAGAACATCCTGCGACCAAATTACAGACAGTGCTCAAACCATTTCGCGATGGTGTTGTTGGGCGGTTCGACATGGCTTGTTACAAAACTGTTCTTCGCAGAACTATGAATTGGGATGCAAACTGGAAAAATCTGATTGAAAACTTTACCGAGAGTTATCATGTTCCTATTGCCCACAGCAAAACGTTCGCCAAACATGGAAAACCTTTAGAAGAATATATCTGCGGTGAAGATAGTGACCACTATGGCTACCACCGCGCCTCTCAAAAATCCGAAATCGGTATGGGGGCAGCGCATGTTGACAATCAACGGCTCAAGGGAGAATGGCGGCGAATGATGGTGGACTTCTGCATATTCCCCTGCCACCTGGTCACCTTGATGCCGGATTACCTATGGTGGATTTCAGTGCAGCCCGAAGGCGTGGACAGGTTCAACGCAACCTGGGGCGTAGCGGTTCCACCTGAAGTTCTGAAAGATATTTCTGACGCGGAATATGATAAGTGGCTCGGCGATTTCGAAAGTTATATTGATATTGCGAACGATGAAGACAAAGTGCTTGTTGAAGCACTTCAACAAGGAACCCGATCCCCGGTTCTACCGAAAGGCACTTTCCACTCCATCGAACGCAACCTTTGGCAATTCAATCGTTACTTGTTACGTATGTGCAGCGAGTAGTTGCTCTCATTTTTTGGAAATTAAAATCAAAAGAGCCGTGGTGATTTTGGCACCACGGCTTTAACCACACTATTCAATTCGGTTAGGCAGGGTTGGGCCAAACAAAATCAGGCCGTAAGCCCGGATAAACAGGCCGACCATCACTCGGCTCAGGAACACCAGAGGCCGGATCATAAAAAGCGTGATAGGTCGCCGGCAGATTATCGGCGTTATGCCCCATAAGATTGGGAACAATCACGCGAATACGTTTTTCCTTGTCGTCCAGCATAATGGGCGTGCCGCACGTCGAACAAGTACAAAGCTCTAACGGGCCATCTGGGTTGTTTGCGTTAAACGGTTGTCTATTTAAACTACCCTCGTTATCTACAGTGAGGTCTCCATAATTAAAAAATGCAACATGGGTTGTATCCTGCCCCGTGACACTTTTACAAACCGAGCAATGGCAAGTGTGGTTATCTATCGGATCACTATCGGTATTCGTATGCACATGCTCACAACCACCTGAATGTTTACTAGACATTTTGACTTCCTCTCTACTTGTTATGGGCGATCCAGTTTAAGAACGGCTTTGGCAAAAGTACAACCGGAAATCCATGGAACTGGTTCGAAATCCCTGCGGGAGGAATATTTCCTATCAAACTATAGCGTGACACTATTATTCAAGGCCGGAATGATTAAGAAAACGCACTACTACCTCGTTATCGAAGGTGTTCTGGTTAGTCCGATTCTCTATCTTTCCGTACTCAGCGTCTCTTCCGCACCCTGTGCTAACGCTTCAAGCTGCTCGAGCCGTACACGTTTATGTAGTTTCATACAAGAGGGCTGAAAATTTTCAGACGGTGGCGCAATTGCGATCCAGTTGCCGGATTCGTCAAGCCCACGGACGATCATTGCATAATCTCGTTTGGCGACCTGCTGACGAACTGAAGGGGTGATATAACGGATAGCTAGACCGATTCGTGGCGAACTCGTTGTGTTCGGTCCTGAAGCATGAATCATCCTTCCATGGTGGAAGGAAACCTGACCAGGTTCAAGCTCGATGAGTCTCGCAGCGTCCTCGTCAACATCAACCGCAATTTCCTGCCCACGAGAAAGCATATTGTTTTCGCCAAACGTATCTCGATGCGGTTGGATTGACTGCTTGTGTGAACCTGGAACAAATCGCATACAACCCGAAGCAAGGTTCACATCTGAAAGTGCGACCCAAGCGGTCAGTTCATCGTCAACTTCACCTAACCCCCAGTAAGTCAGATCCTGATGCCATGAAACAATCTTTTCTGATCTTGCTGGTTTCACAAAAAACTCGGCGCTCCATACCAACAGGTTCGGGCCAAGTATCGACTCCACCATATCTAACAGTTTAGGATGGCGGGTTATTTCGTTTACAAACGGGATGACCAGATGGGAGTTGGTTCGAAAATAGCGTTCTCCATGGTGATCAAAGTTTTTATCGTCGGCTTCATCTCGTGCAGCATGATATTGCTCCGCATAGTGTAGTACTTCCTGACCGGAAAGAAGCCCTAACGGTGATAGATATCCATCTCGATGATAGTCATCGACCTGCTTTTGGTTAAGACAATACATAACACTCAATCAACGTTTTTATAGAGATGAAATATCGCATAATTAGAATAACACTGGGAATGATTTTTTTGCTTTTAGCTGGAAAACGGATTGCAATGCAGTAGTTAAATAGCTTTAAATTCCGGAAGATAAGTTTAAACTTGCAATCCTGCTCAATATGGAAAATTTTACAACATTAGAATCCAGGCACAAGGACATTCGCTTTAAAGCACCATCGGTTTTTGGTTCGCTACATAGCGGATTTCATCTGGATAATTTGAAAGCAGGATTGATGGCGCTGCCAGAGTCGACCGAACAAGTTATCGAACTGGTTTCAAGCTGCAATGCACTGCACATACCGATCGTTCCCCATGGCGGACTTACCGGTTTATCCGGAGCGGCGGCTACCCATGCAGATCAACTTATTCTCAACACCTCACAACTAAATCGTATTATTGCGATCGACCCGATTGGCGGCAATGCGACAGTAGAATGTGGCGTTACCCTGGCTGCTTTGGAAAAAGAAGTCAATCAACACGGACTAACCTGCGGTATCGATCTGGCGGCAAGGGATACCGCGACGATTGGCGGTATGGTTGCGACGAATGCTGGCGGCATTGAGGCTTTTCGAAATGGCATTATGAGAAATAGAGTTCTCGGACTTGAAGCGGTTTTAGCAGATGGACGCATTGTCAACGACATGAAGCGTGTCACCAAGTCAAATGAAGGCTATGATCTTAAACAGCTTTTTATTGGCGCTGAAGGAACCTTGGGAGTGATCACCAAAGTTGTTGTTTCTTTGTTGCCAAAAACAACTCAGTCAAGCAC
This sequence comes from uncultured Gammaproteobacteria bacterium, assembly GCA_937992195.1. Classification (GTDB taxonomy): domain Bacteria; phylum Pseudomonadota; class Gammaproteobacteria; order Arenicellales; family Poriferihabitantaceae; genus VYFG01. The sequence continues at coordinate 5,426 of CALKKV010000054.1, read as the reverse complement.
CGCGATGGTAAGTTGTGAAAGTACCGAACAGGCTGTAGCCCTGTTTCACAAGCTTCGCCATCATGCAGAATTAGATCTGCTGTCAGCAGAATTAATGTGGCCTGAATATGCCACAACGGTGGCAAAAGCAACCGGCCTGGAATCAGTCTTACTCTTCGACGAGGATGAAAATTCCTTGTTAGTTCTAGTTGAAGTTGCGGCAGAGAAACCTCGGGCCGATGAAGTATTTCAAACGCTATTAATGGAGTTATTAGAGGAGCAGCAGATACGATGCGTTGTCATCGCGAAAAACGAAAAGGAACGGAACGACATGTGGCGTATCAGAGAGGACAGTTTTGCAATAGACGATGCCTATCCACACGGTTTCTGGTTTGATATATCAGTACCATTGAACTGCATGTCTGACTATGCCACACAAGTGAAGCAAAGAATTGCGGCAATCTCACCGGACATAAAGACCTTCCTCTTTGCCCATCTGGGCGACGGGAATTTTCATGCCACGGTAACAACCGGACGTCCGGCACCAGAGCTAGAAGCGCCAATAAGCGCAGCGATTTATGAGGACCTGAATACGATGGGAGGATCTTTTTCTGCCGAACATGGCATTGGCATTGATAAAAGAGAGTCACTCAGCAAATATGCACCTGAAACTAGTCTGCAAGTCATGCAACAGATCAAAAAAGTTCTGGACCCGAATGGCATTATGAATCCAGGAAAAGTTATTTAAACTAAAGGATTGACTAGTGGAATCACCTCTCAAGCTAGAGATTCTTTGAATTGTCATCAATCACCTTCAGCGAATTCACTCCGCGGTCAACGTTGATTGATTCTGGTCAGCTGGCAAGCACCACCGCTACCAGCTCCTGACTTTGCTCAATATAAATCAGCTGGCCATATATTACCCGAGCTATCAATATTTTCTTACCGCGTTCCCTTAGCCAAAACTGGTTACAATAGCCGTCCGTTTGGCAGTAGTTTTCTTCTAGCCGCATCCACTGGCAAGGATTCGTCACTAAGGGTGTCAGCGGTCCACTCTGATGGCACCAGTCGTACAGCGTTTGTACCTTCGCCCTAATGTATATTCTAATTTTTTAGTTAGTATGTATCTCGTATTTACCCACCCCCCAATGCGAGGGGTTGAGTTTCTTTGGGCCGCTCCAAGACATCGAAAGAAGCTCTTTAGCGATAAGCTGATTGATAAAACCGTGCCCAATGAAAACAACAACATCATGTTTATATGCAAAAGTAACGAGCTTTGAAGCAGCCAACTTAGCGCGCCTTTTAGCCATGGCTACGGATTCACCATTTAAAGAAAAGCCGAAAAACGACAGGGCACGATAAAAATACGCCCACCAGTTCACCGGCAGTAAGATTCTTCCTTGTTCAAAATAAGGCAAATCTACTTCACGAAATAATTGGTCAGAGCAATGAATATGTTCTAATCCCAAAGCTTTTGCTGAGCTGATAGATCTTACCAGATGACTGCACACCACAAACTCATTCCCGGTAACAGAATCTAATGCACTTCGACTCGGCTGATCGATAATACTTGCTTGATTGTAACGACTAACCTGAGATTGCATCGCATCCATTCTCAGCCACCCTTGCAGCTTGACTTCCGGCTGTCCATGCCGGATTAGTGTGATCTTCATCCTAACTGCATATATTTTTAGCGCCAATACCTCTGAAATAGAGCTATTAAAAAGAGATTTAGCTGGCGAACTATCCCGAGTTAACCCTGCTCAAGATTTGAATCGCACGGTAGCCGTGCTCCGTGTCTGGATATTTATCAGCGATGTATTTCATTGTAGATACCGTCGCATCAATATCATCCAGCTTCATATAGCTACTAGCCTTTAAAAAAAGCAACTCAGCCTTCTCATCGTCAGTGTAGTCGTAGGTTCTCAGCGCCCGATCAGATATTGCGATCGTATCGGTATAGTCTCCCTTTAAAAAATTTGAGTTCGCACGACTCATAGCTCCTCGGCTAGCCGTCGCTGCACAGCCCGACACCATAATCGCAATGAGAATTATCAATAAAATACGCATAAAAAACCTTTCTTAAATGACATTTGAACAGTGCGATTGCAATCACCGACAAACGCCGCACGTTGTTTTAGCGCTTACGCGCTTGAAAATAAAAAAATCAATCAAACACACCATTCAACACTCTTAAATTATAGGCGGAGTGGATCCACCTATCGCATCTCACCTCGTCAGTGTTACTCGCGAATACAATCGCAACTTAAAAACCGGACGACAAAAAGCGACTCTCATAAAACTGAGATCTTATGGTGTGGTTGTTTGATAGCCCCATTTATATTTTTATAGAAAAACTACAGCACTCGCAACATCTAAATTCTTATTATAACAATAATCGGTAAATTAAGCGTTAAACCGATCGTCTATTTTGAGTCATACCATCGTTCTTTGGTCGCAGCATCAATAGCGCAATTTTTAACAACCGCATCACTATTCCTGCAATCTCAGGATTCTTCTTCAAATCTGGGAAGGTCATCCTGTATCTCATACCATTGCGCCATTGAGCCAACATAAATATGCGACTCAGGCTTGACACCAGGGTCTCCCACAACTGTCCCCATGGTAATCGAGGTAATCTCTCCTTTCTCTGTGCCGCCCAGAGTCGAACCACATTCGCGACAAAAGCACCATCCGTTACCAGAACTTAGCTGATATATCTTGATATAGCTCTCCCCCGCTACCCAGCTAAAGCTGTCAGGATTGAAATTCGCATAAGTACCAAATGCTGCACCGTGTTGACGACGACACATTGAACAATGACAGTGGTCCGCATGGCTAAGGGGACCTTTCACCTCATACTGAACATTCCCGCACAAGCATCCACCCTGAATCTTCATACTTATATCTCTTTGTCTCTACACAAATGTTTAATCCACGATCAGATGAACCACGTCCAGCTTATCGATAAATGTCAGATTTTCGTTCTGATAAATACTATCCAATTCCTCAATTCCTTGCAGGATATCTTGATCAGATAGTGTTCTTAAATTAGACATAAATCTGCGTTTTAACAGATCAAAGTAATCACTCTTTGCAATGTTAACCTTGAACTCGAAAACCGAAATTCGTGTGTTAAAACCACACTGCGTCCCCAACTTTAGAACATCATCCAAAGGAAAGACCTCCCGTTCAAAAATTGCGGCGCCTTTTTGAAACATTGGAAGATTTGAATGAGTCGGCATTGCCAATATCGCCGCACGCCCGCCCTGTTTAAGACAGTTTTTTATCTGAATTAAAACCTCTTCGCGCATCTCTTCTGGGAGCAGGTGAAACATCTGCTTCATAATAACGCCGCCGTACCGTTTCTCTCTGTTATTATTTAAGAATTTCAACACATCAACTTGATGGAAATTGACCCTATCGGTTTCTGGTGCATCCAAAATACTGTCTGAAATGTCAACTGCATCCATTGGAACTGAAAGACCAGCTTGATCGGCCACTGCTGCACATATTTTTCCCCGGCCACAGCCCACATCCAGTAACCGACTTGCAGAGTGAATATTTAACTCATCCAACAAAAATTTTGCGGTGTAGTCGACATACTCATCAGAACTAATCCAGGTGTCATTATCCCAGTTTGGTGTAGTGATTTTCATATATTTTAGGGTCAAACAACTTCAGTTTTTAGCATTCACTACACCAAACCCAACCATTGAAACCCCAAGGATCTCTATGCGTAGACGATGTTACGCGCGCCATGAACTCGGGCTTTATATCTTATCCTTTATAAAATTTAAACAATTCTGATACCAATACACCATTTATTTTCATTCCTTCGATATTTGACTCCCTGATTTCCGCATTTCCAAAATAGACATCTTCAAAAATCACAGAGTCCATACTAATATTTTTGAAACTCGCGTTTTTCAGGTTCACATCGTCAAGCTTTGTGCCCTCCAAATTCACATCTTCAAAACTTGAACTACTAATATTCGTATTCTATAGGCGGATCACTTTCTTTCTACTGAATGACAAGCACTAATTAAGGTCAGATAATAATAGTTCGAAAAAATTGGAGTAATTTTTTTCACCATATGCCAGTTAAATTCAAACTACAGTCGAACAATCGGATCATTTACCCATCTCGCCTGGCCTGAACATCAAACTTAACGAAATAGATCTACTATGAAATATCCCATTAACCTATTTAATATAACGTCCGAATAACCACCCGAAGTTCGTTCACTTGCTACGTTTCAAAGTTCAACACCATATCGACGTCAGCGGAAAACCCGAGTCGCTCATAAAGAGGACGACCCGCATCGGAAGCAAGTAGTCGTACAAAGTTTACGCCATAATCTCTTAACCATTTCAGCGCTTCTTTATTCAAATTCATCGAAATTCCAAGCTTTCTATAAGACGGCATTGTATAGACATCCCCAATAAATCCGTATTGACCTTTAGAAAAATATCGAAAAGGGATATCGGATTTAATAAAAGCGCCCACAATCCCAACAATACGATCATCTACTTTAGCTAAAAAGTGAATTGCCAAATTTTCCTCATATAGCTGGCTGTAATCTGCAACGATAATCTCACGCGCGTTTTTATGAAGATATTCGGTATAACCAAATTCACGAAACATTTCGATTTTCATGTCGACAAGACGCGGTATATCAGCTTGCGAAGCAGTTTCATATTTAACATTCATACTTTTCAGACCTCAACGATCCATAGTGCTGCATCAAGCGACTACATAGCCGTCCGGTAATTTAGAGACATTGTTGTTACGTGCGATGACGCTCTTATCGATAGGAACTGTCCACTTTTTTTATCATGGATACGCAAACTCTGAATACTGTATTCGGCCAATTGTACCTATTCATAAATATGATCTTCGTCGTCCAATCTCTTCGGGCGACTACCAACACGTTCTGAAAATCGAAGCATATATCCGTCAGGATCAAGAACCACGAACTCCTTGTGGTTGGCCATACAGTCTGGACGCCAATACCATATTGAGTACAAATCAATATGGGGTTCTACGCCTTTAGATGTGATCTCCTCATAGATATTTTTGACGTTGTCGACAAAAAAACTGAAATTTATACCGCGACCTAGCGGTTTCTCAAACAGCGCCGTTTCCCAGCCTCCCTTAAGATCGTAATTTGAAATCATAATTTGCGAGGTTCCTAACGTCAGATACGCATGCGTGCTTCCTTCCTTGTGCTGACCTACGTCAAAACCGAGGGTTTCAGTGTAGAAGCGAAGACTTTCGTCAAAATTATTACACCAGAGCTCCGCTACAACGGTACCGTTTTGTTGGAATTTCATGAGTCTATTTGTTTTATAAAATATCGCAAAAGGCTGAGTTTAGCGTCTCAGTATAACTTTTCGTCAATATAGCACTGCGTTACGAATATCTTTGTCTGAAAATCATTTTT
>CALKKV010000053.1 GCA_937992195.1 uncultured Gammaproteobacteria bacterium | reverse complement strand
GAGGCTCCCTAACTCAGCTTTGTTCTTTCAGCCATCGCGCAACGGTGTCAGCGTAGTAGGTGAGGATACCGTCGCATCCGGCCCGTTTGAAAGCCATCATAGTTTCCATTACAGCCGGCTTTTCCTGCAACCAGCCGTTGTCGCTGGCGGCTTTCAACATCGCGTATTCACCGGAAACATGGTACGCAAAAGTCGGCATGCCAAAAGCCTGTTTGACCCGCCACACTACATCTAAATACGGAATTCCCGGCTTTATCATCACCATATCTGCGCCTTCAGCAATATCTATTGCTAACTCCCGCAGCGCCTCGTCGCCGTTGGCAATATCCATTTGATAGGTATATTTATCGCCGCCGGCTAGATTTTCTGCTGAACCCACCGCATCGCGAAAGGGGTTGTAAAGGCAGGATGCGTATTTCGCAGAATACGCCAGAATTTTTGTGTGAATATGCCCAGATGCTTCGAGGGATGATCGAATCGAACCTACTCTTCCGTCCATCATGTCAGACGGCGCGACAATATCTGCGCCAGCTTCAGCGTGAGACAGTGCCTGCTTCACCAAAACTTCAACCGTTTCATCGTTGACCACATACCCTTGATCATCAACCAAACCGTCCTGGCCGTGACTGGTATACGGATCGAGCGCGACATCAGTAATTACGCCAACATTCGGTGTAGCAGATTTAATGGCACGAATAGTTCGCTGTACTAAACCCTCCGGATTCCAAGCTTCTTCGGCGAGATCTGACTTCGCGCTAGGTGGGGTGACAGGAAACAAAACGACACCCGGAACGCCTAATTCTTCTAGCTCTTCGCACTTTTGCACGACAAGATCAGTACTCATCCGCAAAACTCCTGGCATCGACGCAACCGGCTCGGTAGCGTTCTCTCCCTCAATCACAAAAACAGGGAGCAGCAAATCATCAGCACTTAAGCTGTTTTCGCGCATCATACGTCGAGAAAAATCGTCTCGCCGCATTCTTCTGGGGCGGGTAGCCGGGAATAATCCTTGTTGCGGGTGATCCGTCATAGCTTTAAGAAACGATTAGCGCTTCTTCTTTTTCGCTACTTTTTTCTTAGCAGGTGCCTTTTTAGAAGCTGTTTTTTTACTAGCCTTCTTCTTAGTCGGCGCTTTTTTGGCTACCTTCTTTTTGCTGATTTTTTTCTTTGGTGACGCTTTTTTTACTGCCGCCTTCTTAACCACTTTTTTCTTGGCTGGAGATTTTTTAGCCGCGGCCTTTTTACCAACCTTTTTCTTTACTGGACCCTTTTTTGCCTGGGGTTTTTTATTCACTTTTTTCTTGGCTACTTTCTTTTTTACCGCTGCTTTCTTAACCACTTTTTTCTTGGCCGCCGTTTTCTTTGCAGCTTTCTTTGCGGTTTTCTTCTCAGCCTTCTCTGCGGCTTTTTCCTCTAAAGCTTTTTTCGCTGCCAAGGATTTCACCGATGGTTTTCTACCAGACTTTCGCTTTCCTGCCGACTTATCCGCCGCTGCTTTTTCGGCTAACTTACGTTGCGCAAATTCCGCAGCCGCTTTTTCTTTCTTCGCTTTCGCGGCGGCACGCTTTAAAGCTGTTTCGGGATCCGTTGCAACCCGACTTATTTGTCCACCGGCGATAACCGTGTCTTCCTCTTCATCCATATTACCGACGGTTGTTACCATCGCTTCAATTTCAAGGGGTCGAATTTCCAAATCAACGATGGAACATATTTTTTCATGAATCTCTTCTACAGGACCCATTGAGGCGACCGTGCGCAGTTTATGTTGGGCACGATAGTAGGTGATCAAAGGAGAAACATTTTGCTTGTAAACTTCAACCTTTGCTGCAACCACTTTATCCGTTTCGCCTTTACGGCTAGTAAGCTTGCCCCCGCACTCATCACATTTACCAGCTTTCTGCGGCTGGCTATACAACTTATTGAAGATTGCTCCACAGCTCTCACAGGTCAGTCGCCCAGTAATGCGTTTGACCAACATTTCGTTGGACGCTTCGGTATACAAAGCAATTTGCAGCGCCCTGCCCAACATACCAAGCAAATTGTCCAGAGACTGGGCCTGCGGAATGGTTCTCGGATATCCATCAATCACAAAGCCGCGCTTGGTATCTTTGCGACGAAGACGCTCCTCAAGAAGTCCGCGGACCATTTCGTCATCGACAAGGGCGCCGCTCTCCAGCGCTTCAATTTGCGGTTTTGTGAGTGAATTGGCCGCCGCTGCTTCCCGCAAGAGATCGCCTGTTGATATGTGGGGAACGCGATACCGTTCCGCTAGAAGCTTCGACTGGGTTCCTTTACCGGAACCGGAGACGCCGATCAGTGCGATACGCATGGTCTAAATAGTCAAAATTGTTGTGCTAGAAATAGCGGTCGCAAGACTACTCGTTGTGAAGATTCAGGTCAACTACGAGATATAAATATTTAAATTCAATAAGTTAGGGGTTTTAGGGAAGGCGATTCACCTCCTCAACACTCAAGGCTGGGATATTCCAGCCGTGAAATCCACCCAGTTTATCGCTGGATCACCACAGGCCAGGAACCAGGGGTTCAGGATATCTGCCTTGTTATATCGCAGGGGTTCACCATTGAGTTGCAACATTTGGCCACCTGCTGCCTCTACCACACAGTGTGCCGCACCAGTATCCCATTCAGAGGTGGGACCGAGCCTTGGGTAAATATCAGCCTTACCCTCCGCTACAAGGCACATCTTTAGAGAACTCCCCATACTTTCAACCTCAATATCGTTAAATCGAGACGCAAGGTTCTGACGATAGGCCTGCACCGCCTCTCCGGCATGGGAGCGGCTGGCAACCATAGTTACCCGATCATTTTCTATCTGGCGCACGGTAATAGCGTTCGTACCAGAAGCATCGGAGCGAAATGCCCCTCCTGGCAGCGTACCGAAGTGACCGACACCCGAAACGGGCGTGTAGACCACCCCCAACATCGGTTTTCCCTGGTCAATCAACGCAATGTTGACGGTGAATTCGCCATTCCTTTTTACAAACTCCTTGGTACCGTCCAACGGATCAACCAGCCAAAACAGTGGCCAGTTATTGCGTTGGGCGAATGCATCCTCCCCTGATTCTTCTGACAAAACCGGTATGTCTCCCTGCAATGCTCTCAAACCGGCATCAATGACGTTATGCGCCTGCCTGTCTGCGCGAGTCAGTGGAGAGCCATCTCCTTTGGTTTCGACATTGAAGTCACTCGACTCATATACCTCCAGAATCGCTGCGCCTGCATCCGACGCTATATCGATGACTTTAGGAAGTAGTTTGTCTAGTGAATATGACATGGATTAATTCGTCTCTCTGCTAAAAAGAGGACGTTTTACGCCTATATCGACTGCTTTTGCAACTGCAACAGCATCATCAGTACACGTACGTCGGTAATTTCCGAATGGTCCAAAAGTTGGTCGATTTCAGAAAGCGGAAAGCGAAATTGTTCAAGCGGTTCTATTTCATCACCCTCAGCACTCTCTGGATAAAGGTCGCGCGCAATATACAAATGCGTTTCAAGATTTGTATACGCCGGACTGTAAGAGATCGTTCTCAACTTTTTTAGATCTCTGGCACCAAAACCGATTTCCTCCTTTAGCTCGCGCCCTGCGCTGATTTCGGGCGATTCATCTGGATCTATCTTGCCTTTCACAAAACCCAGTTCATATCTATCCTGGCAGGCAGCATATTCACGAATCATTATTAATTCATCATCTTTATCAATCGCCGCCACCATCACAACGCCATCTCCTCCCATGGAAACACTTTCAAAAGTTGCTTCAACACCATTTGAGAATGCCAGATCAATCGCTTGAATACGAAATAGTCGTGACTCTGCAATCACGGAAGTTGATAGAATGCGCGGCTTGGTCATCTTAAAAATACCGGTTGGTTTGAGTATGACCAGACCTTACCGCAGGAAAGCGCAGCTACCTATTCTATTCTCGCATTCATAGACCACATGACACTGGACTGGCAAAACATCGAAACTGTATTTCTTGATATGGATGGCACCCTTTTAGATTTACATTTCGATAATTATTTCTGGACACAGTATGTCCCTGCGCGCTTTGGTGAAAAGCAAGGCATCTCTGCGCAACAGGCCTTTGATCAAATTTTTCCACATATGCTTTCTATCCGCGGTAGCTTAGGGTGGTATGACATCAACTATTGGAGTCAGTACCTGCAAATGGACGTGTTAGGAATGAAGCATGCTGCGGCCGAGCGTATTCAACCGCGACCAGGCGCTATTCAGTTTCTACAGGCTTTGAGAAGGGCCAGCAAGAAAATTGTTCTGGCGACCAATGCCCACAAAGATACACTTGATATCAAATTCAGCCGAAGCGGGATCGGTCCTTATTTCGACTATATTGCAACCTCGCACCAGTTCGGTGTCGCAAAAGAAGACCCGCAGTTCTGGCAGCGGTTACAAGAGATTATGCATTTTGATCCGGCAAAAAGTGTTTTTATCGACGACAATGAAAAGGTATTGGATGCCGCGCGATCATTCGGTATCCAATTTCTATTGACCGTTAGTCAACCCGATTCACAACAGGAACCGCAAGCGAGCAACGGTTATTCCTCCGTATCGGATTTCTCAATCCTTGCAGGAGAAATTAAATGACGCTGCCGTCTTCGCTCTACCAAAACATGGTTGTGAACAATGAAATTAGTATTGATCAGGGCCAAGTCAGAGCGCTTAAACTGCTAGATCAACTGCATACCGAGCTGATAGCTAAATCTACTCAGGCTGACAAAAAATCTTGGTGGAAAAAACTCATTGCTGAAAAAGCAGTCACGCCATCTCGTGGTGTATATCTTTATGGCGGTGTTGGAACCGGAAAGACGCTGTTGATGGATTTATTTTATAAGTCGTTACCTGGTCGACTAGCGAAGCGCGTACACTTTCATCGTTTTATGCAATCAGTACATGAAGAAAAAGCCGCAATCAAGGATCAGCAACGACCGCTCGACATCATTGCTGAGACTCTTTCAAAAAAACATATTGTAATTTGCCTTGATGAATTCGCGGTTACAGATATTACCGATGCGATGCTCCTATACGGTCTTCTCGATGCGTTGTTCAAGCGCGGCGTAAGTCTGGTGACCACGTCCAACATTGAACAAGTCAGGCTATATGAAAATGGACTACAAAGAGCGCGTTTCTTACCCGCGATCGGCCTGCTTCAAAAGCATACAACGGAGCTCGAAGTCGACAGTGGCAATGACTATCGCATGGCATTTTTACAAAGCGAGTCGCTTTACCATACACCACTGGGAACCGAAGCAAATGACGCGCTGAGATCCAGTTTTTCGCACCTTGGCGGCGCCGACGACGAAAGCAAAGCAAGCATATTACTCTCGGGAAGAGAGGTAGATGTGGTGGCTACTGGCTCTGGCATTGTCTGGTTTACCTTTGCTATTTTGTGCCAGACGAATCGATCGAAAATAGATTATATCGAGCTATCAAAGCGCTTTCATACTTTGATTCTCGCAGATATCCCAATACTTTCAGAAAATGACAACGACGCAACACGCCGATTAATTGAGCTTGTCGACGAACTCTATGATCGCGGTGTAAATCTCATTATATCCGCGGCAGCACTACCGGAAAATCTTTATCAAGGAAAGCGCTTGGCGCCACCATTCGAACGTACTATCAGTCGCCTCCAAGAGATGACTTCTGAAGAATATTTGGCACGGCCACATTTACCTTAAACCGTCTGCCTGGCATGTTCTCCCAGTTTTTCAAAATATTGTCGGGATATATATCCCAAATCTTGATTTTAACGCCTTAGAAAACTGGTCGCCGCTTGAAGCAATAGTCCAGCGAATGTGCGCATTGTCACAGCAGACAAAGCGACTCTATCCATACACTTCTGTTACGCGCTATGTAACGCGCGGTTTACGTCTAGATGAAACTAGGCTAGCAACTAAATTTCATCACTTTTAATACCGCCCAAGGATGGCCCGTTAAGATTGTGATCAGGGCTAGGGCAAACTAACGAAAAAGGAGATTTCAAAATGAGAACACGAAGTTCAATCCACCTGTCGTACACAGGTTTTCGCAACATCATCGCAACCACAATTGCCTTGTTTTTTCTGGTATTTTTTTCCACTGTGGCACATGCTGAACAGATCAATCTTAATCAAGCCGACGCACAAACACTGGAATACATCCCGGGCATTGGCCCCGCTAAGGCCAAAGAAATTATTGCATTGCGAGAAAGCAGCAATGGTTTTTCAAGTATCGAAGATTTACTTGCGGTGAAAGGCATTGGCGAAAAAACCCTAGAGACCATTCGCCAGCACGGTGCGCTCGATACAGGCGTCTCCAGCCTCACCGAGGAAATGAAAAACAACCCGGCTAAACAGGTTACCAATGTTGGCGATACCGCCAGCAATAGTAGTGGTTAAACCACCCGAATATTGCAACGAAGTAGCTGTCTAAAACTAGGGGCAGCAAAATCTAATCTTTCACGATAGCGCCAGACTTGTGAGTCTGGCGCTTTGAACCCATCAAACACGATGTTTGAGAGATCGGTTATTTGTCCTTATATCCCAGCTTTAAAGGGTCGTTCGGATCGACGCCTTCCATAAATACCTTGCCTCTTGCGGGCGCGGCAACCTGATAAATTAGTCCAAGCCAGTTATTCACAATTGCTTTGCCGGTATCTGACCAGGTGTTATCAACCAAACCCTCTACCTGCGCATCGGGAAAAGCAGGAAGGGTAGAAAAATCACCACGCGCTCGTTCTACCAGCCGCTTGTGTTGCTCTAGGACATTTCTTGCGTCTTTACTAAAGTAGTGTTCGGGATACGGTGGGTAAGTATCTCTCTCAGATTCAATATAACGAACAACCTCCCTTTTATACTCTTTCAGAAGGCTCACTGCATCATATTCAGGATGTCCCTGGAAGAACACAAATCGCAATCCATCCGGACTCACTGCAAGATGCAGATCGGCCTCTCGGCTTTGCGCCAACACGGGCAAGTTTCGTTTATCAAATTGCGTGGCATTGACCTCATAGACATGAGAATGCGGCGCATCAAACCGGGTATTGATATTTGCGATTAGCGGATGAACCGCATCCGTAATACGGTTGGAATACACCCCCCATCTTTTGTCGGCGAGCTTGTAACGGTGAATTCCCCATAGCTGCTGCACAACAGCATGGGTAGCAAGACAAGAACACATCACAGAACAAACATTGTCTTTTGCCCACTCAACAACCTCACCTAAAGGCTCCCAAAACGGTTCTTTCTCAATCTCTGGCTGCGCCGGATTAGCACCGGACAGAATGATCGCGTCTAAGCCGGATTTTTTCAGTGATTCGAATGAATGATAGTATTTTTCGATATGCGCCATAGCTTTCGCGTTTCGCGGAATTTCAGGAAAGGTAAACAGGTGAATATGAAATTGCGCAATACGATTACAAGAACCTACCAGTCTTAAAAATTGTCTTTCAGTCGCTTCCAGCGCCGCATCAGGCATCATGTTTAAAATACCAATATGCAGTTCCCGAATATCCTGTTGTTGCGCCCTATTAATCTCCAGCACCTCTTGGCCTTCAGCGCGAAGACGATCAAAACTTGGCAAATCAGAGTTGGCTATCAGTGGCATAACAAATCAGTTTTTATCCCGCTCAATGGCGTCGCAAACAAATTCAATGAAATCTGTTTCATCGCGAAGGTCAAATATTTTAGAAGCGTCGGCGGTATATCCATAGCGCGCAGCGATATCCTCATACTGTGGGGTACGCCATTGCAGCAGTTTCGGAAATATCCACTTTACAAACTCATCAGGCACGATTTCAGCATCGCCTGCTAGAGAATTATTGCTCAGATATTCCGAGATATGCTGTTCGAGGAATGCTTCCTCATAGTTCAAAGGTTTCGGAAATTGCTGCGCGCGCTCAATCAGTAATTGCTCTACTTCAACATTCGCCCGCAGATATAGCACCAAACTATTCTGCGACAGCTGATCCCAGCATTCAGCGCTACCGAGTCCGCAGATACTACCGCCAGCATCATTGAGAAAATGAGGGTAGTTATAAATATCTCTGGCTTTCTCTTGAAACTCAGGAACATCGTTCATTGCGCTAACTTCTGCCTGCCGAAATATGCGCTGACGATTCTTAAATTCTTCGAGATCCAGCCCCCCTAGTGCCGGGTCACCTATTTTGCCTAGATATTCTGAGATTGGATCCAGGTTCTCAATCGTTATATTGTTGCGAATATAGATAGAGTCTTTGCACAACTGTTCACGCAAAAAAGGATGCTCCATCGCCATTTTCTTCACCTGATCGAGAATAGGCTCATTCATATAGCGAGTCCCAATACGGTAGTCGCCCGAATAGTGAAACCATTTGTCGCTCGGTAGCAAACCTGACAGCGTAGTTTTACCCACGCCAGACATTCCCAAGAGAGTGATGGACTTATTGGGCCAATCAATAAATTGTTGGCGGCTCAGTTTCATTATTTTGCTACAAAATTATTGTCGAATATTCAGATTAAAATTTTCTATTGATTCTACCGAAACACCCAAAACAAAAGCAGCGCAATAAACAACCGATATATGACGAAAGGTAGCATGCTGAAACGCCGCAGAAAATCGAGAAACCAGTGGATACAAGCGAACGCGACTACAGCCGAAACCAATGTCGCAAACAGCAATAGCCCCCAATTCACCGGTTCCGCGGCTTGAACCAAGCCCTTTCCCTGCCACAACCCTGCCAACAATATCACTGGAATTGCCAGTAAAAATGAAAACCGGGCGGCGGCCTCTCTGGTGAGCCCCATAGCCAAACCAGTGGTGATGGTCACTCCGGACCTCGAGGTGCCTGGTATCAGGGCAAGCATCTGCGCAGCACCAATCATCAACACATCAGGCCAGCCTATTTGCTCGATAGAACGTTGTTTTTTCCCGGCAACATCTGACCACCATAGCAATAACGCAAATACGAATGTAGCGGTGGCAACGGGCAGGGGTGAGCGTAATGAAGCGTTTATAAAATCCTCTAACAAAAGCCCAGCCACGCCAACCATGATCGTCGCAACGACAATTGCCCACGCCAGCCGACTGTAGGCAGTCGTAGGGCCTCCGGTAACTGAACCCCACCATTCGATGATCAAGCGTGATAGGTCACGATGAAAATACAGCACAACGGCGACCAGTGAACCAACGTGAACCGCAACATCAAAAGCAAGCCCTTGATCCGGCCATCCCAAAAGCTTCGGCACTAGCACTAGATGACCCGAGCTTGAGATTGGCAGAAACTCGGTGACCCCTTGTAAACAAGCAAGCCAGAACCCGTGTATATATTCAGTCATTTAGCAAACGATAGCTTTTGTTTGCGCTTCGGAATCCGGAAAGCGCTTGATTTACATTACGGCCCAAGGCAATGACTTTAAAGAGTTCGCCCATTTCATGGGGCAAGGTCAGCTTCTTTACTTCAGCCGACATCTCCATTTGTCTCCGGGTCTGCTGTTCTTGGGGTAAGCTGGCGACTTCGCTAATTTGTCTTTCCATATGATTTAGCAGTCCGCAGGCAAGCAAAAACTCCCCCTGAGAGTTGTAGCCGATGAGCTCCAACCCAACATCGAGTCCAGCTTGTGCCACCGCTGAGAAATTGACATGACACGTGATATCTTGCAGCCCAGGCCAATAAAACGGATCGCTGTGAGCATGGTGACGATAGTGACACATTAACGTTCCCTGTTGTCGGTCTGGATGATAAAACTCGTGTTCAGGAAAACCATAGTCTATCAACAACATCACGCCTTTTTTCAAACGCTCTCCAACTGATCGCACCCAAGCTTCAGACCGCGGCGACCATTCACTTTGGTAGCCCGATGTGCAATCAGGCAAAGAAAATGGAAGAGAAAATTCCTGCCCCAAGCTCCATCTCAAACCGTCCTGTGACGCGATCACGCCGATTTCCTGCGCCTGGTCTTCTGCTACCAGCTCGAAACGCTTAAATGGCATCGCATCAACCACTTCATTTGCAATCACGACACCGTTTATTGCTTGCGGCAATGTGCTGAGCCACTCGACGCCAGCAATTAAGGCATCACCGTGTTCGTTGCCGAGCTGCGCTATCCGCTGCTGCTGCCTGGCAATCAGATCAGGACTGGTTTCCACGATTTGATAACGGCCTGGAGAATTTTCACTCTGCGCAAGTTCTAACAAAATATTGGCTGCAAGATCGCCATTTCCTGCACCAAATTCCACAATCGTATCGCAGCCATCAAGGGCAAGTACTTGCTTGCACTGACTAGCCAGGCTGGCAGCAAATAACCGACCCAAGGTGGGGGCGGTGACAAAATCACCTTGCGGGCCAAATCTCTCGCTGCCGGCAGTGTAGTAGCCCAGCCCTGGTTGATATAATGCCATCTGCATATAGCGATCAAAGCTGATCCAACCTCCCTGCTCACGAATCGCATCATGGATTAGCTGAATTAACGTCTGGGAATGACGTTGCAAGAAAGTGTCTGGCTCGGGAAACATAGAAGCGTGCGATCAGAGACAGATCACAGTGTTAGAATCGGTATTTCAAAGATAGGTGAGATTATGACGAGTTTGCAGCAGAAAGTCGCGTTGATAACCGGTGGCTCGCGCCGCATAGGAGCTATCACTGCTCGTCATCTTCACGCTCAAGGTATGCGTCTGGTTATCCATTACCGTAACAGCGCCGACGAAGCCGAAGAACTACGTGCCGAATTGTGCGAACTTAGACCAGACTCCGTGATGCTGGTGCGTGGTGATCTTGGAGAAATTGCCAAGGTCAAAAACCTGATCCAGCAATGCACCACGGAAATGGGACAACTGGATGTGTTAATTAATAGTGCCGCTGCCTTCTACCCAACGCCAGTGGGCGAAGCCACAGAAGAACAATGGCAGCACATTATGAACACCAACCTGCGTGCGCCATTTTTCCTGTCTCAGGCGGCTACCCCCTATCTCAAAAAAACAAACGGATGTATTGTAAATATCGCTGATATCTACGCTGATCGGCCATTAGCAGATCACCCGATCTACAATGCAGCCAAGGCAGGGCTGGTCTCGCTCACACGATCATTAGCAAGAGATCTGGGGCCGGAGATAAGAGTCAACGCAATCGCTCCTGGTGCGATCATGTGGCCTGCACAAGGCGTTGACGAACTTGCCAAGCAGCGAATGATTTCTCGCACACCATTAAAGCAAATGGGTGAGCCAATGGATATCGCACAGGCAATTTGCTTTCTAATTCGTGATGCCGGGTTTATGACAGGTCAGGTACTGAATATTGACGGTGGCCGCACCGTCATGCCTTAGTTCTGCGCTGCACTAACCTTAGCAGCTTCAACCTAGGGATTAAGGCGATATGCCACATATACTAATCGCAGGTTGCGGCAAGCTTGGCGCACCACTGGGTTTGCAACTCGCAAGTGATGGTCAGGTAGTTACCGGAATCAAGCGGCGCCTGACCGAAAACGATCATACCGATATCAACTGGCTGGCAATGGATATCACACAGCCCGATCAGTATCACCAACTACCTTCCGGTATAGACGCCCTGATTATTATTTTAACCCCCGCGGAGCGATCGGCTGAGGGCTACAAAACGGTGTATCAGGATGGCATTAATCATCTTCTAATGCATTACGACTCGCAGGATACAAAGCCTTGGGTGCTTTTTGTTTCAGCTACTAGTGTCTATGGCCAACAAAATGGCGAATGGGTTGATGAAACCAGCGTAACCCGACCTGAACAATATAATGGTCAGAGCCTGCTTGCTGCCGAGCAAGCGGTACTCGGGTTTAACCCTAACTCTGTAATCGTACGCTTTTCAGGGATTTATGGCGCAGCCCGCAGCCGGGTAATCAAAAAGCTGGAGTCTCCACAACGAATTCAACAATCTCCTCCAGTTTATTCTAACCGCATTCATCAAGACGACTGCATTGCCGTTTTGTATTTCCTTATCTGCGAAAAACTCGCCGACAATGCGCTCGATAATATTTATCTCGCAACAGATTTTGATTGTGCGGAAAAATTCGAAGTGATGTCATGGCTTGCCAACCGCACCGGACTGATTCCACCGACGCCCGAAATCGCATCAGTCAATGCACCACAAAATAAACGATGCTCAAACAAACGTTTGGTCGCGCGCGGGTTCCATTTTAAATATGCGAGCTTCCGTGACGGATATGCCGCGATGCTGCAATCGGCAAATGCAAAACAGTAGAGCCGAGCTACAAACGCTACTGCAAGAAATCAGATCCTGCAAAATTTGTGAGCCTAATTTACCTGAAGGCGCTAACCCGGTGGTGAGGGCAGAATCTTCCGCTACAATCTTGATTGCAGGCCAAGCGCCGGGAATCCGCGTTCACCGATCATCTATTCCCTTTAACGATCCTAGTGGTGATCGCTTGCGTTTATGGATGGGCATTGATCGCGAAACTTTTTATGACGCGTCGTGCATTGCCATTGTGCCGATGGGGTTTTGTTTTCCTGGCTCCGCCGGCCGAGGTGATTTGCCTCCCCGCAAAGAATGTGTAAAAGCCTGGCATCAGCGGCTACTGTCATTGCTGCCGAATATCCGGCTCACTCTGGCAATTGGCATCTACGCCCAATCGTATTACCTGGGTACCATGCGTAAGCCGACTTTAACCGAGACGGTTAAATCCTGGAAAGAATATGCACCTGCGATCATGCCACTGCCGCACCCAAGCCCGAGAAACAATCTCTGGTTGAAGAAGAACCCCTGGTTCGAAACGGAGGTGCTGCCGGTCCTGACAAATCGAATTGCGGACAGTTTAGAAAAAAGAAAACAGCACGGTGATTAATCAATCGGGCCGTTTTAGGGGTGGGCCAGGAAATGCAGACACGTTATTTCCACCTACAGTGGAGACATCGCTATCCAGGATTTTGCTGGTGCCTTCTTTTTCTACTTCATCAATGCGTATTACCGACTGCATCGGTACGTAGGTGCGTTTAACTTGACCAAATTCAGCCTTTAGTTTTTCCTCTGCGGGATCCACCAATAAATTCGAGCGCTCACCAAAAATAATATCGCCAATTTCCACAAAAGCATACATCGAGCTCTGCGAGATTTCATGGGCGTATAGTTCATATAGTTGTCCATTGTTATGGAATTGGATCTTGTATATGCTTTTGGTTTTGGTCATTTTCTCAATCTTTCTTAGCCTAAGCTGGCGCGCCCAAAATTCTGCTGAGACGCTTGAATCATTTTTCATTTCGACCAGATTGGTTTAATGCAGTTCAATAGACTGGTCTCGAGCGCCATCTCGATTGTATCATCAGAGGTTAATTTCGCAGTCTTTCTGTAAACCATTTTTATAACCCATTTCTCTAGCCCCATTGTTCAATCGATTTAACTCTCATTTCCGCAGAATGAAACACCTTGTTGCGCTATGTTGCTTGTTATTCACCAGTGCGGGCTTCGCGAACAATATACCGAACAGCATCAACGACCAGCTAAAGCGCTTCGGTATACCTCTTAGCGCAGTCAGTCTCGAAGTAAGAGATCTGGAGAGCAACGCATCTTTGTTATCGATTAACCCCGATCAATTGCAAAACCCGGCCTCGGTTATGAAGTTAGTGACCACCGCGTCAGCGCTTGAAATGTTGGGACCTACTTTTCAATGGAAAACCGAATACCTGGTAGACGGCAAAATGGTCGGCGATACTCTGCAAGGTAATATTGTGATGCGCGGTCATGGAGACCCTTTTCTCACTGTCGATAAGTTCTGGTCCCACTTACTCGCGATTCGTGAGCGGGGCATCCGTGACATTCGAGGAAATTTTATTCTCGACAATACACTGTTTAACTTGCCCGTTCACGATCGGGCCGCTTTTGATGGCAATCCCCAGCGGCTTTATAACGTCGGCGCTGATGCCACACTGACCAATTTTTCAGCGACTCGGTTAGTGATAGAACCAAGAGGCAGACGGGTGAATGTATTTGCCGACCCACCGCTGGCTAACCTTGTGATTCACAACAAGCTGGTCGCACAGGACGGCAAATGCGTAAGTCGCAATGGCGGCTGGTCGATGAACCAAAAAGCTGCTGATGGATCGCTCCATTTAACATTTACAGGCACATATCGTCCTCGCTGTGGCGTGCACTCAATATCCAGAGCGCTATTATCAAATAATGAATACACCTATCAGCTGTTTCGCTATCTCTGGGAATCAATGGGCGGAACCATTAGCGGGGGTTATCGTACGGGAGCAACACCTGACACAGCCAAACTTTTGGTGACCTTGCCATCGAGATCGCTTACAGAAAATATTGCGAGTATTAACAAATATAGTAATAACGTCATGGCGCGACAGCTATTGCTTACGATAGGTACTGAGCTGAATGATCCCCCACCGGCAAATGCCAACGCAGCAGGCATCGCCGCAATAATCAGTTGGATGGCCTCTATCGGTATCGATACCAGCGGAATCGTCATCGATAACGGCTCTGGTCTGTCACGCAACGCGCGGATCAGCGCGAAGCAAATGAACGCATTGCTCACAGCGGTCTGGCACAGCACATGGCGGCCCGAGTTTATGGCTTCGCTCTCTCTCACCGCCCTCGATGGCACCATGCGCAAACGACTGAAGAAAAGTGGTATTGTGGGGCGGGCACGAATCAAAACCGGTCTGGTGAATGGCGTCCGAAGTATGTCAGGGTTTGTACACAGCAGAAACGGAAAGCATTACATCGTGACCATGATGATCGGCTCCAACAAAGTCAATTTTTGGAATGGCAACCAAGTTCAGGACGCCGTTCTTGAATGGATTTATCAACGCCAGTAGCGGCTAACTAACCTTCAGTGGATTGAATAAAGGGGTTGATCACATCCGCTACCAGTTGCGGGGTGTCCATGTGCAGATGATGTTGGCCTGGTAGATACTCCACAATTAACTTTCTAAACGCTTTCATTCTCGGCGCTGTCAGTGATCGATTGATCACCACTCCTTGCTCGGCAAGAATGAGCAATGAAGGACAGCGCACCTGATCAATAAAGTGTAATACAACTTCCTCAGACATATAGATCGCAGAAGGATGCTTAAGGCGAAGATCAGCATTCACCACGACACCATCTGCCACCTCTGATGTGCCTCTTTTCAGTAGTATTGAAGCCGACTCCTTCGACAACGGGCTTGCTAACAACCTCGCACCAACCAGCTTGTCCCAATCCGGATAGATTTTCGGCGACCGATCTACATTTTTACTATGGGCCAGGTGGGCTTTGACTGAGTTCCTCATCCGCTCACTTGCACTAGTCGCATCGGCACTTATTGGGCCAATACCATCGATCAATACCAGCTTTTCCAATTGCTCAGGGAATAGTGCAGCATAAAGAATTGCGACTCCTGCGCCCAACGAATGCCCCATTAGCGCGAATTGTTGCCAGTTCAGAGACTCAATAACGCGTGCAATATCGCAGACGTAGTCAGTCAGATGATAAATCCCTCCATCCGGACGTTTTTCTGAGAGGCCGTGACCTGGAAAGTCCAAAGCTACGATATAATGATCTTGCAGATAGCTTGAGAGGGGTTGAAAACTAGCTGCATTGTCTAACCATCCATGCAAAGCGAGCATTTTCCGACCGTTTGGATTACCGAACCCAAGCGCAGCAATGCTTCCCGACACGCCAGGAAAAGAAAGGGCTTGACCTTGTAATTTGTCTTTTTGAGTCATTTTTTTTGCTGTATCGTCTGCCAAAGGGATGCCAGACTAAACACCTGTCTCGCAGTACCTATTTTCAGGAGCCATAAAGCCATTCATTAGTCGTAAATCGCGGTTGTCAAGTTTGAACTGCGGTCAAAATTAGATTATCTTATATAATCATAACCACCTACATAACCGAATAAGTATTAATTTTATTAATACTTTCGATTGGAGTCACCATCTATGTCAGACCAAAAACCCACGGAGAACACCAATCCGGAAAGCAAGCCGGATTCGTTCACTATTACCGACAATAAAACAGGAAAATCTTGGGAAATGCCAGGTCGCACCGGCACTATGGGAAACCGCCTGATCGACATCAAATCCCTATACGGAAAAACCGGGATATTGACCTACGATCCCGGCTTCACCTCCACCGCATCCTGTAAATCAGATATTACCTTTATCGATGGCGCAAATGGCGTGCTGCTGCATCGCGGCTACCCCATTGATCAGCTCGCGAACAACAGCGACTTTATGGAGACCTGTCATCTGCTGCTCTATGGAGAGTTGCCCACGCCGGAGCAGAAAATCGAATTTGATGGCGATATCAAACAACACACGCTGCTGCATGATCAGATTACCAAGTTCTACACCGGGTTTATGCGAAGTGCACATCCAATGGCAATCATGGTAGGTGTGGTTGGCGCGCTTTCCGCGTTTTACCACGACAGCATGGACATCACCGATATCGACGAACGCCGTCTCGCTGCGCACCGCATCATTGCCAAAATGCCGACCATTGGCGCATACGCTTATAAGTACAGCCAGGGCTTACCTTTCCCAATGCCGCGCAATGACCTCAGCTACTCTGAGAACCTGCTGCAAATGATGTTTTCAAATCCGGCTGAGGAATACAAGATCAATCCTGTGCTTGCCAAAGCAATCGATCGTTTGTTGATCCTGCACGCCGATCACGAGCAAAACGCCTCGACTTCCACCGTTCGATTGGCCGGTTCCTCCGGAGCAAATCCCTATGCATGTGTGGCATCTGGTATCGCTTCTCTTTGGGGTCCCGCCCACGGCGGCGCCAATGAAGCCGTGCTCAAAATGCTGGATGAAATTGGCAGCAAAGAAAACATCGAGAAATTTGTTAAGAAAGCCCAGGACCCTAATGACAATTTCCGCCTGATGGGTTTTGGTCATCGGGTTTACAAGAGCTATGACCCGCGTGCTACCGTGATGCGCGAATCATGTCATGAAGTTCTGGAAGTATTGGGCATTGATGACCCTAAGCTCGAGCTAGCTATGGAGCTTGAGCGTCGGGCGCTGGAGGACCCATACTTTATCGAAAAGAAACTCTATCCCAATGTCGATTTTTACTCTGGCATTATTATGAAAGCCATGGGATTCCCAACATCTATGTTCACCGTGATGTTTGCCATTGGGCGAACGGTCGGCTGGATCTCACACTGGAAAGAAATGTTGGTGGATGATGAGCAGAAAATCGGCCGACCGCGCCAGCTCTATCAAGGTGAAGATAAAAGGGAGTATGTACCAATGGACCGCCGCGGACACACCGAGACTAAAACCGGCTGGGGTTGGTTGTGGGGCGGTAAGAAAACCTAGCAAACTGACTTCATATTGACATCGATCAATCTGTAAACTGAAAAAGGGTAGAAATTTCTACCCTTTTTTATTGTTTGACTCCTCCGTAAGTACTACCTAGGCCAGTAAAATAACCTGGGCAACGATATAACCGATCAGCAACATACCTCCCTCGGTTCTGCTGAGCTGATACCGGGTTCGACAAAAAACCCAAAGAACCACTCCTGCTGCTGCCATCATCGTCAACATTACATAGTTAACACCGCCCTGCTCCAGTGGCAAAATTAATGAAGTGGCTCCAAGAACACCCAGGGAATTCCAAATATTGGATCCGACGACATTGCCTACAGCCAGGCAGCCGTGGCCGTTTTTGATTGAGATCAGAGAAGCCGTAATCTCCGGCAAGCTGGTGCCAATTGCGATAACCGTCATACCAATAACCGCCTCTGAAACACCGAGAAAAGAAGCAATATAAATTGCACCTTCCACTAACCAATGCCCCCCCGCAGCGAGCAGCACAACACCCAATACCAGCATCAAAGCCACTTTCCAAATCGGGTCGCGAGCATCTGTATTTTCTTCTGCCGCACTAGCTTTGGAACTACGAATTACATATACCAAATAAGCCACTAATGCAGTGAGTAACAAGCCACCTTCCAGCCGACTTATCACACCATCGAACAACATCACCCATATCGCCGCAAAACCGACAAACATTACTGGCAAATCTCTTGTCAGCACATTCTTCTCAATCGTGATTGGCACTAGCAGCGCACTGAGTGCAAGCACCAGTGCTATATTTGCAAGATTCGATCCAACGACATTAGAAATCGCAATTTCAGCGGAACCAACCAATGCCGCATCCAGACTAACAGCAAGCTCTGGGGCACTGGTACCAAAAGCAACTATTGTCAATCCGACCACCAAACTGGATAGACCTAAACGCATACCGATTTGTACCGCAGCACGCACTAATAGCTCACCGCCGAAATACAGCGCTACCAGTCCGGAAATCACCAGAAGAATTTGAATCAACACAATTACCAGGCCCAATCTTTTGTTTCAGTGTATATCCGTCCAAAGCGTTGAATTACAATGTCACTATGAATACTTGGATTTACAAAGGCAGTCGTAAGCCGGACACCTATATCTATGTTTCGTCTGAGAACGACTTTTCCGCCGTGCCGGACGCAATCCTTGGTTTGATGGGTGAAATGCAGTTTGTCCTGGAGGTAGACCTTGCTGAGCGAGAAAAACTGGCTCTGGCAGATATCGATGCGGTTAGACAGCAGTTAGCTTCCCAGGGCTTCTACATCCAGATGCCACCAGGGGATAAGGTGCCGGAAAAAGTATGCTGACTAAAATACTTTTTACCGTCGTGGTAATCGTTGGCGTCGCGATTTTCTATCGCCAAAAGGCTGAAAGGCAAAATCTGGAAAGAGCGAAACAAGCGGAGAGTGTTGACGCAGAAGCTTCCATTTCCCCGCGCACCCTGGCTTATATATTAATCGCTGTTCTAGTGGCAATCTCAATTGTTGTTTTCGCTTTTAGCTGGCAACGTGCTAATCAAGTGGTCAATATTCGCGTCACCGCAGAATCTGGTGACGTGATTACCTATCAGGCCTATCAAAAGGATATAAAAGGCCGGTCATTTATTTCTTTGTCCGGCAGTCAAATTACACTGGGAGAAAGCGATCGGGTTGAGATGATCCAGCAATGAAGCCCAGACAAATACCGCTCACATTGGGACTCATCGCATTCTCTATCCTAATATATCTACTGTATTCACTATGGGACAGCGGCCTGGTGTTAACTTATTTTTTAATCAGTTTGCCCGGAAGGACCGGATTACCCGAGATCTTCAGTGGTCAGATTTGGCGACTGATCAGCCCAATATTTCTCCATTTTAGCGTGCTGCATATCGGATTTAATATGCTCTGGGTATATATGCTTGGCGGGGTCATCGAAATTCGTCAGGGCAAATGGCTTTTACTCTTGATGGTCATTTCGACCGCAATCATTTCTAACCTTATTCAATACTTAGTTGAAGGTTATTCTTTCGGCGGCATGTCAGGTGTGGTTTATGCGCTTTTTGGATACGTCTGGATGCAGGGCTTAACCAACGACGAGTTTGGGGTGCAGCTGCAACAGCAATTGGTCATCATGATGTTGGGTTGGTTTGTTGTTTGTTGGAGCGGGATTTTAGAGCTATTCGGTCTTTTTATTGCTAATACCGCGCATACCGCTGGATTGGTCAGCGGCATTATTTTATCGATTCTAGTGACGCTGCTTTTAGGTCGCTGGCGATGGCGCGGGTACCGTCCGAAATAACCACTCTTATTGTTATGCCTTATTGATATCGGTGACCCTTAGCGGTACATTTCATCTAACATGTTGACGGAGACCAGTAGTCTTTTGTTTACAGCTTAGCGAGCGGGGATTTGGTGCAAGCCTCGACTGTAATCAAAGCCGAATATCCCTCCCGAGTAGCTTGCCGAAATTTAGTGTTGCCAGTTTTGGTAGCGGTGAAAACTAGACCAAGCCGGTAGCCACCGATATATGGCACACTTGTTTTCAAGCTGATCCAACGGATGATACGCGCTGAAGATAAGTGAACAAGGTTTGATTCTGTAAAGATCAAACGAATCCGGGTGGTACCGCGATAGGCGCTTTAGCGCTCGCCCCGGCAAATGATGCAAAAGAGCAGAGAGGGATTATGTTATCTCTCAACCTGTTTTATTACATGATTTGCCGGGGTTTTTTATCGCCTGGTAAAAATTAAGTTAATCGTCTACAAGTTACACACGTTAAAAATGGCATTTAAAGAAGTAAGCGGTCGCTATGATGGTCCTGGACTGGAACAAGAAATTCTCGAGTTCTGGGACCAGCAAGATATTTTTGAAAAGACGCTTAAGCAAAGTGAAGGGCGCCCACGTTTTAGTTTTAATGAGGGCCCTCCCACCGCCAACGGCAAACCGGGTATACATCACGTGCTCGCGCGCACATTCAAAGATATCTACCCGCGCTACAAAACCATGCAGGGTTTTTATGCTCCGCGGAAAGGTGGCTGGGATACGCATGGCCTTCCAGTTGAACATGAAATTGAAAAACAGCTGGGTATTTTCGATAAAAAAGAAATCGAAAAACAAATTGGCATTGCCGAATTTACTCGCCGTTGCAGAGAGTCAGTCATGACGTACATCGGTGACTGGGAAGCCATGACCAAACGCATGGGCTATTGGGTCAATCTGGATGAGGCCTACTACACACTTAACAACGACTACATTGAATCAACCTGGCACCTGCTTAAAATAATTTGGGATAAAGGCCTGATCTATAAAGGCAATAAGGTTGTTCCATATGACCCACGTATTGGCGCTACATTATCCTCACACGAAGTAGCACAAGGGTATAAAGAAGTCGAAGACCCTTCAATCACCGTTCGCTTTGCACTTGCTGATGATCCAAAAACTGCGTTCCTCGTTTGGACCACAACGCCGTGGACCTTACCTTCAAATTTATTGCTTGCGGTAGGTGCAGATATTGATTACGCCTATGTCGAATATGGGGACGAGACCCTAATCGCTGCAAGCTCGCGGTTAGAGGCGCTGTTTGGAGAAGCGACCCATCGCGTTATAAAAACAGTCAAAGGGAGCGATTTGGTTGGAATGCGGTATCAGCGCATTTTTGACTATTTGGAAGTCGCATCTGGCGATTGTTTTCGTGTTGTCGCAGCCGACTTTGTGAGCACTGAAGACGGAACCGGCATCGTGCATACCGCTCCGGCTTATGGCGTCGATGACCTTGAGCTTGGCAAGAAAGAAGGATTGCCAGTAGTCCATGGGGTTGGTTTGGACGGCTACTTTAAACCGGAGGTTACCCCTGTTGCCGGCAAGTTTTTTAAAGAAGCTGATCCCATTATCAATCAGCTGCTGGAAGAACGCGGCATTATGTTCCGCAACGAAATTACCCTGCACAACTATCCGTTTGGATGGCGTACCGGTGACCCGTTGATCTATTACGCTAAAGAAGCCTGGTATATCCGCACCACCGAGATTAAAGACCGTATGGTCGAACTCAATAAAACGATTAACTGGGTACCGGAAACGATCAAAGACGGCCGATTTGGAAACTGGCTCGAAAACAACATCGACTGGGCACTTTCCAGAGAACGTTTTTGGGGTACGCCTCTGCCAGTTTGGACAGATGGTGAAGGTGATATGGTATGTATTGGTTCTCTCGATGAGTTAGAAGAACTGGTTGGTCGAACCTTGCGCGATGTCGATCTGCATCGCCCTCAGATTGATGAAATCACGTTTGAAAAAGAAGGGCGTACTTACACTCGAGTGCCAGAAGTGATCGACTGTTGGTTTGATTCCGGCGCCATGACCTATGCGCAATGGCACTACCCTTTCGAAAACCAAGAAACCTTCGAGTCGCATTTTCCAGCGGACTATATTTGCGAAGCGATCGACCAAACCCGCGGCTGGTTTTATACATTACATGCGATTGGTGCACTGGTTTCTGACAGCGTGGCATATAAAAACTGTATTTGCCTCAGCCATATCGTGGATGACAAAGGCAAGAAAATGTCGAAGTCCCAGGGCAATATCGTTAACCCCTACGATGTTTTCGACACTATAGGGGTTGACGCCTTGCGCTGGTTATTTCTTGCGCGCACCGCGCCTGAAGGACAGAAGAGAATTTCGGTGGATATCGTCCGTGAGGTTGCAGCGTCGTTTGTAAACACCTTTTGGAATAC
>CALKKV010000052.1 GCA_937992195.1 uncultured Gammaproteobacteria bacterium | reverse complement strand
TCAAGGGTATCAAGCAGCTTCTCGCGCTCTTCATTCAGCTCGTTTTCGACAATAGCGCGTCTTGAAACAACGATATTGTTTCGCTGCTGGTCCAGCTTGATTATCTTGAAATCAAGCTCGCGACCTTCAATGTACGCCGAATCTTTTACCGGACGAACATCCACCAGTGAGCCTGGCAGGAAGGCACGCAAATTATTCACATCGACAGTAAAACCACCCTTGACCTTGCCAGTAATAATACCGGTAACGATTTGGCTTTCTTCATGGGCTTTGGCAAGCTCAGTCCACGCTCTGGCGCGCATCGCCTTTTCGCGAGACATTTTAGTACTGCCGGTACCATCTTCGACGGCCTCTAGCGCTACTTCGACCTGATCTCCAACCTTGACTGTGATCTCGCCGGCCGGATTTTTAAACTCGGCGGCATGGATTTCGGCATCGGACTTCAGTCCGGCACCAACGATCACAAAGTCGCTGTTGATTTCGATAACTTCGCCCATGATCACCGCACCCGGTTTCATAATGACGCCAGTTAAACTCTCTTCTAGTAACGCTGCAAAATCTTCACTCATAATAAACAAAAAAAGCCCAGCATCGAATCGGCGCTACGATCAAAAGACGCAAGATTCCTGTTGGGCATTACCTTAAATAAAACGTTTAAATTCAGATAGTAAAAATTTAAACTTAAAGCAAGAACTACAAAGCTTCTTAGACCCTAAGCCATCCACTATGGAAAGTAGATGCTATCCACCAGTACCTTTCAATTCGACCAATCGTCGCTCGTTGAGTCCTATACTCAAGTTTACCAGCCTAACTATTCAGTAATGGTGGAAAACACTTGACGACGCTTCAATAAAATAACTTCTTCTCAGCCGCTTCTACTTCTATGCACTAACCAGGAGCAGCTATACCGCTCGTTTTGAGATGAGACAGAACTTCTTGCTCAACCTGTTCGATTGACAGCTCTGTCGCATCTATAATCAATGCATCTTTTGCGGGAGTCAGTGGCGAGGTTTTGCGCTCTGCATCTCGCCGATCTCGTTCGGATATCTCCTCAAAAAGCTGGCGGATCGTAACATCAAAACCCTTTAATCTCAACTGGTTAAAGCGTCTTTCAGCTCGAGCCTGAGCGCTGGCAGTCAAAAAAATCTTGCATTCGGCTGATGGAAATACGACGGTACCCATATCCCGTCCATCCGCAACCAGGCCTGGGGGTTGAGCGGTCCGCCTTTGCCAACCCAAAAGGGAATTTCTCACTTTTGGCAGTGCAGCAACTCTGGAAGCCATATTTCCTATTTGCTCGGTGCGAATTTCGTCTCCAACCGCGCGACCTTCAAGGATCACATTTGCCCCAGTAAATTCGACTTTCATTCCGGCAGCGAGGGTAGCGATGGCTTCTTCATCTTCTAACGAAATGGCGTTTCGAAAGGCAAGCAAGCCGATCAATCGGTAGAGGGCTCCTGAATCCAGATAGTGCCAACCCAAAAGCTCAGCCAAACGTATCGAGATCGTGCCTTTTCCTGATCCGCTCGGTCCGTCAAGTGTTAGTACTGGTGCAGTCATAGATGAATTTAACGAGCTAACTTATTGATATATTTAAGCCAACGCGTTGAGATAAATCATAAAAGCCAGGGAATGATGTCGCGACACAGCCGACATCTGAAACATGCACCTCCGAAGAAGCCACATTTCCAGCAATTGCGAAGGCCATCGCAATTCTATGGTCACCATGGCTTTCCACCCGCCCTCCTTTTAACGAACCGCCCTGAATCACCATGCCGTCAGGCTTTTCTGTGACATCTGCCCCCAACGCTTTCAATCCCGACACTGTGGTTGCAATACGATCACTTTCTTTCACTCTCAGCTCCTCTGCGCCACTAATCTCGGTAACCCCTTCAGCGCATGCCGCAGCAACAGCAATCGCAGGAATTTCGTCTACCGCCAATGCAATATCAGTGTGATTCAGGGATACCCCCTGCAATAGCGAAGATTTAACGATCAGATCTGCCACCGATTCGCCGCCAACCTCTCTTTGATCTTGCAGAACAATATTCGCCCCCATTCTTTGTAATACTCCCAAAACACCATTTCTCGACGGGTTAATACCTACATTCGGCAGATGGAGCTCAGAATCAGAACTAATCAGTGCGCTTAAAATAAAAAATGTAGCGGATGATAAGTCCGCAGGTACCTCGATATCGCATGCCGCAAGACCTCCTCCGCCAGCAATACTGACGTGGTCTCTAAGATCTCCATATCGTTTTATAGAGTAGCCAAATCCGGACAACATACGTTCAGTATGATCCCGCGTTGGTGCTGGCTCTCTCACAACAGTCTCTCCCTCGGCATATAATCCGGCGAGCAATATCGCAGATTTTACCTGAGCGCTGGCAATCGGCATTTCATAATGAATTCCCTTCAACTGGTTATTGGGCAGGATTGTTAATGGAGGCATTTCATTTTCAGCCTCGATCTTTGCGCCCATTTCAGTTAACGGCCTGATAATTCTTCCCATAGGCCTTCCACTAAGAGAAGTATCACCGCCCATGGTTGCCTGCCATGGTTGCCCGGCAAGAATGCCCGCCATTAACCTAAAGGCTGTACCGGAGTTCCCCATATCGAGCAGTGAATCTGGTTTAGCCAATCCGTTAATTCCAACCCCGTGAACTAAATAGAACTCTTCATCACGACTGATTTCCACGCCCATCTTTCGGAAAGCGCCAATGGTCGCTAATACATCTTCCCCCTCCAGGATCCGACTGATTTTGGTAACGCCATCGGCGAGCGCACCAAACATGATAGATCGATGGGATATCGATTTATCCCCGTCTACAACTGCGATTCCATTTACCGGTCGTCCGGGCAAAATACGATAATCCAAACTAATATTCTCAAAAATTAATTCTTGTATTAGAGAGTGCAAAACTCCCAACATACAACTAAGGTTCAATCAAAACAGCTAACGATTTACCTGTTGCCGAACTCTTTTGGCGCGAGGAATCAAATCGGTATCTGAAACAACTTTCTTTCTTTTTTCGGTTACAACAGCTCTTGCCTCTCTGGCATC
This sequence comes from uncultured Gammaproteobacteria bacterium, assembly GCA_937992195.1. Taxonomy (GTDB): domain Bacteria; phylum Pseudomonadota; class Gammaproteobacteria; order Arenicellales; family Poriferihabitantaceae; genus VYFG01. The sequence continues at coordinate 61,466 of CALKKV010000052.1, read as the reverse complement.
AGAAAAAAGTGATTGCAATGCACTTTCATTTCCGCTTTCTATCATCGAAGAAATATGGGAGAGCGTATTCTGATAGCCCTGAATATGTTCCAGCAATTGATGTTGATTCATTTTACAAATATCACGCCACATAACCGGATCGCTACTCGCTATGCGCGTAAAATCGTAAAAACCGCCAGCGGCCATCTGGTAGCACTTTTCACTGTCCTTAGCTGAAGAAAACAAATGGACCATCGCATACGCCAATACGTGGGGCAAATGACTGGTCATCGCCAGCACTCGATCATGCTCTTCAACGCCCATGGAAATAACGTCAGCGCCCACCGCCCGCCACATCGTCTCAACAAGCTCTTTCGCTCTATCAGAAGTCTCCGCTAAAGGTGTGATTGCAACTTTGTGATCAATATAGAGATCCGGATCGGCAGCGCCGACACCCGAGTTTTCTTTACCGGCGACTGGATGCGCCGGTACAAACTGAGAAAGACTTTTTCTCAGCCTGTCTTTTGCTTCTCCAACCACACCATGTTTTACACTACCAACATCTGTGAGTACCGCTTCAGGCTTCATTGCCGAGTCTATCTTCAACATCAAATCAGCCATCGCCCCAACTGGGGTTGCCAACACAATCAGATCGGCTTCAGCTGCGGCCTCAACAATACTCTCAGCGATTTCATCTATCGCTCCGAGGGCAATGGCCCTATCCAGATTACGCCGACTGCGTCCGATGCCGATTACACGCCCGACCAAATTTCGCTTCTTTAAACCCAGGGTAAGCGACCCACCTATCATACCCACACCTACGAGTAGAACCGTCGGCAAGTAGAATTCTCCGGGAGTGTTTTCAACCATCGTAGTTAGACCAGCTAGCTAGTTAGAGACGGGGTATGAACCCAGATTTCTGTACATGCCAGCTTCTTGCTTGATTTCTGAAAGCACTCGAGAAACATCTTCATCGAGATGATGCCCCTTGAAATCCACGAAAAAAATATATTCCCATCCTCCTCCCTTGGAAGGTCGAGATTCCAAGCGAGTCATATCAAACTGGGCGTCAGCAAGCGGCTTTAACAAATGAATTAAAGCGCCGGGCTTATTTCGTCCCGCAAGAAGCAAACTGGTTTTATCGTTTCCGCTGGGAGGCGTATCTCTGTCAGAAAGCACCAGAAATCGCGTTGTATTGCCAGGCTCATCCTCGATATTTTCTTTTACGATACGCAATCCATACTTTTCTGCTGCTTCACGCGCGGCAATCGCGCCAATTGCCGGATCAATTTTGGCTTGACGAACACCCTCGGCATTGCTGCTGCACGGAACCAATTCAACCTTAGGCAAATTTTGATTCAACCAATTCCGACACTGCCCCAAAGCCTGGGGATGTGCATATACTTTTTTAATTTCACTACTGTCTTCGGAAGTCCCAATAAGGTTGTGATGTATTCGGAGATAAATCTCTCCACAAATTATGAGCGAGGTTGATGTCAACCTGTCAAGCGTGGCATTTACACCACCCTCTGTTGAATTTTCTATTGGCACGACCGCAAAATTGGTCTTTCCGGTTTCCGCAGCGCGAAAAATTTCATCCATGGTCGGGAAAAATCGTGTCTCAATCTTGCTTCCAAAATGCTGCATTGCAGCAGCTTCAGTAAATGTTCCAGCAGGGCCCAATAAAGACACCGAAAGATGCGCCTCGCTACCTCGAGTAATAGACATGATCTCTCTAAACAAAGATTCGATATCTGCATTCTCCATCCCACGTAACGACGCTGAATTCGCTTGCGCATATTCAGCATTCAGATCTTTCAAACGTTGCAACACTTGGGCTTCTCTCTCTGCCCGATAAATCGCAGGTTGTTGATCTCCTCTTTTAACCTCAGCGATAGATTGCGCAGCACCAATTCGCTGATTCATCAGATCCAATATCTGTAAATCTATTTCGTCAATCAATTCTCGGAAATGTACAAGTTCTTTTTCTGATTCGGAAGCCACAGTTAAGACCGTTTAGGGGGATATCGAAGACCAGCTCTAGTGCATCGTGGGTTCAGATGGGTGTTCAGCCGCTGATGCGCCGCCACCTTCAGGATCTTCATCTTCTGGCGACTCATCAACACGTTCCACACTGACAAGACGCTCTTCCTCACTTAGGGAAATTAATCTTACTCCCTGGGTATTTCGCCCTTGCACTGATATTTCAGAAACCCGGGTTCTAATCAAGACGCCACCATCAGTGATCAACATTGCCTCGTCTTCATCGTTCACAATCAGCGAACTCACAACGGTTCCATTGCGCTCAGATGTTTTGATTGCAATTACCCCCTTGCCGCCTCTATTTTTTCGAGGAAAATCGGTAACAGCGGTTCGCTTGCCGTAGCCATGTACTGTACTGGTGAGTACGGCAAGTTGCTCTGTCTCAGTTTCACCATCTGCACCGGAAGATTGATCTTCACCGCTAACTACCATCAGAGAAATTACGGCGTCACTTTCGCTCAATCGAATACCGCGAACGCCTCTTGCCGTGCGCCCCATAGCACGTACATCGGCTTCCGAGAACCGAACCGCCTTGCCCTCTTGACTGACAAGTAAAATATCTTCACCCTTCTCCGTTAGCGACACCCCAATCAGATGATCATCATCATCAAGATTCACTGCAATAATGCCATTGCTACGCTGGTTAGAAAAATCTGTTAATCGGCACTTCTTGACAGTTCCAGCAGAGGTTGCCATCAAGATAAACTGATTTTCATCGTATCCTTGTATTGGCAATATCGCCGTTACTTGCTCGTCACCCTCGAGCGGTAGCAAATTAACCAGTGGCTTGCCACGCGCCTGTCTACCCGCTTGCGGCAACTGAAAAACACGCAACCAATACACCTTACCGCGATCCGAGAAACACAGTATCGTATCGTGGGTGTTTGCCACGAACATTTTTTCAACGAAATCCTCTTCCTTGGTTCGTGTTGCAATGCGACCTTTTCCACCTCTTCGTTGCGCGGAGTAATCGCTGACAGGCTGAGATTTGGCATAGCCGGCATGAGAAAGGGTCACCACAACTTCTTCTTCAGGAATCAGGTCCTCCATCGATAAATCGATATCTCCCTCAAGGATCTCAGTTCGCCTTTCATCACCATATCGATCACGAATTTCAATTAGCTCTTCGCAGATAATCTCCATTAAGCGATCGGGGTTTCGTAAAATTTCCAATAGCGCAGCAATTTGTTCAATAATCTCACCATACTCCTGAATGATCTTTTCCTGCTCGAGTCCCGTTAACCGGTGCAGCCGCAACTCCAAAATTGCCTGTGCTTGTACTGGCGACAGCTGATATCCAGAATCAAACAAGCCATACATATCCTCCAGTCCATCCGGTCTCGACATACTGCTATCACTGCGCTCAAGCATTGCCGCAACGGTGCCTGATTCCCATTTCTGTGCTAGCAATTTCTCTTTTGCTTCTGCAGGAGTTTGCGCTGATTTAATTAGCGCAATGATTGGATCAATATTGGCTAGCGCAACAGCAAGGCCTTCTAATATATGCGCGCGATCTCGCGCTTTCTTCAATTCAAATACTGTTCGCTTGGTTACGACTTCTCGCCGGTGCCGGACAAATTCGTCCAACATTTCTTTTAGATTAAATAATCGCGGCTGGTTCTTTGACAAAGCCACCATATTCAATCCAAACACCGTTTGCATACGAGTTTGTTTATAGAGATTGTTCAGGATCACATCGGCCTGCTCTCCTCTCTTCAATTCAATAACCATGCGCATACCAGATTTATCTGATTCATCACGCAAACCGCTAATTCCTTCAATGCGCTTGTGCTTTACATGTTCTGCGATTTTTTCCACCAGCTTGGCTTTGTTCACCATAAATGGCAGCTCAGTCACAATAATGCTCTGACGCCCTGAACTCGATTCTTCGATTTCTGTTCGTGCACGCACATAAATTCTGCCGCGGCCGGTTTCATATGCCATCCGTATTCCACCACGCCCATATATCATTGCTGAGGTAGGAAAATCAGGCCCTGGGATATGCTCCATTAACTCAGCAATGCTAATTTCAGGGTTCGCTATCAGCGCCAAACAGCCGTTAATTGTCTCGTTGAGATTGTGAGGCGGAATATTGGTCGCCATTCCAACAGCAATACCGGTAGATCCATTGACTAGTAAATTCGGAACTCGCGTAGGTAGCACCAGCGGCTGAGTTTCTGTTTCATCATAGTTTGGACCGAACTCAACCGTTTCTTTTTCAAGATCAGAGAGCAATTCATGGGCGATTCGATCCAGCCTGATTTCGGTATATCGCATAGCCGCAGGTGCATCTCCATCGACCGAGCCAAAGTTACCTTGGCCATCCACCAGTGGATAACGCAATGAGAAATCCTGAGCCATACGAACAATTGTGTCGTAAACCGCGGTGTCACCGTGCGGATGATATTTACCGATAACATCACCAACCACCCTTGCTGATTTTTTATAGGCTTTGTTCCAATCATTTCCCAAAACTGACATAGCGTAGAGAACCCTGCGATGAACTGGCTTCAAACCATCGCGAACATCTGGCAGAGCGCGACCAACGATGACGCTCATCGCATAGTCGAGATAAGATTGCCGCATCTCATTTTCAAGATTTGCTGGTAGCGTTTCTTTAGCGAACGATGTCTCGGTCATATGAAGGAATTAGGAGTCAGCTACTGGGAAAGGATCGAAGGGCTAGACAGCAAGCTAAAATTCGCTTCACCGTCTGTTTTACGACGCCAGAAAAACTGACAAAGAAAACAAAAGAAAGCGGCAATTTAAGGGCTCGTTTCAGCAAGAAAAAACTCTGTCTAATACACCGTCGGTTCAGAACAATACTGGCACAAATTAGCACCAAAAATCTGGCTCAAATCATAGCACAATCAGGCTCAAATTAGCGCAGTTTTCCATAGCGAAAGGAGGCTTATTTCGCGCATCAAATAGCGGATGAATCAAACCCGAGAGTCAGGTCAAATTCGGTAAAGAGGCAGTTAAACAGCGACCCCAACTTGTGGATCGAAAAAGTCCTCTTCGAAGGCGGTCTCAGTCGATGGAGTTTGCAGCTCAACCTCCTCCCATAAACCCAGGTATTCTGTCTTTGAATGCAGCCATCCCAAATCTTGAGGAGACATCCTTAGACGGATAATTTGATTGCCATCCTGGTCCGTTTCTTCAGAATGGACATCACAGCGACTGTAAAGTCGAGCACGAAGTGCACCTGCTGCAGGGGTAAGCTTTAACTCCAAATTCTGATGCGCTTTTCCGAGCAAGGCTGAAATTGCCTGCTGCAAAAGCTCCACACCTTCACCGGTGTGCGCAGACAACCAAACGCGGTCGATTTCACCATCGCTATTTTTTGCCGCTCTCGGTTGATCGCCACTAAGATCAATCTTATTGTTGACAACAATCATCGGCACTTCTTTAGCGCCAATCTCCGCAAGTACACGCTCCACCTCGATACGAAGCTCTACATGCGCTGGATCAGAACAATCGTTAACCAATATGAGACACGATGCATTCACAACCTCTTCTAAAGTGGAGTGAAATGCAGCAACCAGGGTATGCGGCAATTTGCGGACAAATCCAACGGTATCCGAAAGTACGATTGGTCCAAACTCGGGGATTTCATAACGCCGCATTGTCGGATCTAGAGTCGCAAACAACTTATCAGCCGCGAAAACTCCTGCATCCGTTAGCGCGTTAAAAAGTGATGACTTACCTGCATTCGTATAACCCACCAACGAGACTGTGGGAATCGGCGTTCGGTGTCGTGCTCTTCGTCTAAGCGCGCGCTGAGATTCGACTTTTTGCAATCGCTTTCCCAGCGTCTTTATTCGTTTTCCTATTAAACGCCGATCTGTTTCCAGCTGCGTCTCTCCAGGACCACGCAAGCCTATGCCCCCCTTTTGACGCTCGAGGTGGGTCCAACCACGAACCAACCGCGTGCTGAGATGTTTGAGCTGCGCCAGCTCTACCTGCAGCTTTCCTTCAGAGGAAGTCGCGCGTTGCGCAAAAATATCCAGGATTAATCCGGCGCGATCAAGTACTCGACAACCAATTATTCGCTCCAGGTTTCTTTCCTGCACTGGAGAAATATCATGGTCGACGATCACCAATGAGGCATCATTTTGCTCAACAAGCTCAGCAAGCTCTTCTGCCTTACCTTTACCAATATAGGTGGCCGCAATTGGTTTGCTTCTTGAAGAAAGCTGCTGCCCACATACTAACGCCCCCGCAGAAACAGCGAGCTCTCCAATCTCCCTAAACGGGTCGCCGTCTTCCGGATCGGCAGGAGTGACTTGTTTTACTAGGATCGCTCGATTGAACTCGGATCCTCGCGAAACATCATTTTCGAGTGACTTAAACAGAAATTCCGCCTATGGGTTGATACGTCACCGAAAAAAAGGGTTAGTAAGACCCTTGTTCCGCTGACTGCTCCTCTTCAAAACCGCCCTCTTCGGCGCCGTCATGAGGAATTCGAACCGGTCTAGCAGGCACAATCGTAGAAATTGCATGCTTATAAATCATTTGATTCACGCTGTTCCTCAGGAGCACGACAAATTGATCGAATGATTCAACCTGCCCCTGTAATTTAATCCCGTTAACTAGAAAAATTGAAACCGGAATTCTCTCTTTGCGCAATACGTTAAGAAATGGGTCTTGTAATGCTGTCCCTTTATTCTGGGCCATTTTTTATACCTATAATTTATTTTTATACCCGAATTATTATTTAGTACGCACTCGGATTTCGAGACACCAACGTTAGACTGTGCCGCAAAACCATATGCCCCAAATCCGTCAATTTCGCCGTTTTTCGGGTCTCTAAACGATCTTTATGACGTAAAACGCGTTTACACAGGTTTTGATTGGATTCCCCAACCTTCCTCTCCCCGCGTGAAATCTGAGATTTCAGGTACATGTTGAATCGGCAAACTGCACCTAAACCACATTTTCATCGCCGATGATATCATATCTAATGCGGGGTAAAGCCAGCAAATCAAGGTTAAAGCAGCGTCAAATTAGTACATTTTTGCAACCTTCACTTGCCTCGGAAACCACTCCTCCAGCTGTCGAGTCCGACCGAAAGAGAGATAATCGCTGGCAACAATGGAGATAAGAAGAAACAGACTCATCCACCTTGGGGTGACCGGCTTCAAACCAGGTGACACCCGATTGTTGGCGCAGCCAGGTTAACTGCCGTTTCGCTAATTGTCTGGTGGCTGCTTCACTATTTTCTTTCATTTGCTGATGACTCACTTTATCTTGCAGATATTCAATCACCTGCCTGTAACCCACCGTTCTCATACTTGGCGAGGTAACGATTTTCGGGTTTTCTTTAAGAATATTCTCCACCTCCTTGATCAGACCCTGCTCGAGCATCGCTTCAAATCGTAAGGAAATGCGCCGATGCAAGTAACTTCTGTCGGTATTGAAAAGTGTCATTTTTATCACTGGATATTCCAACCCCTTCTGCCCCATCATCATTTTCGAAGGTGCTCTTTCGGTAATTCGGTAAATCTCCCATGCGCGCTGAATGCGCTGCCGATCATTTTTTTCAATCCTGCGCGCTGCGAGCGGGTCTATTTCAGACAACTTTTGGTGCATCTTTGCAACACCTGTCACAGTAAGTTCAGCTTCTATTTCTTCTCGCAATACAGGATCAGCAGGCGGTAAAACTGAAAGGCCCTTTTCAAGGGCATTGAAATAAAACAAGGTACCCCCGACGAGAATAGGTAATTTCCCCCGAGCGTGACATTGCCGGATGCATATGTGCGCGTCTTCGACAAAATTTGCGGCTGAGTAGGTATCTTCCGGACTTCGAATATTGATCAATTCATGAGGGTATTTTCTTAGAAAAGTTTCATCTGGTTTAGCGGTACCGATATTCATGGACCGATATACCTGTGCCGCGTCCACACTAATTAATTCTGCGGGAAATCGCGTTGTTAACTTTGCCGCGATATCTGTTTTGCCACTAGCGGTTGGTCCCATTAGAAAAATAACCGGAGGCACATTATCGGCAGAAGAAGTTAAAAGCGGGACAGGGTTCAGACTATCGGCCTCGTAAAAACCACTTGTCGATCTCTGGCAAAGAAACACTCATCCAGGTTGGTCGACCGTGATTACATTGACTCGAACGTTCAACCTCTTCCATTTGGCGCAACAACGCATTCATTTCCTCCAGGTTTAGTCGACGGTTAGCTCGAACCGATCCATGGCAAGCCATACTGGATAAAATTTCATGTTCGGACTCCCGCAAACGATCACTGTAACCGTATTCTGTAAGATCTGAAACGACATCTCTGACAAGAGTTTCGATATCCGCTCCCGATAGCATCTGCGGGATTGATCTTACGACAACCTGTTCCTCCCCAATAGCTTCGACATCTACACCATATTGCTCGAACAATAATTTTGATTCAGCAATTAAATTCTGCTCTGAGGCACTTACATGAAAGGCAATCGGCACTAGTAGTGGCTGCACTTCCAGCGTTTTTGCGTCTGCTTGCCGCTTTAAGCCTTCATAGGTAATCCGCTCATGGGCAGCATGCATGTCTACCATAATAAGTCCGTCCTGATTCTCAGCAAGGATATATATACCTTTCAATTGCGCTAACGCATAACCGAGAGGAGGCACTTCCTCTCTCTGCAGATCTGTCTCATCTGAAGAGGTATCTGCGCCGACACTCCATAAATCCTCTCTATTATCGTTAGCGACCGAATCAGAGAGCTTTTCACCAATCCCTTGTCGCATCTGTGAATAGGCATCCAATTGATCACGCACTAGCATTCTTATATTACGTTGCGCGCCTGGACTGCCGTAGCCTGGTCCTGTTACCGGGGCCAGAGCGGCTGAAATCTGTTCATTGCGATCTCCACTAATGCCTGGTGCGAATCCACCTGGCCCTGGCAACGCCACTTCGCTTTCTTCTGGTTTTAGTTCCGTTATCACCCGATGTATGGAGCGATAAAGATAATCGTGGACTGCACGGCTGTCGCGGAATCGCACTTCCGTCTTCGCGGGATGAACATTCACATCAACAAGCTTTGGCGTGATTTGTAAAAACAAAACAAAAGCGGGCTGACGGCCGTGATAGAGAACATCACTATACGCGCGTTTAATCGCATGGGCGATCAAGTGATCTTTAACCGCCCTACCGTTAACAAAAAAGTACTGCATGTCGCGTTGACTGCGTGAAAAGGTCGGCAGACTAATCCAACCTTCAATATTCGTAACCCCAGCATCGTCATTAATGTAGACGCATTGCGCTGCAAAGGGCTTTCCACAGATTGCGGCAATCCGTCTCTTCCTCTCTTCAAGCGTGGTCGCGACAGCAGTTTGATAAACCACTTTGCCATCATGGACAAATTCAAACGCGACATCAAAACGACTAAGCGCCATCCGCTTTACAACGTCATTTAAATGATTGAATTCTGTCTTCTCCGTCTTAAGGAACTTTCTCCGAACCGGTGTATTATAAAATAGGTCGACCACCTCCACCGTCGTCCCGATCTCGCGCGCGATTGGGGCCGGATCAGAGACCACATCATTGCCATGGCATTCGACACCATAGCCTAAATCGTGCCCGATACTTCGAGAGCGAATACTGAGTCGTGAAACCGCGCCAATGCTCGGAAGCGCCTCTCCACGAAAGCCAAGAGTCTCGACCTCAAATAAGTCGTCAACCCCCCTTAGCTTGCTGGTAGCATGACGCGATAACGCCAACAGTAATTCTTCTCTGGGAATGCCATGGCCATTATCTGAAATACTGATGCGTTTAATCCCACCCCTTTCTGCCTGTATCTCTATTCGTTTAGCACCAGCGTCGAGACTATTTTCCAACAGTTCCTTTAAAAGCGAAGCAGGTCTTTCTATTACCTCACCCGCAGCGATCTGATTGATTAATCCATCTTCCAATTGGCGAATGGGATTTCTATTCAAAATCTCAGATGCTACGCTCATCTCACACTATTTCTACTGACTTTGTTGGTTATCAAAGTATCCACGATTTTTCGCCAAATAGCTTCTAATGCCATTGAGCACCGCATTCGCTACTTTTTCCTGATGTTTAGCGCTACGTAGCAATCTTTCTTCCTCTGGATTGGTAATATAAGCGGTTTCCACCAGTATTGACGGCACATCGGGCGATTTGAGAACCGCAAAGCCAGCTTGTTCAACTCGCCTACTGTGAACCCGGCCAATTTTCTTTAATTCACCTAGTACTTCTCGTCCAAAACTGATACTTTGGTTAACTGTACTACTCATCGATAAATCAAGCAGAACTCCGGCCAGCACATCTTCTTTATCCGCGATACTCGCTCCACCGGCTAAATCAGACAGATTCGCCTTATTCGCCAGTATTCTCGCCTGCTCACTCGTAGCACCACGCAGAGAGAGGGCATAAACCGATGCCCCTCGCGCTTTTGGACTCTTGAATGCATCCGCGTGGACAGAGACAAACAAGTCCGCTCTTTTCTGACGCGCCAGTCCGCTACGCCTTCTCAGTTTTACGTAGTAGTCCCCAGTTCGTGTTAGTTCCGCACGCATTCCTGGCTGCGCATCAATCAAACGTTTCAGTCTTTTCGATATTTCTAAAACGATATTCTTTTCAAATGATCTTTTACCACGAGCACCAGAGTCCTCTCCGCCATGCCCAGGATCAATCATCACCAGAATTTCTCTATTTGGATCTCTCGGCGCCGTCCTGTCTGGAGCTGGCGCCTCTTCCGGCTTCTTATCAGGATCGTAGTCTTGATGATAAAAGTCGACTACGAGTCTATAAGCAAAACCATCACTCGGCTTAAATAGCTTAACGAAATATCGCACAGGTTTGTTGAGATCAAATACCAGGCGAGTCTTACTGCCATCGGGAGAGCCCTTTCGAATCTGAGAGATAAACTGACCGGTTTTACCTGCGCCCGGGATGGTAGCGCGCAACGCCGCGTCATCCAGATCAATCACTACCCTGCCCGGGTTATCTAAAGTAAAAACTTTAAATTTACTCCGCTTATCCATATCAAAAACCAGGCGACTGTGATCCGGAGCGTGCCACATTCGAATATCTTTAATGATGGCAGCACTGACCTGTCCGGGAGCCGCCACATAGATAAAAAACAACGACAACCAGAATCGAAGAATAAATCTTCGATTCGAATAGGTATTGGGAGCTTTACAATTCACTATTTTCAAGCGCAAATGAAAACTCGGTTGAAAATGATGTAGGCAAAGTCAGCTCACGGCCATTTTCAGACATTTTAAAATTAATCTCATAACACGCTACGGGCAACACCGACTCACCGTTTTCTGGCCATTCTACTAACACCAACACAGGTTCTACCAACATGTCACGCAGCCCCAGAAACTCTAATTCCTCCGCAGACTTCAAACGATAAAGATCAAAATGGAACACGTTAAGTTCCGCGAAAGAATAATTCTCAACCAAAGTATAAGTTGGACTAGTAACAACGCCATCATATCCAAGCCCCCTGACAATCCCCTTAACAAGAGTGGTTTTTCCGACACCTAAATCCCCTCTAAGGTACACTATACAACTTGGCTCGACTCCAGATAGGATCTGTTTCCTCAGCACTTCAGAAACATGTTCGCCAAGACAAAGCATCTCTGCTTCAGTATTAATTTCGATTTGTTCTGTCGCCACCCGATGTCAGTAGTGAGATAAATTAGAATTTGTAAATAATCTAGGGTTGATAATAACCAGAGCCGCTGATCAACGACGCTGGAACGTGCAGGTCAAAAAGCTACTCCGATCTTTTTTAATTGTTTTTCCATATTTTATCAGTCAAGAGCCCTTACTGTGACAGTCGATTTCAATAAATTAACTGCAAATATTAAAAGCTGGGGACATAACCTTGGATTCACCCGCGTTGGCATATCAGATATAGATTTATCAGAAGCCGAACAATCTCTACTGGAGTGGCTACGCAAAGGCTTTCACGGAGAGATGGCCTATATGAAAAAACATGGCAGCAAGAGAAGCCGGCCAGAAGAATTAATTCCGGGCACAGTTCGTGTGATATCAACGGCAATAGATTACATGCCCGAAACCGCCTCAGATTCTCTGGCATCGCTATCTAAATCCGAACTCGGATACATTTCACGATACGCACTAGGTCGTGACTACCATAAGGTGGTAAGAAAAAAGTTGCAACGACTGGCCTTGAAAATCAATGACGAGATAAGTGATTTTGGATTTCGCGCATTCTGCGATAGCGCTCCAGTGTTGGAAAAGCCCCTTGGTAGCCGCGCCGGTTTGGGCTGGGTCGGAAAACACACAAATCTGCTGAATCGAACCGATGGCTCATATTTTTTTCTTGGCGAGATCTATATCAACATAGCTCTTCCCGTCGATTCCCCGGTATCAGCCCATTGCGGTAGCTGCACTGCCTGCATTACGGCCTGTCCCACAGAAGCTATCATAGCGCCCTATCAACTCGATGCACGAAAATGCATTTCGTACTTGACCATTGAATTGCACGGCTCAATCCCGGAGGAATATCGCAAACCAATGGGCAACCGCATATACGGTTGCGACGACTGCCAGTTGGTTTGCCCTTGGAATAAATATGCAAAAATTGCAGCCGAGCCAGATTTTGCGATACGGCATCCGTTACACGACAAAAGTTTAGCCGCCCTCTTTCTTTGGGATGAACATACGTTCTTAAAACTTACAGAAGGTACAGCGATTCGACGTATAGGATATATACGCTGGCTCCGAAATATTGCGGTAGCTTTAGGCAATGCACCATCCAGCCAAGCGGTAGTTGAAGCATTGGAATCTCGCCGCAATCACCCCTCCGAGCTCGTCCAGGAACATGTTAGATGGGCACTGGCACAGCATCAGTTATAACCTGCTATATTGTATCGGCTCCATCATTAAAGTCTAAAATCAAAGATGAATACGAAAAACTCTCTTAAGCAACGCATTAATAGTGGACAACAATTGACGGGGTGTTGGACCTCTCTTGCAAACAATATAACTGCTGAAATTATTTCCGCTGCTGGCTATGACGCTACCATGATAGATATGGAGCATGGGACAGCGAGTTTTACAGAAGCGATTGGCCTGATTCAAGCGATCAACAGTGCTGGGGCGGATTCGTTAATTCGTGTGAGCAGCGCAGATATTGTCTCTATCAAGCGTGCACTGGATATTGGACCAGACGGTATTATGGTTCCCGATATCCGCTCGGCGGATCAAGCACGTGAAGTAGTTAGAAATTGCCGATATGCGCCGGCCGGTAACCGGGGTGCTGCTCCGGGGTTTATGCGCGCCAATCAGTACGCTGGACTATTGGCAGGACATCCAGCCCTCTCCCATTATCCTGAATTTATGCTCGATCACTTTTTGCTCATGATTCAAATCGAATCCGCGCAAGCAATCGACAATATTGATGAAATATGCCAAGTCGAAGGCGTCGACATGATTTTTGTTGGCCCGGTCGATCTCTCAGCCTCACTGGGGAAGCTTGGAGACTTTAAGTCACCTAGATTTGTTGATGCGATCACGAAAATTGAGCAAGCGGCCAAACGTCATAAGGTTTCACTTGGCACCATCCCGTTTCCTGGCTGGGATGCCAAAAGGCTTTATGCCCAAGGATATCAATTCGTCATTGGAGGTGCCGATGGACTGATGTTAGCTAAGGCTGCAGCTGAGGACTGCGCAATGCTCGAACAAAGTAAGCAGTCATGAAATGCTAGAAGCGTCATTTTAGTCAGCTGGCGGATATGATTCTTGTGCCGCCAGTTGTTTTTGAATTTCCTCGGCTTGTTCAGGACTAATCAACGATGCGGACTCCAGCTCGGTATTCCAAAAAATCAAGGCATAGCCCGCTTTAATCTGATTCTTGGCATAAGAAACTTTCTGAAGTGTTGTCTTCTCAACGTCACCATAGTCGGTACCATCTCTGGTCACGATCTCTTCCAGCATTGCATCCAATATATCTGTGTTTAAAGACTGCCAGGGAATGATCATGTGAAAACTTTAGGTGTTTGGAAGCAAGAGTATCCTGCCGTTGATCCAAAAAAAAGACCGCCGGCTAAAAAGCATCAGCGGTCAGAATTACCCAATAAAATTGGAGGAGGAACTAGAACCCCGAGACCTGATTAACCATCTGTTCTGTGATATCCGGCTGTTGTACTTGAAAAACACCCAACTCTTTACAAACAGATAGAGTGAGGGCCGATTGATTTAAGGTATAAAAGTGAAATTGTTCAACACCAAATGCCATCAACTGTCTACACTGCTCTACAACAATAGATGTAGATATCGCGTTGTGGAGAGCAGGATTTTCATCTAAATCTTTGTACATCACCTGATACCAATGGGGCACGGTAATACCGCATTTGCGTGAGAAAGAAACCGCTTTTTTGAAATTATTTATCGGCAGAATACCCGGAATAACCGGCACCTCAATACCTGCATCTCGCACCCTTTCCATAAACTGTAAAAACAACTCAGTATCAAAGAAAAATTGGGTAATAATCTGATCCGCACCAGCATCAACCTTCTTCTTCAGGTATGCAATTTCTTCTTCAACGCTATTTGCTTCGGGGTGACCTTCTGGATAAGCAGCCACTGAAATATTAAAATCACCCAGATGGCGAATTCCTCGCACTAAAGCCAGTGCCGAGTCGTACGAATCTTCCTGAATACGATCTTCCGTATTTGGACAATCACCTCTAAGGGCGACTACTTGGGTTACACCCTCTTTTAGGTATTGCTCTATCTCCCCTTTCACCTGATTCTTTGATTTATTAATACAAGTAACGTGAGGTGCAGAGCTTTGATCCGTTATGGGCTTCACCATTGAAATCGCTTCTTTGGTCGATAGATTTTGTGATCCACCAGCACCGCAGGTTACAGAAACAAATTCAGGCTTTATCAGCGAAAGGTTTTCTAGCGCCGTTACAAACCCTTTCTTCGCAATCTCATTTGAAGGCGGAAAGAGTTCAATGGAAATTTTTGGTGCATCGGCATTTGGGGCACGATCAACATAGGCGGCGGTGTTTGCGGTCCACTTACTAGTCACACTTGACTCCTTTATTTATTTAACTACAGGCAGATATAAACATATATTTATATCATTTGCAAATTAAATCAGGATATCAAGCAAAGATCCAATACAGCAAAGCCAGATACCGCACAGCTTTTCCGACGAATATAGCGATAAAACAGGGCCAAAATCGCAGTGATAAATACCCTGCTGCCACGCATAACGGGTCTCCGATAATGGGCATCCAAGATAGTAATAGTGCCGAAGGGCCGAATTTTCTGACTCTTGCCATAGCTGGCGGCGACAAACTAAACCATTTCGTCACCCGGGTGTTCTTAAGTCCTTTCTTCAATAATGTCCCCATCCACCAGGTCACGACCCCGCCGATGGTATTTCCAGCGGTAGCTACGATAAAAAGAGGTGAGAATTCGTAACCTTGCTGCACCATTACATACAACAGCCCCTCTACTCCGCCGGGCAGAATGGTTGAAGCAAGGAATGAGCCGAAGAAAAGAGATAGAAGACCGAAGTCCATTGTTCAATCAACTACCGACACCGGCGGTTTTAGCGGGCTGGAAAATGAAAAGGAGTGCGCATCCGCGTATCAGCAGACGAAAAATGCGTTTCGCTGTTCAGCGCACACCAATTTTTATCGCGACACCGGATAAGAAGGAAAATGCATCCCAACCATATGTCGCATCACTCTTACGACCTGCACTGAATAACCAAATTCGTTGTCGTACCAAACATATAAGACACAGCTGTTTCCCTGAACTATGGTGGCAACGGAATCAAATACCGCAGGTTCCGGCGTACCAACAATATCTGAAGAGACCACCTCGGTAGAGGCGGAATAGGCAATTTGTTCACTCAACGAAGATTCATTTGCCATATCCAACATATGCTGATTCAGCTCTTCCCGAGTGGGTGCTTGGTCGAGGTTTAGATTCATTACCGCCATGGATACATTTGGCGTCGGCACGCGAATAGCGTTACCGGTTAACTTGCCAGCAAGTTCAGGAAGCGCTTTCGCAACTGCCTTTGCTGCTCCTGTTGAAGTTAAAACCATATTTAACGGTGCGCTCCTACCTCTTCGCTCCGCCGAATGATAGTTATCAATTAAATTTTGATCATTGGTATAAGAATGTACCGTTTCTACATGACCATTGATGATGCCGAAGCGATCATGAATTGCCTTTAACACCGGGGTAATCGCATTGGTTGTACAGGAAGCAGCGCACACGATCGGCTGATCTTCGATCATGTCCTGATTCACACCATAGACAATGTTCTTAATATCTCCACCTGCAGGTGCAGTCAGTAGAACTTTGCTCGCACCTTTGGGAACCAGGTGACGCGACAATGCCTCTTCATCCTTAAATTTACCTGTGTTATCAACGATTAGTGCGTTCTTTATGTCGTACTTTGTATAATCGATATCCTCAGGCTGATCGGCATAGATAATTTTGATGAAGTTACCGTTGGCAATCAATGCATTCTTTTCTTTATCGACCGTTATTGAGCCATTGAAAGGGCCATGAATGGAGTCTCTACGTAGCAGACTAGCGCGTTTTTCTAAATCTCCTTCTCTGCCGCCGCGCACCACGATCGCGCGTAACCTTAATTTGTTACTGGCGGTAGTTCGCTCAATAAGAAGCCGTGCGAGAATTCTTCCAATTCGACCAAATCCATACAGCACGATGTCTTGCGGCTCCGGTAACAAGTTGGTGTCACCGCCAATGATTGGACCCAACTCCTTCTCTAGGTAATTGCTTAAGTCACTTTCAGCAGAACCTGAGAAGCCCACTGCAAGACGTCCGATATCCACCCGCGAAGCGCCAAGAGACAGAGATTTAATTTCATCCAGCACGTCACTCGTTTCCTGCAGACTCGGGACCATATCAGCCACACTACGACCAAATTTATGCGCCTTAATGATATCGATTACCGAAGCATTCATTAACTTACGCCCGAATACTGATGCGATCACTCCCTGTTCACGGTACAGTTGCCCTACCGTTGGGATCATATTTTCCGCGAGGTTCTGGTCATTAAGATAGGCCGCCAGATGGGCCTTTGTTTCACTGGTTGTCACGATTGATGGAGATAGATAGTTTAAAAGTTTGAGCGGCTATTATCCCCTATCACGCATAGTACTAACATCGTAACACCGAAGATTTTTTATCAGAAAACGTAATCTAGTTTTACTACCGAAATATCTAATTTTGTTTAAAAAAAACCAATTGGCAACTACATTTTCATTCTAGGAATAACCTACAAACAGAATGCTAAACATCAGAATTTTTTCCTTTTTCATTCAAAGACTGCCGATACTCCTTTGGGCTCTTACCCGTCCAGTTTTTAAACGATCGCGTGAAGTTCGCTGGCTCTGTAAACCCGAGGTTATAACTTATCGCACCAATAGAGCGACTCTGGTCTTTAATAAATTCAATCGCCAGATTTCTTCTAATGTGATCCACAATTTCGCGAAAGCTTGTGCCCTCGAGCTTTAACTTTCTTTGAAAATTACGCAGACTCATATTTAAAGACTGCGCAATCTCTGCCTGATTGGGACGTCCTGACGGTAATTTCGCTACAATTTTTGATTGCGCTTGTAACGCTAAACTCTGTTGATCAAATCGCGCAAGATAATCCACTACAATTTGATCGTTCAATCTTGCAACTTTTGGATTTGCAAGTGACAGGGGTTTGTTCAAAAGTGCCTTACTAAAAACCAGGCTATTTGTCTCAGCAGCAAACTGAACCGGACAATCAAAGAACTGACGGATCCGTTCACAATCTCCTTGTTCCTCGACGCGCAGACAAACTGACTCAGGACGAGTTTCGGTTCCAGCTGTAAGGCGGCACATTCTCATCACACCGGCCAAAATGCTTAGCGCATAGCTGTGAGGATGCTCGTATCCAGGGATACTCATTGCTGCCACCAACCTCACAGAATCACCCAAATCAACCGTATGGGCACCTCCAGCAGAACTAATAAGTTTTTGAAACCTGATCATGCGAGTAAACGCCTCTTTCAGGTTATTACTAGCCATCCAAGAAAAACCGAGTCCATGTAACAGACCGGGGTTAAAGTGCTCAGCTGCTGCAATACCAAAAGCAGGATCTCCTGTCTTTTCGGTAGCTAGCTCCCACATTCTGTGGTTTATCTCTACGCTGAAACGTGCGTCAGGGTCTTCGATTATCCCATAGTCCACGCCTGCGCTCTCCACGATCGATCTTCCGTCCAATCCATAGTTGTCAAGCGCATCGACAACTATAATTGCGATATTAGACAGAACAGTATGCCCGGCAAAAGCTTCCATCAACTATGATCAATTTTTGGCGTTCACTGATTATCGCACTAAAATATAGAGAGAGTTAAGCGATAGGAAGTGTATTTCGCGCCGCTTCAGCGCCATCTCCCTATTGTCAAGGGATTCAGCTTTTGTGTAGAGTTGTGAAAGCCCTATCTTTGTAATTTATGTGAAATCACACTCCTGCCTGACGCTGGCTGACCTGCTGCCGCAACATTCCCGCTTTCGCGCACACCAACCGGCGTTGATCTTCAATAAGCGTATTTGGAATTTTGCCGAGCTCAATCAGGCTGCAAATCAACTTGGCAATGCACTTTTAAATACTGGATTAAAAAAAGGCGATCGCTTCGCTACGGTTCTACCCAACTGTCCTGAGTTAGTGCTCGCGTATTTTGCGGCAGCGATAACCGGATTGGTCATTGTCCCCTTAAGTGTGCTGTTGCAAAAAAGTGGCTTAAAAACACTGATGAATGATTCTGGTGCAAAGCTTGTTATTTGTAGTGAGGATCAATCTATAGAAATTGAACAGATCTCTTCCGATCTCACCCATCTCCTGCCAAATGGCCGAATTCTTGTATCTGAGAAAGATAGGTCAAAAGAAATGATCGATTGGCAGAACTATAGCGAGTTCGTTGGTATCAATGAATTTAGTGCGCCTGAAATCGATATACATCCAGACGATATATACAACATTATGTATTCCAGCGGCACAACCGGTATGCCCAAAGGAATTGTGCATACGCATCAGATCCGAAGCCTGTACTGCACCCTGTTTGCCAACGCCTGGCGAATGACACCTGAAAGTGTTGTGTTACACGCAGGATCAATTGTATTTAACGGTGCGATGTTAGCTTTCATGCCCTGGATGTATTTAGGAAGCAAATATATTTTACACCCCAGTTTTGACGCGGAAGAAGTTATCTCTGAGATAGAGCAGCATCAGGTTAGTCACCTAGTAATGGTTCCTGCGCAAATTATAGCGATTCTGCAAAGCGATGCTTACCATCCGGAAAAATTGAGTTCTGTTGAAATGCTGCATAACGTTGGCGCCCCGCTTCACCTGCATTACAAAAACCAAATTAATGATCAACTCCCCGGTCGCTACTATGAGTTGTACGGGGTGACCGAAGGGTTTATGACTATCTTGGACAAAACCGAATCCACAACCAAAACTGGTTCTGTCGGCAAACCTGCGGCATTTAATCAAGTCTGCATTTTGAAGGAGGATGGAAGCCGGTGTGCGATCAATGAAGTAGGAGAAATCTGTGGCACGGGACCCTTGGTGATGCCAGGTTATTTCAATCGCCCGGATCTCACTGAAGCTGCCTTTCACGGAAAATGGCTTCGCTCGGGCGATCTGGGTTATCTCGACGAAGATGGCTATGTTTTTTTAGTGGACAGAGCCAAGGATATGATTATCAGTGGTGGTGTAAATGTCTATCCCAGGGATATCGAGGAAGTTGTGATCACCCACCCGGCAGTAACAGAAGTTGCTGTTTTTGGGGTTGAAGACACAAAGTGGGGCGAACGGCCGGTAGCCGCAATAACAGTAAGCGAACCCAGCGACAACGAAGCTATTTTACAATGGGTCAATTCAAGGGTTGATGCTAAGTTTCAGCGCCTCGCGGAAGTCAGAATACTTGATTCGTTCCCGAGAAACGTCGCTGGCAAAATACTAAAAACCGAGCTGCGGAGAGATCGTTCGACCTAGGTTTCTGACGGGGAGCTAATCAACGGGTGCATTCATTTCACATTTCACTGTATCCCGCTGAAATAAGCGAATAGCTGATAGAATTGCCGCTGATCTTGACACCGTAACGTAAGCTTAGGGCCATGGGAATAGAACAGTATCTCGAGCTAATAAACACAACAAAATGTATCATCACGAAGCAACAACGCGGGCTGATTTGCAAGCAAATTTTAAAGCGCGGTAAAAACTGCAATGTGCTTGTGTTTGGTGTCGGCAACGACTCGATCATATGGAACACGGTGAATCAGGGTTACACCTTGTTTATCGAACACGATATAAAATGGGCGAATGCCATAAAACAGAAAGTCGACGGAATCCAAATTTGCCATCACGAATACCTGACAACATGCGATCCAAAGCTGCCCATTCACCAGCAGCCGCCAGTTGACGAAAAAGCACTTATCTCCCACTCCATGCCGCAGCAATTACGTGAGAAAAAGTGGGATGTGATTTTGGTTGACGGCCCTACCGGCTTTGACGACACTTGCCCTGGTCGCACTTTACCCATTTACTGGAGCTCCCTTCTCAGCCATGCAGACTGCGATATATTTATTGACGATTACTCGCGACCGATAGAATTTATTTACACCAACCGGTTCTTGTTTCATAAATATCAAAAATACCGCTTGTTTGAAGAACGCTGGAAAATGTTATGGCTAAAGGCAGAGAACTACAACTAGTCCATCTAGCCGAATTTGATTTCTTGTTTGTTTAAGCATTTCTATGACTGACTCTAAAGGACTACTCTACGCAGCGACAGGTATACGCTACGTTGAAGAGGCAATAAAGTCTGCAGGCTCTTACAAAAGAGCAATGCCGAATATTCCGATCACAATTTTTACCGACCATCCTGAAATTGCGTCTAATGAAGCTTGCTTTGACACCTGCGAGCGAATAGAAAGTCCGGCACATGGGCCTAGTGACAAATTTTTTGCCCTGCAGCATAGCCCCTATGATCGTACGGTGTTTGTTGATACGGACACATGGTGTCTTGACCAATGCGAAGAACTCTTTCGTATCCTGGATCGTTTTGAATTCGCTGCTGCACATGCACCAATCAGAGCGATGAATTTCGTTCCCAAGGGCGTTCCGCGATGCTTCCCGGAATTAAACACCGGAGTATTGGCGTTTCGGCAGTCTAAGGCAGTGAAAGAATTGTTCTCTGAATGGGACAAGATTTATCGAGATTTTCAAGAACGCAAACAAATTAACAGGGATCAGTTGTCTTTTCGAAAAGCGCTTTATTTTTCAAATGTAAATCTCACAATCCTGCCACCGGAATATAATTTACGCGCAATCTTTTCTTACTTTGTTGGCGGCTTTGGACCGGTAAAGATAGTTCATGCCAGAGGCGGAGATCTCAAACGTGCCTTGAAAATCGTTCAATCTGCAAATGACGACCCTCAAATTTACCCTTATGTTGTATCAATCGACAAGCAGTAGAGTTTTTTGTGAACAATCCAAAGCCAACGCTTCGCTTATTTCATAGTTTAGGTAGATCCGGAAGTACTTTAGTCTGTCGCTGTATCGCGTCAATGCAGGGCATTTGTTTACTCAGCGAAATTCATCCTCTGGGTAGAACCAATCGACATTTTAATGCGATCAACCAATATCAGCGTTGGTATCAAGATCTCGGCGTTGATGACTGGAAATCCATGCCATTTGATCAAAGTATTGACCGCATTGTCGACGACTGTTTGTCAAGGAATCAACACCTCATATTAAGAGATTGGGCACACATGGATTTTATTGGGCCGCCTTCCATCAAGCCTCCGTCCTTTAAACTTTTGTTAAATCAACGGCTCGAGCAGAAATACACGTTGCGCCATTGTGCATTGGTCAGACACCCCGCTGAGACCTGGCGCAGCAGCATTAAAATGAAGGTTTTTCAGAAAAACAACATTCGTGTTGAACAGTTCCTCGCAGGTTACAGGGGCTACCTCGAGGAAGTAGAGGATCTACCAATCATACGTTACGAAGATTTCACCAAAGCCCCGACCAAGTCGATGAAATCTATCTGCCGCTATCTTGATATCCCTTTTGACCCGGAGTTCATAGACAAATGGAGCAGCTATACGAATATAACTGGCGACATGTTTAACAGCTCAAGAGGTAGCGGAGAGAGAGAAATTCTGTATTTTGAATTGAAGGCAATCGAACCTGAACTCAAAAAAGTATTTGCAGGTAATGAAGACTATCAATTCATTGTGTCGAAACTCGGTTATCCTTTTTAACCTGTGAGAATTTAATTCTTATCTCATTTTCCCGTAGATTGACCTGCCGCGGTTTTGCCATTGAGACTGGATGGGGATACCGGTATATTTGGCTGCTATCTGCTGCACCTGCTTTTAAGAGGTTCAGGCGATTTCTGAAAATACCAATTACAAAAATGAATCCACGGTGACGACACCTGTCCTTGAAATAAGAGATATCCGAAAACGGTTCGGCGATCTCGAAGTACTACATGGATTGAGCATGACAGCCAATTCCGGGGACGTGATATCACTAATCGGCTCATCTGGATCCGGAAAATCTACTTTTTTACGCTGCATCAATCTACTCGAAATGCCGGAACAGGGAGAATTACGAGTTTGTGGAGAACAGATACAATTTGCAGTTCGCAAAAATGCACGTGTCGCAACGGACCAAAAACAAGTCCAGAAACTGCGCACCAGGATTGGCATGGTTTTTCAGCAATTCAACCTATGGTCACACCTAACTATTTTGCAGAATGTCATCGAAGCCCCTATGCGCGTCCAGGGTTTGCACAAAACAGAAGCACGCGATCTTGGAATGAACTTTCTCGATAAAGTTGGGATCGTTGACAAAGCGAATATGTATCCGGGATTTCTGTCCGGAGGTCAGCAACAGCGCGCCGCAATTGCTCGCGCCCTTGCAATGCGACCCGAAGCCATTTTGTTTGATGAACCTACTTCAGCACTGGACCCAGAACTGGTAGGAGAAGTGCTGGCAGTTATGCGACAATTGGCAGAAGATGGAACCACTATGATTGTAGTCACGCATGAGATGTCGTTTGCTCGAGATGTTTCCTCTCATGCAGTATTTTTACATCAGGGTCTTATCGAAGAACAAGGGAAGCCAAACGAGATGTTTAGCTCCCCTTCTTCTGAGCGACTACAACAGTTTTTATCCAAAGAATCATAAGCAGTCCTCGGCAATCAAGTTTCTGGTCACAGCAGTCAGAGCATAAATTTGCATTTGGGTTGTTACTGCATTCATTGAGTCACTCCGGTTGATTTGCCCCACCCGGAAATGACATTAGATTACAGGGGCTACTGGAGTACACTATGAAAAAAATTCTTATTACTGCAGCGATTGCTGCTTCCATGTTTTCGGCTACAGGCTACGCTGAAACTGTTCGAATCGGTACCGAAGGCGCTTACGCTCCTTGGAATTTTGTCGACGATTCAGGTAAATTGGCTGGCTACGAAATTGATCTTGGAAACGCACTTTGCGACGCCGCAGGCATCAAGTGCGAGTTTGTTGCCAATGAGTGGGATTCAATTATTCCTAATCTCGTCGCAGGTAATTACGACGCGATTATGGCTGGTATGTCTATTACCGATGAGCGCAAACAAACAATCGATTTTAGCGAAGAATATTATCCTGCCTCACCAAGCCTCTATGCAGCTTCTGCAGGTGCCAGCTTTGATTTCGATAATCTAAAAGGTGTAAAAGTAGGTGTTCAAGGCGCTACGATTCAAGCCGATTACGCTAAAGAACAGCTAGGCGCGAATAATGACATCCTAAGCTATGAGACTGCGGATCAATCTGTTGCTGACCTGGTTGCGGGTAACATTGACGTATTGCTTGCAGATGGCGACTTTCTTAAGCCAGTTGTAGACGGCAGCGGTGGCGCCCTTGGCTTTGTAGGCCCGGAAGTGCGCATCGGTGGTGGTGTCGGAATTGGCATGAGGAAGAATGATTCTGATCTGCAAGCGAATATGGCTAAAGCGTTGGAAAAATTAAAGGCAGATGGCACCGTGGACAAACTGATCAAAGAATACTTTGAAAACGGTCCATTCTATTCAAACTGAATTTAGTTTTAAGCTTGAAGTGGTAGTCTGATTGACGAGAATCTCTTCAAGAGAATATCAAATCGATGCCCCATAAAGACTGCCTTGAGATCATTTCTCAAGGCAGTCTTATTGCAAATCTAAGTGCGTGATTGAAACACTTCCCCATTGGTTTACTTCCCTCATTGGCGAGGATTGGACCGCTAAACTCGATTACATAACCAACGGCAAACATCTGCTGTGGTATGCGAGTTTTCGCTTCACATTGATTGCGGCATTTGGCGGGGCGGTACTTGTTGTTTTTTTCGGATTACTCGGAGCTAGTCTGAAACAATCTCGATTCTGGCCATTCAAAGCTATTGGAGACCTCTATACAACGATCATACGAGGTGTTCCCGATGTTCTTTTTTTCTTGTTTTTCCCACTGGCATTCGAACAAACCGTCGAATATTTTTCTGCTCAATCAAGTTGTACCGCAGATGAGCTTGCCCAAACTGGCGTATGGCCACCGTGTGATGCAGCGCAGTGGTATCTCACACAAAACGAATATCTGATTCTCGCTTGCGTGTCCTTTGGCATTATCTATGGTGCATTCGCGGCCAACGTCATTCATGGTGCAATGAGTGCAGTACCCAAAGGTCAGCTAGAAGCCGCAGCCAGTTATGGGTTTTCTCCGCGCCAAGTTTACTGGCGTTTTCAAGTTAGACAAATGTGGGTATACGCCCTACCCGGGCTCTCCAATGTCTGGATGCTGCTGTTAAAGGCAACTTCTTTTTTATCGCTCCTGCAAATAGCGGATATTGTTCTTTGGGCGGAACGATTGGGTGCCCCTAATTATTTTGCGCGGGTTGGTCCGATCCACCCCGACTGGCGCTGGAAATACTATCTAGTTTTGTTTCTGTTCTACATTCTGATGACGATGCTATCAGAACGTTTCTTCGAAAAACTGCAGGCACGCGCCAGTCGCGGTATGCAATTAGCTAACTCGTAATGGCTATCATAAACGTCTTTTCCAACGTGACGCATGTTTGAATGGCTAAGTAACAATGCAGTCATCCAGGATATTGCTATTCTGGCAAAACCTGCGATGTTTAATATCTATTTTGCGCTAGCTTCGATTCCGCTCGGCTTTCCTATCGCAGTTGCCTTAGCCCTCGGAAAGAACTCGAAAAACTACTTTGTCTCGAATATATGTCGCGGTTATATCTATGCATTCAGAGGCTCTCCTCTTTTTATCCAGTTTTTTATGTTTTACTCCATCGCTCTTTCCATGAACCGTGCCTATTGGAAACCGTGGGGAATTGATGACATTGTTCTACACCCCTTGTTTCTGGGTCCACTGGTACTGGTATTCAATACCAGCGCCTATGCTGCGGAGATATTTTACGGCTCTCTTCGTACGGTTTCAAAAGGCGAAACCGAAGCAGCAAAAGCTGTCGGTATGAGTCAATGGCAAACCTTTCGGTCAGTGACCTGGCCAAATATGATTCGCCTTGCCTGGCCTGCGTATACCAATGAAGTTATTTTCCTGTTTCATTCAACTGCAATCGTCTATTTCACTTTACCTGTAATTAATGAACAGAAAGATTTAATGAATATGGCTGGAGAGCTCTTTGAGCGCGACTACAATATCTTTCTGCACTTCTCGGTGGCGGCTCTCTACTTTTTAGCCATCTCAGTTGTCATTTTCTTTATTGCAGGCTTAATCAATAGTCGACTCAACCGTCACTTACACAATGGCAATAATGTGAAAATCAAGTTCAAACCAAACTATATTCGCTAAAGTATGACATTAGAAAAGCTCATCACAACAATTCACGGCGATGGCCCGGGACGCACCACACAGCTAATCGGCTATCGTTTGGGGCCGGAGAACGTGCAAAAAAAAGTATTTCTACAAGGCGCGCTCCACGCAGACGAACAGCCTGGCATCATGGCTCTTTGTTCACTTCTACCCAAACTGATCGAAGCGGACAGAAACGGCAACCTCTCTGCTGAATTTGTTGTCTATCCAATGGTAAATCCATTGGGCATGGCCAACGTCGAATTTGGCATGCATCAAGGACGATACGATATTGCTTCCGGGGTTAATTTCAATCGCAACTGGCCAGACTTGTTCGCAGCAATTAAGGAAGATGTTGCAGGCAAGCTCACCAAGGATGCTGAGGAAAATCGCTTGATTATTCGTGAGGCGGTAAAAACATGGCTGTCCTCGGATCAATTTACCAGCGCCAGAATGCAGCAGCGCCGCGCAGTTATGTTAGAAGCATATGATTCAGACTATGTGTTTGATCTGCATTGCGATGATTTATCGCTGGTACATATTTTCTCGTCCCCGCATTGCAATCAGCAAATGATTTCATTGAGTCAGTGGATTGACGCTAAAGCAATATTGACCGCAGAAGATAGCGGCGGTGGATCGTTTGACGAGGTCTGGCCGCTTCTATGGATCAATGCGTCCCGTCATTTTTCCGACCACCCTTTTCCTTCTCCCCCTACTGCCTGCACCATTGAACTGCGTGGAAAATGCGATGTTAACAACACTTTCGGCACCCAGGATGCCAACGGCCTGTTTTGTTTTTTTCAGTCTGAGGGCTTAATTGACGGCGATGCTGGAACGCCTGGTTCCGAGCGCCTCATACCCTACCCGCTCAATGCGACTGAAGTGTTAAGGGTAACGGAAGCTGGACTGCTAAACTACAAAGTCGCATTAGGTGACTACGTCGAAACAGGTCAAACCGTTGCGGAGTTAATCGCGCTGGAAGGGGATCAGGCATTTATCGCGACAAAAGAAATTAAAGCAGGAACCGACGGCATCGTACTTTCAATGAACACCAACAAGTATGTCTGGCAGGGTTGCTCGATCGCTAAAATAGTTGGCAAAGCACCTCTCCTCTCCCGAGGAGATTACCTACTGGAAGACTAGCTACTAGCTATTTCTTCGGTTTACGTTAACGCAACAATTTCAAGAAAAAGAATGTTCGTTATTTAGGTAACGAGAGCCGCTCTTTTTCAGCCATTCTTGCTACTGCTGGACGAGATAGCTGACGATCTAAATACGCACGCACATTCTCTTGCTCGATCTCAAAATTCGCAATCTTTGCCCAACCCAAAGTATGACTGATCATGATATCGGCCATACTAAATGTGTCGCCAAGAATACAGTCATTTTCACCAAGACCCTTTGACAGAACCTCTACCGCCTTCGAAAACTCCCATTCAGCCGTCGGATTTATTCCCGCAACACGATATGTTTTCGGTATTGCAAATTTATGTTTTGCCTTGGTCCACATCGGCTGCTCGAGTTCTGACTGAACAAAGAACATCCATTGATCATATACAGCACGCAATTGAGATCCTGATTCGGGCACCAGACCAGAGTCTGAGTACTTATCGCCAAGGTAATTACAGATAGCGCCCGATTCAGTCAGCGTCAGCTCCCCGTCCTGTAACACCGGAATTTTTCCTCCGGGATTCAAGGCAAGAAATACAGAGGACTGCGCCTCTCCGGCAGCGAAATCTAAATGATAAAATTCATACGGCGCACCAATTTCTTCCAGCGCCCAATGTACGCGATTCGATCGCGATGGGAATAATCCAAATAATTTCAACATATTAAGTTTCTATATTTAGTTGGTTTGACCTCGCATATTCTGAAGCGAGGAAATCAGAGCATTATCAAACTTGCTTTCTATTTCAAGCGTCTCTTCGTCTTCAGGATGTGGATTGTGTTCTTGATTGACCAGTACGCTCAAAGCGCATTGCACGTCTTTCTCGAGAATACCAATGGTGTTATCTGCTGCATAGCCCTCCTGCGCCCATTCGATGTCTTCAAACCTATTACCAAACCAGGTTTCCCCTGAGCTCTTAGACATCACCTCACGCAATAATTTCTGGTCTATACCAACATGGTTTGCAGCATTTAGTACTCTTCTAACTGCAACCACCGAAGTAGCCGCAACGTAATTATTTAAAACTTTAAGCGTCATTCCTGCGCCCACATTTCCCGCATAAAACAGCTGCTTTCCCATGGCGCTAAAAATGGGTTTAAGATAATCGAGGGTTTCCATTTTACCGCCCAACATAAAAGTCAGGTTGCCCTCGATCGCAGCAACTGACGCACCAGACATTGGCGCATCAACAAGTTCTACATCGCCGGGAAGACTTGTACCTAACTGAGATAGATAACTCGGAACCAGGGTAGAACACACAATCAGAATTCGTGGATAACTCTCTCCAACAAACATCCCTTGTTCACCAAAACACAGCTCATCTGTCTCCGCCGCATCTCTCACAACACTTATCAAAACTTCGCACTGCCGTGCTTCTGAGGATCCGCACATGGAGATCCCACAGTTTCGAAACTCTTCTTGGGACCGAATATCGAACCCGCGAACGTTTAATCGCGCAATCTGCAAGCGCTTTGCCATAGGCAAACCCATTTCTCCGCAACCACAAAGAACGATAGGAACCTCTTCAGATATTTTTTGTTTCATGCTGAAATTGTGGATACTGGAGAATCAAATGCTATAAAATGGCGTCATCTACCCGAATTCGGGCAGAAATTGATTAAAT
This sequence comes from uncultured Gammaproteobacteria bacterium, assembly GCA_937992195.1. GTDB lineage: Bacteria > Pseudomonadota > Gammaproteobacteria > Arenicellales > Poriferihabitantaceae > VYFG01. The sequence goes on along the minus strand of CALKKV010000052.1, from coordinate 32,763 downwards.
GTTTTCAAATAAATTACTATATTACGATGATACCAACAGGAAGCCAAAAAGAACTGATTCGCCATCTATCCGGGCATTTTGGTATCTCCGACTCGGTTGCTTCGCAATTGATCGCAGAAGTACTGGCCTATAACGATCAAAGTTACGAATCATTTATACACCAGCGTCATCGTGAATTACAGGAAATCGGAGTACCAAATAAAACCGCATACCGCCTTATTCAGGAGGAGCTGTTAGAACGACGTTTCCCGGCGCCCGTGCTCAGCGAAAGACAAATACGTCGAATTATCTACGGTTGAATAGAACCTCAACCGTATCTTTATCCAACCTTTATCGGAAGAAACCAATATGTGCGGAATTATCGCCTATACAGGAAATCGGAGCGCTGCCCCTATCTTAGTGGCCGGACTTCGTCGCCTTGAATATCGTGGATACGACTCATCCGGCATCGCATTACACAGCAGAAATAAAATCAACGTGCATCGTGCCGCTGGAAAGCTATCGCAATTAGAAAAGAAGCTACCAGCCAAAGTTGCTGGTAAAAGCGGAATGGGACATACACGCTGGGCAACACATGGTGAAGCGACCGACGAAAACGCACATCCTCATTTAAGCGCTTCAAATAATATTGCGATCATACACAATGGCATCATTGAAAATGCTTCAGCGCTAAGAAAAGCAATGGAAGCCACCGGCACCGAATTTAGCTCACAAACAGACAGCGAGGTGCTTGCACATTTGATTGCAGATACCCCGGCAGACACTCTGCTGGAATCAGTCAGACAAGCTTTACTCCAAGTAACCGGTACCTATGGGCTGGTTGTGATGGATGCAGAGAGACCGGGAGAGCTGGTTGCAGCACGCAATGGTAGCCCAGTTATTGTTGGAATTGGCGAAAAAGAAATGTTTGTCACCTCTGATGCCAATGCAATCTTGAGTCATACACGGGAAGTTGTTCATCTCGACGATGGTGAACTAGTGGCTGTTGACCAAAAGTCTTTTCAGCTTAGTACACTCGAAGCGTTAAGCGCAACACGAGACTCGATCACTATTAGTCATGATGCAGGTACTCTCGAACTCGAAGGTTATCGCCACTATTTGCTTAAAGAAATATTTGAACAGCCACGTTCAGTGGCACGAACAATTCGGGGCAGACTTGACCATCGATTCAGCACAGCACGTCTGGGTGGTCTCAATCTTACACCGCGTGAGCTACTAGATATAAAACGAATAAAGCTTCTAGGATGCGGAACGGCATACTATGCTGCAATGTGCGGTGCGAATTGTATCGAACAGCTCGCAAGACTCCCTGCCAGCGCCGAACCAGCAGCTGAATTTCGCTATCGAAACCCGTTAATCGAATCTGACACACTCTATATTGTTGCTAGCCAATCCGGGGAAACCTTTGACACCCTTGCGGCGGTCCGTGAGATCAAACGTAAGGGTGGTCGTGTTTTAGGCGTCAACAACGTCGTTGGTAGCACCATTGCGCGCGAAGTTGATGGCGGTATATATATGCACGCAGGTCCGGAGGTGTCGGTTGCTTCAACCAAGGCATTTTCCAGCATGCTCACTTCATTTATGTTGCTCGCTTTGCAGCTTGGCAGAATTCATGACGTCTCACCGCAATATGGTAACGTGTTAGTCGACGCACTGGAGCAGTGTCCGGAAAAGATAACGGAAACACTCGATCAAGATGCGCATATTGCTGAACTATCCAAAAAATACTGCGTGGCTAAAAGCATGTTCTACATCGGGCGCACTGATGCCTACCCCATCGCGCTTGAAGGCGCGTTAAAACTTAAAGAAATTTCGTATATTCATGCTGAAGCGTACCCTGCTTCTGAGCTCAAGCACGGCCCGCTTGCCTTGATAGATCCCGAGACACCCACAATTGTCCTATTACCAGACAATGACCTATTGGATAAGTCGCTTTCCTCTTTACAGGAAATTAAGGCACGAAAAGGGCCGGTAATTGCGGTAACAAACTCGCCGTCGCCTGAAATTGCCGAACTCGCCAATGATGTTATCCATTTCCCTCCATGTCATGAATTCTTGCATCCTTTAATAATGGGCATCACATTGCAGTTATTCGCCTATCACTGTGCGGTGATTATGGGCCGTGATGTCGATCAACCAAGAAACCTCGCTAAGAGCGTTACCGTCGAATAGTTTTCTGGCCAGTAGTAGTGTTGTTATCAAAAAAATAGCAACACTGGACTGTAAACAGATAATCTAATTGGGTAACGCCGCGGTAACCATTATTTCTACGGTAAATTTTGGCGCAGCGAGCTTAGCTTCGACACATGCCCTGCAGGGGGCATTCCCCGGACTTACCCAGCTATCCCACACTCCATTCATTTCCGCAAAATCTGCGATATCCGCAATCCATATGGTCGCGGTCAGCAAGTGAGATTTATCTGATCCTACCGTTGCTAGCAAGCCATCAATTTGCTCAAGAATATTCGAGGTTTGATTCGCAACACTCTCGCCACCCGCTTTCTGCGCTACTTGGCCAGCAAGATAGATTGTATTTCCGTGAACAACCATCTGGCTCATTCGTTCGCCAGACTCATATCGTTGAATAGTCATTTTTATTTGTCATGAAATTGGGATCACAAGTGTATCACTGATAAAAAATACAACGCATTGATTAACAGTTCTGCCACGATAGCCCAGAAGGCAGTTCGCGTTCTAGAGAATCGCACAAACTAAGATTGCGCGGTGAAACTATTCACCGCAATAACCTAATTTGAAGTTAGATCATATTATTCTCTTGCATTACTTTGGAGAGTTTGGTCAGTCTTTTGCCAGAGGACATTTCCAGCAACGCCTGCCTGCTATCTGTAGACAACGGCAGCAGCTCCGATAGCCGGCAGCTAATCCAGTGCTGGTTGCTCCAATCTGGTCTGAGAGTTTCAGCCCAATCTTTTAAATCTTCCTGCTCTGAAAGTTTGCGCAGAAATGTTGTCATCTTTGCAACCTCCGCCGCTTGTGCTTCCTCTTGCTCTTCAATATTTAATATCTCGACCTCTGCCACAATTAACTGGTCGTCTTGTAGATAGAAATCCTGGACAGAAAACCGACTGGTTCCTCGAGAAGTTACGCCTAAAAAGCCATCTTCAAGTTGATCAAAGTCCTCTATCTGTGCCAATGTACCAACCGTATGAAAGCCACCCTTTTGCGATGAATCGGCCCCGGGTGTCGCCAGTACAACACCAAAAGGAGATCCGTTTTTCATACATTCGCCAATCATGGTGAGGTAACGCGGCTCAAATATTCGCAGAGGCAAAACACCTCCTGGGAACAATACGAGCCCTAGGGGAAACAGAGGTATAGAAACAGTTTTCATGAATATCTCAAATCAATTATACGCAGTTGACCAGGCGGACGCTCCGGTAACAACCCGAATACATTCAGTTTTCGCCGCCGAAGACCGGGACAATGCAGAGCCTTCCTCTTGCAACTTTCCAATAACCGAGGCTTCAGAATACCCTGCAAGATGCAGCATTTCCAAACAACTGGCAGCATGGGATTCGGGTAAGCTAAACAACAGGCCTCCAGAAGTCTGCGGATCAAAAGCTAGAGGGCAGTTTTCTCGGAGTATTTCAGCACTCTCGTCGTCACAATATCGTGAGTAGCGCAGATTTGCCTGATAGAGTGAACTGTGCTGCCCAGACTGCGCCAAAAGATGCGCTGGTTTCAAGACAGGTATTTCAGAGGGCGACAGTACAGCACTGCAGCTAGACTGAAGCAGAACCTCCGACAAATGTCCGATCAAACCAAACCCAGTCACATCAGTCATTGACGTCGCGCCGAATTCCAAGGCGATCCTGGCCGCCTCTTTGTTGCTGAATAACATCAATTGCACTGCGGCTTGAAGATGATTTGCAGTTAGTTGGCCTCGCATATGTGTTGCCATTAACACACCAATTCCAAGCGGCTTGGACAAAACAAGCACCTGCCCCGCAACGGCGCCCCCTTTCCCTAGAGTTGATACATCCGTGTTATCCACCCCCTCCCCAAAGATTCCGTTAACCGCCAGGCCGAGCGATAATTCAGCTCCTTCAGTAGTGTGCCCGCCTATTAATAAAGCACCTGCTCTTTCAAGCTCATATGTTACGCCATCAATAATCTGACTCAGGTCGCTACGCAGTATGGCTTCCGAGGAAAAAGGCAGAGTCACATTTAGTAAAGCCGAATGAGGCAATACACTTGAAGCATATAAATCACTCAACGCGTGCAATGTAGCAATTCTCGCAAACAACCACGGGTCATCCAAAATGGCGCGCAACTGGTCCAAAGACTGAGCAATGTCCTTTCCTTTAGTAAGAACGATTGCAATATCGTCGCTCCCCAACCCAACATTCGAACCGCCATCATCTGCTGATGCTGTGATTTTGGTTAATACTTCATTCAGAATATCGCCCGGCACTTTCGAACCACAACCGAGACAGCGCATAGGTTCACCGTTTTGCGGCAATACCCGAGAAGCCGGATAAATTGCTTGTAGCAATCGAGAAATCAGCGGCTTAGGTTCCGTCGGCATTTCAGGCAGCATATTAAACCGATTCATAAATGTTTGATCAATGTGGTCTTTCCATTGCCAAACCCAATCCCCCACGACACTAAACGCACTCTTGCTCGCAATTGCCCGCTTGTTGCCCAAGGATAATAGCGTGAGAAACTGATGCTGCGGATGGTGCTCAACAAGTTTCTTCTCGAGCGCTGCTCGTTGCAGATTTCGAAAAAGAGGCGGTCCCTGACGAACCGCAAATACACCCGCACGCGGACGCGGATTATTTTCCTGCACAGCAACATCACCGACGGCAAATATATTTTTATGAGAAACCGACTGCAAAAAATCATTCGTTAGTACAAAACCTTCGTCATCGCAAGCAATGTCCGATTTTGCCGGCCATTCTGCGGCCTTTGCTTCAGTACACCATAGCACCTCATCCAAAGCGATGTCCCTACCATCCACTGCAAGCAATCTGTCGGATCTCACCTCAGAAACATCAAAACTTGTTTCCATCTTTATTCCTTTTTCTCTACAGGCCTCTAGTGCAAATTTTCGCACTCGTTCGGTAGCGCCTGGCAGCACTTCCCCACGAATAATCCAGTAGAGCTGGTGTTGAGCACTACGCGTGGCACTCGCAATTCGGTGTTGCACGGCAAGTAATATTTCAAAACCACCAGCGCCCGCACCAACAACACCGATTCGCATTGTTCCTGCACCCTTGTTCTGGTCTAGCCTTTGTTCAATTTGCTGCCAGCGAGAATAAAAGCTTGATACCGGCTTTACAGCAGTCGCGAATTGATCGGCACCTTTTACTGTATGCAATGCAGGAGCTCCGCCGGTATCTATCGATAAGATATCGTAGTGCAGTGCGGGACGATCCGCTAACAATACTTTTTGATTCTCGGGGTCCAGACCAGTTGCCCTTTTCTCAATAAAGCGAACACCAGCCCATTGACACAGTCTTGGTAGATCGATGTGACTTTGGGTGTAACTGTAGTGACCGGCAACAAGACCAGGAAGCATTCCAGAGTAGGGTGTCATCCCTTGTTCCGAAATCAGCGTTAACCTGACACCCTCAATCGGCGCCATCGCCCATTTGCGAATCACAATAACATGGGCATGACCACCGCCTAACAGCACCACATCTTTTGAGTTAGGCAAAAAATTCAATCTAATAACCCAATTTCATTCGATCTAAGGTATTGCAATAGCTCTTCTTCGTCTCCTCTGCAAAGGATCTTTGCATTCAGTTTTTTAAACTGATAGTCATACATTGGATCATAGTAGTACGCAAGCAAGAAGCTGATAAATGGTCGATAACCTTCCAAATCATTATGGTCACGATGCGCCGTCACCGCCTCATCCAACATCCCGCAGGCCAATTTATATCGCTCAAGTCCCAGTCTTTTTTGTATCTTTTTTAAACTGAGCTGGTGCCTTTTGACAAGAAGATCAAAGCCGTCAATTCCAGGGTGTTGCTCTTGGATTCGTTTGAGCAGATCAACAACATAATCTTGTACACCGATATCAATCCTTCGAGACATTTCTGCTTCGAGAACTACCGCGGGTGACTCCTGCATTTTCTGCCACAGAGCCGAGGGCAATCCCAAACTCCCTACCTGCCGCCCTTCGCCTTCAATCCAGACAGAATCGCTTCTATTAGTATCGGCGTGCGTCAACTTCAGCATAGCAATGGCAAGGCTATTTTCGAATGAAATCTGACTGGGTTGCGGATTCGCCATTTTCCCAAAACTGGAGCCACGATGATTGGCAAGTCCTTCGAGATCAATAGCCCGCTGAATACGATTCAATAAAATCGTTTTTCCAACACCTGTTCTTCCGCTGATCAACACGAAATTTCCATTCGCTAGATCCGATTCGAACCGATCGATCAAGAATCGTCGCATGGCTTTATAGCCACCTTCTACATACGGATAATCGACGCCGCGCTCAGCAATCCATTGTTGAGTAATTCTTGAGCGGAGACCTCCGCGAAAACAATAAAGATAACCTTCAGGGTTATTTTCAACAAATTCAAGCCATTGGTCTGTCCGCTCAGCCTGCAAAGTTGATGTCACCAGCTCTCGACCCAGCTGAATTGCAAAATCTTGACCGGCCTGTTTATAACGTGTACCTACCAAGTGTCGCTCCTCATCAGTCATCAAGGGCAAATTTATGGCATGCGGAAATGCGCCCCTTTGAAATTCGACTGGCGCTCTGGTATCAATCATCGGCACATCTTGCAGGAATAATCTCTGGTATTCCGATGTGTTATCTCTCGTCATTTTCTGCATTCACTTTTTGCGCGCTGTAACGGTGACACGTAGTGGCGCAGGCAATCCTTCTATAGTTTTTTTATGATCATTGGGATCGAGAAATTTATCAAGAGAATCAAACTGCATCCAGGAAGTTGATCTTTGTTCCTCGACCGTAGTCGGCGTGAGGTCAATTTTTTGGCAATTGCAAAACCCTGCGACCTCCAGTTGCTCGTACAACTTGTTCACCGTTGGCACCGACCAAACGTTTCGCATTTGCGCATATCGGTCCGGAATATCAAGCTCACTATTCTGCCCACCCGCAATAACGAGCGTCTCTAACACCAGTTCACCGTTTTCATTTAGCAAACGATAAAGCTCTTCCAAATGCGACAGCGGATTCTTTCGATGATAGTAAACCCCCATTGAAAAAATAGAGTCGAAACCCTCCAACCTGTCAAACTTCGAGTCGCTTAAAAACTCTTCACCTTTCATTGGTAAAACAATCGCTTTTTTCGCCCCAAAGTAATTTTGGAGTGCAGCGAACTGCGCAATAAAAAGCTGGGTAGGATCTATACCAACTACCGCTTTCGCACCCGCTCCAAGCATTCTAAAAAGGTAATAGCCATTGCCGCAACCAACATCTAAAACTGTTTTATCTCTTAACGATGCTATCTTGTTTTCAATCCTGCCCCACTTCTTGTTTGACTGCCACTCAGAATCAACCCTAATTCCAAACAGATCAAAGGGTCCTTTGCGCCAGGGATGCAACTGCATCAGATTGTTCCGAACCCGTTCGATCTTGACACGAGAAAGTGCATTTGTTGATTCACAAGACACAGCTTCACGATCAAAGTTCACAGCTGAAACGTTGATCTCTGGCAGTCCGCAAATCGCGTCCAGCCATTTTTTTCGATCACCATGGGGGCGTTTTTCAAGCAACTCTGTACTATGCCGAAACAGATCAACCACGAGCGGTTCAAGCCAGGTACCGGCTACTGCTCCCGATATTGCCGTTTGATCAATCAACGATTGATTCATGCGCATTGTTGTTGCAAATGTCGATAGCTGTTAAATCTGCTCGAGCTCAATCAGGGTTCCAAGCGCATCTTTGGGGTGAACAAACAGAACCGGTTTACCATGAGCACCAATTTTTGGTTTGCCATCACCAAGCACACGCATGCCTCTCGCAACTAACCTGTCAGCAGCCAAACCGATATCAACAACCTCGTAACAGAGATGATGAATCCCACCAGCAGGGTTTTTTTCAAGAAATTTAGTAATAGGAGAATCTTCACCAAGCGGATGCAACAGCTCAATTTTTGTATTTGGCAGGTTAACAAAAACAGTAGTTACACCGTGTTCAGGCAAATCAACAGGCTCTGATACCTCCGCACCAAAAGTATTTCTATATTGGTCTGCACCTATGCCCAAGTCAGGAACAACAATTGCAACATGATTTAATTTACCAATCATTCTTCACATTCAGTCAACTAGTTTAAACGCGCCATCTTTGGCTAATTTTGCCACCAAGCGGTTTGCTGCTACGGTCGCCGACAGTTTTCCCTCTCGCACTTCATTTTGCAAACGTTCACGTTCAACAGCAATGTTATGATTCTGCATTGCTTTTTGGAGCAAAATGTCTCCTGTCTCTCTCCACATCCAGTCTAGAGACTGCTGCTGACGGCGAGAATAAAACACGCTGTCACTCTGCATCAACGATCTATATCGTCCTACCTCGTACCAAACCTCCTCAATTCCGATCTTATGCAAGGCGGAAATAGATAAGACCGGTACTTTCCAACGCGTCATTTTTTGCTTAATTAATTGTAGTGCATGTTGTACGTCTGAAGCGGAAATAGTCGCCGCTTGCTGCATATCACCATCAGATTTATTAACCATAACGATATCCGCGAGCTCCATAATTCCACGTTTTATTCCCTGTAAATCGTCTCCGCCACCGGGAAGCAGCATCAGCAAGAAAATATCTGTCATTTCAGACACCAGGGTTTCGGACTGACCAACGCCTACTGTTTCAACAATCACAATATCAAAGCCCGCGGCCTCGCACAGTAAAATTGCCTCTCGAGTTCTGCGCGCAACACCACCAAGAGTTGAGCCGGAGGGTGACGGCCGAATAAATGCCGAGGGATTAACAGCAAGGGTTGGCATGCGAGTCTTGTCACCCAGAATTGATCCGCCGCTAATAGACGAGCTTGGATCAACAGTTAGCACCGCCACTTTATGCCCTTGCTCAATGACATGATTACCTAACGCCTCGATAAAAGTCGACTTGCCAACGCCCGGTACACCTGTGATACCGACTCGCAACGACTCACCAGTGAACGGCATTACTTCGGACAACAATTTTTCAGCCTGCTCACGATGATCAGGTTTACTCGACTCAATCAACGTGATCGCTCTTCCCAAAGCACGCGGATCTGCGGCACGCAAACGATCTAGTTCAATAAGAGGCATAGTCTCTGACGAATATTCGGGGCTGTCGCGATAGGGCTAACCCTCGAACTCTATAATTGGTTGGTCAACTTCCAGCGTAGCACCTGCATCTGCCAGCACTTTCGCAATGACCACATCTTTTTCAGCCAGCATCGCATTCTCCATCTTCATCGCTTCAATAACCGCCAGTGTTTCTCCTGCTTTAACAGATTGCCCGACCTCGACAGAAACCGAGACCAGCAAACCAGGCATAGGGGATAGAAGAAATCCAGATAAATCCGGTGCCTGCTTTACCGGCATATACTGGAATAGCTCCGCTGTTTTTGGCGTAAAAACGCCGATATCAATCTGGCTGCCTGCGTAGGAAACGCGGTAGTAACCTACTCCGTCTATCTCAATTTGTAGCGACAACGTTTGATCATTTACAACACCAGAATAAACCGCATCGACGGCGCTCCAATGATCACTGATTCGATAGTCTTTACCATCCATTGTCACAACCCAGTCGCCGTCTTCACAATCAATTTTTGCAGGGTGAGATTTGCGATCGATCATCAACACCCAGTCATGACTGACGTCTCGCCCATAGCCCGCCATCTGTCCGGATATCGTTGCAGCGCGCAACGCCAGTCTTTGCTGTATCGATGCAACTACCGCCAATGCAGGGCCCCAGTCTACGCTAGCGACTCTGTCGGTTTTGAAACCGTCTGGGTATTCTTCGGCAATAAAATTGGTCGTAAGCTCCCCGCGCTGAAAACGCGGGTGCGCCATTATTGCGGCAACGAAAGACTGATTAGTGTCTACGCCACGAATATAATACTGATCCAGGGCGTGACGCATTGAATCAATAGATTCCTCTCTTGACGGCCCCCAGGTCACGAGCTTCGCTATCATCGGATCATAGAACATCGAAATTTCCGAACCTTCCTTCACTCCGGTATCAACACGAACATGATCGTTTTCTGCAGGTGCCTGATAGCGTACCAATCTACCTGTGCTCGGCAGAAAATCTCGAAACGGACTCTCCGCATAGATTCTTGACTCCATAGACCAGCCGTTAATCCCGACATCACTTTGTTGAATTGGCAGTTTCTCTCCGGCCGCAACCCGGATCATCAGCTCCACCAGATCAAGATCGGTTATCATCTCGGTAACAGGATGCTCCACCTGCAACCGCGTATTCATTTCAAGGAAATAGAAATTACGATTTGCGTCAACAATGAGCTCAACCGTTCCCGCCGATTCATAGTCAACAGCTTTAGATAACGCAACCGCCTGCGCGCTCATTGCAGCTCGCGTCGATGCATCGATGAATGGGGAAGGCGCCTCTTCAATAACTTTTTGATGCCGCCTCTGGATCGAGCATTCTCTCTCATTAAGAGTGACTACGTTTCCATGTTGATCTGCGATCACCTGAATTTCAATATGTCTTGGTTGCTCTATAAATTTTTCGATAAAAATTCTTCCATCACCAAAACTGGAAACTGCTTCGCTGGTTGCACGTTCAAAGCCTTCCTTGCATTCCTTATTATTCCAGGCAACACGCATTCCTTTACCACCGCCACCCGCACTCGCCTTTATCATCACCGGATAGCCGATGCGTTCGGATATCTGTAACGCTTCTTCAGCATCTTTTACCACATCAGTATGACCAGGTATGACGTTGACCCCTGCTTTTTCGGCGAGCAGCTTGGAAGTGATTTTATCTCCCATCGCTTTGATCGCCTTCTCTTTAGGGCCGATAAATGTAATGCCGGCCGCATCAAGCGCTTTGGCAAATTCAGCGTTCTCGGAAAGAAAACCGTAACCGGGATGCACCGCTTCAGCCCCCGAATCCACACAGGCTTGAACAATTTTTTCAGCAATAAGATAACTATCCGACGCTGCAGATCCACCGATATGAATAGCTTCATCTGCTTGCTCCACATGGTTGGCATTTCGGTCTGCATCGGAAAAAACAGCAACCGTATGAATCCCCATTCGCTTAGCTGTTTTTATTACACGACAGGCAATCTCACCGCGGTTAGCAATCAGTATTTTTTTAAACATGATAAAACTCCTGATTACAGCGGTATATTTCCGTGCTTCTTCCACGGATTTTGCAGATCTTTCTGCGCTAGCATTGCAAGTGAACGACAGACGCGTTTTCTCGTATTACGCGGGAGAATAACGTCGTCAATATATCCACGGCGACCCGCAATAAAAGGGGTAGCGAACTTGCTTCTATATTCTTCGGTTCTTTGTTCCAGCTTTTCAGGATCTTTAGCTTCTTCACGAAAAATAATCTCGACTGCTCCCTTCGGCCCCATCACCGCAATCTCCGCACTCGGCCATGCAATATTCACATCGCCTCTCAAATGCTTTGACGCCATCACATCATAGGCGCCGCCGTATGCCTTTCTGGTTATCACGGTTATCTTTGGAGCAGTGCATTCGGCGTAGGCATATAATAATTTCGCGCCGTGCTTGATGATCCCACCGTACTCTTGAGAAGTGCCTGGCATAAACCCAGGTACATCAACCAGAGTAATAATCGGAATGCTAAATGCATCACAAAATCGAACGAAACGTGCAGCCTTTATCGATGAATTAATATCCAAACAACCAGCAAGCACCATGGGCTGATTGGCCACAAACCCCACTGTCGAACCTTCCATCCGGCCAAAACCGATAATAATATTTTTCGCATAGTTCGGCTGAAGCTCAAAAAAGTCACCTTCATCCACCAACTTTAAAATCACCTCATGCATATCATAAGGTTGATTAGGGTTCTCAGGGATTAGCGTATCCAACGACGGTTCGGCTCTATCCTGATTATCATCGGTATTCCGATGTGGTGCCTGTTCTTTATTATTGGAAGGCAGAAAGTTAATAAAACGCCTTGTTTTCACCAAGGCATCAATATCATTTTCAAACGAAAGATCGGCAACCCCGGATCGCGTTGTATGAGTTGTTGCGCCACCCAAATCCTCTGCCGAAACGGTTTCATGGGTTACTGTCTTAACAACATCAGGGCCGGTAACAAACATATAAGAACTATCTTCGACCATAAAAATATAGTCGGTAATCGCAGGGGAATAAACTGCACCACCGGCACAAGGTCCCATAATAAGAGATATCTGAGGTACCACACCTGAAGCCATCACGTTGCGTTGAAACACTTCCGCATATCCGCCCAGTGAGGCCACACCCTCCTGGATTCGGGCACCACCCGAATCAGAAATTCCGATGATGGGTGCCCCAACTTTCATCGCCTGATCCATCACCTTACAAATTTTTTCCGCGTGCGCTTCCGATAGAGATCCACCAAACACGGTAAAGTCTTGGCTGTAGACAAATACCAAACGACCGTTGATAGTGCCGTATCCGATTACAACACCGTCTCCCGGAATAGTTTTCTCTTGCATACCAAAATCAGTGCAACGATGTTCAACAAAGATATCCCACTCCTCAAAACTCCCTTCATCGAGCAGCACTTCTATTCTGTCTCTGGCCGTTAGCTTGCCTTTTGCATGCTGTGCATCAATCCGTTTTTCGCCGCCCCCCATCTTCGCTGTTGCGCGTTTTTTTTCTAATTGTTGGATAATATTTTGCATCTGTTCTAATTATAAAGAGGTTTTAATAAACTGGATTGAAAACGAAAAGTAGAATCTACCGATCAACACAGAAGCGGTGCCGTATCAAGCTCTTCGGCCTAACGACTAAGAAGAAAGTGATTCTTCAGGATTCTAGTATATCAATGATTTCTGAAGCAGCCTGGGGAATATTGGTCCCCGGACCAAACACCGCAGCAACGCCACTATCTATCAACATCTGATAATCTCCAGGAGGAATAACACCTCCGCAAATTACTTTTATATCATTCGCATCCGCTTTCTTAAGCGCAGCCAAGACACCCGGTACCAGGGTACGATGGCCAGCGGCCTGGGAAGAGATACCAATCAGGTGTACGTCATTTTCAACCGCCTGACGCACCGCTTCCTCTGGGGTTTGAAACAACGGCCCGATATCTACATCAAATCCCATATCTGCAAATGAAGTTGCAATAATTTTAGCGCCTCTATCATGACCATCCTGCCCGAGCTTTACGACTAACATTCGCGGTCGTCTGCCATTATCCTCGGCAAACGCGTCTACTCGAATTTTCAACTGGTCAAATACTTCATCGCCCTCGTACATCGCGCTATATACCCCGCCAATAGATTTGATTTCCGCTTGATGGCGACGAAAGCTCTTTTCCAGACGAGCGGATATTTCACCAACAGAAGCCCGTGCTCGTGCCGCATCTATAGCAGCTTCAAGTAAATTTCCTTCTCCAGATGCAGCGACTGATTCAAGATAAGACAGGGCTGATTCACATTGGCTAGCATCGCGGGTTTCCCGTATTTTTTTCAATCTGCCTATTTGTTGTTCACGCACCACAGCGTTATCAACGACTAGGATATCAACATCTTCTTCCTGCTCCCTGACAAACCGATTGACGCCGACAATCACTTCTTCACCCTGATCTATACGCGCTTGCTTTTTCGCTGCCGCTTCTTCGATTTTTAACTTTGGCACTCCAGTCTCAACTGCCGCAGTCATCCCGCCGGCCTGATCGACTTCTGCAATTATTTTCCGCGCTTCTGTCGCTAAGCTATGGGTTAAATTTTCAACATAGTAAGAACCTGCCAATGGATCAACCACATTGGTCAAACCAGCTTCGTTTTGCAGAACCAGTTGGGTATTGCGAGCGATGCGCGCTGAATTTTCTGTTGGCAGCGCCAGCGCTTCATCAAAAGCGTTGGTGTGCAGCGACTGCGTGCCACCCAGAACAGCAGCCATTGCCTCTACCGTCGTCCGGATCACATTGTTATAGGGGTCCAAGCTAGTCAAGCTAACACCGGAGGTTTGACAATGAGTTCGCAGCATCAGCGACTTCTCGTTTTTTGGAGAAAAGCGCTCCCGCATCAGTTCCGCCCAAAGCAATCTCGCAGCGCGCAGTTTGGCAACTTCCATAAAAAAATTCATGCCAATGCCAAAGAAGAAAGACAATCTCGGTGCAAAATCATCGACATCTAAACCCGCATCAATGGCTGCCGAAACGTATTCAAGGCCATCGGCCAGGGTATACGCTAGCTCCTGCACATTGGTCGCGCCGGCTTCCTGCATGTGATAGCCGGAAATCGAGATCGGATTAAAACGTGGCATATATCGCGCGGTATGACCAATGATATCTGAGACAATTCGCATTGACGGCTGCGGCGGGTAAATATATGTATTCCGCACCATAAACTCTTTCAAAATATCGTTTTGCAGGGTTCCAGACAAATCCCCTTGCGCAGCACCCTGCTCTTCAGCGGCGACAATATACATCGCCATAATAGGCAGCACCGCACCATTCATTGTCATTGACACAGACATCTTGTCCAAAGGAATCTGGTCAAACAGGATTTTCATATCCTCAACAGAATCAATCGCAACGCCAGCTTTACCGACATCACCCTCCACGCGAGCATGATCAGAATCGTATCCTCTATGGGTCGCAAGATCGAAAGCAATGGAAAGCCCTGCTTGTCCTGCAGCCAGATTCTTACGATAGAAGGTATTCGACTCTTCAGCTGTAGAGAATCCAGCATACTGCCTTATGGTCCAAGGTCTGCCAGCGTACATGGTTGCCTTGGGACCCCGAACGAATGGATCAAATCCCGGCAATGAATCCAGGTGCTCAAGTCCTTCGAGATCTTCCGCGGTATAGAGCGGTTTTACCGCAATCCCCTCAGGAGTATGCCAGTCAATTGAATCAAGGTTTTCACCACGCAACTCTAACTCTGCTCTTTGCTGCCAATCTGCAATACTCACATTTTTATCAGATTTTATTTTTTTCATTTAATTCAATAGCTTATAAACACTTAATGAGATTACATCTAAATTCAGAGTCGGCTAGCTTGAAGACGCATTTTACGATATGTCAGCGGTTTGTTGGCGTCATTCTCCCACTTTAGTGCAGAAAATGGTCAAAGGGTAAACGTTATATTATGTGTGAACCTTTAGTAAAATACCGAGTCATAACACTTGCAAAAGTTATAGTATTTTTTTAACAATAACCATTCTCGTTCGGAAGAAAAACATGAAAACTGTCGCTAACCTCGTATTACTAGTAATTGCCATGGTCTGGGTCACACCTGGACATGCGGCTGACTGCAAGGTCGATAAGCCTGCTGCTGACCTCACCCTCGAAGAGCTTGATACGCTTTACGAATGTGTAAGACCTGATTTGATTAAAGGCTATCAAAAGAAGAAAAAAGAAAAGGCGCTTGCGTACACCGACTGGAAAGCGGCCTCCACCACTCCTCAAGCCCCAGGAACGCACAGTGGTCAATATTTGATGACTTATGTCAACCCAGTGGGCTTCGATCAGTATATCCAATACAACACTGACAGCACCGAGATGCCAAACGGCACTATCATTGCCAAAGAAGCGTTTACGATTACCAAGAAAGGCAAGATCAAAAAAGGTCCGCTTTTGTTTATGGAAAGAGTTGGCCTCGAGGCAGCGCCTAAAACAGGTGGATGGAAGTACTCAGGCCTTAAGCCAAATGGTAAAAAGCTCAAGGTAAAAGCTGCCGGCTTCTGTCATGCTTGTCATCAGGCTTGGCCGCATCAAAACTTCATGGGCTATCCTGTGGAAGCAGTTCGAGTCAAAGGTTAATCCTTACAACTCCAAGCACAAAAAAGCCGGGGTTTTCCCGGCTTTTTTGTGTCTAACCAACTAATCTAACCTTCATCTAATTTGCATCCATTGCGAATACTATCTGCAGCGCTAGGTATTACCTGCTTCACCATCAGATTCTGCAACAAGCAATTGTTCTACGCCTTGGCATAGCTCTGTACAAATGCTGAGCCGCTCCTCAAACCCAAGAGGTTCATTTTCCAGCTTAGCCAATAGTTCGTAGTAGGCCATTAGCTCCATCACCCACATCGCAGATTGCATTTTATGCGCTTGAAAAACAAACTGGGTCTCTTGCTGAGTAAACAACGCCAGTAATAAATCTCTCAAATAGTTTGGAACTTCTTCTTTGAAAATATCAATCATCTCCTGACTCACATCTTCGCTCAACAGTCTATCAACCCGTAACGCAATAGGTGGCTTTTCGGCTATCACTTTTGTAATTGCGTCAAGCAGTGAAGTAGGAGAAAACGGCTTCGCCAGCGTTTGATCGGCCCCAATATTAATCAATGCCAACTGTTCTTTTTCTGTCGCCTTACCCGTAAATGCAATGATAGGAACATGGTTAAGAGGAAACAGAAACTTCTTTCTAATCTCTTGAATTGCCTCCTCGCCATTCATCTCAGGCATATGTATATCAGTCAATAAAAGGTCAATCGGTTCTGATAGCAGGATCTGAATCGCAGCCTTCCCGGAATCCACAATGAATAAAGTTGGGTTTAACGGTTCCAGTAACTCTCTAATATACTGTTGATTCATCTTGTTGTCTTCGGCAACAAGAATAGCAACACCCTCTAAGCTCTGTACGGACTCAGATGAAGTTGTACTTTCTGGCTTCAGCAGAGGATTCACCACATCAGTTTTGCTACCCTCAGGAATTCGCTTAAGTGGCAGCACCACTTGAAACTCTGCACCAGCGCCGGGCTCACTGGTTACACTAATGCTTCCTCCCATAGCCTCCACCAATTGCCTAACAATGGCGAGCCCTAACCCAACCCCACCTAGTTCGGTCGAGTCGCCAAGCCGAGTTTGCGAAAATCTTTCGAATATCTGCGATTGCTGTTCGTAGGGAATGCCTCTTCCGGTATCCTTAACGTCAATATGCACCACAGTAGATATCGGACTCATCTCACCACAGCGGGCAATCACGCTCACACTGCCTTGATCGGTAAATTTAATTGCATTAGTGAGTAAGTTCAAAACGATCTGAGAAATTCTCAGTTTATCTCCCATCAGCTGCACGGGTATATCACTATCGATATCCCATAAAAGCGCTAAACCTTTCTGATTTGCTTTTTCGAGACACAACGTAGTGGCGTCTTCCAACACCGAAGCAAGGGTAAATACCCCTGTCTCAATCTGGTATTTACCCGACTCCATTTTTGACAGATTGAGCAAGTCGTTTAACAAACCCGACAACGCATTTCCCGCAGTATGAATATGATCCAGGTGACGCTGCTGTTTATTGTCCAGCCCAGTATCATTCAACATATTTGCAAAGCCTAACAAGGCATTCAGCGGCGTTCTGATCTCGTGGCTTACCTTTGCCAAAAATTCGGTTCGTGTTTGGCTCGCTGCTTCCGCTGCTTGCTTCAACAGTTTAAGCTGGTCGTTTTGCCGAGCCAAATGATGATGATAGATATCCGCCTCATTTCGCTGTTGGCTCATTTGATTGATCATTTTATAGCGATCAGTTTGATCTTCAATCACTATACTGAATCGGTTCTGACTGTGGCGACGCGCTACAACATCAACAATGTATCTTTCTCCTACCTCCGGAGCAAAGTGCATACCCTCTAGTTCCAGCAACTCTCCAACAGCCATTGTTTCCGGCACGCCAAATATAAAATCACAGCTGTCTACAAGCTCGGTTTCTGGCGCAAATAATTGAGGCAGGAAACTGCCTACACGTGAAGATACTTTTTCAGTTGAATCAAACTCTACGGCGACCGCGGAACTCATGGTAAGCAGCGATAACAAATCGATTTCCGAAGTGACTTCTTGGTTACTCAAAACTGTTACTCGGTTAGAATCCTTCGAGCGAGTTCGGTGAATGCCGAGTCAACATTCAGGCTGTCCTTTGCACTCGTCACAATATCTACCTTGACACTTACCTGCCCCAAGACCTCTTTTAGATCTTCAGCATTGCAGAGGTCAGACTTGTTCGCAATCACCATAAGTCGATCTGACTCAGAGCTATACTTTGCTTTTTCGCGAACGGTTGCCAGCCTTTGCGGAAGTCCCGCCCAGGTTTCGGGACGGCTGATATCAAATACATACAGTATGCCGCTACTACCAAGATAGTAAGAAGCTGGAACTTCAGCAATTTCCCTGGAGCCCGCAACGTCCCATATTAATAGGTTAATTGACTGCCCGTCTACTTCAACGGTCTTCTTTTGAATCACAACACCAATCGTGCTCTTGTATTCTTCTGAAAATCGGTCGTTGACATAGCGTTCGACCAGCGAGGATTTTCCTACGCCAAAGTCGCCAACAAGTAGAATCTTTTTTTGCAAATTATCGAGCGCTAGCGGTTTCTTTTACTACCGCATCCTCAGAAGCTGGAGGCAGTGCCAACGGAGAGAAGAGAGAAAAGTGCTGCTCCATCAAAGACATCATTTTTGTTTCATCTTTGTGGTACCCCTTGTCACGTGTCAACTCGATTGCAAATGCGTGGACCGCGTCATTTAATTCATCTTTGAACGCAGAATCCACCACCCCGGAAACGGCAGCAACAATATAAAAAGAGCCAAAACTCTGCAAGTACAACGTGAATGTCTCATACTCTATTTGTTCAAGAGACTCCCCGGTCTTGCCATAAGCATCTTCAACAAAGGCTTTAATCGCGGTCAACATTCCCGCAATCAAATCTGGGTCGCTATCAGCTGAAACAGAATGCCTTCCTATCAGCAGTCCCGAATCGTTCTCAATGACCATCACTTCTTGCAGTTTTGCAGGTATTAATTCACTGACAATGATTTCAGCAGAAGAGACACCTCTTAGGCTTGCAATCCATCTTCGTAATGTTGCTTTAAATGAAAATAAGTCGCGCATGCGTTGATCAATCGACTCTGTCAACTTCGCAATCTCCGTCTGCACATACTTTTTAATAAGTCGACCCATTATTGGCGAGAGCACTTCAATCACTTCTTCTTGTGATTCTTTTATTTGAACCTTCAATGCTTTAGTGATCACCGGGCCAAACTGATCTGGAAAATCCGCCTGAAGCTCAGCGATACGCTTTTCAAGAATAGGCTCTAATTTCTTTTCAAGACGTTCATAGTCATTGAACTCTTCGGAAATCGTTTCGAATTTCTCGATCTCCTCGCTAAACAGAAGGTTCTTTAGTTGTTCTAGCTGATCTTCAGGAGGTGCATTCATTTCAGTAACTCAGCAATATCGACGCAAATACGAATATGTGTAGTTACCTGAAACACGGTTACTTTTGCAACGTGCTTCCGATCGCTGCGAGTGCTTTACCCAATTCGTTTCTGTCTTGAACCAAATCGTTGTGTAGCGACTCCAGGCGGTCTATTTCCTGATCCATCGCTTTTTTTAACTTTTTCAAAGACTGCTCGAAGCTGTGCTCTATCGCATCCAACCTCTCCCCTAGCGCCGCAGATTCCGACCGCAGGAGCGTAACCGCCCCTTCCTGCTGCTGATCCATTTTCTGCCTGATACGGCCGAATTCCTTTTGATATTCAGCCATATCCTCACCGAATATCAAATCCCGAACCGCTTTTATTCGCGCATTTTCATCCGCAACTTCGCGATTAGCAGAGCCATTCTTAGAACTACTCATAACTCATTACCCTCTTTCATTACCATCTAATTCCCGCCCTTTCAGGCGATCGCCTCACACAATTCGGAATCTATCTCCGTAGGGGGAGTGTAACTTAAGTATGAGAGCAAGTTAACATACTCTCGAGATGTTAAAATCCCGCCATCCTTGGGAGTAAATCCCCAATAAGTCATCAAAGACACACCTTTAATTCAACATTGGACTCACATATGGCGTATCAACACATCACTATTCCGCAATCCGGCGAAAAAATAACCATCAAAAACGGCAAATTGACTGTGCCCGACAACCCAATTCTGGGCTTCGTTGAAGGCGATGGCATCGGACCGGACATTACTGCAGCCGCAATGCGCATTTGGGACACTGCGGTGGCCAAGGCTTACGGCGAAAAACGTAAGGTTCACTGGTGTGAGCTGTATATGGGAGAAAAGGCGGCCGGTATTTACGAAGGAGATTATTTCCCTGGGGAGACATTAGAAGCTATTCGAGAGCTTGTAGTGGCGATAAAAGGCCCTTTGACTACGCCAATTGGCGGCGGTTTTCGGTCGTTGAATGTATCGCTTCGACAGGAAATGGACCTGTTTTCGTGTATTCGTCCGGTACGCTACTACGACGGCGTGCCTTCTCCGCTGAAAAAACCTGAGGAAGTGGACGTTACTATCTTTCGGGAAAACACTGAAGACGTCTATTGCGGTATCGAGTATGACAGCGGCACACCGGAAAACGAGAAGCTGGCGAAATTCCTGCGCGAAGAAATGGGTGCAGAGTTTTTTGAGGGTGCAAGTATCGGAATAAAACCGATTAGCGCATTTGCGTCAAAACGCCTGGTAAGAATGGCGATTCAGTATGCAATAGAACATAACAAACCCAGCGTAACCCTAGTTCATAAAGGCAATATCATGAAATTCACCGAAGGTGGATTCAGAAACTGGGGGTATGAAATTGCGCGCGAAGAATTCGCTGACCAGACTATTAGTGAAGACGAGGTATGGGAGAAACATGATGGAAAAGCGCCAAAGGGCAAGATTGTGATCAAGGACCGGATCGCCGATATCATGTTTCAGCTGTTACAGCTGCGACCCGCCGAATTTGATGTGATTGCTACCATGAATCTAAATGGCGATTACCTCTCAGACGCGCTCGCTGCAGAAGTTGGCGGGATTGGGATTGCTCCAGGTGCAAACGTATCTGACGAAGTAGCTGTATTTGAGGCGACTCATGGCACGGCACCGAAATATGCCAACCAAAATAAAGTGAATCCGTCATCGCTAATGTTTTCAGGTGTGATGATGCTTGAGCACATCGGTTGGCAGGAAGCGGCGGACCTGATCAATGACGCGTTTGTAAAAGTGATTGCCGACAAGACCGTCACCTATGATTTTGCTCGCCTGATGGATGGCGCAAAAACACTTTCCACCAGTGATTTTGCAGACGCGATCATAAAGAAAATTGGTTAATGAGCCATACTAACCTGAAGAGACTCTAGGAGAATAATCATACCCAAGGGCATGGACGCCCGTTTTGGCCGCTTAACGCGAGGAAACTTTCATCTATCGCAATAGTCTGAGCAGTATCGAGTTCAAGAGTCATTTTTGATTCACCTGACCGCATAATGGTCGTAACTAATTTTTTAGAGCCGAGTTTATTGTGTCGAAAACTAAAATTATCGTATTAGTTCTTGCCGTTGTGGGTATTGGATCATTCCTGTTGTTCGGACCAACTCACTATTTGAGTCTGGAATACGCGCAATCTCAACTGGACCGAATCGAGAGCTATCGGGCAGCAAATCCGGTGCTGTCAGTACTACTATTTGCTGCGGTATACATTGTTGCAACAGCGGCTTCCATCCCTGGAGCCCTAGTATTAACGCTACTTGGCGGTGCAATTTTTGGATTTTGGATTGGGTCAATTGTGGTAGTGATTTCCGCCACCATCGGTGCAACCATCGCTTTCCTACTTGCTCGTTATTTACTGGACGACTTCGTCCAGGAAAAGTTTGGCGACAAACTCAAGCCAATCCGAGAAAATTTTAGAAAAGAAGGCGCCATGTATCTGTTTTCAATGCGTCTGGTGCCCGTGTTCCCGTTTTTTGCAGTGAACTTGTTGATGGGTCTGACCTCTATCAAAACCAGCACCTATGCGATTGCTTCCGCAGTCGGCATGGCTCCAGGAACCATGGTGTTTATCAATGCGGGCACACAACTGTCCAAGCTCGAGTCGCTACAGGGACTATTGTCCCCTGCGATTATTGCTTCTTTTGTTCTCTTAGCTGTATTTCCTTATATCGCTAAATATCTGTTGCAGTGGATAAAATCGAGACGAGAAAGCAACCCTGCTGCATAACTTCGGTACTTTATGTTGACTAGCGTAATCGCGCTGGACAATACTTTATTAATTCCCTTCTCAACAAATAAATACGATGTCAAAGTTTGATGCCAACTTAGTGGTAATCGGCGCCGGAAGTGCCGGCCTTGTGAGCGCATATATCGGCTCGGCGCTCAAAGCCAAAGTGGTATTAATTGAAAAAGCGAAAATGGGTGGTGATTGTCTCAATACCGGTTGTGTACCATCTAAATCACTGATCGCTTCAGCCAAACTGCTGCATCAAATCAAGCATTCGGAAAAATGGGGCATCAAGTCTGCCTCTGCAGAATTTGATTTCGCAGACATTATGGCCAGGGTGAAATCAGTAATTGCCGCGATAGAACCCCATGACTCGGTTGAACGCTATCAAGGGTTAGGCATTGAGGTAATTCAAGGAGAAGCTTCCCTGAAGTCCCCAACCGAAGTAGAGATTGACGGCCGAACGATCACTACAAAGAATATTATTATCGCAACGGGTGCTAGACCCTTTGTACCACCGATTGAAGGCCTTGATGGCGTTGACTATCTGACGTCAGACAATATCTGGGATATGCAGGCTCTTCCGAAAAAGCTCGTTGTTTTGGGTGGTGGTCCAATTGGCTGCGAGCTCGCTCAATGTTTCGCTCGATTCGGAAGTGAAGTTTCCATCGTTGAAATGCTGCCACAAATCATGATTCGCGAAGACGAGGAGATTGCTGAATTTATGGCCAATCGTTTTCGCGAAGAAGGCATCCATACGCTAACCGGTCATAAAGCAATCAAAGTGACCGAAGAGAACGGACAGAAAGTTCTGTATTGCGATAAGGATGGTGAAGAAGTCCGTGTAGAGTTTGACGAAATCCTGGTTGCTGTTGGTAGAGCGGCTCGGTCGTCTGGATATGGCATGGAGGAAGTCAAAATCCCCATTAGTGAGCGACGAACCATTGAAACGAACGCCTATCTGCAGGCCGGTTATCCATCAATATACGCCTGCGGAGATATCGTTGGCCCCTATCAATTCACTCACGTTGCTGCGCATCAGGCCTGGTATGCGGCAGTTAATTCCTTATTCAGCCCATTTAAACTTAAAGTCGACTATCGGGTCATTCCCTGGGCTACCTATACTGATCCAGAGGTAGCAAGAGTCGGCCTCAACGAACAAGATGCAAAACAGCAAAATATTCCTTATGAAGTCACACGCTACGACTTGAGCGGATTGGATCGGGCGCTGGCTGACGGCCATGCTGAAGGAGTCGTCAAAGTGTTAACCGTTCCTGGCAAAGACAAGATTCTTGGGGTAACCATTATGGGCAGCCATGCAGGGGACCTGATCGCAGAGTTTGTCATGGCAATGAAACACGGTCTCGGAATGAACAAAATCTTGGGGACAATTCATTCCTACCCCACCTGGATGGAAGCAAATAAATTTGCAGCTGGAAACTGGAAAAAGAACAATGCGCCGCAATGGGCATTAGGCATTTTAGAAAAACTCCACGCCTGGCGCAGAGGATAACTGCAGATAAAACTGGCGAAACCGTTTGTATGTTGTTGTGATCTAGCCTGCTTTATCCATATTGACGATAAGAACTGGCTCTAAATCTTGGCTCGTTGTGGCCTAATAGATTCAATTCGTTAGTGCTTAAGATAAGTATCCCCTACTCCCTCAACTCGGTTTTCAAATAATGGATATCTCGATCCTCACCTTTGAAGGTTTTAACGAATTGGATTCGTTTATCGCACTAGGTATTTTGAATCGCATGAAAACCAAAGGTTGGAATGCACAAATAACTTGCCCAACCAAATCCGTTACTTCCATGAATGGTGTAACCGTTGATGCCCAGCAATCATTGGAATTTGCGGCGGCGGCTGATGTTGTTATTTTTGGTAGCGGAATTTACACCAGAGATATTGCTAAGGATCAAACGATTATGAGTCAGCTGACTCTAGATCCATCGCGTCAGCTTCTGTGTGCACAGTGTTCTGGAACACTACTTTTAGCGAAGCTTGGATTTTTGGCAGGTCTGGCAGCTTGCACGGATTTAACGACCAAACCGTGGGTCATCGACGCAGGAATAGAAGTACTAAATCAACCGTTTGTCGCCAATGATAGTGTCGCCACCGCAGGTGGGTGTATGGCTTCGCAATATCTTGCCACATGGATTATTGCAAAACTTGATGGCGTTGAATCGGCTCAATCAGCCATCCACTATGTGGCTCCCGTTGGAGAAAAAGAAGCTACAGTATCCCGAAGTTTAGCTGTGATTTCTCCTTTTATTTAAACCGCTTCACTAGGATAGGATACTCCGCTCACTGTTTTATCGATATCTTAAGCGTCGATTCGAACTACTGTTCTTCCCCAGTTAGACCCATCGAGGTAACGATCAAATGTCTCCGGTAGCTGCTCAAAGGTGACTTCGTTTGTGGTTATTTTATCCAGATGATGCGACTTAAGATCACTTCCCATGCGCTCCCAAATTTCGTTTCGAACGTCATTGGGCATCTCGATTGAATTAATACCCAATAGAGAAACACCGCGCAAGATGAACGGCATTACCGTGGTTGATAGTTTAAAGTCATCAACCAGACCAATACTTGCAATATTGCCCCAAGGTTTTACCGTTCGCGTTAACCATGCAAGAGTGTCGCCACCGGCATTATCCACAGCGCCACCCCAGGTAGCCGCTTCAAGTGGGCGAGTACCCATTTCAAGTTCATGTCGGTTGATAAACTCGGAAGCGCCTAAAGACTTTAAGTAATCATGTTGATCGGTTTTGCCGGTAAAGCCGACTACCTCATAGCCTTTACCCGCCAATATATCTATCGCGACACTGCCAACCCCACCTGTTGCACCGGTGACAACAATCTTACCCGAATCTGGAGTTTGCCCATTTTGTTCCATACGCATCACCGCCATAGCGGCAGTAAAACCTGCAGTTCCTAATGCCATGGCGTCTCTTAGAGAAACGCCCGTTGGCAGAGGTACAACACAATCGGCACAAACCCTGGCAATTTCCGCATAGCCGCCATCCGCAGTTTCTGACAGACCACAACCGCATACTAATACTTCGTCCCCTTCCTTAAAGCGTGCATCAGAAGAAGACATTACTGTTCCAGACAAATCGATACCGCCGTTCAGAGGATATTGACGTAAAATTTTTCCTTTGCCCGTTGCTGCCAAAACGTCTTTAAAGTTAATGCCAGACCATGCAACCTTGATAACCACATCTCCATCGGTCAGATCGTCGATTTGAAGCTCTTCAAAACCTGCTTTAATTTTTTTATCTTCAGTTTGATGTATACGAAAAGCGCGAAAAGATTTACTCATAATTTTATTAATAAGTGTTGGTTAGAAGATTTTAACTGATCCACGGTTGACCACCCCAAAGAATCAGAGAGGCGAACACCCCGGCGATCAAGTCATCCAGCATAATGCCCGCGCCGCCGTGGATTTTTTGGTCTATCCATTTTATTGGCCAGGGTTTAAGAATATCGAAGATTCGAAACAACACAAACCCCACAATCACGTTTTGCCACGAAAAAGGAACAAGCATCATGGTAACAAAAAATCCCGCAAATTCATCCCAAACGATAGCAGGATGATCATGGCTATTGAGATGTTTTGCGGTCGCACCACAAATCCATGTCCCAGCCAAAATAATCACCAATGCGATAAACCAAAATGCAGGCACACCTAAAAGCGCGGAAAAAATGTAGAGCGGTACCGCAGCCAGAGTGCCGAACGTTCCGGGTGCTTTAGGCGCCAACCCGGACCCCATGCCCAAACCAAGAAAACAGGCAGGGCTTGAAAATAAATCAATCCGCGTCGGTGTTCTCGCTTCCACTATCTTCACGCACTGATTTCGCTACTTTATCAAGGACACCATTCACATATTTATACCCTTGCTCGGATGCAAATGTTTTTGCTAAATCGATTGCTTCATCAATCACAACGTTCGTCGGTATTGTCTTGTCATAGCGCAGCTCATACGTTCCCAGACGTAAAATTGCCTGCTCGATCATATCCATTCGTTCTTTTTCTCGTGATAGATGGGGCTCTATCAGCGCATCGATATCTTCAATATAGTGCGGGATTACGTTAATCAAGCCGGCAAAATAGTCTAAATGTTTGCCAGCAAGATTTTCATTTTCAATAAACGTTTCACGAATACGATCGGGCGACTGTCCGGTCATTTGCCATTGATACAATGCTTGAACAGCGCATCTTCGCGCTAGATGTCGTCCACTTCTTGCCAATAGATTAGCCTTAACCCTTAATCAGCTTCGATAAATTAACCATCTCCAGAGCTGTCAGAGCCGCATCTGCGCCCTTGTTTCCAGCTTTAGTACCCGCTCGCTCAATCGCCTGTTCAATCGTATCAGTGGTTAAAACTCCAAAAACAACCGGCGTATCAAACTCCGTATTAAGTCGAGATATCCCGCTGGCACATTCTCCGGCAACGTAATCAAAGTGGGGGGTTGAGCCACGAATCACTGCGCCGAGTGTAATCACTGCTGAATAACTTCGATGTTGTAAAAGCTGTTTCACTGCAAATGGCATTTCAAATGCCCCAGGCACCCAAACCACATCAATGTGCTTATCGTTTATCCCATGCCTCGTCAGTGTATCAACAGCTCCCTGAATGAGCTTATCGGTAATAAAATGGTTAAACCTTCCGCCGACAATAGCGTATTGACCGCTGCAATTGGTCAAGCTCCCAGATAATTCATTCATGCGTGTTTTTCCACTTTTTAAGTGCCTGCTGATCTTTAATGTATTCTACAACTTCAAGCCCAAAACCTGATAATCCGTAGGTTCTCTTTTCACTGCCCAACGCCAATATTCTTTCGGCGCCCAGATCTCTCAGGATTTGTCCTCCAGCTCCCAGCATCCGCAGGTTCGACGGATTCTGCTGTTTGACCAAGTCAGGCTGTGGGCCTGACTTTCTGCGACGAAAGTTCGCTTTCGAATCAACACGGGAAGCCAACTCTTCTGCCGATTCCTGATAGGCCAGCATTACAATCAGCCCGGAGCCATGGGCAACGATTGACTCTAATGCGCTGGCGATTTCCCAACTCTGCTCTTTACCTGCCTCCGACAATATATCTAAAAGTCCACGATGTACATGCACCCGAACAGCCACCGGTTGCTTAGAATCGATTTTGCCGTAACGAAGAGCAATATGAACACCACCCTCCATTTCATCTTTATAGACAATGGAATCGAACACTCCTTGCGGCAATGTCAGTTTTTGCTCGGCAACACGTTGCACAGTAGGATCATTAGAAAGTCGATAGCTAATCAGATCCGCAATGGTTCCGATTTTAATCTGGTGTTGACGACCATATTCCAGTAAATCCGGAAGTCGCGCCATGGTGCCATCTTCTTTCAGAATTTCGCAGATCACGCTGGCAGACTCAAACCCGCAAAGTCTGGCCATATCAACGCCAGCTTCAGTGTGTCCGGCGCGGGTTAACACACCCCCAGGTTGTGCTTTAATCGGAAATATATGTCCGGGAGTAACGATGTCATCAGGTTGCGCGTTGCGCTTAACCGCGGCTCTAATTGTAATTGCTCGATCCTGCGCTGATATTCCGGTAGTAACACCTTCTGCTGCTTCAATCGAAACGGTGAAATTAGTTGAGAAACGCGCGCTGTTGCGACTAACCATCAAAGGCAGATCCAATTGCTGACAGCGCTCTTCGGTTAAGGTTAAGCAAATCAATCCTCGACCATGAGAGGCCATAAAGTTGATGTGCTCATCGGTCACACATTCAGCAGCCACTAGTAGATCACCCTCATTTTCGCGATCCTCATCGTCTACAAGGATCACCATCTTACCCTGGCGGTAGTCGGCTAGTAGGTCTTCAATTGGGCTAACAATAGTGTTAATTTCCAAGTTCGAATGCGGCGGTTTCATAAGTATTATTTTTGACTAGCCAAGAGATCAGACTGATGCATTCTATCCAGATAGCGCGCCATCAGATCGATTTCTAAATGTACTCGACTACCCTGTTTCATTTCACCTAAAGAAGTCACCGCCAATGTATGCGGAACCAAAGTTAGATCAAAATAGGTGGTTTCTCCTTCGTCGAAGACCGCATTCGAGGTCAAGCTTATACCGTCCACCGTTATCGAGCCTTTCATCGCAATAAAACGACCAATCTCTCTCGGCGCCCTAAACCGCATCCAGGTAGATTCCGCGCTATCTTTGCGTTCTACTAAATTTCCAGTTCCGTCTACATGGCCGGTAACCAAATGTCCACCCAAAGGTGTACTCAATGTCAGCGCGGTTTCCAAATTAACTCTTTCTCCTTCTTTCCATTCTGCAATTAAACACTTAGAAATCGTCTCAGGAGATACATCAAATGAACCGACATTGTTATCTAAATGAGTCAATGTCAGACAAGTTCCATTCACAGCTATGCTATCTCCTGTAGAAATTTCTCCCAGTGCGAGACCAGTAAGGTCGACCGTTAGTTTGATACCACTATGATCAACACTGGCGGAGATAACAGTGCCTAAAGTTTCAATAATGCCTGTGAACATGTAAATGAGTAAGAAATAAGTTTGATTTCACAAACCACAACCCTGGCGATCAGCTGTGTTGAGGGAGTATCTGGAGTGTGATCCGCATATCCCGTCCTACTCGGCGAACATCACGAAACTCCATATTTAATTTTTCAGATATGGAATCTAACCCGGGAATAAGAAACATTCCTCGTGCATCACTACCAAGCAAATCAGGCGCCATATATATTACAAGTTCGTCAACTAGATTTTCCTTAAGCATACTACCGGACAACTTTGCGCCCGCCTCAAGCATCAGGTTATTAATTTCTTTCTCCCCCAGCATCTGCATCAACGCTTCCAGATTTATTGCTCTGCCAGCCATCTCACAGCTGCTCACCTCGACGTTCGACTGCGAATACAGCGCTGCATCAGACAAGTTACTTGGTGCAGTAACAATCAAGACATCTCCCGGCTGGGACAATATGCGAGCAGACGCCGGCGTGCTGAGACGACTGTCAACAATAACTCTAAGAGGCTGCCGCTCTGTAGGTTCAGTTTTCATATCCGCAACATTGCTTAATCGCGCTGTCATTTGCGGGTCGTCGCGCAACACAGTCCCTATTCCCGTCATAATCGCAGAACTGGAAGCGCGTAATTGATGCGCATCCTCTCTCGCTTGCTCACTGGTGATCCACTGACTCTCGCCATTAGACATAGCGGTTTTACCATCCATGCTCGCGGCAATCTTTAGCGTTACCCAAGGCATGCCTGTCTTGATTCGCTTGACATACCCGCGGTTTAACCAGCTCGCGCTATCATTGTTAACCCCTGTTTCCACCTCAATACCGGCTTTTCGTAAAGCCGAGACACCAGAGTGATTCACTTCAGGATTTGGATCCTCCATCGCGATCACTACTCTACGAACACCAGCTTTGATAATGGCGTCCGTACAAGGGGGTGTCCTTCCCTGATGACAACAGGGCTCCAGATTGACATATAGCGTGGCTCCCTCCGCGTACCTACCGGCTGCTCTCAATGCATGGACTTCAGCGTGAGGTTGACCTGTAACACGATGATAACCCTCACCAACTATCACACCATTCTTGGTGATTACGCAGCCAACCCGAGGATTGGGGTGAGTAGAACAAATTCCCTTTTCGGCTAGTTTTAACGCTCGCGCCATAAACGCATGATCATCACCAGGCTGGATATCGTACTCTTCTGGAATCGTAATTTTGACCGCCGGCCCTGGAGCGATCGTGTCGGCAATCGTACTGGTAAGATCTTTTAGATCTTTCATTCCGGGAAATATCGCCATAGTTAACCTGTCTGAAATCGTGTTATTTACGCGAACGAGCGCACAATAATTTAACAGCGTCATTCATTGTTTCCAAAACAATGAATGACGCTTTCACTCTTACTTATTCTTTACCGCCAGCAAATAAAGATAGCTGGACTTTACCGGTTTGATCAGTCAGGCTGTCGCGAAGCTTCTGCACCTCATCACTAAATTCCTCGAGGTCCTGAAAACTCCGGTAGACAGAGGCAAAACGAACATAAGCCACCTCGTCCATAGTTCTCAGTTCATTCATGACCGCTTCACCGATTCTTTTTGCCTGAATTTCGCGCTCACCTTTGTGAGTGAACTGTCGCATAATTCGATTTGCTGCACCCTCAATAGATTCTGCGTCAACAGGTCGTTTCTCAAGCGCACGCGCAAGTCCTCGACGTAATTTATCTTCATCAAACCTTTCTCTTCGTCCGTCTGATTTGATAACTTGAGGCAGCTGCAAAACAATATGTTCGAACGTAGTAAATCGCTCTTCACACCCGATACATTCTCGACGTCTTCGCACGCTTTCGCCGCCATCTCCTAATCGAGAATCAATCACTCGAGTATCTTCGGACGCACAGTAGGGGCAGCGCACTAGATAACCCGACCCGAGCTAAAACTGTCAGCAGCCTGGCGGTTGTTAAGGCATTGCATCAATTTCAGTTCCCTCGCCTTCTTTAACTACCGGAATCATATCCTCACGGGAAATTCCTAACAGGAGAATCACCGGACTTGCGACATAGATAGAGGAGTACGTTCCAACAATCACGCCAATTAACAATGCAATAGAGAAACCACGAATGACTTCACCACCAAGCAGTAATAGCGCCATCACCACAATAAATGTTGTAAACGAAGTCAAGATTGTTCTCGGCAGAGTTTGATTAATCGAACGGTTTATCACCGTCACTCTATCGCCCTTGCGTAACTTCACGAAATTCTCCCGGATACGGTCGTAGACAACAATCGTATCGTTCAAGGAGTAGCCGACCACCGCCAACACGGCGGCAAGCACCGCCAGCGAAAACTCAAACTGGAAAATCGCGAACAAACCCACGGTGATCAAGACGTCATGCACCAATGCGATCACAGAACCCACTGCAAAGTGCCATTTGAATCGAAAGGTCACGTAAATCAAGATACCGATCATTGCATAGAGCATTGCCAAGGCACCTTGATTCTTTAACTCATCTCCTACCTGCGGTCCGACAAACTCAACCCTTCGCATCTGCAACTGACAGTCGGCAGCCGCACCACCTTTTGAACACTGCTGCGCTCCCGCGTTGACTTGATCCAGCACCTCTTCGCCAACAGGAGCGCGAAGTGCAGCCATTACACTACTGCTTACCTCAGAAGCTTTTTGGGACTCCAGCTTCACTTCCGAAGGCAATCGAATCAAAACATCCTTAGATGTCCCGAAGTGTTGTACAACCGCATCCTCAAATCCGGCATCAGTGAGATGTCCGCGCACAGTTTCAATTTCAACAGCGGATTCATATCCTACTTCCACCAGTGTTCCACCGGTAAAGTCGAGCCCGAAATTCAAGCCTCGGGTGAGAATTGCAACAATACATACCAGCAGCAATACAGCCGAAACCATCATCGCCAGTTTGCGCTTACTGAGGAAGTTAATATTTGATTCTTTATTTAAAATTTCCATGATTTATCCTCAATTAGATCGCCAGCTTTTTGACGTTCTTACCGCCGTAAAACCAATTAATAAGCACACGAGTCAACAGAATTGCCGTAAACATGGAAGTCAAGATTCCGATACTTAAGGTAACCGCAAAACCTTTGATTGGGCCGGTACCAAAATTAAACAACACAATAGCAGCCAACAACGTGGTGACGTTAGCGTCAATAATTGTCGAAAGCGCTTTGTCATAGCCTAAATGAATACTGGCCTGAGGCGTATTACCGTTTCGAAGCTCTTCTCTTATCCGCTCAAATATCAGCACATTCGCGTCTACCGCCATGCCCACCGTCAAAACGATACCTGCGACACCTGGAAGCGTGAGCGTTGCTTGAAAGAATGACAAAACGGCGACCATCAGTACAAGATTGACTGCCAGCGCAACATTAGCGGTGAAGCCAAATACGCGGTAGTAAATCAACATAAACAGCAGTACCAGCAGAAAACCTGCGGTAACCGACAAAAAGCCTTGGGAGATGTTTGCCTGACCAAGGCTTGGACCCACGGTGCGTTCTTCAATAATTTCTACCGGTGCTGCGAGTGCTCCAGAGCGCAGCATCAACGCCAGATCGCGCGCTTCTTCCACCCCGGAAAGACCCTCAATCTGGAATCGCTTACCAAGCTGGTCTCGAATAACAGGGGCCGTGATCACTTCTTCCAGGCGTGAGCTCTCCCTTATCGGCTCGCCATTGTCATCCCGCACGATTGATCCATCGCTATTCTTCTTGGTCTCCGAGCTGATCTCAACATAGACTACCGCCATCCGCCGGTTAATATTTTCTCCGGTAACCCGACTATTTTTCCGCGCCCCTTCAGCATCGAGAGTAATGCTTACAATAGGCGAGCCAGTTTGACTGTCAATACTGGCTGCAGCATCAACAATATTATCACCGGAATAAATCATCCGGTTTTTTAACAGAATGCGCCTTCCATCTCGAAAATCATATAATCGTGCACCCGGTGGCGCCTGCCCCGACTGTTCAGAGCTGGCCGTATTTTTTTCATCCACCAGCCGCATTTCCAGCGTTGCAGCACGACCCAAAATTCTCTTGGCACGTTCAGTGTCTTGCACGCCCGGAAGCTGTATCACGATTCGATCAAAGCCTTGCTGCTGCACCACCGGCTCTGCCACACCAAG
>CALKKV010000051.1 GCA_937992195.1 uncultured Gammaproteobacteria bacterium | reverse complement strand
AAGAATATCGCAGTACAATTTTCCGGCATAACATTTGAGCCTGGAGAGTATTTATATGCAGACGCAGACGGAATTGTTGTCTCGAAAGATCAGCTCTGATCTCTCGTCATTTTGCTTAAACCCTACATCTTAGTGCTGTTCAAAATCGATCTTTTGATATACCGGTTGCTTTAAAAGAAAGCGTCTGAAGCAATCCATCGCGAGCTCGACCGCGCCAAGTCTGCTCCACTCACCAGTTCCAGGTAGTCGTGCAAAGCGCTCAACGTTTTCACCGCTGCCATCAATAGCAATGTAGACATCAGCTGCCCCGTCTTGATCACCTTCTTTCTCTATCAACGACATCAAAACAACCAGAGCATAGGTAGACTGTGTTTTTTCCCTCAATGCAGAAGCTAAATTCAATGCGGCTTCTGAAGAACAGATAACACTATCAACGCCATGATCCCCTACCGCATCGCGCAGCGCATTAACGTCCTGTGATACAACGCTACGGTTAATTCTGTCGTGTTGCTCGGAGGACGTATTCAACAATCTCGAAGTCACCCTGCCTGCAGTGTGCATTTCCATAATAGACAAAGTAGATTGCTGCGCAATTAACTCATCCACAATCGTTCCCTCCAGCGTCTGATCATCCTCACATAAAATAAATGGCGCAAATCGCTCTCTCACCGCTGCTTCCGCCGGTGCCAGCATTGCATTAATTGATTGCTCACTTTCAGCTCTTACTGTCAGCTTGGTTTCAAGCTGCGGAAAGTGGGATTGAAAGCCAAGCTTCATCGCCCCGCCTTCCACCAAATCTTCGACTCCATCAAGCAATAAATCAGCTCTGGATTCTCCGATACCAAAAGTGTGGAAACGTTTCACTTTGGTAAAAACGTCGTAACCACGCGCTTTTTGCAGGCGAGGAATAATCTGCTCATCAATCATGCGCCGCATTTCCCGCGGAACGCCCGGGGTAAAATAAAATCTCGCTTCTTCTATAGTGATCGCAAACCCACAGGCAGTGCCGACGGGATTATCGATAAATTCTGCGCCTTCGGGGAGCATCGCTTGTTTTTCATTATTCGCAGGCATTACCCGGCCGCGACTTGTGTACCAGCCCTCCATGCGTGAAAGCCATTGTTCGTGTAATACCAGCCCAACCCCCGCGGCAGCTGCGGCCACTTCTTGCGAAAGGTCGTCTACCGTAGGCCCAAGTCCACCGTTTACAATGACCACATCCGCCCGTTGCGACGCGAGCATAAAAGCCGACTGCAAACTTTCTCTATCATCACCAACTGTCGTACCCCAATTGACGGTAAAACCATTCTCTACAAACCTTTGCGCCATGTAACTGTGATTTGTATTGATCGTTTTTCCAGTCAAAATCTCATCGCCTGTACAAAGTATTTCTATTTTCATTGGTTCTTATTTATTACTTATCGGCGCGAGTATACTGCAGCAGAAGTGTTTAATTGGGAGGTAGAATTTTAAGGTTGGCCCGTTCTGGAAGTATTTGATCCGCTACTCCTTTTTGACCGGCTGACACCCGGGGCAAAAATAGATGTGCCTGCCGCCTGCATCGATTCGTCTCACTGTTGCGCTGCAGTGATAACATTTTGAACCTTCACGACCATAAACACTAAATCGGTGTGATTCTTTGGTTTTGCAGCCTCTGGATTTTAGCAACCTTACCAGCGACGGTGGATTGATAACGCCTTTGGTTTGATACGACCGCAAAGTTAGCGAGATTATTTTTGATGCCAGTCTGCGAAGCTCCTGTCGCGTGCATTGTGCCGGCTTGGTTAGCGGATGTAATCCAGAGAAAAGCAGTATCTCAGCCCTCAAATAGTTTCCTAAACCGGCAACAAAACTCTGGTCAAGCAATAGCCCGGCAAGCCGCTTATTCCGAAATCGCTTATCCGCAAGTCTATCAGTCAGCTCAATTATGGAAGGAGGTTCAGATAGCAAATCCGGGCCGAGCTTCGAGAGGAAGGAGTGTGCCTGCAGTTTGTCTCGATGCAAAACAGCAATATCCGAAGCACTATAGAGTAACGCACTACCAAATCGATTGTGAATTGCCAGCCTCAGCTGACGGTTGGTGTCCGGTATTTCGCCTCTTTCTACAGTCAGCCACTTTCCATAAAGTTGATTATGACTATAAATCACCCAGTCATTGTCAAACACCGTCAAAATCGCTTTACCACGACTTTGAACATCGATTACTTTCTGACCGTTTAGACGACTTTCAAATTTAACCAGATGATCTTGGCCAAAAAACACAGCTGTTGTTTTTCGACCTCTAAGAATGCTCGCAACTTCATCGGCGGCAAGTCGTATTTCTGGACCTTCTGGCATACTGAGTCACTCGTTAAAAAATATAAAAGTCAACAATATTCCAATTCAAATCAAAGCTGTAGTATCAAATCACTCGCCACCCTTTCGCCATCGTCTATCTGGATTCGATCCTAACTCAAACAAGCTCTCATTAGGTGACCTAAAACTGCAGAAAGCATATAATAGCTGCTTAAATACCAACATAAAGGAGCCTCCTCATGAATAAAAACCAAAATAGAAAATGGAAAGCGGGTGCTATCTTAATTGCTTTATTGGGTTTAACCTCATGTAGTGACGATGATGGCGGAATTTTTGGTAACGAGTCAGCCTTGTCCTGTGTGCAGCAGTCTGATGCCCCTGGTGGTGTCGACATAACCAATACCTGCGACAGCAATATCATTGTGCAAACGGATACAGGGGAGAGGCTGGTTATCCCACCTAACGGTACCAATCGCTTAACAACGGTAAATGGAGTGTTCCTTCTTGCAGCATGCTTTTCTCCGAATGAACCAGAATTCGATGGTGCCGAGTTCACCTGCGGTTAAGAGATAGCTTCCTCATATAGCAAGGTGTGATCGTTAGTCGATCACTTCCATAAGCAGTACATATCTCATGTACGGTCAATTGTTTAAAAATATCTTCGGTGTTGTTCTAGTGCTGCTGTCTTCAGCAACCTGGAGCGACACTGAGGTGACCATCGAATTCTCGGAAAATATAGCTCAGTTCACCGACGGTCGAGTCGAACCGAGAAATCTCCGAGATAAGTTTGATTGCGGAGAACGTATCTATGGTGTTTTTCGACTTAGTAATCTTGAGAATGGCGAACGTCATATCGCCACACAATGGAAAAGTCCTGGCGGAAAAGTCGAACGCACAAACAAACGAAGAATCCGTATCTCATCTGATGATCAATTCGTTTTTTTATCGGCCTTTATTGAGTTTGCAAGCGCAAACTCGCTGTCATCGATTATCGATCCAGCCTCAGGGATCGAACCTTATATTGGTCAGTGGACCGTTGATGTTATCGTCGACAAAAACAGAATAAAAAGCGGTCATTTCCAAGTGCTCTGTTAGCGGTGAGGATCCATCACAACTAAAGACTGGGAGTAGAGAGCAGCCACAGCCCAATAAAAGTATAACAAATCATTAGCAGCGCATAGGGCAATTCGCTAATCCTCGATCGGCCGGCACTACCAAATTCTCGCTCTATCACTAAATGCGCAATCAGCACAGAAACCACATGGGAGAAGACAATGGCAGTCATCTGGGAAATCCAGATTATCTTAATTGAGACAAAACTGCTGCGGACAGAAGCAATAACAGGACGGTCAGCTGTTCCAAACAGATTCCAGCCTAGAGCAAAAGGGTCCGAAACAGCGTTAAGCGCGAACTGCGACTCAAGTGTAAACGCAGGGAGGTAGTGCGCGAAGTGATAGCCAAATGCGATTGGCACCAGTGACACCGCCAACGTGCTAATCCCTTTTCCAACATTCTCTCCCTTTCTCAATCGATCAACACAACCTGCAGAAGCTATATACAACACGGCTAACAAGCAACAAGCCGCTAGCAATCCAAATGAACTCTGCCAAACAACGGTGGAACGTCCGCCAAACTCTAAAGGGTTGATATGCCAAAGAGACAACCACCAATAAGTATGTGAAGCACCGTCAAAGGTGACACACGCCAGCGCAATCAGCACAAAAAGCGTGCCGC
Organism: uncultured Gammaproteobacteria bacterium; assembly: GCA_937992195.1. Taxonomy (GTDB): domain Bacteria; phylum Pseudomonadota; class Gammaproteobacteria; order Arenicellales; family Poriferihabitantaceae; genus VYFG01. The sequence continues at coordinate 44,160 of CALKKV010000051.1, read as the reverse complement.
TTAGTGGTAACGCACCAACATTCAGCAAACCGATAAAAGGCCAGCGAAGCTCCAGCCTTATACTGGTTTCAGGCCTGTGCCAATATATCGGAGCAAGCCAGCTAATCATTCTAAAGTAGACGGTAAACACCTCGCCATAATGCAGCCACTGTTCTCGCCCAAACCAACGCATAAACCCAAGCGTCACTACAAAATAGATCACCATTACTCTGGCGAGATTCACGGGGTCATACGGCGATAACGAAGCATTTTCAAACCAGGTCAAACAGATTAACAACACGATTGCCGGCCAGTACTGCAGCGTTGCAAGGGACGGGAAACCTGTGGGCTTATCAGGACGCGGCCATACTTTAAGAAGTAACCGGTGGGCGATGTCAAATGGATTCAATATTTTCCAAACATTGCCAAAAAGCAAATGCAAAAAAACCATCCCCACCCAAAACCATGACCAGATAACTGGCCCAACCGGATTTGATAACGGATCACTGCTGCCAAAAAATCCAGCTGCAATCAAAAGCAGATAAAACAGTAAAAACAGCAGTCCCAATACATCTTGTGGAACAGTTGTACGCCAGCTTACTAACGCGAATTGCTTAGTCAGCACGCTGTCAATCCTGCTGCTTGGCGCAAACAGCAAAATGCAGAATGTTGCTACCACAACCAACGTGCCCGCTACTATCCATTCTGTCGTCGGTAACAGCATAATAAATCCGCGCTCACCAGCATGGGGAAATGCGGTAGCGGGCAACATTATCAAAGTTAAGACTGTCGTTAGTCTAAACAACGAAAACAAAGTCATTTTATTCAACAGTTCGCGTTTTCAATAAACGACAAGGAGTTTGACAGGCTTTAGTCATTGAGTCAGCCCGGTAAAACACAATAGATGAGAAACTTCTCTCTACGGTATACTCCGCATCCCAATTCGAACTCAGATATTGAGTCTGCATAAACTTTGCGTCTGGATTGCAACACGGACCCCTGCGAATTCTCTAATATTTTATTTTCAATCTTTCACAGTAATGCTTACCCGCCTACCTTGGTTTTTTCTCGCCCTATTTCTTTTCATCTTGTCCCTGACCTCTTCAAACCTGTTTGCTGGCAATGAGTTGCCGGGGAAAGGCGTAATGCTGATGGATCCATGGTCTCGTCCAGCGCCTCCTGTTGCCGTCAACGGTGCAGCCTATCTTTCTTTTCACAACATGGGGCCAGAACAGGATCGTCTCGTTGGCGCGCGTAGCAGTATCTCTAATCGCGTAGAGATCCATGACCATATTATGGAAGATGGACTAATGAAGATGCGCCATATAGAAGACGGTATATCTCTGAAAAGCGGAGAAAGGGTAGAGCTTGAACCCGGGGGCAAGCATCTTATGCTGCTAGGTTTAAATGAACCTTTGGTGGAGGGGGAGTCGTTCCAATTGATTCTGCAGTTTGAAAAAGCCGGTGAGAAATCGGTAGAGGTGAAAATTCAGGAAAAATCAGCCGGAGACAGCCACGGTGACGAGGCTAAAGAGCACGGAGAAAACCATGGCAATAAACACGGTTCAACTTCTGCCAGCCACGATAGTTAACCCTGCTTAGCATCTTGCCAAAAGGCCATTTGTAGGGCTATATTTCACCCGTTCAGGGCGATGGCGTCGCCCACAATGGACATTCCGAAAACCGCTTCGTTGCTCCTGCTACGTTTCGGTGACTAAGACATCCTGCACGCCCGGATGGAAAACACCGGGTAAGTCGAAAAAAGAGCACCCGGTTCACAAAGAGGTGACTATCGATGCAATCATCTGCACAATCTGCACAACATTCGCGCCCAGATTTTTTCTCCTTCGCGAATGGTGAACGGGCCAAGCTGCCGTTCAGCCAGGAGGAATATAATAACCGACTTGCTAAGCTCCGAAAGCTTATGCAAGCGGAGGAAATCGAGGCAGTTTTACTAACCTCAATGCATAACGTCGCCTATTACTCAGGCTTTCTCTATTGTGCGTTTGGTCGACCCTATGGATGCGTTGTTACCGCCGACGGGTGCACTACCGTATCAGCAAATATTGATTTTAGTCAGCCATGGCGACGCAGTCACTGTGACAACGTTATCTATACCGACTGGCAAAAGGACAACTACTGGCGTGCTGTTTCAGAGCTAATAAAAGCCAATGGCACTCTCGGGATTGAAGCGGATCATCTCACCCTGGCGTCAAACGAACAGATAAAAAGCTATCTGCAACCTGCTCGAATTCAGGATGTGAGCGCGGCAATTATGCAGCAAAGAATGATCAAGTCTGCGGAAGAGATCAGGTTAATCACCAGCGGTGCTGGCATCGCGGATATTGGCGGCGAAGCGATTCGCCATGCCATTCGTCGAGGCACCAGAGAAATTGATGTGGCTATGGCGGGCCGAGATGCAATGGAGCTAGCGATCTCAGAGCAGCATCCTGATAGCGAACTAAGAGACAGCTGGGTTTGGTTTCAGTCGGGGATCAATACCGACGGAGCGCATAACCCTGTCACCACAAAAAAACTAGAGGGTGGTGACATTCTGAGTCTCAATACCTTTCCAATGATTTCAGGCTACTACACGGCGTTAGAACGCACTTTATTTGTAGATGATGTTGACAAAGACTCCCTCAAGATTTGGGAGGCCAATGTTGCAGCCCATGAGCTCGGTATATCTTTGATCAGACCAGGAATACGCTGCAACGAAGTTTGTAGCGAGATCAATTCACTATTTCTTGATAGAAACCTTCTTGACTACAGAACTTTTGGATACGGCCATTCGTTTGGCGTCTTATCTCACTACTACGGTAGAGAAGCTGGCCTTGAGATTCGTGAGGATATTGATACCGTGCTGGAACCAGGCATGGTGGTCTCTATCGAACCGATGCTGACAATACCAGAGGGGAAACCTGGTGCCGGCGGATATCGAGAACATGATATTTTGGTTGTGACCGAAGATGGTTGTAAAAACATCACAGGTTTTCCATACGGCCCTGATCACAACGTCGTTTCCAGTACCTAGAAACCCACTAGCTGTCTTAGATGTATGGCAAGGACATTCGCTCAACACAATACACCTATTTCGGTAGGGTATAAGCGCCGTCCTTGTCATGCACTTCCGCACCGGTCAATGCGGGATTGAAAACGCACACCAGCTTCAATCGCGTAAATGCGCGCAGGTGGTGTTTATCATTTTTATCCAGAGTGTAGGTAGTACCGGCGACAAGGGGAAACACCTCTCCTGTTTCTGCATTTTCCACTTCACCGGTGCCTTCAATCACATAATTTGCCTCGATATGATGCTTATACCAAAGCGTCATGTCCGCACCTGCTTCAACTGTCGTCTCGGTTAGGGTAAAACCGACGTTGTCATCGGCCACCAGAAAACGACGGCTTGACCAAACTTCACCACGGATATCTCTAGACGAGCCGATCAAGTCATTTATATTCCTAACGATCATATTCCAACCTCATAAATCCGATCAGAGATTCTACCGCAAGGTCATAGCTCAATTTACTTAGTTGGCTTGGATAATTGCTTTAGACAGCTACTCCCGCTAGCTCAGAATTTTCTGGTAGTAACACTCTCACTGCCGTTCCTTTATTCGGAATAGAGTTTAACAACAATTTTCCACCATATCGTTTAGCAAGATAATTCGAAGACGGCAGACTAAAGTCCAATGGTGTATTTCCATCCGTCTTAAACAGTTTGGTAATGTTCTTGCGCTTCTCAGAATCTACTCCGGCGCCATTGTCAGTTATGGTAACCGCGATCTGGCCTTCTAGAGTCTGAGTTTCTATTTCAACTACCAGCTCTTGTTCTTCGTCAGATCGAACGGATGAAACCGCATTGTGGACCAGATTCTTAAACAAACACTTGAGCTCAGTTGGAGAAGCGATAATATGCGGGATATCACCAAACTTGACACGAACGGTTGCTCCATTGTGTTGACTTTCAGGAGTAGCAACTTCACGAATCACATCGTTGATGTTGACCCACTCTTTATTTTCCTCCACCGCATTGGTAGCATAACTGCTGAGTTTTTTAGCGATTCGGGATATATGTTGATAGCTATCTTCCGTCTTGTCACTCAAAGCAGCGTCCACTGCATATCCAGATAGATCTGCATCCCTTTCCTTTTCAGCCTCTATTTTCCGAACAATTTCCATTAGATCATCGCTAATCAATCCTGCAAAGATCTGGTTGGAAACATCAGAAGTTTTTGTACTAGAGCAATAGTGTGTCACAGAATCAACAATGTCTACATTCTCGATCACCGATTTATCGGTCGCAATAGTATCGCCAACCTCCGCCCCAACTTCATCGTGATCTACAAACAGATTATCACCGTCTTCAAAATCACCATCTCGTTTTAAATCCGAGGAAGGATCTGCAGACTTCCTTTTAATAATCATCGCTATACCCGCTATTATGGACGCGAGTAGAGCACCCAGCGCACCGTAAAGATAATTTTGCTTTTCTTTGTCGGCAACCGCGCCAGTAGAGCTCAGCGCTCTAACTAGAATTTCTGCTTCTTCTCTGGTTTTGTCTGAAGTCGCTTCTCGAAACAGCTTCTCTGTCGAAATAGACTCATCGAGCAGTACGTTTCCATGCGACACGAAATTGGATACGCCATCCGAAAGCGCTGAATCAAAATGAATGCTGCGCTCTGAAAAATCTGTGAGCAGCAATCGCAGCCTTGCCCGATGACTTTCAGACGGCGCTGCCATGTACTCCCTCATCTCATTCGACAGACCGGAAACTTCGTCTGCAATTTCATATTGCTTGGCGTTCTGAGACAGCTGCACTATGTTGTTTGCAGCAAGCGGTAAATATCTTTCCGAATTTCGGATAATTGCATAGCCCGATTTAAATCGCTCCAGCTGTTCTTCCTTGGCATTCAGGTTACTAATGTAGGCATTTATATCATCTCCAAGATTTTCGGACAGCTCGTCTTCAACCGCTAGAAGACCTGATAACTTCTCTTTTAATGTCCCAACCTCAGGGGCAAACGCCGATAGCAAGTCGAAATCTGCAAGGGGGTTGGTTCTCACCTTCATTGCTTCAACGCTCCAGTTGGCATCGAGAGTCTGGATTTTTCTGATCGTACTAGCGCCTTCAGAATATACCCCCGCCGATTTATTCGCTGATTGCATAAAAAGCAAGATGGCTGCACCTGCAAATAATAGTGCAATCAGCAGAATCCCTTTGTTTAATTGTGTTGTATTGTTCATTTTGTCACCGCCGTATAGGTCCCCGCCAAACTCTTTATAAATTCAACTATGTCGTCTTTGTCTTGATCAGGTGCTTCGCGGCCAAGCTGAAACTTAAACATTACATCTACTGCTTCTCGCAAAGTTTTTGCCGAACCATCATGGAAGTAAGGTGCTGTATGGGCAGCCATTCTTAAGCTAGGCACTTTGAATGCATGCTTGTCGGATGGATTGCCAGTAATGTTGTAACGCCCCATATCGGCTTCAGTTATATTGCCGCGCTCTAAAAAGTAGGAATTCAGCACCCCAAAGACCTGAAACATATTGCCACCGACATTTGTACCCTGATGGCAGGAAGTACAACCATAGCTTTTAAACAGTTCATAGCCCCTTTTTTGCTGCGTGTTGATCGCATTTTTCGAACCTCTTAGCCAAAGATCAAATGGACTATTCGGCGTAATTAACGTCTTTTCAAACTCTGCGATTGCATCCCGCACAGTGTTGCGACTGATTCCTTCTTGGGGGTAGATCTTTTTGAACTCCTTGGAGTAGAAGTCATTCTTATAAAGCTTGGCGACGATCTCCGGCCAAATAGAGCCCATTTCCACTTCATTTTGGATGGGTCCATCCACCTGATCTGCCAGGGTTGAAGCTCTGCCATCCCAAAACTGCTTGAAGTTCAGCCCAGAATTAAACACAGTTGGTGCATTTATCGGGCCTTCCTTGCCATCGATGCCAACTGACACAGGTCTATCGTCATCACCACCAGTCGCTAGATTGTGGCAAGAAGCACACGACACTGTATTATCCTTAGACAGGAGCGTGTCATTGAAAAGCCGTTTTCCAAGTTCTACTTTTTCAAAATCGACTTCTACCGTCTCGGGGATTGGTTTAATCGGTTCTTCACTAAAAACAGGATAGTGGACTCCCAACAGACATAGCCCAACTGGGTATAAGATTTTTAATCTTCGCAAATGTTGCTTAATCTGAAAAATTCTGATGGAAAGTCGGCTAATTAAATTGTATTTCATAACCCTAGAAATTTTCTATCGTTAATAGTCGTCTTTAGCTTGCGCTAAAGGCTTTTTTCTTGGGCAAAAGCGGTAGTAAAACTGGTTTTTTATTCGCTGGATTTACTTGTATATTTTTTTGATTTTTGGCTACAACCTTGAACCACATTCTCACTGTTCTTATCGCATATTCGTTCACTAACTCCTTTAACCTAAAAAATAGGAAACAGCCTGAATCTATGACTAAATCTTTTACACTACATGGATATCGCTATTTTGGTGCAATATTATACACTTTTGTGAAAATAATGTGAATGAATATTGACCTTAATGTGAAATAGTATGTCACATAGGGTTAACCTAATATGAATAATATCGCCGATTATTGGCCTTACACTCCCTGTAAAATCCCCGAAATCAGGGTAGAGAAAGCCTGAGATACCTCCCAAGATATTGATTTATAGTGATTTATAAAACCGCTCTAGAAAAAGACTGTTAAAAAGAAACCAAAGCCGCTGATAAGAGAATGCTGTTAAAACAGGGGGTTTCATGACTTATTTAGCAAGTCCCAAATCTGAAAGTATCGCTGGAGACCTGCATTGTTCTCCTAATTCAAATAACTTGCCGAGAAAATGGAACTTCAGTTTACGGGAGGATTTGGGTATCGTACTCGGACTTCGACAATATAAGTCCTGGCTACTAAATGCTTAGAGCTGTTTGTTTTAAAGAAAGACCAATCTACACTTAAGAGCAGCAGGTTTTAGTGATGCGCACTGAAATATCCAGACTCTGAGGGTGAGGTAATTGCCTGAATATTTGTACGCCAGTGCGCATCACTAAAACCTGTTCTCAAGCATTTCTGCTAAAGCAAAGGTAGCAAGACCTCTTTCTCTTCCTCAAATCTTCTAATCAATGTCAGGTTCGCTGCACCCACAGCTTTTGCGACCAGCTTTTTGTTTTGCATCCGTGATGCCCCACTTTGATTTAGTAATGTGGATATCTTTGTCAGAAGCGCTATCGTGTCAGCCTCAAATTCCTTGACTATCTGTCCCTGCCGACTAGCACCTTCCCGATTCTTTAAATGGACGTATAAATCAACGCCAACCAGCTTGAGATGATTCTTTAATGCTTCTTTATAGAGTGCGAGGCGATGCTGAAAAGTGCTTTCATCGTCACCAATAATCGCTTCGAGTAAAATTAAGCCGCGTTTTCGTACCAGCAGCATTGTTTTATCCATTGCTTCCAGTAAATTGGTTTTCTTTTCTTCGCTATAAATCGCCGAAGTCAACCCCAGAGGAGTATTCTCGTTATTTTGATTATCTACCGATTGACTAAACATAGTCTCCGCCCCGTTCATAAGTAATAGTTTTTCAAAACGCCCCAAGGCATTTTGCTAGGCTTGTATAATGCCTTTTGACTGCTGAATTGAGGATGAAGCAAAGCTATACGGTTGCTGAATTTATACTTGTCTCGTCATAACCCCATACAGTTAGCATAGTAAGTTGTGGTTGCCGGCCAATCTGAGAAAATACCAATGACCCCAACTTCTTTCGCTAGCGCGTCGATTAGGTCAAATACATCGCCATCATTATTAATTCGAGTTGCAATGGAAGAATAATAAAACCCTCCTCCTGATTCCAAACTCCCCGAGCGTTCCAGTGTCCAAGCCATGGTTTTCAAGCCCGCCAGCGCTGCCATTGTGGCGTACGTTGAGGGCACTATTTCTCCTTCTTTATCCATCTTCACCAACGCAAAAGTTGGTACTCCAATAATATTCACCCCTCGATTCGCCAGCGATTGAAAATCTTGCAGGCTGGGAGAGAATTTTGATTTGGTGTAAACCCGGTTTTCCAAAAACACAGCCTGCCTGCCATATTTCGGGGCATGGTCTATCCAATACTGAATATCGTCTATATCAAATGACTGGAGCCATACTCGCGCAGGATCTACACCAGCGGCCACATATTCATCAATCATCTGTTGCGCATAGTTGGCTTGGGTATAGTCTCCTTGATAGGGCATGTCTACTTGTGGAGACTTAAGTTCCGGTATGAATTTAACCCCCAGATTTTTTAGCAGCGCAATACTTTCAGCATGAGTTAAAAGCGTTCCATGATCGATGCTTTGATTCAGAGAGGATAGTACCGGGTTCAGATATTCTTCCACCGAAGCCGCTTGGGGATTCACCTTATCCGCCCTCCCCTTCAAGGTTTTAAACTCTGCCAGTGTAAGATCAGAGGCACAACACTTTACCGACGCCTCGTCTTTCCCTTTTTTGTTCGCCGGAGAAAACGCTACAGAACACTTGCTTGCTAAAGGTGTCAGCAGGATATTTGTAGTGCGGTGTAGGTCACATTGTGAATGACGACACACTAGCTCCCGATCTTTGGTAAAAGTGACGTCACACTCAACCAACCCGGCACCCATCTTCGCCGCAGCCTGGTAAGACTCAACTGTATGCTCGGGATACTTTAAAGGCGCTCCTCGATGTCCAATTGAAAAATCTGTTCGATAAAATTGATCTGTACCACACTCTTTTAAGGTCCTTTTTAGTGGCCCCTCATCCATATCGTTGACCAAGTAAGCAGGTCGCGACCCTAAATCTATTTCCGTGTCAATTGCCCGATTTTCCGCTGCGAAGGATTCCCCATACGACCCAAGCGTCATCAGCAATAGCAGCGGTATTTTTAAGTAACCCGGTTGTAATCGCGACGAGTAGAAGAGACGATTCAATTGTTATCTCTGTTTATTCAACAAACTGCAACAGCCCGATGCCATTTCATATAGCAATAAACTTCACTTTTTTAAGCGTTCCATCGCCGCAGCGACCCCACCAGATTGATGGGGCACACCGGCGAGAGAAAGACCCATCTCTACCCCGCCTAGCGTCGCAACCAGCATGAGATCATTAAAGTCTCCGAGATGACCAATTCTGAACACCCTGCCGGCAATTTTACTCAGACCATTTCCGAGTGACATATCAAACTGCTTTAGCGTGGTGGCGCGAAACGCATCCGCATCATGGCCATCGGGTAATCGAACCGCCGTCAGAACCGGCGAAAAGTCTAAAGGCTGCTGACACTGCACCTCAAGCTCCCAGGTTTCGACCGCTTTTCTTGCCGCTTCGCCATGGCGCTGGTGTCGGGCAAATACGTTTTCAAGCCCCTCTTCGTGCAACATATCGATTGCTTCAGCTAACCCATAGAGCAAATTGGTTGCCGGGGTATAGGGAAAATAGCCGGTTTCGTTTGGCTTCAGCATTGACTCCCAATCCCAGTAGGAGCGCTTGCAACCGCTTTCCTTTGCCACCGCTAACGCCTTTTCACTGATGGCATTGAAAGATAGCCCCGGGGGCAGCATTAAACCTTTTTGAGAACCGGAAACGGCAACGTCGACGCCCCAAGCATCAAATTGAAAATCCGCGCTCGCAAGACCAGATATCGTATCCACCATCAATAGCGCAGGATGGCCAGCCGCGTCGATAGCCTTACGCACTTCAGCTATACGCGATGTGGCGCCAGTAGAGGTTTCATTGTGCACAACACAAACCGCTTTAATCAAATGCGCACTATCTTCTCTTAATCGTTGTTCGACCGCATCAGGGTCCACTCCTGCTCGCCAGTCGGTTTCCAGAATTTCAGCTTCAATCCCTAATGACTCAGCAAGATGTCCCCACAAGCTAGCGAAATGGCCGGTCTCAACCATCATTGCTTTGTCCCCAGGCGCTAGCACGTTCACCAGCGCCGCCTCCCAGGCCCCAGTTCCTGAAGAAGGATAAATCACCACAGGGCCAGTGGTCTTAAAGATAGTTTGCATGCCGCTCAATACACGCTGGCCCAAGCCGGCGAAATCGGGACCCCGATGATCCATAACAGGGAAATCCATGGCACGTAAAATGCGATCTGGTACATGGGATGGTCCAGGAATCTGGAGGAAATGTCGGCCCGCTTTTCTCATAGTCGATTTGTCATGATTTGTTGAAAATTGTGACCTTGTCAGATCCCAAACTAATACGTAACATTGAATAATGAATTCATTTTTAAGTCAACAACCGAATCGTCTGAAAGAGACATAATGGGAACAACATTCAACCGCCATATCCAGCAAAAGCTGGGGCCACAACTTAAGGGAGATCTGCATACCGATCTCTTCAGCCGCGGTCGATATGCAACCGACGCATCGATCTATCAAATGATGCCGCAAAGCGTGGTGATCCCTCGGAGCTGGGAAGACGTTAAAAGCACCCTGGCATTTGCCGAGGAAGCAGGTGTTTCGGTGCTCCCTCGCGGCGGTGGTACATCGCAGTGTGGCCAAACGGTAAACGACGCGATTGTTTTAGATAACTCGGCGCACTTAAACAAAATACTTGAACTAGACTTAGCAAATCGCCGTTGCGTGGTCGAGCCTGGCATTGTTTTAGACGAACTAAACCGTCAGCTGAAACCGCACGGTCTCTGGTATCCGGTTGATGTATCTACTGCATCACGGGCAACCATTGGTGGTATGGCGGCAAACAATTCCTGCGGCAGTCGGTCGATTCGTTACGGCACCATGCGCGACAACGTCTTGAGTATTAAAGCGCTGTTTGCAAATGGTGAAGAAAAACACTTCGGTTTACTCAAAGAGAACACAACCCACGATGCTTTGACCCAGCAACTGCTGGCATTGGGTGAGAGAGAAAAACATGAAATAGATACACAATTCCCCAAGGTAATGCGGCGAATTGGTGGATACAATATCGATGCGCTGGTTGCCGATAGAGCACCGGTGAACTTGTCTCACATCTTAGTTGGGTCGGAAGGTACCCTCGCTTATTCGACGGCGGTCGAATTACAGCTCAAGCCTTTGCCAGGACATAAGCTGTTGGGGGTTTGCCACTTCCCTTCGTTTCATGCGGCGATGGATGCAGCCCAACATCTAGTGACATTAGATCCAGTCGCGGTGGAGTTAGTTGATCGCACTATGATCGAGTTATCTCGTGAGATCGATATTTTTCGTGACGTTGTCAACCAATTTGTAAAGGGCGAACCCGAAGCAATATTGTTGGTAGAGTTTGCAGAGCCTGACCCCGCTGAAAACGCACGCCGCCTGAAAGATTTAGGGCAGATGATGGCTTCCCTTGGCTTTGACTTTAATCATCCTCCCGAAAAGCGCGGTGGTGTGGTAGAGGCGATAGATCCAGCATTCCAAAGCGCAATTTTTGAGGTTCGAAAGTCTGGCCTCAACATAATGATGTCGATGCGGGATGATCGAAAACCCATTTCTTTCGTAGAAGATTGCGCAGTTGATCTTAAAGATCTTGCCGAATACACCGCAAGACTCACCGATATATTCCATAAATACGATACCGAGGGCACCTGGTATGCCCATGCTTCAGTGGGGTGCCTCCACGTTCGACCCGTTTTAAACCTGCGTCTGGAAAAAGACGTCAAAGCAATGCGCGCTATCGCTGAAGAGTGCTTTGATATAGTCAAAGCGTATAAGGGCTCGCATTCTGGTGAACATGGCGACGGCATTTGTCGTTCCGAGTTTCATCAAAAGATGTTTGGCAACCGAATGGTTAGTAACTTTTCTGAAGTTAAATCTCTGTTTGACCCCAAGGGTTTAATGAACCCGGGAAAGATTGTTAACGCACCTAAAATGGATGACGCCAGCCTCTTTCGTTTCGGACCAGAATATAAAGTTGCCGAGATAAAAACAGTTTTAAACTGGCAGGGCTGGACCGGGGCCGGTGGTGGCTTTCAGGGTGCAGTTGAAATGTGCAATAACAATGGCGCCTGTAGAAAATTGAATGGCGGCAGTATGTGTCCTTCGTATAGAGTGACGCGGAACGAAAAGGACGTCACTCGCGGCCGCGCAAACTCACTCCGTCTGGCAATCTCCGGACAACTGGGTGAAGACGCCCTCACATCCGATGCAATGAATGAAGCGATGAAGCTTTGTGTCAGCTGTAAGTCCTGCAAACGCGAGTGCCCAACCGGCGTCGATATGGCAAAAATGAAGATCGAAGTCACCGCTGCGCGCTACCAAAAATTGGGTGCCTCGCTGCACGATAAACTGATTGCGAACCTGCCCAGGTATGCACCCATCGCGGCCAAGCTGCCGTGGTTATTTAACCTTCGCAATCGCGTGGGCTTAATTGCAAAGTTAGTAGAGAAAACCGCAGGATTTAGCGCCGAGCGTCAACTGCCAATCTGGCGCAGTGATATTTTTAAAGACGACCAGCAATCTAACCTCGCCGGGCCTTCGAGCAAGCAGGTTGTGCTATTTGGTGATACCTTTAACCGCTATTTTGAATCTGAAAATTTAATCGCGGCCAGAACTGTTTTAGCTGCCGCAGGCTATGAAGTGATTTGCCCCAAGCCGGTTGATAACGGCCGCCCTCTTTGCTGCGGCCGAACCTTTTTCTCATCTGGTATGACGATTCAAGCCAGCGAAGAGATCAACCGCTTGTTAGATACTCTTGAACCTTATTTGGAGAAAGGTGTATCGATCGTTGGTCTGGAACCGAGCTGCACATTGTCTATGCGCGATGAGATACCGCTTCTTACCGATGATCCTCGCGCAAAATTATTGGCGGAAAACAGCTTTTTATTTGAAGAGTTCCTGGCTAAAGAAAGACCCGAACTAAATTTACACCCGCTGCCAAAACAAGCGCTGCTGCACGGTCACTGTCATCAAAAAGCGCATAATGTGATGTCCTCCGTAGAAAAGGTTTTGCGCATGGTGCCTGAACTAGAGGTTGCAACCATTGAATCCAGCTGCTGCGGCATGGCGGGAAGTTTTGGGTATGCAAAAGACACGGTCACTGTTTCCAAACAAATGGCAGAAGCAAGTTTGCTACCCGCTGTCAGAGAGGCAGATTCAGATACCTTGATCGTTGCGGATGGCACTTCCTGCCGGCACCAAATCGAGCTGGGCGCGAAGAAGCAGGCAATACATGTCGCCAAAGTTTTAGAGATGTCTTTAAACGCCGGAGGTAAGTAGTGGTGAAACTTCATAGCGTAGAAGCCTTAGAGCGCAAATCACTCCACGAAGAACTCGTCATGCGACTTCGTGATATTTTGTTGGAGAACGAATTTCAAGCTGGAGATAAAGTGCCGGAAAAGGCGCTATGTGAGCAGCTGGGGGTGTCAAGAACGCCAATGAGAGAGGCGTTAAAAGTTCTTGCCGCAGATGGATTAATTACCCTGATACCAAACCGTGGCGCCATATTCCGCAGCATCACTATCGAGGAAATCAATAATCTTTTTCCGGTGATTGGTGCCCTTGAAGCCCTTGCCGGAGAGCTGGCATGTGCGCAAATCTCTGATCAGGAAATAAAGACGCTGAAAATATTACACGGAAAGATGCATACTGCGTATCAAAGTAAAAACTTGATGACATACTTCAAGCTAAATCAGCAGATACACGAAACAATTATTAGCGCCGCAAAGAACCAAGTATTAAGCGAACAATACACTACGCTATCCAATCGATTGCGTCGCGCACGTTATCAAGCAAATATGTCCGATCAGCGTTGGTCAGATGCTATTTCTGAACACGACAATATGATCTCTGCGATCGAACAAAGAGATGGAAATGCGCTGGCGAAAATACTTAAGTCACACTTACAACAAAAACATCAGGCGATCGTTGCCCTACTAGAAAGATAGTCCACAATGAAACTAACCAAAGAACAGCTGGAAGAGTTCGAGAAAGAGGGATATCTGTTTTTTCCGTCACTCTTTAGTAAAGAAGAAATTAACCGGGTCAGAGATGCAGTAGCTGATTTATACGCCGAAGATCGCCCTGAAATTTTTCGTGAAAAAGATGGCGTTACACCGCGCACCGGCTTTGCGAGCCACACCTATAGCGAAATGTTTGCCCGTCTCGGTCGCCATCCCAGAATGGTTACACCGGTAGAGCAAATTCTGGGCGAAGACGTCTATATGCACCAATATAAAGTCAACGGCAAAAAAGCTTTTGACGGCGATGTTTGGCAATGGCATCAAGACTTCGGCACATGGCATCGGGACGACGGCATGCCGGAGCCCCGCGCCATGAATATTGCGGTATTTCTTGACGAGGTCAACGAGTTTAACGGGCCGTTGTACATCATCCCTGAATCACATCGTGAGGGCGTAGTCGAAGCCGGGCACGATCTCTCTACCACCAGCTATCCACTTTGGACTTTGGATAACAACAAAGTCAAAGAGCTGGTTGATCAAGGCGGTATTGTTGCCCCTAAAGGCCCGCCTGGCTCCATGCTAGTTTTTCATGGATGTCTGGTGCATGGATCGCCACCAAACATGACACCATGGGATCGTGTAATTGTGTATTTGAGTTTGTGTGCGGTAAGTAACCACATCACAAAATTTAACAGACCGGAATATATTGCGCATCGTGATTTCACCCCCGTGCAAAAACTGAGTGACGACTGCTTATTGAATGATGATGTAAGTGGATTACCCTGGCCTACGGAGAAAACAGCGTCATGAATTTACGCAAACTGCTCGAGCAGCGTGAGGCCGACAACAACCCGTTGCGTATCGGTATCATTGGTGCCGGAAAGTTTGGCACGATGTTCTTATCCCAGGTGAGTCGAACTCCTGGAATGCATCTGCTTGGTATTGCAGACCTCAATCCCGCTAAAGTTCGTAAATCATTGAGGCACATCGGTTGGGCAACCTCTCAGTACAATGCTAAGACGCTCGCAACAGCTCACAAGAAAGGTTCTACAGCTATCATTGATGATAGCGCTAAACTGATTGCTGCAGATGAAATAGATATCATTATCGACGCAACTGGCAGTCCACAAGCGGGCATAGAACATGTGCTCAAGTGTTGTCAGCACGGTAAGGATATTGTGATGGTGAATGTAGAGGCTGATGCACTGGCAGGCCCTCTACTGGCACAAAGAGCACGGGATGCCGGCATCGTCTATTCAATGGCTTATGGTGACCAGCCAGCAATGATATGTGAATTGATCGACTGGGCTCGCACAGCAGGTTTCGAAGTAATCTCTGCGGGGAAAGGCACCAAGTATTTGCCTGCCTTTCATCAGTCCACGCCCGACACGGTTTGGAATCACTATGGGCTCACTAAGACCGAGGCGAAAAAAGGCGGGATGAACCCGCAGATGTTTAATTCATTCCTCGATGGCACTAAATCGGCATTGGAAATGGCGGTGGTCGCAAATGCCGCTGGACTCAGCGCTCCGGAAGATGGCCTGGCTTTTCCTGCCTGTGGCGTGGATGATCTTCCAAATATTTTAAGACCCAAAGAAAACGGTGGCATTCTATCCTCACGCGGACAGGTCGAAGTGGTTTCCAGCATCGAACGAGATCAGCGTCCTGTATTTCGAGACCTGAGATGGGGTGTATACGTCACCTTTGCCGCAGATTCAGACTATGTACGCCGTTGTTTTCAGGAGTATGGTTTGAAGACAGACGATAGCGGAAATTACGCTGCCATGTATAAGCCGTATCACTTGATTGGACTGGAGCTTGGTATTTCGGTCGCTTCTGTAGGGCTCAGGCGCGAGCCAGTAGGGCAAACCAATCTGTGGCAGGCAGACGTCGTTGCAACGGCAAAACAAAATCTCAATAAAGGAACCGTGCTGGATGGTGAGGGTGGCTATTCCGTCTACGGAAAACTGTTACCAGCAAATCGATCTTTGAAAATTCAAGCGCTGCCGCTTGGGCTTGCCCATGGCGTAAAGCTGAAAAAGTCAATCAAGGCTGAGGAAGTGATCAGCTGGGACGACGTTGCGTTTGATAGAAACGATCAAGCGGTGTTGATCCGTCGTGAAATGGAGAAACAGTTCAAACCAAAGCGTAAAAAACCATAGCAGCAAGCTTTTATTTTAGATCAACCGCTATCGCCCAACGTGGTCATCGCTGCGGGGTCGAGACGGAGAGGGGGAGAAAGCGCCTCGAGTTTTTTAACCGAAAGATTGTCAAATAAAGTTTTCACTGCGGAAACAAATCCTTGATCCTCAAACGACTCGGAGAGCGTTACCGGATCTAACTCGATCAACTCTTCTGAAAACGCCACCCGAGCAAACACCTTACCCGTTGAAAAATCACATATCGTGACAGAGTCGAGCTTTTGTAAACACTCTCTCAGCCATTCCAGTAGCACAGAGAAATCAGAGATTGATTTCGAATATACAGCTTCAGCCGAGTCAGCGTAGACGTCTAGTTTTTGGAAACGTTTGATATCAATGAATTTTTCCAAATCCAATATAACCAGCTTACCATTGTCGCCGAAAGCAACAGTGCGAGGCTGCTGTCCAAGCGCAACACTATTGTCGAGAAACTCATAGTACACATCCTTGTCTCGATTTAATGCCCAGGTAAAAAACAGCTGCGGCATACCGTTAAACGCTTCGAGATTATGATCCAGCAGATCGTCAACCGCCTTATAACGACCAACCTGCAGACCACGAGACCACGCCCGCTCAACGGTGGAATGTGGTGGTGTAATCATATAAAACATAAAGACTTTCGATCCAAATCGAGTCAACAGATTACTGCCTTGTTCGCTCGACTTTGTTGCAAAGCTATCAAATCGAAAGCGATCAATCAGTAGATGTGGAAGCTGTTTATCTCTTGCTTTTCGCGCCATCAACACGTCCAGCTTTTCATCGACTATCTGCAACTCTTCCCCGCTACACATACCTGCATATTTGAAATTCTCGCCTAAAGACTCATACTCAAGTAGAAATTTACGAAAAATATCTGGACTTATTAGTGCAAATTCTTGCCAATCCAATCCTAATTCTTCAGTTAGTCTTCGCTGCAACGGTCGCAAAGTACTCTTCCCCGACGCTGAAGCACCTTTGACATTTATAATCACGGGCGCGGGCTGTACCGGCAGTGTTTCAAAGCCTTCCTTGGCTGCTCCTACAGCAATCAAAGGTTCAAGATACTCTCCAATTCTTTGACAGCCTATTTGATTACAGAGTTGATTGACTACCAGCCTTTTTTGCAGCTTCTGATCCCCTCTAATCCCTCCGTGCAATGCCATAATAGATCCGATTACGTTTACCATAGCGCGATAGCATTCCTGCGTAACACCCGTTGACTCCTCTATTCGCTGCCGCCAGTGTGCGATTAAATTCTGATCTTGTTCAAACGGAGCAAGGGAAAATCCAGTTTTTTTCTTTGGCTTAAACAGCTTTTCAATCCAGCTTCTGGGGAGATCATTTTTTCTATTGTTAACATCCGGCTGATCAGCAAAACAGCTATTGACTGTAGCCTCCATCTCTTTTCGAGTTGCAGCATGGACGCGCTCAACCTCTACAATCTGGTTTGAAAGATGCTTGTCCAGAATAGTTTGCACCATTGACCGAAAATTATTCCCAAGATCTTCGTACTGGTTGCCATCCGATACGGCATAACTGCCGCAAATCTGCACCAGCAACTGATGCACCATTAATCGCCCCGGCCGAAAAGTCACCAGCTTCTCTCTGGTTAGACCGGTAAACGTACAAAGCTCGTCGATCTCCTCAATGGACTCAAAAACATTTTCCGAATCGAGCAGGGTGACATGAGTCTTTAAAGCAGTAGGTAGCGTTGACGAGATTCCGGGATTCCAGGGGCCAAACTTTTGATGTCCAACTGGCGTCATCGAACTAAATAGAGAAACCCCGCCCTTATACCTGTTATACCCACTGCGTTTCCATCGGGTAACTCGTCATCAGTTTACAGCCGTCTTTCGTGATCAACACTTGTTCTTCCAATTTCACGCCTTCTCCCAGCTGCTCTGAACCAATATAGGACTCCACACACAACGTCATGTTTTCTTTTACAACTCCATCGTAGCCCTTGGCGTCAAAATCATGAATATGTTTGATAGAGGGATACTCGTCTGCCAAGCCCACGCCATGAATAAGACTGCCGTATCGGGTACTGGCAAATTCTTCAGGGAGGCTCCAGGCTTTTTCAGAGACCTCCCTAAAGCTTATCCCATCTTTCAGTATCGAACAGTTGTGTTGAATCTGCTCCCATGCCAAAGCGTAAAGCCGTTTCTGCTCAGCCGATGCTTTATCACCACAAACCCAGCTCCGAGACATGTCCGCGCAATAGCCATAAGGACCAATTAAATCCGTATCAAAACTCACCATCTCTCCCGCTTCGATTTTTTTCATGGAGCTTTCTCTAAACCATGGATAAGTGCGTTCTCCGGAAGACAATAAGCGGGTCTCTATCCACTCTCCACCCAAACGAATATTTGTCTCGTGCAGCTTCGCCCAAAGTGCATTCTCGGTAATACCCGGTTCGAGCGCTTCTCGCATATTCTTAACACCGACTTCGCAAACGTCTATGGCTTGTTGCATCAAAATCAACTCTTCGGATGACTTTATTTCTCTGGCGATTTCCAAAACCTCCAGTCCGTCAAACAAGGACAGCCCCTGCTGAAGCAATCGACTACTTCCAACATGGGACAAGCGGTCAACAGCCAATCGATTATTCTTACCGCCATACTGACGCACTAAATCCGAGATCGTCTGTGCAAACTCATCCGCTCGTTTGTCACGATTGCTACCAGCGGTAAAATAGTAAAACGAAGAGTTAACTCGATATTCATCGATAGTCGGAATACCCTCAGCGAGATGTGGATAGTTACCATAGTCAAACAATATAAGCGGGCCATTGGTAGCAACAAAAACACAGCGAGTTTCGTAGTGCGAGCACCACACCTGCATATTGGTCGCATCGCAAGCGTATCTGCAGTTCACCTGATCAAAGAGCAATGCACCAGCATAGTCTTTTTCACGCAATTGCTCGCGAATACGCTCCAACCGATATCTTCGAACCTTGTCAAGATCAACCGGTGCATTGGTATACTCCATTGCGCCATGCTGACGTGCGGTAACATTACCAGATGAGATATTCACAATTGGTTAGCTCCTCAATTAGTTCCACAAAAATGTAGCCTATCTAATGCCAAATTGACAGATGTTGACTCTCAAACCAACTGCAACTTATAACCATTCAAATGATAGATCTTCATACCCATTCAACCGCTTCCGACGGCAGTTTGGCTCCCACTCATCTGGTATCAAAGGCGATCGAATGCAAGTTGCAATTTCTTGGTTTGACAGATCATGACACCACTGCTGGTTTAGAAGAAGCACAGTTAGCGGCAAAAGATACCAGTTTAACGATAGTTAACGGCATCGAGATGTCTGCTTTATACAATTCGCAAACTGTTCATATCGTTGGCCTGGGAATAGACCCGGAGAATCAAAACCTGCAAGCATTTATCCATCTGGCACAGCAGGCTCGGATTGACCGTGCGATTCTTATCGCAGATAAACTGGAACAAGCGGGGATCGTCGATGCCTATGACAATGCAGTTGAAATGGCCGGAACCACCGTGCTTGGGCGCGGCCATTTTGCGCAAATGTTAGTGAATAAAGGGCATGTTAAAAACTTCAAAAAAGTGTTCAAACGATACATGGTTCGCGGCAAACCTGGCTATGTCTCGGCGAATTGGCGTACTATGCAAGAAGCGGTTGAAGTGATTCAGCATTCGGGCGGAATTGCTGTTTTAGCGCATCCGATGCGATATGGGTTGTCGAACCGCCAGATCGGTAATTTGGTCTCGAGCTTTTCTGAAATTGGCGGCGACGGCATTGAATTCTTCTCAGGCAATACCACGCCGAAGGAGTTCTCACTAGTGCAAAAATTGGCCGATGAATATAAACTGCTAGCTTCTGTTGGTTCAGACTATCACGGACCCAATAAACCCTGGGTGGCGCTGGGGAAGATACCGCCGCTACCAGATACCTGCGAAACCGTCTGGCAAAGGCACCAACTTTGGGACTAACTGTTCTCTCTCCTCTATCTAAGATGACGCATACCGATTGGTTGTTCGGATCAATCGGTCTGTAATACCAGGTTCATCAAAAGCATGCCCGGCGTCCTCAATAAGATAGAAATCAGCCTCAGGAAATGCATGATGTAAGTCCCAGGCTGTTTGCATCGGTGTACATACGTCATATCGACCCTGAATAATCGTTGTTGGAACATGCCTTATCTTGTCGACTTGCTTTAACAACCAACCGTCTTCTTCGAAAAATCCTTTATTCACGAAGTAGTGAGTCTCGATACGCGCAAAAGAAACAGCAAAATCATCTGCTCCATAATTCTCAACTTGATTTGGCCGAGGTAATAAATTAATCGTACTGCCTTCCCATCTGCTCCAACATTTTGCAGCATTTGTTTTCAGCTCTTGATCATCGCCTGTTAGCCGCGAATAGTACGCACTGATAAGATCATCGTGCTCATCGGCAGGAATTGGGGCGAGAAATTTTGCCCAGCAATCGGGAAACATATGCCCTGCACCGCCCTGGTAGTACCAGTCTAGCTCCTGTTTTCGTAGTGTAAAAATTCCACGCAGCACCAGTTCAGAAACCGTATCGGCGTGTTTTATCGCATAGGCAAGAGATAACGTACTACCCCATGAGCCACCGCAAACTTGCCAACGATCAATCTGCAGGTGCATTCGCAAAGATTCCATGTCTTGCACCAAGTCCCAGGTCGTATTTTGAACTAAGGAAGCAGCGGGCTCGCTCCGACCACAACCTCTCTGATCAAACAATATTATTCGATATTTTTCAGGGTCAAATACTCGACGCTGGTTTGGGTTGCTCCCGGCACCGGGACCACCATGGACGTATACTGCCGGTTTACCCGCTGGATTTCCCGACTGTTCGTAGTAGATTTTATGTTCATCTGATACTGACAACATTCCGCTGTCATAAGGCTCAACTGGGTCAAGCAAAGAATACAATTGGGGCATTCGCTCATACACTCTCGGGTTACAGATTTGATCAAGTTAATGTACTATGCCCCGCGCTTCGTTTCATGAAAATCTCTGCATCAATGACCCATCACAACGCCTCCTTTATTGAACAGCTTAACGCTGGGCATCATATTCCTGTCGACTTCTCGATGAACCAGACCGAGCTTGGTGCGGCGGCTGAGTTGTTTCTAAATTTTTTGGCACTGCCTACGGAAACCAAACGTCAGCTTCACTTTGCCGCTAGAAGTCATCGTGCCAGTGCAGATGGGTATACTGATAAATCAAGCATTGATCAAAAAGATCCGAAACAATTTTTTCATTGGAGTCCATATTTAATGTCGCTTCCAAAAGTGCAATCACTTGCTGATAAGCATGCGAAGATTAACGACTTTTTTGAAGCCGCCTCTGACATTTATGCTCACATTGAAACGACACTTTTAACCCTTTTTAATGAACACCTGCTTGACTATAAAGATGCAGTCTTTAAGAACGACAAACTAACTGATGGAATTTTGCGCTTTTTGTGTTACAGCCCAAGAGAAGAACAGAGCTTTTGCGCTCGCGCTCATTTTGATAAAGGGTTTAGCACATTAGCAATTGCCGATAGCGCACCAGGACTGCGCATTGGTTGTTGCGACGCTCACCCGCTGAAAGCAGTAAAGTACGGTAGTGGTACAGCGTTATTTATGCCCGCATGGATGCTATTCGAAGCTTCAGAAGGAAAAATTAAACCTGCCTGGCATGATGTAATACACGCGCCTTCCGAGCAAAACGTCAATGACTTCTGCGCCCGTTGGTCAATTGTGTTTTTTGTAAATGCCCCGGATACCGCGTTCTCTTCCTGGAACGAAGTGCATACCCCGCTGCATTAAAAAGGACTAGTCTCGCACCATCAGGCTACCGAATTCCTTGAGCTTGCATTGCCCATTGATGTATTGCGGCAATATCATCGTGTGATCAGGTTTCCAGGTCACACGAATATTTCCATTAGATCCGGTTATCCAGGTCGGTAGCGCTTTTAAAAAAGTCCAGTTACGTGCGACCTTTCCCTCCCCGAAACACCAGCGCCGCTTTGGAGAGGGGACAAACAAATATTTAGCATCGATCAGATCATAGAATGCTTGCGGGGCAGGATCATTGGTGCCAGTTTGCGGCAGCTTGAAATAGTCGGCGGTTAACATTGTTTTTACTGAAGAATCACTTTTCGCCTTTTCAACTAAGTACTCGGCGTATTCTCGGTCGATATCCCCTGAAAAAAGCACACCCGTATCGCCAATATTAAATCGTATTAACATCGTAGAAACTGCAAACGGCATGTTTGTTCGCTCGGCAAATGAGGGAATCACCTGGGGTAACGATATCGATGAATTTTCGGATAGTGGTAATTCGAAGCCTGGCTCTATCGGGTGAATTTTGACGCCATTTTCTTCAGCAAACTGCAGGTGTTTGGAAAACCGCCTTCGCTTACGGCGTTCCTCAAAACTCTCTTCAACACCTTTAAGGTAATATAGATTTTCTATCGGAATTCCTGCTTCAATCAGAGAAATGATTCCCCCAAAATGCGATCTATTTGCCTCTGATATAAAAAGGTGATCGACTTTGTCTATAGAGAGTCTGGCCAGATACTTCAACATAACCACGTTGGCAGACTGGCGTTGACCGGTATCAATGATTACCACCTGATCACCCACAGTGACCACATTAGCCTCGCCCTGCAAACCACCAATATTGCTGTTGACCATATGCCAGGTAGCTTCCTGCATGGCAGAGAGCTTGGCATAATACGGGTAGATCGCGCCCGAGAGCCCGACACAGGCAATCGAAATCAGTAGAGTAAAAATTAAAGTTTTATCTTTCAAAAAAAGAGCAGATTACGATAGAGCAATCGTGGTCAATATAGCGGCAGTTCAAACCCTGATTATACTGAATCATAGCCTCTGGATGGTTCAGGTTTTTACCCGATATCCGCTATCAAAGATTTTCCAAACTGTAATGATACAGATTGTCAGAAAAACGGTAATCATCACTAGACTTGTGACCACACTAACGTCCGAGATTTCGTAAAAGCTCCATCTAAAACCGCTCACTAAATACATTACCGGGTTTAGCAGCGAAATTTTCTGCCAAACCGCTGGCAACATATCAACCGAATAAAAACTGCCGCCAAGAAACACCAGCGGTGTGACAACCAGCAACGGAATAATTTGCAGCTTTTCAAAATTATCTGCCCAGATTCCGATAATGAAACCAAACAGACTAAAGGTAATCGAGGTAAGTATTAAGAACACCACCATCCATACAGGATGCGCTATTTGTAACGGTACAAATAATCCTGCGGTTGCGAGAATAATCAATCCCACGATCATAGACTTGGTTGCCGCAGCACCAACGTAACCAATCACGATTTCCAGATAAGATATTGGCGCCGACAGTACCTCATAGATCGTGCCAGAGAACTTCGGAAAAAAGATGCCAAATGATGCATTCGATACACTCTGGGTCATCAATGACAGCATGATCAAACCCGGCACAATAAAGGAGCCATAGCTTACGCCTCCAACATCTGTAATGCGCGAACCGATTGCAGAACCAAAGACAACAAAATAAAGCGATGTGGAAATTACCGGAGAGACAATGCTTTGAAACATAGTTCTCCAAGCGCGAGTCATCTCAAACATGTATATCGACCGGACGCCATTCAAGTTCATGACTTTTCCTCCACCAGATCTACAAAGATATCTTCGAGCGAGCTTTGCTCAGTTTTCAGGTCTTTAAACTTTATGCCCTCTTGCCGAATAGCGCCGAGTAACGCAGTGATTCCCGTATTCTTTTCGTTAACGTCATAGCTATATATGAGCTGCATACCTTCTTGAGAAAGACTGAGGTCAAAGCTTGAGAGCGATTCAGGTAGCTCACTAATCGGCTCATAGATATCCAGTATTAACTGCTTCGTCCCCATCTTTCTCATTAGCTCAGTCTTCTCTTCGATAACTATGATTTCTCCATTATTTATTACACCAACCCGATCCGCAATTTCCTCTGCTTCTTCAATATAATGGGTAGTCAGAATAATTGTTACGCCCGTCTCTTGCAGCTCTCTGACAACGTCCCACATTCCTTTTCGAAGAGACACGTCTACGCCAGCGGTTGGCTCGTCGAGGAATAAAATTCTGGGTTCATGGGAGAGTGCCTTTGCGATCATCACTCGGCGCTTCATACCTCCGGAAAGCTCCATGATTCGACTATCTTTTTTCTCCCATAGAGACAAATCCTTTAATATTCTTTCAATTAAATCAGGATTCGGCGATTTCCCAAACAAACCCCGACTGAATGAAACCGTATTCCAAACTGTCTCGAATGCATCCGTGTGCAGCTCCTGGGGGACCAGTCCAATCAATGACCGGGTTTTCTTATAGTCCTTAATGATATCGAAGCCGTCTACGGTCACCGAGCCTTTCCCTGGATTGACAATTCCGCAAATTATGCTGATCAATGTAGTTTTACCCGCGCCGTTTGGGCCCAGTAGCGCAAGAATCTCTCCGTCTCGTATCTCCAGATCTATCTGTTTGAGCGCGGTGAAGCCACCTTCATAGGTTTTGGTCAATCCGGAGACAGAAATTAGAGCGGGCATATCAGACACAGCGTGTTTCAGGTGCAGCGAGTGTAATCTGCCTTTCTACTAATGCAACATCCATTTCATATTTTCTGCAAAATCACCTTTGTTTATTTACAGAATAAACGCATTCCCTGATCATTCACTAATTTTGTGACGCTTTAACTTTTCTCTTGTGATCATTATCACTGCAAAAAACACGCGCGCCAAATATAGTTAACTCACCTTACAGTAAGGTAGTCATGAGTTTCCTCGCCGCATTGCGGCTTATACGGGTCCCACAGCGGGCCCCTTTTTTTGCCTGAATATTCTACTCAAGCCGCCGATTGTTCTCTTGAAAAACCCCTATCAAATCTTGAATTGAAGCATCGTTTTGTTTTTTCTTAAGCCGCTCTTTTTTGGTCTCGGCGAGAGTAGCGAAGTGAGGAATTGTGATGTTATGACAAGATTATTGTGATAACGCTCACATCATCGGCGCGTTTTCATCGATATAGTTACCTTTCCTTTAGCAAGGTAGTCATGAGTTTCCTCGCCGCTTCGCGGCTTATAAGGGCCCCAACGGGGCCCCTTTTTTTGTCTAAAGCGATTAGTTTTTGTTACTTCTCCCCTCTAATTGCAATCGCTAAACCCTCAAATCACCACTTCTTAAGAGGGCTATTCATTCAATTTTCAGTATCGATTCAGTTGATCACTCTACAATGATTTCAACACTCAACCTCACCGAGGTACTCTTTATGAATACAACTAATCTTTTTAAATCACTTGTTATTGGTATTGGCTTTGTAAGCAGCTTAGCGCTTGCCCCGTCTGTTCATGCAGGCAAGAACAACTGCACTCAATACAGACTATCCGCGTATGGCGGAGACGCTGGGTTTCGCGTTATGAGCGGCTCACGCGAGTTTCGCCAGACACACAATGGCAGTGTCGCTGGAAACATTTGCCACACAGGAAAAGTTCAGATTGAGCTCGCCAAACGTGATCCTCATACGCGTGTATCACTCGCTTTAAATGGCAGAGAGTATGTTTTTGGACAAGGCGACCGAGGTGATCGACATGTGAACAACTGGTTTCGCCGATATATCAACGTTAGCTTAAATGACTACGTCAAGCCTCATTACAAACCGCAGAAGCCCCACAACAAAAAACATGACAACTATAACGGGCCACGCCGCAGTGACAAAGGCTATTCCGAGCACAGATACCAGTCTTATAACGGTTACTATGATGGAAACTATCCATCGCATAAGGGTTATAGTTCTGACTACGGCTACGATTCAGGGTATGACAATGGTGTAGCGCACAGCCATGCGTACTACGGCCATAAGAAATTACCGCGTTTGAAGATCCATTCAAAACGACACCGAAAAGCCCATCGTCATGACATTCCTCACCGACATAAACGGGCTAAACAGCGAAAGTATGTAACTTACTATTAAACTACTGTCTTACGCATTTTGTAACCAGTACGACTATTCAGCATTAGTCTGAAAAGCTAAGATCAAGGCGCCTAACCGGCGCCTTTTTTTTCAGAGGCTCCCCAGATCAAAGAGCTTGTAACGTGTTTTCAATTCCGTCCTCCAAAAAACAAACCGAGATCACGATTAAGAAAAGTCGGTTTATTGCAACTGCGTTTTACGTTGATGCTCGTGAACAGGCAATCAAAAATATAGAGGATTCCAGACATAGCTTCCCGGATGCCGGGCATCACTGCTGGGCCTATCTTATTGGGTCACCCTCGAATCCTGATCTGATGGCAATGTCTGACGATGGCGAGCCAACAGGAACCGCCGGAAAACCGATTCTGAACGTTCTGCAACGTAAACGAATCGGAAATATATTGGTTGTTGTGAGTCGTTATTTTGGTGGCATAAAACTGGGAGCGGGTGGTTTAGTTAGAGCGTATTCTGGTGCAACACAAACTGTTATTGATGTCCTGCCGCTAACGAAATTTGTGCCCAAGGTGCAGATCCGTCTCTCTGTGGACTTTTCCCAGGAACAAAACCTCAGACACTGGCTTTCCACCCGTCAACTGATACTTTCTGAAGCAGTTTATCAAGAGCAAGTAAATTGCCTGGTCGAATTGCCTGAAGATCTTATAGAAGAATTTATCCGGACTGCTACAGAACGAGGCTGGCATATCTCGGAATCCACCACCAAAAGTTAAGTCTTGACGAAACTCTGATCGACCGAAAGTATGCCGCCCCAAACTGCATTATCCAATTAAATCAGCCGTGACGATAAATCGATGTGGTCCGCCGGGAACAATCGCATCAAACGGCCAACACGTGATAAGAGTAAGCGTTGTATTGTCCTGGCTTACGTGGAATGAATCCGTTTCAGAATTAATCACCTGGCTATCGGTCACTTTAAAGCGCTGAATCTTTCCATCCCAACGCTCAATATCAATCACCTCGCCTGGCTTTACATCTTTAAGGTGCGAAAAGTGTGTATCACGATGGCCAGCGATCACTAACGGCCCTGCCGCAGCTCTAGGTTGCGAAACTATGCCTGGGCCGAATGCCAATGACTCACCATTGGCATCTCGCATTACCATTTGGCTTTCGCCAGAATCCTGAAACGATAACTTGGCAACGACTTTGGTATCCGCCCAGGGCCAGGGGACATCGGGCAAAGTATCCTGATTTCGCCTATCCCAGCTCGAAACAATTAACACTTGCGCGATCTTTGCCTTAATTGTGAGATAACTACCCTCTCCAAACAAACTCATACCGATAAGCATGGTTAAGGTGATACAAATCTTTCTCATAGCGTCACCTTTGTTTTTCTTCTGCATGCCAGTACTGAACCAATCATCATCAACGCACCAATAAGCGAGAACAACGTTGCCGGTGTTGCCGTATTTGGCATCGGTACTGGCATCGTACTTCCGGAGGGCATCAAGTTGGGCACCACACTATTTTTTGCCTTGATTTCTGCTGGTTTAACTACCTTTTCTTCCACAGCCACAAAGCTGGTATGCGGCGTTACCAACTGGTATTTCACGCCAGTTTCTGTAATTTGTTGTTTAGCGGTATCGTGATCGAGATGCCCCAGAACAACATCATTTTGTAGTTGCTCAACTTTCGCCCTGGCCCAGATTTTGTCGATATTTTTTGCGTTGGCTGTTTTCTCTCCAATAGCAATCGTTCGTTGCCATTCCTCGCCCGATAGTGACCCGGATAAAGTAATTGTGCCCAGTGGTTGTTCGGTTTTTACAGTTAGCATAACAGGCTGGCCCAGGTAGAGATCTGGTAACGGATTGGGATAGCTATCTAAAACAACCCCAGAGTTAGCCTGCACTTTTAGCTCCTTCATCACCGGCCGATTGAGTCGCTCAAACAGCTCCCGCATTTGCGTAGCTGCAGTGGAACTATCGCTGATGAACTGATAACTACCTCGGCCGAAATTTGCAGCGCCGCGCATAAAATGGGCGTTGGGCGCACTGCCAATACCAACCGTAAATAATCTCGCCTGCCCGAGTTTCTGACTGATTAGTTCAAACAATCCCTGCTCATTTCCAACACTACCGTCTGTAATAAACACAATTTGTTTTAACACCTGCTCTTCTTGCGGCATTGCGAAAGCGAGACCCAATGCATCGCGCATGTTTGTACCACCATCTGCAACCAGGTTATTTACAAAGCGACTGGCTCGACTAATATTCTCTTGTGTTGCCCGCTGAGATGTTGAAAACAAAGCGCGAGCACTGGAATCAAAATCGATGACGTTAAAACGATCTGCAGGAGACAGGAGATTTATCGCTGTCTGCAAACCTTGCTGCGCCTGCAGGATAGACACCCCTGCCATGGAACCCGAGGAGTCAATAATAAAAACAAGCTCCCTTGGCAACGTTGATACGATGTTCTTTGTTGGCGGCATCAACATCACAAGGCTATGATGCACATTTTCGCCTTTTTGCCTGAAAACGGCGGCTTCAGGAGTTTGATTTGCTGCTGGGGTCCAGACAAGCTCTAGATCTCGATCCAGATTCTCCCGCCCGTTTGACAATGTAATCAGCTGTTCACCAGAGGTAGGTTCGGTGATCTGGATAGCATGAGTCAGACTGCTGATATTTGTAAGCGGAATTCCCGCATTCAGAGTCAAGTCCAGAGAGAACTGATGACTTCCTGAAACCTCCGACGCCAATACCTGTGGCGGTGTAATATCTACTGCGTCTGGCACCTCATCAGTGTTTGACGCCCAGCCAACGCCATCCGTAATCTGTAAACTTCCGGTCTTTTCTATTTCCTCTTCGGCAAAAATCCGCGGCGGCAGCGGATTCCCGGGGATAAATCTTGGTGTCAACGTCGTGGGCAGGCGCATTGAAAAAGCGCCGTTTTCATAAGTTACAGCGCGCACAAACGAGATCGTTGCCTTTACTTCTGATCGTGGCGCGATGTTCGCAAGTGACATTGAAAATAGATTTGGCCTGTGTTGTTTTAACAATCCCGCCTTCTTCCCGGATTTTTTAGCCGCCTGGAACTCCTGCTGCGCCTGTTTTTTCTCTTTTACAACGCCCTGTAATATACGTCCGTCCGTTTCAAGGGTCAGACTGTCAACCGCGGCGTCTTCCGGCAGGGGAAAACGATACTGACCGTTTACCCATTCATCGGATTCGTTTCGATACTGCTGAGTGATGGTGATGGTTGAAACAAGACCGCTGACGCTGCCACTGATCTGCGTATCCAAAAGTAGTGCCGGCAGCTCTCTTCCTTCTTTTGTGTTAAAGACCAACTCCGCAGATGAAGATTCTTCGTGAACATTTGCCAAAGCGACACCGCCCAGCAAAAAACACAGTATGGATACACCAACAACCTGGCGCAAAGAATTAATATAAAACATGGATATCCTCCGAGATTTAAGTTCGGAGTGAGCATCTCAATGCTGAATGGGGTTTATGTGAGGGTTGTGTGTGGAACTGATGGAATTATCGACAGATTGTCTGCAGCAATTTACTGCTATTCCTTTTCAGGCCATTCTATATGCGCCACCACACCGACCTCGGTATTCTTGATCGACGCTTTTCCATGATGCAAGGCCATAATTTCCCGTACAAAACTCAAACCAAGCCCGGTACTTTTTGTACTGCGATAGGCTCCAGGTAACGAGAAAAATCGATCGAATGCTTTTTCAGAAGCAAAAGCATCCAGATTTTCTCCTCTATTTTCTACCGATACTCTACAGTGCTCGCCTTCAATTTCTACCAGAACATTGATTTCGCTATCGGGGTGACCGAATTCAATTGCGTTGTCTAGCAGATTAGCAATTGCCTGGGAGATCAGTAAACGATCACCGCTGACTACTCCCTTTCCCTGATGTCGCTGCGCCACAGTCAACCCTCGCTCAAATAGCTGGGTTTGTCGTTCTTGAACGATCAACGCTACCGTATCTTCCAAGTCTAATACCGCCGGTTCCGTTACTTCTGGCTGCCCTTCTATTCTTGCCAACGACAGCATCCGATCGACCAGTCGAGCCATTCGGATATTCGATGTTTCGATATTATTAAGAAAACGTTCGCGCTCTTCTTCCGGCAGCTTTTCTCGCAGCAGTTCTGTCGAACCCTGAATGGCAGTAATTGGCGATTTCAACTCATGGGTCAGGCTATGCACATACTGTTCTACATATTCCTTACCATCAAGCTGCTGCCGTAAATGAGCAATTGCATTTGACAGGACCGAGAACCGCTTATCCATAAACTCCGGGCGGCGCACTTTCTTTCCCGCAGCGATCTCGTTGGCAAACTTTGCGAGTTTTTTTGTCGCTGCGGTAAAACTGAGGCTCACCAAGTAGCCCAGTATCATCGCCAGGGCGAGCAAGCCAATCGCATAACGCTTCAATTGATTGCTATCGTCTAACAGAAACATCTCCAATATTTCTATTGGCTTGACGACACCAACTACGCCAACGATCTCCTGATTAAGATGAATTGGCGCCGAAATCACCATTATCTTTTCGTCATCTTCTTCGGTCTGATCGTCAAAGCGAAAACTTGTTCTAGCGCCATACTCTCCTTCAAGCGTTAATCGTACGTCCCTCCATGTAGAAAAATCCTCCCCGGTATGCACGCCGGTTGAGTCATAAACTACCTTACCCTCACGATCCGTTACATATACCTCGGTATCTACCTCCTGTTTTAACACCTGATAGATCTGAGCGTTCAACTTCCGTTGATACACCGCATCAAACAACCGTTCAATCTCCCAGGTATCCAATGAACCGTCGGTCAGCTGTTGCTCCAAAGAAGTAGCAAGTAAGTTCGCTGTATCAACTAAAACACTTTCTGCGGACTTTCTTAACGCAATATTTAATCGCTCAATTGCCTCGTCTAAAATGAACCAGGAAAGTGTTGCCAGAATCACGAAATAAAAAACGAACGCCCTCAGACTAAAGCTGATCTTAAACGACACCTTGATCTCTCTCGAGGGAATATCCAAATCCACGGTGCGTAACCAAAGGACTCGAATCCGGGTCGATTTTTTTCAGTTTCGCCCGCAGGGATTTTACGTGGGTGTCTATAACGCGATCATCTGACGGATGCTGCGAAGACCAGACCGCTTCAATCAGCTGCCTGCGCGAAAAAATCTGTCCGGGACGCTGCATCAATGCTTCTAACAGCCGATATTCAGACCGCGTCAGTTCAAGCGGATGACCGTCAAATTGAATCCGCATTGCGGCAACAGAATGCACAAATCTGGAAGTCGAATGTTCTCGTCCGTTAGCAGACCTTTTTAAAATCGCTTTTACCCGGGCAACAACTTCACGCGGACTAAATGGCTTGGTGACATAATCATCGGCACCAATCTCTAAACCTACAATACGATCGACCTCATCACTGCGTGCGGTCAGCATCAATACGGGAATGTCATTAGACTGTCTTAGTGTTTTAAGCAACTCAAAACCGCTGCAGTCAGGCAAGCCAACGTCCAAAATAATCATGTCCATTTTTTGAGCGTTTAACGCATCAGTAGCGGCTGAACCACGAGAAACCCAATGCGGCGTCATACCTTCAGACTCAAGCACATAACGCAGGGTATCTGCGATTTCGCTTTCATCTTCAACTATAAGAATATGGGTGGTCATTGGTAAATCATACCGCAGACAAGAGAAACTTTGCTTGTAGCAGTCGCGCTCTAAGACTTACTGCATTAATCCTCGCTAGTCGCTACATCAGTTTCTTCCTGATCAGCTTCGTCGTCAGGCTGGACAAAATATCTTGAGAAAAAAAGGCCAACTTCAAATAACAGCCAGACAGGCACTGCAAGCAAGGTTTGGGAAAAAATGTCCGGGGGCGTCATCAACATTCCCAACACAAACGCACCGATAATGATATATGGTCGCTTCGTGGCCAGTGAGGCCGGCGTGGTCATACCCAGTCGGACTAAAATAATCGTTGCTATAGGCACTTCAAATGCCAATCCGAATGCGAAGAACAGCTTCACTACAAATCCAAAATAGGCATTGATGTCTGTCATCACCTGCACGCCATCAGGAGCACTATTGGCGAAAAAGCTAAACACAATGGGGAACACAACAAAGTAGGCGAAAACAATGCCGAGATAAAACAGCAGGCTGCTGGATACCAAAATCGGCATCACAAGGCGCTTTTCGTGGTTGTACAAACCAGGAGCTACGAATGACCACATCTGATACAACAAATACGGAACGGCAATCGCGAACGCACAGGCAAAAGCAAACTTAAAGGGCACAAAGAACGGGCCATGTGGCTCAGTTGAGATCATGCTGTTGCCTTCGGGTAAAGCAGACATCAATGGTTTCGCGAGAATCACATATAGCTCATTGGCAAACGGCGCCAGGCAAACAAAAACAACAATGACCGCTAAAATCGCACGGAGCAACCTATCTCGCAATTCCAGCAGGTGTGAAACCAGTGTTCCCTCTGCAATGACCGAATTATCACTCATAGGTTATCCAGGTTATCCAGGTGTTGCACAATTTATGAAGACTTAACCGCACTACTTTCATCTGCCTGATCTACAGTTTCAACCGTTGAAGAGTCGATGTTCTCGGGAGTGTTCCCGGTTATTTTTTCGTGCACCTTTCCAGCAGCGCTGTCACTACTGGCAGCGAGTTCTTTGTCAAACTCCTTGCTCGCCTTATCGATCTCTTCAAATTCAGATTTGAGATCTTCCTTTATTGGAGATGCGTCTTTGAAAGTATCTTTTAAATCGCCCACCCCTGATTCCGCCTTGATTTCGTCGCCAGCTTTTTGTACTTCTTTGCCAGCATCTTCGAAATCTTTTTTCAGGGCATTTAAATCCGCCATTTCACTCGACTGGATTTCACGGTCAATATCTCTTTTGACGTCCGCCAGCATTCTGCGGCCTTTGCCCACCCATAGCCCGGCCGTGCGAGCCAAACCTGGAAGACGCTCGGGGCCAACGATCACCAGCGCAACCACGCCGATAATTGCCAGCTCCCAAAAACCGATGTCAAACATCGCGCTTCTCTATCTAAAGAACGACCTCAACAAGATTAGCTCTTGTCGCCATCCGTTGTGTCTTTAACTTTTTCGACGACCTCTTCTACCTTTTCTGTGGCCGCATCTTTTGCTTCATCCAGTTTTTCCGAGCCGTCCTCCTTGACCGCTTTTTTAAAGCCTTTGATTGCACCGCCAAGATCACCGCCTAATCCGCGTAATTTCTTGGTGCCAAAAATCAGCAACACGATGACAAGAATAATAATTAACTGGATAGGACTGATTCCACCTAAACCCATGATTTCTCTCCACTAAATAAGTAAGAATTGCGAAACTAACCAGCCTTAATATCGTTAGATGGCTGTTAGGAAGTAAAAGATACTAAGACGGGCATTGGACACTGTTGTTCCGCTACCGCACAATCTGTTTTCTAGACCGCAACTCGATATGCTCAACCTGTTCAGATAAGGTTGATTGCTCAATCGTCGATTTTAGCTGGATTTGTCGGTCCTGCGAAGCGCTTTTTCCTGAAATCCCGAGACACCGCTACGGCTGTCGATACAGGCGAGAACATCACGAAAGCCCAAACCATGCTGCGCCAGTAAAACCATCAGGTGAAACACCAAATCCGCCGTCTCTCCTGATACAGCCCCCGGCCTCCCCGATTTAGACGCCAAAATCACCTCGGTTGCCTCTTCACCGATTTTCTTTAACAGCTGATCAGGGTCGCCTTGCAACAAACTGGCGACATAGGAATTTTCAGGATCCGCGTTTTTGCGATCCTCGATAGCACTTTCTAGATCTAAAAGTACTTCTTCTACTCTTGTTAGACTCATTTTTCCCCCTGGTTTAAGAGCCAATCACTGCGTCCGGAATGATTTAGCTAAGGAACCTCTGCAAAAGTCAGGGTGCGGCCGGCGAGGTGCGACCGGCGAGGCGTGAAAGACTGAGACGAAAAATATTCAAGATCAAGGCGCAAAATGCACGGTATAGCAGAAGCCAGGTGCCGCGCACTATTGCGAAGTTTTACAACGCTGATATCGAATATTTTTCGCTCAAGCTTTCCGGTCATGACTTTTGCAGAGGTTCCCTATCTATCCCTTTTATAAATCTCATCAGCGCTTTTCAGAATCGGCTCAACATCACGCCAGTTTCCATCGTCAAATCGCTTGTAAAAACAATGATGGCGGCCGGTGTGACAGGCGATTCCACCTAATTGTTCCACCTGCATCAATACTACGTCACTATCACAGTCTATACGTATTTCTTTTAACAACTGGACATGACCAGATTCTTCCCCCTTACGCCATAGTTTTTGACGCGATCGAGAGAAATAGATCGCCCGTTGTTCGCTGATTGTAAGAGACAATGCCTCTCGATTCATCCAGGCAACCATCAAAACCTTGCCTGAATCATGCTCTTGCGCAATTGCTGGCACTAATCCAGCCTCATTCCATTTAATCTCATCAAGAACCGCAGGGTTAATCTCCGTCATAATCTCATTTCTATCTGTTTTGATGCCATATGTTGCTTGGCTTGCTCAATTGTATATTCCCCAAAGTGGAAAATACTTGCCGCCAGCACGGCATCAGCACCCCCCTTAAGTACGCCATCGGCCAGATGGTCCAGATCACCAACACCGCCGGAAGCAATAACCGGCACACTCACCGCCGAAGTAATTCGCTGCATCAGCTCTAAATCAAAGCCGCCTTTGGTGCCATCACGATCCATGCTGGTCACCAGTAGCTCACCAGCTCCCCGGTCGACCATTTGTTTCGCCCATTCGATCGCATCCAATCCGGTCGGATTGCGGCCGCCATGGGTGTAAATCTCCCATCGAGGTGAATCGTCGATTTGCTTGGCATCGATCGCGACAACAATACACTGGTTGCCAAAATGCCCGCTGGCCTGATCAATAAAGTCAGGATTATTTACCGCAGTCGTATTTATTGAAACTTTGTCCGCACCGACATTAAGCAGTCGATAAATATCCTCAAGCTGACGAATCCCGCCGCCAACGGTAAGCGGGATAAACACCTCAGACGCCACCTTTTCAACAACATATGCAATCGTATCTCGACGATCCGAGCTCGCAGTAATATCAAGAAAGGTGATTTCATCTGCGCCCTGTCGATCATATCGCCGTGCAACCTCTACCGGATCTCCGGCATCCCGAATATCGACAAATTGCACGCCTTTAACCACGCGACCTTCATCCACGTCCAGACAGGGAATGATACGTTTTGCTAGACCCATAACAATCTATAATCCAAAGACCTTGCCTCCTGAAATCTCGTCTGCAGCTTTTTGCGCTTCTTCGAAATCCATTGTGCCCTCGTAAATGGCTCGACCGGTTATTGCGCCGACAATGCCCGACTCCGATACCTCAGCAAGTTTTTTCACGTTCTCGATATTCTTAATGCCACCTGAAGCAATGACAGGAATATTAATGGCGTCTGCAAGTTGCATGGTGGCCTCAATATTAACGCCCTGCATCATGCCGTCACGGGCAATATCAGTGTAAATAATCGATTCCACACCATCTTCTTCAAAGTGCTGGGCCATATCGATAGCGTCATGCTTCGATAGTTTGGACCAACCGTCGGTGGCGACTTTGCCATCTCGAGCATCTAATCCAACAATAATATGTGTGGAGAATTCCGCGCATAGGTCACTGATAAAGTGTGGCTCTTTCACCGCCTGTGTTCCAATAATCACATAGCGTACGCCAGCCTGGATGTAGACATCGACGGTTGATTCATTGCGAATCCCTCCACCGACCTGAATCGGTAGATCCGGATACGCTTCCGCAATTTGGTGTATGACATCCGCATTGACCGGCTCCCCCTTAAAGGCACCATCAAGATCAACAATATGGAGTCGCCGGGCCCCGGCTTTGACCCAGCGCCCGGCCACAGCAACCGGATCGTCGGAAAAAACCGTAGTTTCATTCATATCGCCTTGCTTAAGACGAACGCATTGACCTTCCTTAAGGTCGATTGCTGGTATCAACAACATCTTATTGGACCCCATTCCAGTGGATGAAATTTTTGATTAATTGCAAGCCCGCCTGCTGACTTTTTTCAGGGTGGAATTGCGTTGCGAATAAATTATTTCGGGCAACTGCACAAGTAAATGTATTGCCGAAGGTGGATTCACCAACGACAGTAGACTGATCAGCTGCTTCTGCATAGTAACTATGCACAAAGTAAAAGCGCTCGTCATCTTGAATATCGTGCCAGAGTGGATGATCCACCTTTTGGCGCACCTTATTCCAGCCCATATGCGGGATTTTCAACCCATGTTCACCCAATCCCGCAGACTGGTGCGCTGAGCCAAAATGTCGCACTTTACCTGGTATTAGTCCAAGCCCTTGTTGACCACCGTTTTCTTCACTCTGATCGAGCAACGCCTGTAATCCAAGACATATTCCCAATACCGGCCCGTGATTCAGCCGCTCCAGCACAGCGCCCTTCAAACGCGTATCCCGCTGTAGCTGTCCCATCCAGGTGCCAATCGCCCCTTGTCCAGGTAAAACCAGCTTGTCGGCATTGCGAATAATCTCGGGATCAGCGCTAATCGTGACATCGCCTTTACCTTCCGCGAATTCGAAGGCACGGTATACAGAACGGAGATTTCCCGTTCCAAGATTTACAATAACAACGCGCTCTTTCACAGTATTTCTTATAGAACGCCCTTAGTGGAAGGGACGCCGCTCATACGCGGGTCATGCTCCACAGCCATGCGCACAGCGCGACCAAATGCTTTGAACATGGTCTCGGCAATATGATGCGAGTTGGCACCGCGCAAATTATCAATATGCAGCGTAGTTAGGGCGTGATTGCAGAAACCTTGAAAGAATTCATGGATCAGGGTTGTCGCAAAGCGACCAATCATACCGTCCGGAAAGCTCGCTTTTTGGGTTAACAATGGGCGACCAGAGAAATCGATGACCACCCTACTCAGTGCTTCGTCCAAAGGCACGTAAGCATGGCCATAGCGCCGAATTCCCGCCTTATCGCCTACCGCTTTGGCCACTGCCTGCCCCAAAGTAATACCAATATCTTCCACCGTGTGATGGTCATCAATGTGGAGGTCACCCTTGGCAGAAATCTCCAAATCCATGACCCCGTGTCTGGCGATTTGATCCAGCATGTGCTCGAGAAACGGCACGCCAGTATCAAATTTGGCTTTGCCGGTGCCATCCAGATTCACCGTCACGGTAATTTGTGTTTCTGCGGTATCTCGCGTCACCGTAGCGATTCGATCAGTCATATTTAGTTAATAGTTAGGATATTAAAGTAGTGTTTTTTCAAACGGAAAGTAATGGGAAAGTAGGCAATGGCTTCGACATGCCGCCAAAAGCTCAATCAGTGGATTCGATGAAATGCGACTTGGTTAGGTTGAGCTGTCCTTTTAAATGGAAGTAGCAATAGATCCTTATGGTCTCCGTGAGGAACTCTCAGAGTTCTTCTAAAACCGCGTTGTATGGGCCAAAGATTGGCTTTTTGGCGTAAATATCTCATCTTTCTATGATATGCAGCAGAAAATCTCGAAAACAACTGGCCATCTGGCTAAAACACGGGCTTTCTACAACAATTTGATTGAATATAAGTGAATTTTGCACCTTCGCGCATCAATTTTGGCTACTATTGCCCCCCTTGAATGGGCACCAGAACAAGTTTCTCACTCATGAAGCGATACTATATCGATAATTACATCTAAAAAACATCTATAAACTATTGTAAAATTGGACTTTGATACTCGTATAAACATAGAATCCGAGCTTCGAATGTGAGCGAATTGCATTTGATCGGACGGCGGGGGCGCCGAAAACCCTCGAATATTCGGCGAAAGCGGCCCAAACACTAAACATTTTTAATCAGGATTCGTCACCATGAGACGTTTGTCTTTATTTAAACGCCCGAATGGACGCAACAGTAATGCGCTCAAGGGAAATCAGTCATACGCGAAGCGTTTAATCCAGTTGGCTTTCATTTTAGCTTCTCTCACGATGCTCGGTGTCGCCAATGCGCAAACTTTAAAAGAGGATGCACCCGATCGCTATGTTGTTAAGAAAGGCGACACACTCTGGGGAATTGCCAATCGGTTTTTAAGAGACCCTTGGCGCTGGCCATTAATCTGGCAGAACAATAAAGACATTGCGAATCCGCATTTGATCTTTCCGGGAGATTTGCTGGTTGTAACCGGACTCGGTGACATTAAAGTTGTTCGTCTAAAGCCGAAAGTCAGACGCAGTGATTTGGATCGCGGTATTCCTGCGATTCCACCAAATGTTATTGCGCCATTTCTCACCTCTCCTTTGATTATTGAGCCGGGAGATTTGGACAATACGGGCTATGTTTTACAGGGCGTAGATGACGAGCTTATTCTTGGCAAGTACGACCAGTTTTATGCCAGAAATATGCAAGATTTTGATGCGGAAGGATATCGAATCTTCTTGGTAGGAGAAACACTGATAGAGCCTGACACCGGAGAAATCCTAGGGGTTGAGGCAAAGCATTTGGGCGACGCAAAAATGTTGCGTGGCGAAGAAGATGTATCCAAAATGGTTGTTCTGGACTCTAACGAAGACATTCGCCCTGGCGCACGTATTACGCCATTTGACGATTTCAAACCGCTTCCCTACTTTGAGCCAAGAGCGCCTGAGAATGAAGTCTCTGGCACTATTCTTTATGCACCGAAAGGGGTAAGCGATGTCGGTCGTTTTGACGTCGTAATCATCTCGGGTGGAGAAAGAGAAGGACTAGAACCAGGTCATGTTTTACGGGCGATGTATCACCGCAAGAGCCGCAAAGATCCGGTCACCAAAAAATCTTTTACCCCACCAGATGAATCATCTGGCTTGATGATGGTTTTTCGTGTGTTCGACAAACTAAGCTATGCGCTTGTCATGGAAGCAACCCGTCCAATTAGCCTAGGGGATAGGTTCGTTAACCCTTAATCCAACTACCTACCTGACCCCGTTTTAATTAAAACGGGGTCAGCTTCGTCCTCTGGTGTTCTTACCAAAGGATTGATTTTCGCGGTCAAACGCGTAAATATCACACTCTAGAGTTAGTGCTTTCGCAAGGACCGCGAAAAACACAACATCCCTCTTTTAAAAAACTGATCGCTGATTTTTAAGCGATGTACTGACATGGAGTGTCGATATGATTGAAGATTGGTTGCGTCTTCTCTATACGAAAGGAGCATCACTGAACCAAAAACATTTTTTGCTAGAGCAGCTTGGTTCTCCCGGAGCAATTTTTTCTGCCTCCGCTAACACCCTGAAGGAATCTCTCGCAGAAATAGCCGGCAGGTCGATTGAACCCGCTCTATTTCTAAAGCCGCTTTCACGTGCACTCTCAGACACGGTAAAAGAGGATATCCAGCTCCTCGAGCGGATGGGAGCGAATTTCATTCCGTGTAATAGCGAATGTTATCCACCCCTGCTAAGAGCGACGGACAGCGGACCCCTGGGGTTATTTTATCTTGGCAACAGAGAATTGCTGACCAAACCACAAATTGCAATGGTCGGTAGCCGCCACGCGTCTCGAGGAGGAAAAGAAACTGCACTACACTTTTCTGCATCATTTTGCGCCCAGGGGTTTGGCGTCACCAGTGGATTGGCTCTTGGTATCGACACGGCGTCACACCAGGGGGCGCTTGACGCATCTGGTGAAACCACTGCTGTCATTGCCACCGGTATTGATCAAGTTTATCCATCACGCAACAGAGCGCTGCATCGCGCAATTGCAGAGCGAGGGCTAGTGGTTACCGAATTTCCGCCGAAATCACCGCCAAGGAGAAACCACTTTCCAAGCCGTAATCGCATTATCAGCGGTTTGTCTTTGGCAACACTAGTGGTAGAAGCCGGGCTGCAAAGTGGCAGTTTGATTACTGCCAGACTGGCGGCCGAACAGGGGCGCGAGGTATTTGCCATTCCTGGGTCCATTCATCTTCCCGGCAGCAAAGGCTGTCATTATTTGTTGAAACAGGGTGCGGCGATTGCCGAATCACCTGAGGAGGTATTGGCCGAAGTCAGCGATACCGGCTGGATTCACCAAAACACGGTTTTCCAAAAATCTGTTTCGCAGATCGCGTTAAATGCTGAACAAAATGGAATATTCGAATTGCTCGATTTCGCCCCTTGCCCTGTAGACGAACTAATTCGTCACAGCGGATTGACGGCGGACCAAGTTTCATCCATTCTCGTGCAACTTGAACTGCAGGGTCTGGTGATCGAATCTGTTGGTGGCTACCAACGGTTCCCATCGACCTAATTTTCAGATAAATCTGAGATAGAACATTATTAAATGAAAGAAAGCGTGCTGGATATCCTGATCTACTTGTTTGAAAACTATATGTTTGATGATGGCTACGAACCCGATCAGGAAACGCTGGTTTTAGAGCTAAGTCAGGCCGGATTTGACAGCGGGATGATAGATCAGGCTTTTGACTGGCTGGAAAATCTCGCCGCGTTGTGTGAAGAGCATCCTGAAGACTTTACCTCGACAGTAGGCGGATCGATTCGCCACTACACGCCAGAGGAAGCAGAATATCTCAATACAGAAGCCCGCGGTTTATTGCTAAGCCTCGAACAATGTGGAGTATTAAACCCAATTTCCCGCGAAATGGTAATAGACCAGCTTTTGGCACTGGGGGTTGAGCCTGTGGAAATTGACCACATTAAGTGGGTAATCTTGATGGTTCTCAGCAACTACACGGGTGGAGAAGGCATGAGTGAATTGACAGAATCCCTCGTTCTGGATGGTCTACATGCCTGTATTCATTAGCACCTTGATCGTAATTGATCTAATTTCCACGTTTTCTATTGACCAGGACTGTCACTAACGGTTAAAAACCTGACGCATCGCGAACCTTGTGCAGGGGCTCAGTCAGAACAGGTTCAGCAACTTCATGAATAATGCACAACAAATAATACCGTACGCTTTTTATGGGTAAACCACTTATCATCGTCGAATCACCGGCCAAGGCGCGGTCGATGTCTAAATATTTAGACAATGACTTCACCGCGCTGGCGTCCTATGGTCACGTGCGCGATCTACTGCCTAAGAAAGGGGCAGTGGATACAGAAAATGATTTCGAAATGACTTACCAGATCATCGAGCGAAATCAAAAGCACGTCGATAAGATTGTCAAAGCCCTTAAAAAAGCCGATGCACTCTATCTCGCTACTGACCCGGATAGAGAAGGCGAAGCGATTTCATGGCATCTTTATGAGCTGCTGAAGGAAATGGGTTTGCTGGATGACAAACCGGTATACCGCGTTGAATTCCATGAAATCACACGATCCGCTATTCGTAAGGCGGTTGAAAACCCAAGAGAGCTATCGGTTGACCTAGTGGATGCGCAGCAGGCGCGTAGAGCGCTTGATTATCTGGTGGGCTTTAACCTGTCTCCTTTGCTTTGGAAGAAAGTGCGAACGGGTCTGTCTGCCGGACGCGTACAAAGTCCAGCATTGCGCATGATCTGCGAACGTGACGCAGAGATAGAAGCCTTTATTCCTAAAGAATACTGGACCATTGAGTCCGACCTCAATTTTTCTTCTGAAGATTTTGCCAGCAAACTCACCGTATTTGAGGGCGATAAGCTTGAGCAGTTTTCGATCACCAACGAAACTCGCGCTAGCGAGGTTGAAACGCGATTAAGAGAAGCGGCCAACGGCAAACTGGTCGTTTCGAATGTCACTAAGCGCGAACGCAAGCGTAATCCCGCGGCGCCATTTACCACTTCTACCCTGCAGCAAGAAGCGTCGCGGAAGCTCGGCTTTAACACCCGCCGAACCATGCAGACAGCGCAGCAGCTGTATGAAGGAATAGATATCGAAGGGGGTGCAGCGGGTCTCATTACTTATATGCGTACGGACTCGGTGGTGCTGGCTGGCGAAGCGGTTTCTGAAATTCGCAACCTGATCGCCAAACGGTATGGCGAGGATATGGTTCCTGAAGAACCTCGGGTATTTAAAAGCAAGGCTAAAAATGCGCAAGAGGCACACGAAGCAGTCAGGCCGACATCAGCCGACCGCATGCCGGAGAAAATCAAAGATTCGTTAAGCGATGACCAGTATCGTCTCTACGATCTTATTTGGAAGCGAACAGTGGCCTGCCAAATGATGCACG
The DNA here is from genome assembly GCA_937992195.1 of uncultured Gammaproteobacteria bacterium. Lineage (GTDB taxonomy): Bacteria > Pseudomonadota > Gammaproteobacteria > Arenicellales > Poriferihabitantaceae > VYFG01. The sequence continues at coordinate 1,950 of CALKKV010000051.1, read as the reverse complement.
CCACGATTGATACAGTATCCATTGATCTCGCCGCAGGCGATGCGGGTACGTTTCGTTCTTCAGGTTCAACCATTCGCATCCCGGGATTTATGTCTGTCTATAAGGAAGGCTTAGACGACAAAAAAGACAAGTATGAAAAGGATGTCATTCTGCCTCCGATGAAAGAGGGAGATGAAGTCACACTCAAAGAAATTCGTCCGGAACAACACTTTACCGAACCGCCACCGCGTTTTAACGAAGCTTCGCTAGTTAAAACTCTGGAAGCTTACGGCATCGGTCGACCGTCAACCTATGCCAGCATCATCAGCACCCTGCTAAATCGGGAATATGTGACCTTAGAACAGCGTCGCTTTGAAGCCACCGATATTGGCAAGATCGTGAATCGATTTCTATCGCAGCACTTCACGCAGTACGTCGACTACGACTTCACCGCAAAAATGGAAGACGCCCTCGATGAGATCTCGCGCGGCGAAAAGAAATGGATTCCGTTGATGCGCGATTTCTGGGAGCCGTTCTCAAAACAGGTTGAACATAAAGACGAATCGGTTTCCCGTGATGAAGTGATTCAGGCGCGTGTACTGGGCGAAGACCCCAAGACCGGCAAACCCTTGTCCGTACGGATGGGACGTTACGGTCCTTATGCCCAGATTGGCACGAGAGATGACGAAGAAAAACCAACGTTTGCCAGCCTGCGGCCGGGGCAGAAGCTTGATTCGATCACCTTCGAAGAGGCAGTTGAATTATTTAAGCTGCCTCGCTCCATGGGCGAAACAACAGAAGGTGAAAAGCTAACCGTTGCCATCGGCCGCTTTGGTCCGTATGTAAAGTATGGAGATAAGTTTGTTTCTCTCGGCAAAGACAACGACCCGTATACCGTTGAGCTCGACGTCGTGTTGCAACTCGTTGCCGAAAAGAAAGAAAAAGATGCGAATCGCTTAATCCTTGATTTCGAAGAAGCCGGAATCCAGGTATTAAACGGTCGTTACGGTCCCTATGTCACCGATGGCGAAAAGAATGCTCGAGTGCCAAAGGATATTGAAGAGCCAAAAACACTGACGCTGGAAGATTGCGAAGAGCTATTAAAGAACGCAAAACCGCCTCGCGGCAAGAAAAAGGTTGCGAAGAAAAAAGTCGCTAAAAAGAAAGTGACAAAGAAGAAGGCGAAGAAAAAAGCAAAAAAGAAAGCGAGCAAGAAAAAGGCCAGTAAGAAGAAGACAAGCAAGAAAAAAGCGACTAAAAAGAAAACTTCGAAGAAAGAAGACTAAGCGGCGTTCCCTAAACACGCGGCAATGCCAGAATGCCAGCTAACCACTTGTCTGAATATATTGAAACTTGATCTGACAACTCAAATTCCGCGTTTCAACAATATCTGACAATGGCCGTAGATTGCTCAGCAGAGACGCTCTTCGAAAAATCTCACCTTTAGCTCTCAGGGCGCTCCATCTCCCGAAAGCGAACAGCCAGACCAAATAGATAAACGCAAGTATGGTTTTAGTATTAGTCCATTCAATGACAAAAGCAGGAAGCTTGACGTATTCACTATATTATTCAGAAATCGGTCGCTTTCCTTTTTCTAAACGGACGCTTTGCAAACCGACCGACTGAAGAAGAGAAATAGAATCAATATGTTAGTGACACGACTCAAGAGTTAGTGGGCCATTAAATGTGCTTCAGGAAGAATTATGAGGCACGGTCGGTTTCCTCCCAATCATAAAGTTTAGACGCTACAATCAGTGCAATAAATCAAACACATGGAGGATACTTTGAAATATCAAAAAGTGGCAAAGCGACCGCGCCTCGTATACAAATGTTAAATACCAGTAATAGCAAAGTCAACTGCCGCTATAATCTGATTTCGAAAGTGTTCTAGAGAGCCAATTGGTTTTCTAAGTGTGTTTACAGGAACTGAAGCTAGTTGAGGTGTAAGTAAAATAAGGCTTTCCCCTTCAT
>CALKKV010000050.1 GCA_937992195.1 uncultured Gammaproteobacteria bacterium | reverse complement strand
CATAATGTATGTATGGTATCAGGGGATATTGCTTTGCGGTCTGGTAATTTTACCCAGACAATAGAAATCCGCAGTCGGCAATAAAGAATAAACTAGAGAGCTTCTACAGAAGTCTGGGCGTAGTAGATTGAGATGAAGAATATTCAAGATCAGGCGCTAGAAGCACGCAATAGCAGGAGTCGGGTGCCGCGCACTATTGCGAAGTTTTGCAATGATGACAATGAAAATATTTCTTTCAACCTTTCCGCTCATGACTTATGTAGAAGCTCCTTAGCTACAGTCTGATGTAAAGACTGCGAAACTTGCTTTTCCCAAAAATAGACTCTGTATTCATCGCGAAGTGATAATTAATACTAAAAATCGCATCACATGGTTTGTGTGTTTCTGTCTGATCTGCCTTGCCGCGCTGATGTTGGTCCAGCTATTGAAGCCTTCGGCCGAAAAAGAAGCGCCGCAAACCGCGAGGAAAAAGCTCAATATTTCCTGGTTCGTCTATCGAGACAGTAATAGAGACGGTATCTACAATGCCAACGATCGCCCTTACGCCGGACTCCAAGTGAATTTGCTGAGAAACGGAGAGCGGATCGTCAGTAGTCGCTCAAACGTCAACGGTTTTGCAAACTTCCGAATGTCTCGTAGCGCGGAGCATGGCTCGATTGTAGAAGAGGGCACTTATGAGTTGGTTGCGTCTCCACCTAAAGGCTGGGCGATCACCAGTGGAAGTGACAGCACCAGCATGACTTTTCGCTTTCTCGATCATTCTCCAGCTGGGATTATTGCCGAATCGGTTCCAGTAGGCCTGGGAGTTGCCCCTGCTAGCAGTATATCCGGTTCGGTTGCAGGAAACCCAACAGCGAGTGCTTTGACGGGAAAGAAGGGCGAAGTTGAAATGAACCCATTAGAAATTTCTAGTGACGGGAAATTTTCGGTCGACTGCAGTGTGTATTCGGCTCTTGTGCTTGCCCCTGATCAAGGCAGCAATGTACAAACCCGAATACCATGTGATTTCTTCCCAACAAGATTGTCTGCAAGCTATTTTAGTGCTGAAGATAGAATCGAAAACGTGCAAGCGATTACAGCGAACTATGATGATCTGAACCGTTCTGAAGCGTTGACTAAAATCCCAAGCGATTATTCTGGCCTCGATTGGCATAACTGGATTGCTACGCACAACCTGTTTTACAACGGCCCTGGTTATGTCAATGCCACCACATCCGGAGACTATATTAACTACAACAGCTCTGGGCATCCGGCAACGATTTCCCGATCGACGCCATTTGATTTTATTTCGACTTACATTGGCGTCGCCTGGCCGAATGCGGCAGAAGGAGGCGTCATCATCGAAGGCTATCGAGGTGATGAAAAAGTGTATTCGGATCGGCTGAGTCTCAATGATCACGGTCCAATCAAGTTTCTTGCGAATTACTTTGACGTGACGGAAATTCGAATTTACTCAGAAGTGTATTGGCAGGTGATTCTCGAGGACAGTGTTTTTCGGCTTTAAAAAATGGTATTTGTTCGGTGACTTTTAGCCCTCCATTTTCATGATCAAATACAGGCCAGGGTCCATTGGACGTTTACTGGTTTACGCTCATGACCGGTTTGTTTAAAAAATATCCTTTTGGCAAACGTTGATATAAAAAGAGCCTTGGCTCTCAATTTGTGCGCTTTTGGAATGAAGTAGCTTTAGGTTTGGGTCCTGCATCGCTTCTTATTGGAGCAGCTATATCAAATGGTGATTCTCCCGTGCCAGAACTGATCTCAACGAACCGTTATTCCTGCTGGATAGGGAGCACGTCAAACCTTTTCGAACTGGACTGTTTGTTCTCACGAATTAGCGCTTTAAACTGATAATAATCAACAGTCGTTGCTCACGATAACATTGCCATCAGCATTACCAGAGAAGGAGTTTTGGGTTCTTATCTGTGTAGCATTCACTAGTGCGCCTGGATCTATACACACGCCAGAGCTTGCGCTATTTCTTATCGCGCTACTAGTTACAACAGCACTTGAATTTCTTTGCAGGTTTATTGCTCCTTCAAAAATAGAATTCCCACCTCCGTGTGAAACCACCACATTTTCAAGTCGATTTCTGGCGTCCGAAGCATTCAGAGTAAAGCGGATGTTGTCCCAAAATCCAGGAGTCTGTTGCAAGCCAAAAAACCGAATTGGATTTGACGCTGTTCCCACTGCACGTAGACTGCCCCCTGGATTAATATCGATACCCGCGCCTTCATCCATTGCGAAACGTGTTCCTGGTTCAATCGTTATATGTCCCCCATCTTCAATTTCAATTGATACAAATACTCGATAAGGAACAGACAGGTTTTTCCATGTCTGTTGCGAGTTAGCCGGCTCAAATACACCGTGTACAGATATGCGCGGAAGCGCATTTGGTTGAGAGGCCAGCTGATATCGCGACGGCTTGTCAAGTTTGTGTAGTTGATCCGCTCCAATTTCCATTGGATAGCCATTATTATTATAAAAGCCGTTTTTCTCAAACCCGGTGATATTTAGATCAGTGAAATCTGCAGCGTGGTTTCCGCTGCGATTAAAGGATACGTGTTTGACGGAAACCCCAGCAGCTGATTTACTGCCATCAATAATTGCGTCAGCAGTGTTCGAAAGTGGAGAATCAGTTCCGAGATTAACAAAGTCAACGAACTCGAGCCTGCTGGACAATGATCCGCTGCCAAAAAAGATTCCATCAGAAGCTCCCCTTGCGGTCCCAGCTGACTCGAATCTTATGCGATTATTTTGATTCCCAATCGCCCGAATTGCCCCTCCCTGAAGCACACGTATTCGCAGCCCTCGAGCTAAACGAACAACTACTCCAGGTCGAATAGTCAATGTCGCGCCATCAATTTGCAGCACTTGCGAGTTAGTTGGGTTTCCAGGTCTTTGAATAAAGTAGTCGCATCTTGAGGGCGTATTGACCAATGTCCGATTTGCCGACAGTGTTGGTCCATTAATGGTAAACGCGCACTGATCCGTCGGAGGAATATTTTGAGCAGGGCCGGGAACAGGAATTGGGGGAGGAGGCGGTGGAGATGGCTCTTTCGTCGCAGCAATAATCGCGGGCAAGATCAACAAAAGGGTATCATCATCCGAGTCGGTCTGGCCGTAAGCGGATTGAAAAATTGCCCCCATGAGTAAGCAAGCACATACCTGTAAAAAATCTTTTGTGGTGGTTCTATTAAAAAAGTTATTCATTTAACTTAGTCCTAAACTATATTTTTACCACCTCCGTCTTCACATTTTAATATCCATAATCTTGATATGCAATTGACTGGAGTATGTACTATGCATTTAAGTGCCAGAACAATTTTTATTTTTAAACACTGGTATACAAATCTGTTTCTGGGCCAACTAACCGCAGAAAGCGTTGAAAAAGCGCTGCCAAATATATGATTGGAAAGATGATTAGACGTTTAGTACTCAGTTCACAGGCGAATTCTTTGACTTATTTGGATGTTGAATTTTTTCTATACCATGGGTCCAATAAAGAGCTCAATTGGGAAACGTAAGTGCAGGTCTGAAAGTAACCGATCAAAATATTACTTAGTTCGCTTGGCAGGCATTCTCAAGCATAAGCTTTTAATTAAGTTTGCAATAAGGATGCCGAAACTCGCTCACTCTTAAGTCCTGTTCAAATCGCTTTGTTGGTTTCAATTGCTTGAGGTAGCAAACCCAGCGGCTAAAGACTATTTTGGATTGCGGTGTTGAAGACGTTATTTACTGCTGCCCTTGATGCCGAAGTTGCAGTCGCAGAAAAAGAGCCGCTAAAGTTCACTACCGAGGTAACTCCAAGAAGAGTACAAGTGGGGCTGACAGAAAGGGTACCTTCGATATTGTTACCGTTTATGCTCCCTGAAAATATGACGGGACTAATTTATCCTTCGAGCATATTCTATTGCCGATAAAATTCGGCGAAGTGAAAATCTAATCGACTATTTTGCATGACACAAGCAACCTGCTTAAGAAGTATCATCTGTACCGTATTAGGAAACGAGGCGAACTATTTATATCGCTCTTCGAGTTCGTAGTAGTCTTCAAATCCCACGATTTCTCGTAGATCAGAGAATTCCAGTAGCTGTTCCGGATGATTCCCTTGTTTCATTATCTCCAATGCCGATTGCATAGCACGCATCGACGCACTTAAGAGCGTGAGTGGGTATGCCGCAATGGAGAACCCGATCTCTTGAAGCTGAGCATGTGAAAGAATCGGTGTTGCGCCGCCCTCTACAAGATTTGCCATCTTATATCCCGGTACTTCCTCACAGACACGTCGCATTTCATCTTCGTTATGTGGTGCCTCAACGAACAGGATATCTGCACCAAGTTCAGCAAATAGTTGTGCGCGTTCTATTGCGGTATCTAACCCATGCTCATGACGCGCATCTGTTCGTGCAAGGATCAAGATATCGCTTCCTTCGTTTCTGGCATCCACTGCAGCCTTGATCCGTTGAATTGCCTCGTCCTTCCCAACCACTGATTTACCTTTGGTATGACCACATTTCTTTGGCGCCAGTTGATCCTCAATCATTACTGCGGCGAATCCCGCTGATGCATACCCTTGTACGGTGCGGCGAACGTTAACCGGATTGCCGTATCCTGTGTCGCCATCTCCGATTACAGGAATACTGGTTGCAGCGCAGATATTACGACCTTGATCCACCATCTCTCCATAAGAAATCAAGCCAGTATCTGGCAGGCCTAGTCGCGCAGAAGACACCGCGAAGCCGCTCATAAAGGTGAGTGGGAATCCGGCCTGCTCTATCATTTTGGCACTGAGTCCATCATAGCAGCAGGGCATCACAAGCAATTGATTGTCTGCCAAAAGATCTCTCAGTTTTTCGGCTTGAGGCATAGCGTATACCTATAATTTAAAGGGAATATAGAGCACCAAATCCTGCCATAAATAGCAGATGAAAACGGTCACCAACATAATAATGAGAAACGGCCATACTCCGGACGCAACTTCCCCCATGCGTGCCTTTGCCACCGATTGAATGACATAGAGATTTAATCCAATCGGCGGCGTAATCAGTGCGCACTCGATCATGATCACGAAAAAGATGCCAAACCAGATCGGATCAATACCGATGGGTAATAGCGCTGGTGCCAATACGGGAACCATAATCAACATCATTGACAAGGCTTCCAGAAATAATCCCATCAAAACCAGCACCAGACTCATCACCAATATAAAACCCCATGGCTCGGTAAAAGTGGTGGTGATTAATGTTGCTAAATCCTGTGGAATTCGATAAAGCGTGATTGCTTTGCCAAATACTTTGGCACCGGCAACGATAAGCAAGATCGTAGCGGTGGTTACCATTGATTCAACAACCGCTAGTTTTAGTTTCTCTATCGTCAGCGTGCGGAGAACCAAAGTGGTAATAATGATTGCGCAAATAAAACCGACTCCAGCTGCTTCCGTTGGTGTGAACACACCAAAATAGATTCCCGTAATTACAACAATGGCCAGGAAAATAGAGGGTAGGGCACGAATAGAAGTATTGCGCCGAACCTTCCAACTCGCCTTTTCACGTTTGCCATAGTCTTTCGAGAAAATAGCATGAAGAATCGCATAAGTCACAAATAAGGCGATCAGTAGAAAACCAGGGCCAATGCCCGCGAGAAATAACTGGATGACAGACTCTTCAGTTATAAATCCGTACACAATCATCGGGATTGATGGTGGAATCAGTATTCCAAGCGTACCGCCCGCGGCGAGTAGCCCAAGAACCATATTTCTTGGATAACCATGTTTGATCATTTCAGGTATCGCAACTGTGCCTATGGTCGCAGCCGTAGCAACAGAGCTACCTGAGATAGCTGCAAAAATCCCACAAGAGAATATCGTCGCTACTGCGAGGCCACCGGGCAAGTGCCCTACCCATGCTTGCACTGCAGCAAATAGATCATGTCCTACTCCGCCTCGCAACAGAATATTCGACATGAGTAAGAACAACGGCACAGCGAGTAACACAAAGTTATCGATAGTGCTAAGAAAACCTTGTGGCACCATTAATGGCGAAAAGCCGCCTACAAGGAGAAGCGCCGCACCTAATCCACCCAGGGCAAATGCGACGGGAACACCTGCTGCCAGCAAGGCAAAAAGCGCTAACAGTATAAAGACAGTAGTCACTGACTCTCTCTGGTAGAGAACAAACGTACCATTTCGGTTACCGCCTGTAAGAACATCAAGCCAAAACCGAGCGGGATAATTATTTCTGACCACCAGTTTGGAATATTCAACATGGTCCCGGTCGAACGGCCCCGCTCGAATGAATCCCAGAAAATCTGGGCACCATAAATAACGGCAAGTAGACAGAGCAAAGCGATAAACACAAGCGAGAAGAGTCGCATCCATTTTTTTGCTCTATCGCCAATCATCTGATCGAACGCACTGATTCGGATATGCTGGTTATGCTTTAACGCCCGACTGATCGCAAGGAAAGTTGCCCAAAGCAAAAATAACTGCGATACCTCTTGTACCCATATTGTAGGCGCATTAAATACGTATCTAGCAGTGACCTCGTAAACAATTATGATGCCGGTTACAAAGTATATCCATGCCGCAGCGATGCCCAGCCATTCGCTGAGAAGGTCGATTTGTTTAAAGGGAAATCCCATAGCTAAAAGGGCCAGATTTCCCCGGCCCTGTATGTCACCAAATGACGGCGCTATAGCTCCTGGGCGGCTTTCAGTAACTGCTCTCCTAGTGGTCCAGCGCTCGACTTATAGCTCTCCAGCACCGAAGCAGATTGAGATTTCCACTGCTCAATCTCAGCTTCTGTTGGCTGGTAAACCTTCATCCCTTTTTCCTTGGCAGCGGCATAGGCATCTGCTTCGATTTGTCCCATTTTATTTCGAACAGCGAGGTCTGCCGTTTCCGCAGCGGCTTCGATAATAGATTGATGCTCAGCAGAAAGACCTTGCCAGAATTTATCGTTCACTAGAACAACGAACTCAATATCTGCATGATTTGTTATCGTTATTGTATCCATGACTTCCCATAGGGAACGGCTTTTAACTCCTGATACACCGGTCATTCCGACATCCACAGTACCGCGCTGGTAAGCAAGATACTGTTCTGAACCAGATATTAGCGTTGGACTACCTCCCAAGGATTCGACAAATTCTCCAAGCGTTTTTCCGAATACACGAACTTTCTTATCCGTCATATCGCTAGGGGTTTTTAAGCCATCACCTTTCGACAACATAATCGCTCCACCATACGCTTGCCACCAAAGCACTTTTGATCCAGTATCCAGGATTGCTTCATCGATAGGGCCTCTAATCGGACTGCCCTTTGCTGTCGCTTTGCGCACCTTCTCTTCGGTGTTAAAAAGAAAGGGCTGGTAAAAAATATCAACCGCGGGAATATCGCCAACAAATCGCGTTAACGAAGCTACGCCCATTTCAATTGCACCAGATCCTACTGCCTGCGGCACTTCTTTGTCTTTGTAAAGCTGTGCGGAATCATAGATCTCAACCTTTATGGCATTGGAAGACGCGCTTTCTACTTCTTCCTTAAAGAGCAGAAGATTTTGTCCAAGATGGCTTTTTAAAGGCAGTTGCAACGAGATTCTCAATGTTGTGTCTGCCGCATTCGCCACGAACGACGTAGATAAAATGATCAAGGACAGTAGAATCTGCTGTGTTTTTTTAAACATCTTTTATTCCCTCTCATGTTAGGTGAATCGATGATTGTGAACTAATTCACGCCATCGCGTCAATGTGGCGTCGATTGTGTTGCGTCAAAATAGACAACAAATTGATAACAGGTGTTTTTATCGGGCGAAACTAGGTTCAGCGTTTTAATGCTGGTTCCAAAAGTAAGTTGTTTCGTTCTATTTTTGTTAAGATTATGCGGACTGAATGTATTGGCATTAAACCTGATAGAAAAAGAAAAATTTACGCCCACATTAAGTTCGTTATGTGAATGCTTAAAATCCCAACCTCTTAACCAAGTAACTTCCTAATCCAAATTGATAACACTTATTGTTTTTATCGCGCTAGCGATCGTCGTTTCATTTTATTGTTCTCTTTTGGAGTCAGCGTTTCTGAGTATATCTCCAGCATATGTACAAAATTCTTTAAAGGAGATGCCACTAAAAGGTCAGAAGTTAGCAAAACTTAAAGAAGAGGTGGACAAACCACTAGCCGCGATTCTAAGTTTAAACACTATATCCCATACCATCGGCGCTACTGGAGCGGGAGCGCAAGCGGCAATTCTGTTTGGAAGTCAATGGATTGGGTTGTTCTCCGCTGCGCTGACTTTAGCTATTCTTATTCTTAGCGAGGTTATCCCAAAAACTCTGGGAGCGCTTTACTGGAGGAAACTTGCGGGTTTTGTTGTAACGTCGCTTCCTATCTTGATCACGTTGACTTATCCGTTAGTGTGGGTCTCAGTTCGAGTAGGGAATCTCTTGAAGCACGGGAAACCAAGGCAGATTATGAGGAATGAAATTGCCGCCATAGCCGAACTAGGAGAGAATGAAGGCGCTATCACTTCTGATGAAACAGCATATATTCGGTCGTTGCTAGAATTTCGAGACGTTAAAGTTGACGAAGTAATGACGCCGATAAGCGTAGTTTCTTATATTCACGATAAGCAGTCTATTCGTGAAACGCTGGAGCAAAATATTCCTTTCTCCAGAATTCCGATTTATGCTGAATCAGACAAAAATTATCAGCGATATTTGTTGAAGGATGACTTACACGATGCAATGTTGGCTGATAAGGGCGATCAGCTAGCGGTAAGTGTTTCTCGCCCACTTATTATCTTACCGTGTTCTACAAAACTGCCTGCTGCCATCAAGCACTTCACCAAAAACCAGGGACACATGGCTATTGTTCTGGACAAGCAAGATAAAGCTGTCGGGGTTATTACATTAGAAGATGCAGTTGAAACCTTGCTTGGATGGGAGATCGTTGATGAATTCGATCCTGTTCCAGATATGCGGGATCTTGCGGAAAAGAATAATGATGTTCGCAGCTGAACTGTGGATTAGAGTTTCATCGTTGTCATGGGCTGATATTGGCGAACGGACACATTAGTAAACTTGTATCTTGCATGCCATAAATCGATTGCCGCGTAGGATAGTAACGCTCAAAATATGTGACTGAATGAATGAAAAAACACTATTCATCCAGAGAGAAAAAGCCAAAGCTACCAAGTTAGCTGAAAAAACTTGGTTAAAAGAAGAAGAAAAATTTACCGACTTGTGCAGAGCTACAGGAGATAAATTCAAATAAATCCGACAGCTAGATATTCTGAATGCGCTAATACATCGCCGCTTCTTCGCGGGAATAGAAAACTCCTTCGCGAACAAACCCCGCTACAATTTCAGAAAGAAGGCTGACCGCTATTCCGTTCTTGCCTCGTGTGGCGGCCCACTCTTCGGGTAAGCCTTCGATGAGATGTACTGGCGCGGGACTTCCATTACTATATCTCGCCAGTTCAACCTGTCCGGTTTTCTGATTGAGAAATGCAGGTTTGAATCCATCACCTTTATTATTCTCACTTACGCCTTTGGTGCCGCGAAACGTCAGATTTTCGAGTTTGAGTGTGTGATTGTTCATAATCTATACACTGTGATTGTGTTCAGCTTTTACTCGCATATATCGTGCCAAAACTGATTTCCTTTCGCTCAAAGCCAGTTGGTACCTTGCTTTGATACAGTTAGTCTACCCACCTATAGAAGATAGTGGGTCAATCTTCGACGGTCAGAAATTGACACATTGCCAAAGATTGTCATCGTTCATTAATTTGGGAACGCACTATTCTGGGCGAAATTTGGTAGTTCGAGATTGAAATAATTCGCTCTTTTTCAAAACATTAGAAGAAAAGCGTGGTCTGTCCCTCAAATACAAAGCAGGGTATATCTCGGGTATATCAGGGGCAAGACAAGAACTGTCTTGCCCCTTATCTTATGAATCAATAAGATGAAAATGGTGGAGGTGGCGGGAATTGAACCCGCGTCCGTAGATCCTACACTCACCGGCAAGCTACATGTTTAGTCTGCGCTTCAAGTTAACCGACCTGCCAGTAGGCAGACAAACTTACAGTTCGGCGAGCTCGCTTACTTTTAGCAGCCGACTAACGAGCGCAGCCGGCGAGCGATTCTGTCTGAGATGACCTTCCGAACCCGAGCCGACAGAAGAGCTGGGTGGAAGGGAAAGCGGGCTTAAGCCGCTAACGCGTAGTTGTCGTCGTTGGCAACTATAGTTTTGCAGACGGATTAACGAGGAATCCTGCACCTCGACATGCTCCGATGGCTTCGTGACCGACGTCGAAGCCAGTCACCCCCAATGGAAGCGACATTATAGCAGATTCAGGGATTTGGATTTGCCGGGTGATCTAGCGATTAATAATAGCTATTTGTGCGGAAAAACACGGTGGTGGTCAGCGAGAGTATGATGCCGACGGCGAGAGCGAGAATTAAAAGTGCGGTGAGATGAAGATCTGTATTAAAACCGCAGCTGTGTTGCGAAATTACGCCATTGATTTGCTGCATATAATGATCACCGCACAGCCATTTTCCAATGGCATGGGAAAGCATGTTGTGGCTTAGCTGGTCTGTTACCCAGGCAGTGACTGATAGTAGTGACAGGGATACGCCAATTTTCGTGATCAGGCTCATTTCGCTATTTGTTTGTACGAATACCCACTTTACGCTTTGGGTTTGTGATTTGCGTGGGATAAATATGTGAAACTTATTGCGATTTGTTTCTGGTTCAGCCATTTTTGATTTATGGCTTGGCAGTTTTCTAAACCGGGAGGAGTGTGATCAGTGAAGCGAAAAATCTGTATTTATAGGGTTTCAATCCCTAGTTGCATTTATTTTCACAAATTGTTTTTTAATACTTGTCGCGATGGCACGACATTCACTGTTGGTTCAGAGCGACACTAGAAAAAGACGTCTAACGTCAGCTGAATAAAGTCGCTATTGCTTAACCCGGCAGAAACATTGTTGTCATCAATATTCGAAAACCCCTGAGCTTCAAGACTGATTCGGGCGTCGCCAAAAATTCGTCGACTGCCTTCGAGGCGCAAGCTGGTTGAATCATCATCCTGGTCGATAAATACACCAGCAAGTAGCTCAGTACTTTCTGCATCGGTGAAGGCCAGTCGCGTTGCGATAAATAAATCATTTTGAAAAATGACGGTGGAAGCATCGTTTCTGCTATCGGTGTGATACTCCGCAAGTAAGCCGAGATCGAATGCGCCGTCAGCGAGGCCGTAAAAGGAATATTCCAATCCGCCCACGGCAGCGGTGAAATCTTCACCAAAGCGGTTGTCATCAAAATCACGGTTGATGACCTCCAGCTTCCAAAGCCATGCGCCACTGGTCGCTTGTGCATCGATACCAACTTGATCAATTAAACCGTATTGCGGAACCAGACGTTCATCCAGTCCTGGCACGAAGGTGGGTTCACGGGTTGTGCCATGAAACCAGGAGAGGCCGTAATCAAAAATGCCGTGGAATCCACTAAATCGTAACGCAAAGTCGATATTCAATTCTTCGTCGTCGGATTGAAACACCGGATCGTTATCGATAGCAAAAGGTAGGGCAAGTGGGTTGTCTGCGCCGAAATATTCTCGTTCTCTAAAACCTGGTAAGACAAATCCGGTTAGCACGGTTTTCTCAAAAGAACGACTAATGCGAATCATCGGCTGTCCGAGTTTATCTTCACCGTCGATACCTTCGAGTAGATCGGTTTGGTTGATGATATCGACCAGGTGGTTTGATTCGGTGACGCCCCAAAAAACTTTACTGATGCCCACTAAAAACTCCCAATCGCCACGCGCGTTGATAACATGCAGTTCGCGAATGTCGACGTGCCTTCGATCTTCATCGCGGCTGTCGAGACGAATAAATGGCGTAAAATTAAATCCTATATCACCGTCGTTAAAACTGCTTTTAAACTCTGGTTCGATGCCAACTGCAACGTTATCTTCAAACTTCGTGCTGTCTGATACCTCAGGATAGCTGGTTGCCTCAAACTCTATTTTTACCGAAGAATCCATAGCCGAAGCGCTAGCAGAGAGCAGACATAATACCGCGTATCGAAGTGCGAGCATAAGCTTGCTCTTGCTGGCTGTTCTGGTAAGCGAGAAGGTCATTGTTGCGTCAAACGTCGGTGCTGATTACTGTAAGCGTTTTAACGCATTCTGATTGAAATCTTTATCGCTAAGCGCTGTTTCAAAATCATAATTACTCCAGCTAAGCGTAGTGCTCTTACCGGTTTGGTGATTGCTCATTTCCATCTGATCGGGGCGCCAGTAAGAACCGTTATTGGTCTTGTATTCTTGATAACCGGTGTAGACTAGCGTTTTTAACAAGCTGTCTTTGCGATCATAGAACTCGATCTTCATTGGACGGTATTCGGCCTTGTCTAGCCAAACGATTTGTTTCGTATAACCAGAGTTTTTATACTGTGGGATGCGCTGAAGAACATGGCAGTCGAACTCTGCGCAGGCTTCTTCTTTTAGTAGTTTGTATGCATATTTATCAACTTCCTGAGAGGATAAATCTTCAAATGCAAATTCACTGCCCATAAAAGGGCCGGACTTGTTTTTTGAAGAAATGCGCTTGACGCGTTTGATCGATGGCAAGAATAGCCACTGGTCATCAGGCTCAAGTCCGTGAGAGAAAGTCAGCATTGCTGTGCCTTCTACGTCTCTCGGTTGTTTGAATAACGATAAGAATTTATCGCCATCCCCATCGACCTCGAGATTGCGGTTGGTGATTTTACGTTTGCTTTCTTTGCCGGCACGATTACGCAAAATCATTTCCATTTCTGAGCTGACGTTTACCCAGCCGCTGTCTCGCTTGTCGCTTTCGATTGCGATTTGTAAGCCTTTTTCTTCCGCGGTTTGCGCGAATAGTGGCGAAGTGACAAGCGCGCTGATGGCGCCTGCAATCAATATTCTAGGGAGTTTGTGCATTGTTTAGTGTCTCTTAAATTAAATTTGGTCGTTGGGGTGTGGTTACGCAGGTTGAGCTGCTTCATCGGGTGCAATATCTTTACTCTCGCTCGATGAACCCATAAACCAGCGATCAAAACGAATAAGTAACGCTGGCAGGAGCAGAAAATCGACAACAATTGCTAAAACAATTACCAGGGAAACCAGTAAACCCATTTCGGCGTTTAACGTAAATGACGATGTTGAAATAACCAGGAAGCCAGCGGCCAGCGCGATGGATGTGGTCCAAAGGGCAACGCCAACGGTTGAAAATGCATAACGCACCGCTTCGGTTGCATCCAGACCTTGATCGCGCCGAGCGCGCAAATATTTGCTCATAAAATGTATGGTGTCATCGACTACAATGCCAAGAGTCATCGCGGTAACTACCGATAATCCCAGTCCAATTTCGCCATCTACCAAGCCCCACATGCCGAAAGCCATGGCGGCTGGGGCAATGTTTGGAATCAGGGTAAGCAGGCCATAGCGTAACGAGCCCAACGCGAATATAAGTAGCAAAGAAATCGCAACCAGTGCAAAAGCAGTGCCGCCCAGCATGCTAATAATATTGCGCATACCAATATGGGAGAACATCACGGTGGGGCTAGCGCCTGTAGTTGCTATCGCCGGAGTGTTTTCTTCCATCCAACGATTGGAACGTTGTTCAAACGCTAGGGTGTCGGTTGTCGATAATGTTTTAAGCGTTGCGCTTAATCTAGTACGTTGTTTATCAATATCAATCTGGTTATTGAGATCCAGGCCATAGGGTAAGGACATTTCATATAACAATAGATATTGCGCAGCCATGTCACGTTGTTCCGGCAGTTTGTACCACTCCTGATCATCACCATGCATACTTTTATTGACGCGTTTAAAGACGTCGGTCAAGACATTGACATGGATGACCTCCGGTTGATCACGTAGCCAGTCGGTAAATTGCTGTAGTTGCGCGAGATATTCAGGCTCAGAAACACCGCCGGATTCTCCTGCATCTAATGAGTAATCGATAAAATACATGCCGGTGAGATTTTCAACCACATAATCGGTATCAGTACGAAATTCGATACGCTCATCGAAGTAGTTCACAAAGACATCGTTTAATTCGTTTTTTGGGATCGCCGCGATCAGGGCAATGATTAAAATCGACATGACCGGCATCAGCATACGGTGGCGCCGAATCACCCAGTCGGCAAATTTATTCATGATCTCGGTACCCAGAGCGCGACGCGGCTTATCACTTACTGGCAGAAGCGTAACCAATGCAGGTAATAACGTCATCGAAAGCATCCAGGCAAACATCACACCCATCGCCGAGATATTACCGAGGTCGTGGAAGGGAGGTGCGTCGCTAAAGTTTAGCGAGAGAAAGCCAATCGCCGTAGTCACCGAGGTAAGAAGCACTGGCATAAAGTTAATTCGCAAGCTTTCTGCCATGGCGCTTTGCTTATCCATGCCGCTGCGAAATTTTTGCAGCCAGTTCGAAAGAATATGGACGCAGTCGGCTACCGCCAGGGTAAGTATAATGGTTGGTGCTGACATCGCCGGCGGCGTCAGTTTGATTCCGGCCCATCCAGCGGCGCCCATCGCCGCCATGATTGAAAAAATAATGGTGAGCAAGGTGCCGACGGTACCGGTAAATCCTCTTAGCTGCAGAAAAACCAGCAGTAGAATCACACCAAGAGCTGCGGGGATTAAATGTGTGGTGTCGTAGATAGATGCTTCAGGAAATGCCTGATTCATCATAACAATGCCAGTGAGATGAACGTCGAGATTTGGGTAGGTCTCCTTCACATACTCGCGTAGTTCGCGAACGTGCATTGCGACTTGCGGGCTTTCAGTAGCTTCATCAATACCCGGGAGTTCAACCGTGATATTGATTGCGGCAACTCTTGCGTCGGTTGAGATTAATCGATTAACAAGAAATGGTTCGTTAACCGCAATGTCTTTAATGCGAGTAAGATCGCCTTCGGTCAATGACGCTGCGTCTTCATATAAATCTGCAACGACTAGATCGTCTTCTTCCGCTTCGGTATGTTGATAGTTGCTTAGCGAATCGACTCGGATAGAGAAAGGTGTTTCCCAAGCTCTGTCTGTGATATCTGCGATGGCCGCCAGCGTGTCATTAGTGAAGACGTTGCCATCCTTGGGCGTGATGGTAAACAACACATTATCATTTTTGGTGTAGGTATCTTGGAGATTTTCAAAGGCCAAAAGATGCGGGTCGTCTCCAGAGAAGAACACGCGATAGTCATTGGTGAAACCAAGAAACCGGCCGCCGGATGCGGCTGCGAGAACGATTAGTATCGAGATAACAAGAGTAAGCGCTCTATGCTGTGTTACCCACTGTCCCCACTTGATTGCAAACTTTTCCATTTTTTATTTCCTGTGAAAGTGATTTTTTCGGCGAATCGTTTTTTAATTTTTTAATTTTTGATTCGCGGGCCGTAATTGTTCGAGATAATGAAACAAACCTTGACCGCACTGCATCAGCGTTTCCAGTGACCTTTGGGATTTCGCCATGGCCATGCAGCCTTGCAGGGTGGCGTCTATCATCATCGCTATGGATTCGGGGGCAACATCTGTTGTGACATTGCCTGCTTTCTGTCCTTTTCGAAAAGCGTTAACCAGGGCGTCGTGTTTGTTTTTGTATAGCGCGTCAATGCGCGACTGAAATTCTTTATTGAGTGGCGACATCTCCTGGGCGAAGTGATCCAGCGGGCAGCCGAGCATGATGTCTTCTTCGCTCATTTGATTGCCGGTTTCTTCCAGGTGGTTGCGCAATGCGGTAATCGGATCATCGGTTTGAGAAATCGGTTCGATAAACGATGAGATAATGTATTGGGTAAAAACTTCATCGAGTAGCGCAAAGCCAATATCTTCTTTACTTGCGAAGTGATGGTAGAGCGCACCCTTGGTAACGCCGGCTCCATTGATGATATTTTGGATGCTGGCGGCCTGGAATCCATTGAGATGGACCTCCTTGAATGCGTGCATCAGAATGCGGCCGCGGGTATCGCCTGCCTGTTGTCCGCACCAGCTTGTCCACCAGTTGGTCTCTTCGATTGATTCCGCTAAAGAATCGAGTTTTATCGCTTTGCTCATAGGGCGATCATACAAACCGACCGTTTGGTATGTCAACAGCGCTCGACCAAATTTATACCAAATTCTTTATTTTTTACTTTGATCAGATCTACTCGACAAACTGCCGAATGACGTTAATAAAGGCGTCACCATAGCGCTCTTGCTTGGTTTGGCCAATGCCGCTAATGGAGGTAAGCGATTGATACTCTGTGGGTTTATGGGTTGCCAGAGCGATCAAAGTGGTATCTGGAAAAACCACATAAGGAGGAATTCCGGCTTCTTTGGCAAGACGGGTGCGCAACCCGCGCAAGGCTTCAAATAACGGTTGATCGCTTTGATCAATCAGTGTTTTAGTTTTGCTGCCTCCCTTTTTCGTCCTTTCGGTTTTGCGCTGCAGCCGCTGTAATATTTCAACTTCACCGCGCAGTACCGGACGACAGCTTTCATCCATGCGCAGACCGCCATGACCTTCTTCATCCATCACCAGATATCCCGCTGCGATGAGCTGGCGAAATAGATTGCGCCATTCCCGTGCGGATATGGTCTGACCAGAACCAAATAAATCGAGTTGGTCATGGCTGTTTTGTTTGACTCGCGTGTCAGTGGTGCTGCCGCGTAACACTTCGATGAGATAGCTGACGCCAAAGCGTTGACCTGTTCGGTAAACGCAGGACAACGCACGGCGTGCGTTTTCGGTGCTGTCAATTACCGCGGGAGGTGATAGACAGTTATCGCAGTTGCCACATTGCGCGTCCATAGTTTCGTCGAAGTAACGCAGCAGAGCGATACGTCTGCAAGTGGTGAGCTCGCACCAACCAAGCATAGTTCTTAACTTATGCAGCATCAGCTGTTTGTGCTGCTGACCGGCGTCAGAATCTTCGACAAAGCTGTTCAGGGTCATCACATCTTTTAGACTGTATGCCATCCACGCTGTTGCCGGTAATCCATCGCGACCGGCGCGGCCGGTTTCTTGATAATACGCTTCGAGATTCTTCGGTAGGTTCATATGGGCAACAAAGCGTACATCGGGTTTATCAATTCCCATTCCAAAGGCAATGGTCGCGACCATAACGATGCCGTCTTCAAGCAAAAAGCGCCGCTGATTGGCATTGCGCATTTCATCGCTCATTCCTGCATGGTAGACAAGAGCGGTGCGCCCCTTATCATTCAGAAAGTCGGCAATTTGTTCGGTACGGTTCCGCGACAGGCAATAAACGATACCGGCGTCTTCGGGATGCTGGGTCGATAAAAATTGCCAAAGCTGCTTACGAGCATCGTTGGCGTCGACAACATGATAAGTAATATTGGGTCGATCAAAGCTATGGACAAAATGTTTGGCATTTTCCAGCTGAAGCTGAGTGCTGATTTCTTTGCGTACCCGTTGGTCTGCGGTGGCGGTTAGCGCTACCCGCGGAACGTTTGGAAAGATCTCCGGCAGGCAGTCTAATTGCTGATATTCCTTGCGAAAGTCATGCCCCCATTGCGAGACACAATGGGCTTCATCAATGGCAAACAGACTAATGTTGACCTGACTTAACAGCTCCAAGGTGTCTGGCATTAGCAACCGCTCTGGGGACAGATATAGCAGCTTTAGCTCGCCACCGGTTAATTGATTGGTTATCTGCCATCGTTGTTCGTGATCCTGTGTGGAGTTTAAAAAGCCGACGTCGACTCCCAGCTGCTGAAGCGCTTCCACCTGATCTTGCATCAATGCGATCAGTGGTGATACCACAATGGCAGTGCCGTCTCTGACAAGCGCAGGAATCTGATAGCACAATGACTTTCCGCCACCCGTTGGCATTAACACCAGACAGTCTTCGCCGCCGATTAATGTATCAACAATTTCCTGCTGTGCATGGCGAAACTCGGCATAACCAAATACGTTTTTAAGCTGCTCGAGGGCGGCGTTTATTGACACTTTCTGGGTGTTCCTGGGTGTTGTTGTTAAAGCGCGGGCGTGGCAATCTCGCGGTGCCCAATCATAGTCGAGCCGTGTCTCGACTTCATCTTCTATTTTTCAATCTGTCCCCGGTTTATGTCCTCCAGCTCTCTTACTTCCAGTAGAAAATCGCAAAACAGACTTGCGGCGATTCTGGTGATCGTTGGGATGACTTTGATCTCTTCAAACGACGCCATTATGAAGCTGTCGGGTGAAGAGATGTCTGTGGGTCAAATGCTGTTTGTGCGCGGCTTCTTCGCGGTAATTTTGTTTTCGATTTATATCAAGGCAAGCGGACGGCCGCTGTGGCCTAACCAGATGTTGAACAAGTGGAATTGGGCACGGGCGAGTTGCGAATGTTGCGCAACGATTTGCTTTATCACTTCTCTCACTTTGCTGCCAATTGCCACCGCTTCGACCCTAGTTTGGATTACCCCGATCTTGTTAACCATTGCCGCAGCATGGTTTCTTAAAGAGCATGTGAGCGTGGGCCGTTGGATTGCGGTGACCGTTGGGTTTGGTGGCGTGCTGTTGGTAACCAATCCTTTTGGCGATTCATTTTCTTTGGCAATGCTATTACCTCTGTGTGCTGCAGTGTTTGTTTCTCTGCGAGATTTGGTGACCCGAAAGATCGATCAACAGCTGGATTCGATTTATGTATTGTTGATTACCTTATTAGTGGTTACCGTGGCCGGGTTTTTTATGACATTGACCGATTTACGTACGATAACCGTTGCCCGCGCGAGTTGGCTCGGGTTGAGCGCTGTGCTGCTTGGAATGGGGTTTTTATTGCAGATTAAAGCGGTGCGAATTGGTGAGCTGTCTTTTATCGCGCCGTTTTCCTATACCGGAATTTTGGTCGCAGGGTTTTGGGGTTACGCTATTTGGAATCAACTGCCCACGGTCTTTGTGTTTTCCGGGATGGCATTGATCGTGGGTTCTGGAATATATTTACTCACTACAAACGTGACGGATGAGTCGGGGTAGACTTAAGTAAAGGTAGAGGGCGCATCTGTTTTTTGGGTTCGATATTATCGCCATAGTTGAATGGCTTTTTATAAAATTTTGATAAGGAGAGTGGTTATGCTGTTAAGCAATCTGGAAGTGGTTCCGCATAAAAAAATCGTACGCCATCTTGGTTTAGTACAAGGTAGCACCGTGCGCGCTAAGCATGCCGGTCGCGACATTATGGCGGGATTGAAAAATTTAGTTGGAGGCGAACTCAAAGGTTATACCGAATTGCTTCAGGATGCGCGGGAAGAGGCAACCGGCAGAATGGTAGAGCAGGCAAATGCCATTGGCGCAAATGCTGTATTGAATATTCGCTATGCCACTTCATCGGTTGCGTCGGGGGCTTCTGAATTATTTGCATATGGCACAGCGGTAGAGCTGGAGGATTAGCAGATGGAATGGATGCTGCAATATTTTGAGATTTTCTTTGCGCTGTGCTTATTGATTGTTGGTTATGGGTTTGGACGACTAGCTGAAAAACGGCATTACAAATCTATTTTCAAGCGCGAGAAGAAATACCAGGAACTGCTGGTATTTAGTTTAAAGACACCTCCCGAAGGGCTTACCGTAACCGATAGTCGTTTGGTGACCGGTAGTGTGGTGGTGTCGATTGATTACTTTAAAAAGTTTGTTGCTGGTTTGCGCATGCTTGTTGGCGGGCGTTTGCGGTCTTATGAGACGCTGGTAGATCGAGGTCGCCGTGAAGCAGTTCTGCGGATGAAGGAGCAGGCGCTTTTGTTGCATGCGGATTCTGTTATCAATGTAAAGGTCGAAACCTCATCTATCTCCAAAGGTCGCCGAAATAGCATTGGATCGATTGAGGTCTGTGCTTATGGTACCGCGTTAAAACACGCTTAAATCGCTGGGTTCTTGGAAAAGAAAAAACCAGATTTATCCAACCCTGAGATTCCTGAGGGGATCAACGCAAGTGATGAACATCCTTTAAAAGAATTCTTTTGGTTGCTGATTGGCATTACGGTGTTCGCGGCGCTTGTGATCGGCGCATTGAGTTTAAGCGCCGGTTGGTTGGCGCAGAAAATTCCGTTTGAATATGAAACCCAGCTCGCGGATCACTTTCCTGATGTTGAATCGGGTGATTCATCAAACGAAGCGAGGATAGCAGAACGACTGCAGGGGATAGCAGACAGATTGTCGGTTGAGCAGAATCTTCCGGAAGGCATGCATATCACCGTTCACTATAGCGATTCAGATGTCGTCAATGCGTTTGCAACCCTCGGCGGTAACATCGTGATATTTCGTGGGTTGATTGAAGCCTTGCCGAGTGAAGATGCTCTGGCTATGGTGATCGCCCATGAAATTGCCCATATCAAACACCGGCATCCCATCAGGGCGCTGGGGCGTGGTGTGACCATTGGCATTTCATTCGCCGCGATTTTTGGTATGTCCGGCAGTAGTGCCGGAGATAGGGTGTTAGGTGAGATTGGTTTACTTACCGCGCTTTCGTTTTCTCGAACACAGGAACGCGCTGCTGATGAAACCGCGTTGAGAGCCTTGGTTAACGTTTATGGTCATGGCAATGGTGCGATTGAATTATTCGACACCTTTTCCGAACTGGAACAGACCAGATTTTCAGAACCAGAAGTGTTACGTACTCATCCGCAATCTCTAGATCGGTTAGCAGCGCTCAACGATCAGGCCGAAAAAAAAGGCTGGCGGATGAATGGTGAAAGTCTGCCGATGCCTCAAGTTTTACTTGAACACAAGTAATCCTGCGCACGACTATTTCTTGGCAGGTGTGCTTGATTCCTTTGGTGAGATTGCCTAGTCGTCGCTTGGCGGCGAATGTCTGACGCCTGCCACAATGAGCTTGGACACATACTCAGACGGCTCGCGTGAATTCAGTTTGTCGCCTGCCTGAATGACCGCTTCGATTCTCGCTTTAAGATTTGCTCTGTGAGAATCCACAGGATATTGCTCGAGATTGGTTATTGATTGGATGTCGGCAGATACCGTCGGGTCCGGGGCAAAATCCAGTTTACTCTCGTCGATTTGCTGCAATAGATCTAGCGCTCTACCGAGATCGGCTAATAGTGGACTGCTTGCCATGATTGATACCCTGAGATGTCGATACCTTGGAATTCTAAGGGGTGTTGGGTGGAGAGACAAACCTTACTGGTTTTTGTGTACTCGTGTAGAAGCTTTTAGCTGTCCGGGTCGGTAATTAGTCGCACGGATTTTGCCTAAAACTCTGCTATTTGTAGTGTATTGGTGAACTAAGTTTGCTTCAGAGGGTCCTTAAAATGATGCAGCTATAGACTTTAACTTAGTTATGCAGCTTTCCCGATATTATCGAAATATGGACCATGCATAGATTTGGACAAGCAATTTTCCCTGCGCTAGTCGCGTTTAGCGTTACAGTTCTCGGCGTAACTTCGTTTGCTTTTGCGCAATCTTCCGAAATCTCTGCAAGTAAAATCAGCGGCGATCCAGATAATCCACGGCGTCATACGCGAATTAAGAATACCCAAAAGTTATCTCGCGAAGAAGCGGAACGGCTATATCGTCTTTTTGCGGGGGCGCTTGCTGGTGGATATACTTCTTCAGGTCTGAGTGTTATCCAAGACTATCAATCAATGCGGAAATTTAATACTGCACCCTATTTGTCTTCGTCTCATGGTAATCACTATCTAAATAATTACGCGAATACTCTGGCCGATGATTATGGTAGCTCGAAAAAGGATAAGCCATTGCCCGAGGGCGCGATCTTGTTTAAGGATTCATTTAGCGTAGAGCAGAATCGCCAAATTATATTAGGTCCGTTGTTTGTGATGGAGAAGATGGCAAAAGGATTTAACCCACTAAGTGGCGATTGGAAATTTACGCAAATTCAGCCTACCGGAGAGATTACTGGCGAAACCAATGGCGAAAACAGCGGCAAGGTGAACTATTGTATCGAATGCCACATCACGCGCGCAGACGATGATCATCTTTTTTATATTCCAGAGGAATATCGAGCTGCGCAATAGGAGGGTTTAAACTTAGGCGGATAACCACGGAGTCGCGGCTGAGGTGTTTCCGAAGAATTTCACACAAATTTCTAAGAAATGGTTAGATAGATCATTACCAGTTTATCGAAGCCAATAGCGTTGATCTTGTCTTTTCTAACGCTTGTTTGCTTTCTCCAAATAGCGCGATGCTTCCTGTACTCGCTGGATAATGGAGAATCTGATAGTCGTTCATTTCATAATACTGCTCGTTCCGCACTTGTGCTTCCGGGGCGTACATCACCGTGACGGGACCATCGTCGGTACCAATAATCAGATGAGCAGCTGAAACGGGAACAAGAAGACAGGGCTCAGCAAAAACAACGCCGTCTAAGTCCCCAACAAGTTCACCGCCAAAAGCAGAGACGAGTCGATCTACTCGATCATCTTGCACGAGAATGGTCCGTTCAAGAAGTTCGGGCTGAGAGCTGATGTAGTTTGAAGCTGCGGTTCGAAAGCTGGCGGCCACTTTATCGTTGAGATAGGCTTTACCTTGTACAAAACCAACCGATGTCACTACTGCCAAAACGCTTGCAGCGATCGCATAGCGACCAAGCTTGCGACGGTTTGCGTTTGCTAAAGGGCTTCCAGCGCTAAAGTTAGTCCCATTTTTAAGCTTTGGTGGTTGGGCTATTTCAGGTTCTTCCTTGATGACACTTTTTAATCGGTTTGAGAACCCAGCTGGCACTTCCACCGCAAGTAACCGATTTACCTGCTGATCTGTCGAAACTAATGACCGCAAATAACGTGCACAAGATTGACACACCTCGGCATGCCTCGCGATGAGGGAGGACAGCTCATTTGGGTTAGCAAGTACTGTATGTCGAAATGTCAGGCAATCCATAGTCTAATAGAAGTAATCTAATCTACTCAGGCAGTAGAAATGTACGGCGCAATATGAGCTTTAAAAGGAAATTTTACAACCTTAGTAGTATAGACCGGAGAAAAATGTGAATCACTACAATGGATTCGTAAAATATTTGCGATTAGAGAAGAAGTGACTGAAATTTTTGCCTCTAAACGGCAGGAATAAATGGATAAAGCCTCTGCTAAAGACCGCAGATGTCGTCTAGCTCGATTTTACTGGTGGAGAGGGTAGAGCGAATCTTTTTGCGAGCGCGGAAGATACGGGTCAGTACGTTTGGTTTTGAAATATCGAGGATTTTAGCGATTTCGTCACAGCTAAACCCGCCAATAATCTGCAATACTAGCGGGTCGCTGTATTCATTTGGCAGGGTATTTAGAGCTGTGTTTAAAAGGTGTCGGGTGGTATCGGTCGCGTAGATATTTTTCAGTTGATCTTCAGGCACCGTATCGATATCAAGCAGTGTAGGGGCTTTCTTTTCGAAGATACGCGCGTGCTCACGGCGGAAAATGGTGAAAACCCAGGCTTTCGCGGAATCAATTTCGCGTAGTTGATGGATATTCTTCCAAATCTTTATAAATGTTTCCTGCACAACATCTTCAGCAGTCTGATTGTCCTGGCATGCCCAGAAAGCATATCGATACAAATCTGTGGACACCAGATCAACAAGGGAATTGAACAGTACTTTGTTGTTTTGAGGCGCTTCCAGCGATGTTTGCATTGATGTTTGCATTACCAAAATTCGGGAAGATACGTCAGGCGGTTTGCTGTTTCAGGCATATACGATACTGGCGATGATATTCATGATCGCGCCAGAGCTTGTCTTCACGATGGGTATTAATGTAAGCCTGTGCTTGCGCCTGGCAGGCTTTGTGTCGGCTTAGGGCATCTTGCGAATCGATGTTATACGAGGGTATGGATTTGCATCCCGACAGTGCAAGTGCAGTGATTAGCGTTACAGCGATGGTGGAAATTTTTACCACTGACTCCTCGTTTATTAATATTACGTAATGGTAGACAGCTTCAGGCGAGCAAGTTCAGAGAAGAGGTGGTTTTCTTCTCCTGTGATTACAAATTGCGTCTGAAATCGCATTGGGTTTCATCGGTACGCAATTTAATTCATTCGACATGGGTTTTTAAATTCAAGTAGTTGCGTGTTTCTGGTGTGCAGCTTGACTTGAACCAGTACGACGTCGAATGGGTCCTGAAAAAAATTCTAAAAAATCTGTAATAAATTACCAATTAGACAGGTCTTGGTAGGTAGATCTGGCAAATTTTCAGATCGAAAATTAGCTCAGCGATAAATTATTGCTGTATTTCAAAGACTTATTACCTATGAGGGAAAACCATGTCGACGAACCAACTTAAAGAGAAAAGTCTCTGTAAGGCGATCAAGGCATCACTCGTTTCATCTGGACTCGCGGTTGCGGTCCTGACACCTGGAACAGTATTCGCTGAAGCAACAAGCCAGCAAACAATTGATCAACTAAGGCAACAGATCCAAATTCTTACAGATCGGATCAATACTATTGAAGTTGAGCAGGAAAAGACCACTGCAGTGGCCGAGGAAGTCGTGCAGACGGTGGAAGCCGAGCGTGAGGCGAGAAGCTCAACCCCTGGGTACTTTAAAATTCCTGGCACGGATACTGAAGTAGAGATCAGTGGTTATGTAAAAGCTGACTTTATTTACGATACCGAAACTGACCTTGGTGACTCATTTATTGCCAGCTCAGCGCCGACTTCTGACAACGCAGGGGACGGTCACACCCGCTTCCACGCGCGTCAGTCTCGAATTCGTGTGAAGTCAAATTCAGATCTGGGTAACGGCACCAAGATCGGTACCCATATTGAGGGCGACTTTTTTGGTGGCGGCGGTAACGAGTCTTTCTCTAACTCCACTGGCTTCCGTATCCGGCATGCTGCAGCAACATTTACTTCAGGCAGTGGAACCTTGCTTGTAGGTCAATACTGGTCGAACTTTGGTGACTTCGTTGCATATCCTGGCACTGTGGATTTCTTCGGTCCAGCCGGTAAGGTATTTGCGCGCCAGGCACAAATTCGATATTCATTTAATAACGGCTTCGAAATTGCCCTTGAAAATCCTGAAACAGATGGTTCTGGTGCGGCGGGTCGTTTAGATGAGTCTCGTGGCGGTATTGGTCGGGACGAAACACCTGACATCACCATTGCATGGCGTAACAGTAATCTGGAATTCTCTGGCGTTTTGAGAGATTTGACTGCAGTTGGCACTACAGAAGTCGGTGAAGATGGTTCTGGCGGTGTTCCGGTCAACGTTTCCGAAACCGGTTGGGGTATTAACCTGGCTGGCGGCGTAAATGCTGGCCCTGTTTACCTTTCATCTAGTGTGACTTTTGGCGAAGGCGTTGGTGAT
The DNA here is from genome assembly GCA_937992195.1 of uncultured Gammaproteobacteria bacterium. Taxonomy (GTDB): domain Bacteria; phylum Pseudomonadota; class Gammaproteobacteria; order Arenicellales; family Poriferihabitantaceae; genus VYFG01. The sequence goes on along the minus strand of CALKKV010000050.1, from coordinate 55,670 downwards.
TACATTATCAATGGTTTCGGTAACGGTCTGTTTATCGATGAGTCTGGAAATGGTGAAGCCGTTGAGTCTCTGTCATACAACTTTGCAGCAAAATTCAACTGGACTGATTCCACCAGCAGCTTGATTGCATTCGGTCACTTTGAGAACGACAATCCAGCTAGATCCAATGGACTTGATACAGTAGATACACTCCACATTAACTACAAATGGGCGCCATTCCCAAGCACTAGCATGGGCGTAGAATTGATCCTGGGTGAAGTAGATTTCGCCGATGGTTCTAGTGGAGACGCAACCCGCCTTCAGTTTGGCGTGCAGCGCAACTTCTAAATTACGGATTTAAAACAGAGATATACCTCTATTTGTTTCTGTACTCTTCACAAGGATGTGAACCTTTTTGTTTACTGCGATCTAATTCTAATACCCTAGAATTAGATCACAGACCATTGTTAGCAAAAGCCCAACCGACTGACGCTGAAACGCTGTATCAAACAGCACTCAGGCTGTTTCTCGACAACAGATTTGATCAAGCTCAAACGCTTGTCGAACTCGCGATCGGTCACGACAATGGACAAAGCCACTATCACTACCTGTTAGGTGAAATTCACGCGGAATCGCAGAATAGTGAAAAAGCGATCTCCTCTCTTAAAGAAGCAATTCGTCTAGATGGTAATGATCCGGATTATCAGTATTCCATTGCCAACGTCTATTATGAGATAAAGAACTACCGAGATGCGATTCAGCATTTCGTCAACGCGCTTTGCATTAATCCGGAAGACGACTGCTGCCACAATAACCTTGCAAATTGTTACGATCAGTGCCGACAGCCGGTCAAGGCTGCAGATCACTATGCAAGGGCAATTCAGTTCGCTCCGGACAATACCGACTACAAATTAAATTTCGCGAATTTTCTACAAACTTCCGATCGCCACGAAAAGGCGATTGATATTTTGCTCGATTTGCAAAAAAGCTCCCCAAAAAACTCCCATGTGAAATTTAAATTAGGGATTTGTTATCAGGAGCTGGGGGATTTTGCCAAAGCCAGAAGCTATCACGCCGCAGCGCTTGAATTAAATCCAACCATGGCAATTGCAGCGTTTCATCTGGCAGCGATTGTGGAAAAGGAAGGTATTGATCAGCTCACATCGCTCTGTTTGAAAGGCCATAAAATGGAGAGCGCTCCGATTCGCAAGAGCTATTGGGAATTTGCCTTAGGCAAGTTGTACACCAAAACAGGGGAGCATGATAAAGCCTTTCATTACTATCACCAGGGGAATCAAAATAAGCGTGTTACGTCACCCTATTCGGCCGATACACAAACCGCGTATATCGATCGTTTGATTCAGTTTTTTGATGCATCGTTTTTTGAATCGGTCGCAGATTCCGGATCGGAAATTGCTCCCATATTTATCGTTGGGATGCCGCGCTCAGGATCGACCCTGGTTGAGCAGATTATTTCTAGGGATGCAGGGGTGACGTCAATCGGTGAGAATCATGCAATGCAGTCATTGGTGAAAGAGCTAACGCACGAGGCTACGAAAAAGAGTAAGTATCCAAGTTGCTTAAGCGGGAATTCTGCTGAAGACTATCTGCAGCTTTCCAAGAGATATTTAACCGATGTTGAACAAATATATTCGGTTAAAGGGCAGACGATTTGTGACAAATTGTTGGGTAATTTTTTGCGTCTTGGATTAATCGCCAAGATGTTCCCCCAAGCAAAAATTATTCATACCGCACGAAATCCCCTGGACTGCTGTGTTTCTGCTTACACGCAGCTTTTCGAAAATGGCATGTACTTTAGCTACAGCATGGAAGGTCTAGCCAATGCGTACCAACAATACAACCGTTTGATGGCGCACTGGGAAGAGTTTCTTCCGATGCAAATTCATACCGTACGCTATGAAGATTTGGTGAGCAACCCGGAGATAGTTACCCAAGACCTTCTGTCGTTTTGTAATCTGCAGCAAGCATCAACACAGGATAAGAAATCAGGCGGTGACGCATCTGTGCCAACCCCTGTGCGAACGGCGAGCTACTGGCAGGTCAGACAACCTATCTATCAGACATCGGTCGAAAAATGGCGGCGGTATGAACAGCATATCCAGCCTTTAATCGAGTCTCTCGGTGATCTGAGCTCTGAAGGACGCGCTGCATAGCGTTCCTGGAAAATCGCCAGCACTTAACTATGCGCTTTTTAGGGTTTGAAGCAACATGCTTAATAGCGATTGTTTTTCTAGCGCTTCCCAATCACGCAAAGGCCGAAGAGTATGTGGTCTACGTTTTTAACAATGTAGGCTGGGATAAGACTGAGGTGAATAAAGCTACCGAAGAAACAAAAGTGATTTTTCAGCAGGAGTGTGGTGTCACCGTGCAACCATCAGCTGTTCGCTATCTTAATATCCCAAATGAATATGCTGCTTTAGACGAAGAGGAACAGCTGGGCTTGATCAATCAGTTGGAGAAAAGTCCTGAAGATATTTCTGTTTTTTTTATCGCGGATTCGACTGATGCGTTTCAGGCCTACTCCTATCTGCCCGATACTCCAGACAATAATCGTAATACCATTTGGCTGACGCGAAATGTTGACCGACGTTGTCTTGCTCGAACCCTTGCTCATGAGATTGGGCATCTTCTCTTAAACCAAGGAAATCACCGCAGCGAAAATTCGAATTTGATGCATTCCACTTGTGTTGCTTCAAACTACGCCAGGGCGGCAAATGGAATCAGTCTGGATGACGGTCAGTGTGACGTGCTGGTCAAGAGACTGCAATAAACAAGCAGTAATAACCGACTGCAAAAGAAACTGGGTTTTAGGGAATTTTCACGCTTTTCTATATCGGGGGCGTTATGTGATCACTGTCACGGAATACTGGATTCTCTAGTGGAATAGTACGGTCATCTCAAATTAGGCGAATCTTGTTCGTTGTGGATGATGATCGAGCTGTTCTGGAATAACTGGTTACTTGTGGGGTTGCTACCGCCATTGCTCTGTGCAGTTGTGGCATTGATCGACGCCTGCATGGTCGACAGTGAAGTGTATCTCGACCCTGCAGAAGCGACCATTGTGTCTTGTCTGTTCGGCGCGATTTTTTTGTTGCTTCCTATTTTTAATGTCGTCGACTTTACTATGCCAGCTTCAGACGTAGCAGCTGTGGCCTTTGTCAGCGGTATTTTATTTTCTTTGCATATCTTTTTTTATATGGCCGGGTTGTTCAAGCGCAATGACACTGTGGTCGCTGAGACGATGCAAAATATGAGTGTGCTGTTGGTTCCGTTCTTCGCTTTTTTCCTGCTTGGCGAAGTACTTGACCCATCGCATTATGTTGGTATTGGATGCGCTGGTGTTGGCGTGGTTTATATGTACTTCTATGCTTTGGGTAAGGAAAAATCTCGCTGCAGGGATTTCATTGCTAATGGTTCTGCCTCTTTGTTTACGGCCATGTTGCTTTTCTGTCTGGTGTTAATCTCGGGGGAGTGGGTGTACGAAAGAACTGATTTCTGGAGCGGTTATCTGCTGTTTACAGCTGGCTTGTTGTTTGGCGGGGCAATATTTTTCTTGTTTTCCGGCAAGAAAAGCGTGGTTGGTTTGATGCGGAGTCGCTGGAGATTATTTTTGTTGATCGAAGGTATTTCAACAGTTGCTATGGTCTGTTCACTGCGTGCGGTAGACATTAGCCCTTCCGTTACTTACGTTGCGATTACCGAATGTCTCGGAGCGTATTTCGTGATGTTGCTAAGTGGGAGTATCTTCTTTTTGCACAAGAAACTTGGTTTAGACCTCCGCGTATTGACCCGGGTAAGCAAAGAACAGTTGATTGGCTATCCGCAAAAAATGCTTGCTGGTGCGTTAATTTCATCCAGTATATTTCTTATCGTTTCCAATTAAGGAGCCTTTGCAAAAGTCTGGGTGCGGCCGGCAAGGTGTGGCCGGCGAGGTGCGGCCGGCGAGGCGTAGAAGAATGAGGTGAAAATATTCAAGATTAAGGCGCAAAATGCTGGTAATCGCAGGAGCCGGGTACCGCGCACTATTGCGAAGCTTTGCAACGCTGATATTGGATATTTTTCGCTCAAGCTTTTCGGTCATGACTTTTGCAGAGGTTCCTTAAGTAAATCTCTGCAGGTTGCTATTGTCAGGGGCCTAAATAGTTTCTTTAGTCATGGCTCTGCAGGCTAACGCAATACGACGCACGCCTTCGATGAGTTTCTCTTCCGGGTTTCTGGTGAAATTAATTCGGATTGCCCGGGCGTTATTTCCTTCTGGATCAAACACGCTGCTGGGAGTGACGCATACTTTCTCCTGCATCGCATACTTGAGCAATTGATCGGTATTGAAATTCGGTTTCTTAGCCACCGCCCAAACAAACATTCCGCCAACAGGTACTTCCCAATGAAACCAATCTGACAGATGATCCTCCATCGCTTTACATAATTGATCGCGACGACCGCGATAGATATCAAGAATCTTCGGCAATGTTTGCCGATCCAGTTCGTTGGTTAGCGCATCGTATGCAATACGCTGGGTTAGGCCGCTTGAGCACATATCGGAGCCTTGCTTGGTAACGGTGAGTGATGCGATCATTTTCTTGTCAGCAATTGCCCATCCAACGCGAAACCCGGGGGCTAGTTCTTTTGATAGCGTGCCCAAATAAATAATCGGTCCACTATAGTTATTTTCTTCAGCACTGCCTGACAACGAGATCATTCTTTCCAGCGGGGGATGATCGTAATACAACGTGCCGTAGGGATCGTCTTCAATCAACCAGGTGCCGATTTCTTTTGCTGCAGCCACCAGACTACGTCGCGTTTTACTATCGATTAACTTTCCGCTTGGGTTAGAGAAGTTTGGTACCGTGTAGGCAAATTTTGCGCCGGTCAGCGCTTCTGTTGGATTAAAACCTGGTTCTTCCGGAAAGAAAGGTCGATAGATCGGCTGGCGTGGCCTCCATGCATCCAGCGCGCCTAAATAGGCAGGTGACTGGCAAGCAACGATATCGTCTTCATCTAATAGTGCTTTGCCTACAAGATCCAGTCCCTGCATTCCGCCGGTGGTGATCAGCACGTTGTCCTTGTTAAGAGGCAGGTTTTCACTACTAAAGCGCAGAGCAATTAACTCTCGAAGCGCGGTCAATCCTTCAATCGGACCGTAATCCAGCGAGTCCCCCGGATATTTGGTAATGGCCTGTTTCGCGAGGTCGGCTAATTCGCTTTGCGGATAGATAGAGGACTCTGGTAACCCACCCGCCATGTTGATCATGTCTGGTATTTGGTTTGCCGCCAAAAACATGCGCGTTATGTCATTAGTTTCTCCAAGCCAGTTTGCGAATGGGGGACGGTTATTTTTCACGTGTCTTTTAATAATTCCGCGCCGAGTTTCTCCGCACCAAACCGGTATACATCCTGCACCGGGAGACCGATTTCGTCTTCGGTTTGTTTAATCACAGCAATCGCATCTTGTTCGTCCAACATCGCAGTGTTTAAAGCGACGCCAATGGTTTTCGCTGCGGTGAGTGAACCGCATACCGTAGCCAGTGATTCATTCAATTGAATAAATTCCTTAAGTGGCGGAATCCTCACATGATCAGGACTACGCAGAACAGTCATGCCCGCGCGATGGCACATAATTAATTTATTAGCGCAACTACCACGCATTAATGACAAGGTTGCGCTGCTTCCGGGGTGAAGCAAAGAGCCCTGTCCTTCAATAAAGACAAAGTCATTATCTGCAGCTTCCAAAACCGCAGTTTCAACTGCACCGCAAGCGTGATCAACTTTAAATGCGTCCAGCGGAATGCCGTGTCCAGTGACGGTAATACCGATCTGACCAGTGGCAACAAAAGCAGTGGACGGGTTTTGTTTTCTTATCCAGTCGTAAACTTCGAGTCCGGCAGTCATTTTACCAATGGCCATGTCGGTGCCAACCATCAACACCCGTGTGTTGTTTAGTTCACCGGCTCGGCCTCTGGCAATCTCCGGGGTGAACGCTGGTTGTCTGACGTCCCAGATCCATTGTGTCAGAGCATCCTGGATTTCTTCTCCGAGTTGGTCGTTGAGTTTGTCATGTAATCCATTGACCAGTGACATGCCGAACTGCAGAGCCTGACGAAGCGGCGGATACCAATCGCCCGGGACTTTGCCGCCAGATGGCGCTGTACCTAGCACCAAAACTTCAGCGCCAAGTTTATGGGCTTCTTCCACCGTCGAAACTACGGGATAGTCATAGGGCAGGGAACAAGCATCCTTAACCTGCATTCCGTGATGGGTTGAATCGATTACACAAACGACCGGATTAGGAATATATCGCATCACACCATATCCCATTTTTCCATAGTCGCTGTCGAGATTATCTTCCATGTAAATGGCGATTTTTTGATTCTTATTTAACATGGCTCAGCTTTACATGAATTCTGATTTAACCTCGGCTCCATGGCCGGGTAGGTCATTGGGGACGATAATGCCATCCTGAATTTTTGCACCGGTTGCTGGGTCGGGGGAAAGGTTTAGGTGTGAGTCGAGATCGATATGGTCAATGAGTCCGGTGATCTGCGCCGCGGCGGCAATGGATATCGATGATTCACCCATGCAACCAATCATGGTTTTCAAATGGTGATTGTTTGCTTGTTCGATGATGCGCAGCGCCTCGGTAATACCGCCGCATTTCATTAACTTCATATTTACGCCATCGATTCGGTCACGCCACTTGGTTACATCTTCGGAAAACCGGCAAGACTCATCAATATAAACAGGTAATGCACGATTAGGAAATAAAGTAGCAAGGCCTTCCTCGTCGCCTTCTTTTAGCGGTTGTTCAATATAGTCAGCGCCGCGTTCTGCAATCCAGACCATCATCTCTTCGGCTTGGGTAACCGACCAGCCGCCGTTTGCATCGACTCTGAGTTGTACCTCGTAGGGTTTGGTGCTTTCTACCACCTGCTGATACATGGCTTTGTCTGCAGCGATGCCTTCGGGGGAGCCGAGTTTTATTTTTAGTGACTTCACCCCTGTGCCGTCAAGCAATAGCGGCACGCGTTCCTTTACCACCTCGGGTGGATTGATGCCGATGGTTACCGAGGTAGGAACCGTGGGTAGTTCGAGGGACAGCAGTTGGCGAATCGATTGTTGGCTGGATTTACCAAGCCAGTCCCATAGCGCAATATCAAGAGCTGCCAAAGCGCAAGCGGGGACGTTTTGCTCTCGGGCCAGATCATATACCGTTGTCACAAAATTTGGCTGCGGTTTGGCATGATCAAATACATCGAGATTTTCTTGAATAAATACGTCAATAGATTGCTGCGCCGCTTCGGCTGTATTGGCGCCTTCGGTTTTTCCCGGGCTCATCTCACCTACCCCGGTCGTGCCATTCAACGTCAGCCACATAAATAGATTATTCGAAGCCGCATGGACGCCTCGACTAATCGCTAACGGAAAGCGTTTCGGGAGATGAATGGTTTGGTAGGTGACTTGCATAGCTCATTGACAAGAGTTGTTTAACTGGTTTGTGCCTGTCGCGCGGTTACCGCAACCAGATTGATGATATCTTCTACGCTACAGCCGCGAGATAGATCATTAATTGGTTGGTTGAGCCCCTGCAACACTGGACCGATCGCCTGGACACCGCCGATACGTTGTGCGATTTTGTATCCAATATTTCCAGACTGCAAATCCGGGAACACAAAGATATTAGCGGGTGCTGTCACCTGAATGTCTGGCGCCTTGCTTTCGAGTATTGCAGGAATGATCGCGGCGTCAAACTGCACTTCGGTCATCAGCGCGAGCTCTGGTCGCTGTGATTCGATAAATTTACCCGCTTGACGCACCTTGTCGACATTTGCATGTTCAGCGCTGCCGGCGGTAGAGAAACTCAGCAAGGCGATTCTTGGATCGATACCTGTCAGGTTAATTGCGCTGTCAGCAGAATCCATGGCAATTGAAGCCAGTTGTTCGGCATTGGGATCGATAACCATTCCACAGTCGGCATAAATCGCAGTGCCTTGAATTGCCTGGTGGGGCAGGTCGTGTTGCATAATAAAAAAACTGGAAACGATCTTGCTTTCGGCTTTCATGCCGATAACCTGGAGAGCGCTGCGCACCACATCTGCAGTCGCGTGGGTTGCGCCGGCAACCATACCGTCAGCATCTCCGGAGCGCACCATACAGGCGCCAAGCAATAAGGGATCAGACAGCAGCTGCTCGGCCTGTTCTTTTGTCACCCCTTTATTTTTGCGCGCCATATAAAGTGCTTCGCTGTATTTCATCCGTGGCGCTTCGTCATCAGCCTCCACTAGAGTGACTTTGGCAAGATTGATTGATAAATCTTTGGCGAGACCTTTAATGATTTTTAAGTTGCCGATCAGCACAACGTTGGCAATGCCATCATTTGCAATGCTTGCGCCAGCTTCAATAATACGGGGGTCGTTACCTTCAGGTAATACGATTGATCGGACGTCTGACTTTGCGGCGTCGATAATGCGGGAAAGAGTGTTCAATATCGTTTTTTTTGTTACTGGGGGTAAGTGTTACTGCCATATTTCAAACGGCAGAAAAATATTTAGGCGTCAGATTATAAGGTCTATAAATAAGAAAAGCCGCGCCCTTTTCCCGGGAGCGGCTTCGATCTAAACGATTTTTTAGACTGTTTGTTACACGTAGTCTTTATATTTCGCTAGATGTCTGACTGGCTTTGACAACGCATCACGTCGGAATGGATCGCCAAGCTCACGCGTACACATGATCTCGATCACTGTCGTTTTACCTTCGTTCATCTGCGCATCCAGAGCCGCTTTCAATGCAGGGCCAACCTGATCAAGCTGGTCGACTTCGACACCTTCCGCGCCCATGGCAATCGCCATTTTAGAAAAGCTTTCGTTTTCCAGCTCGCCTGCAACAAAGCGACGACCGTAGAAATCCACCTGATTTTTCTTTTCAGCACCCCATTGACGGTTGTGGAAAACGACTGCGGTTACCGGTATGTTGTGGCGAACGGCAGTCATGATCTCGACCATGCTCATTGCCCAAGCGCCGTCACCTGCGTAAGCAAGAGCTGGACGATCCATAGCCGCACACTTGGCGCCAATCATAGTTGGCAGTGCATAACCACAGTTTCCAAAACTCATTGGCGCGAAGAAACTGCGGCCGCGCTCAAAACGCAGGTAGCTGTTAGCGACCGCGTTGATGTTACCGATATCGGTGGACACCATGATGTCTTTGGGCATGGCCTTCTCAAGCTCGCGCAGTACCTGACGAGGATGCAACCAACTGCCTTCTTCTTTTTCTTGCTCGGCGATCATATCCATCGAGAAGTCATCCTTTTCGTGAATCCAGCTGTCGAGCTCCGCCTCCCAGGTGGCTTTATCTTCAGCAACAACTTTGGCGCGTTCGTCGCGATTTGCCAGGCAAGCAACTTCCATATTCTCAAGACGTGATACCAGCGCGCGTGCTGCTTCACCAGCGTCGCCACAAATGCCGACAGAGATTTTCTTCACCAGACCAAGCATCTTGTGGTCGGCATCGATTTGGATAATCTTGGCATCTTTCGGCCAGTAATCCAGACCATACTGTGGCAGTGTACCGAAGGGTCCAAGACGGGTGCCTAGTGCGATTACGACGTCCGCTTTACTCATGAGACTCATCGCTGCTTTCGAACCCTGATAACCCAATGAGCCGGTCCAGAGATCATGACTCGCCGGGAATGAATCGTTGTGTAGGTAGCTGTTACAAACTGGCGCACCAATAAGCTCGGCCAGCGCGATACAGTCTTCAATAGCGTCTCCCATGACTACACCGCCGCCAGAAAGAATCATCGGGAACTTAGCGTTTGCAATCATCTCAGCGGCTTCGTCCAGCGACTTGGTGCCACCCGGGCCACGATCCAGCCGTGCTGGCTGCGGGATTTCTACATCGATATCACCGTAAAAATAATCCCGTGGGATGTTCAGTTGGGTTGGACCCATTTCTGACATCGCACGATCAAAACAACGACCTGTATATTCGGCCATACGATTTGGATTGTTAACATGCCCCTGGTACTTGACGAATTCCTGAAACATCGGCAGCTGGTTAGCTTCTTGGAAGCCACCAAGACCCATGCCCATGGTGCCTGTTTCCGGGGTGATCATGACGACCGGGGAATGCGCCCAGAATGCCGCGGCAATAGCGGTAACACAGTTACTGATGCCAGGGCCGTTTTGGCCAATGACAACACCGTGTCGTCCGCTTACGCGGGCATAGCCGTCCGCCATGTGGCCAGCGCCTTGCTCGTGTACAACCGGGATTAAGCGAATTCCTGCTGGTGCGAATATGTCCATCGCATCCATAAAAGCAGAGCCCATGATACCGAAGATATCGGTAACACCGTTTGCCGCTAATGTTTCTACAAATGCCTCTGAAGGCGTCATTCTAGCCATAAGAAATTCCTCTTTTTTGGTCTATTACTTAAACTGTTCAAACTATACTGCTAAACGTGGTTTACAGCGAACTGATCCTACTGTTCGCTGCACTAGTACCTTTAATGACACTAGGTCATTTCGCGTTTCCGCCTTAAGCGTTCAAAGCCTCTTCTGCACTGACATAGGTGTAGCCCAGGTCATCGGCTACCGGTCTATAGGTGATTTTGCCAGCGTGCACGTTGAGGCCGTTGCGCAGGTGCTCATCTTCCATCAAGGCGACTTTTGCACCTTTGTTGGCAAGCTGAATGGCATACGGCAACGTTACGTTATTTAGGGCGTAGGTTGAAGTGCGCGGCACCCCGCCAGGCATATTGGCGACACAATAGTGCACAACGCCGTCGACTACATAAGTCGGCTCTGCATGAGTTGTCGGCTTTGCGGTTTCGCAGCAGCCTCCCTGGTCAATTGCGACGTCGACAATCACTGAGCCAGGCTTCATTTGTTTTACCATTGCTTTGGTAACAAGCTTTGGTGCTTCGGCACCGGGAACCAGTACGCCGCCAATCACTAAATCTGCTTCCAACACATGCTTTTCGAGGGCATCTGCGGTGGAAAATACGGTGTTGGTGCTGCGACCAAACTGCTGCCAGTGACGCTCTATCGAAATCGGACTGTTATCGAGAACCCAGACATCTGCACCCATACCTACTGCGATGTGCGTTGCATGAGTTCCGACCACGCCAGCGCCGATAACCACAACCTTGGCAGGATCGACTCCGGGTACACCACCGAGAAGCATGCCCAGTCCACCGTGGGGATGCTCTAAACAATATGCCCCGGCCTGGATCGCCATGCGGCCGGCAACCTGTGACATTGGTGCGAGCAACGGCAAGCCACCAAAGCGCGAAGTCACTGTTTCATACGCAATACAGGTTGCACCACTGGCAACCAGATCTTTGGTTTGTTCTGGATCGGGGGCAAGGTGAAGATAGGTGTAGAGAATCTGGCCTTCGCGCAGCATCTTGCGCTCGACTGCCTGGGGCTCTTTTACCTTCACAATCATATCAGCGCGGGCGAAAATCTCTTCAGCGGAATCAAGAATTTCAGCACCCGCATTTCGATATTCATCGTCTGATGCGTTAATACCCACTCCAGCCTGAGCCTGGACGAGTACCTGGTGGCCATGCTTGACCATCTCCCTGACGCTGGTTGGCGTCATTCCGACACGGTATTCATGATTTTTGATCTCTTTTGGAACCCCGACTAACATGGCTTTTCCTCTAAAATTCAGTATGTTAAGGATGGCAGAGGCGCGTAGGATCACTACGGACTCTCAAGGCAAAATGCCGCATTGGAAAGTAGTGATTTGCAGCGATTTCTTATAGTACCAGACGCTTTTTCAGGGTTGCGCCAGATGCCTGTTTGGGCGTTAATCTGATCGCATGAACCCACCTTCCTTGCTCACGCTCTCTCAGCTTTTAACCACAAACGCGGACCGGTATGGCGACCGCATTTTCCTGACTTTTGAGAGACAGGCGGATTCTAAAGAAGGGCCGCCCTATGAAGCAAGCTGGACTTATCGGGAATTTGATCAGCAGGTGAACCAGGTTTGCCGCTATCTGACAGATCTTGGCGTTTACAAGGGCGATGTGATCAATCTGCATCTGCCAAATTGCCCGGAATTTTTGCTGCTGTGGTTTGCGATTGCGCGAATTGGCGCGGTGATGATGCCAACTAATGTGCTGGCTTCTGCATTGGAGATGGTCTATTTGCTCGATCACAGCGGCGCGAAGCTGTCTTTCACGGTGCAAAGTTGCGAGAAAACGCTTGCGAACTGTGCCGGTGATTCGCCATCGCTGCAGCAGGTTATTTACTGTGATCAGAAAGATGTCGGCTTTTTAAAAGCAATACAGCATTTCTCAAAGGATAGTTTTACCTGTCCGGCAAGTTCTCGAGGCCTGATGGCGATTATGTATACCTCGGGGACCACTTCAAAACCGAAAGGGGTAATGGTGACCCATGCCAACTATATTCAGGCAGGAGCTACGGTTGCTGATGCGATTAGTTTAACCAGGGCAGACCGACACTTTGTTGTACTTCCGCTTTTCCATGGTAATGCACAATATTATTCTGTGATGAGCGCGATGCTGCGTGGCGCGAGCGTGGCGCTCATGGATCGCTTTAGTGCCAGCAGATATTTCAACCGCTGTCGTTATCACCAATGCACTGTGGCAAGTTTGTTTGCGGCACCCATGCGAATGATTCTTGCGCAGCCTGAAAATGCGGCGGATCTTGATAATGATTTGCGCGCGGTGATTTTTGCACAAAGCCTCAGTGAACAGCAGTTACATGAATGGGAGCGACGGTTCGCAGCGCCCCTGGGGCAGCTTTGGGGGATGACTGAGACCATGGGACCGCCGCTGATGAATCCATGGCATGGAGAACGAAGGAATCAAACCATTGGTAAAACAGCAGGGGGATATAATGTGCAACTGGTAGATGCGTTGAACAATCCGGTTGCCGCCGGGCAACAAGGGGAAATTATTGTTGAAGGTATTCCCGGGGAAACCATTATGCTCGGATATTTCAAAAACCCCAAAGCGACTGAAGAGACAATTCGAGGGGGCTGGCTGTATACCGGTGATAATGCTCTTGTCGACGAGAGCGGCTATTTTGTTTTTGTTGATCGCATTAAAGATATGATTAAACGATCCGGAGAGAATGTTTCGGCGGGAGAAGTTGAGTCAGTGATACAGCAGCATCCCGCAGTCTTTGAGAGCGCGGTAGTTGGTTTGCCAGACGATGTCAGGGATGAGAAGATTGTTGGAGTTGTGGTGCTAAAAGAATCAAAGACCGTCTCCGCGGCGGATCTCATTGCATTTTGTGCCGAGCGTTTGGCCTCTTTTCGCGTTCCCGAAGAAATTATTTTCCAAAAGGAATTGCCAAAAACCTCGGTAGGAAAAATACAGAAACACTTGATCAGATCGGCATTGATCGGGGCGAACTTAAGTTAGCTTGATTAAGACTGTGTCGTTCTCAGGAGAGGGGCTGAGAGAATTTTCACTGTATATTCACTTTTTACTGTTAAAGTGAAACCATAAAAATTATTCATACTTTAAAAAGCCCTTGCGAAACAGTGCGTCGGACTTTTTAAAAATACTACAAAATCGGAGAAAAGCGTTGCTTAAAATGCAACTATCTAGCCCCGCTAAACACTGGGAAGTGCGAAAGCTTAAGAGATTGGCGCGTAACGTCGATAACACGACGGTTCGTCCTCTTGCGACGCTTTGGTCACAAAACGCATCAGTATTTGCTGGCGTTCCCCTTGATGAACAGCTTGAAGTTGTATGTAGCTGGGCGGAAACAATCTACGGAAAAGGAGCGAGCGAGCGCCTTGGATTGATTCAAAAAACGGAAGATTTAATTTCTCGAAGTGCACATATTTATCAGAGCCACTCTGTCGACAAAAACAAGATGCCGATAACTATGACCGATCCGTTACGCGTCGTGATGGCAGAGCTTGGCTACTGAAAGAGGTTGTTGTTCGCAGTAAAAGGGAGAGATCTAGCGGTTCTGCAAGAAAATCATGGAGGCCGTCATCCTAAGACAGCCTCCATTTATTTTGGAGCGTATTTCGAAACTTGGTTAGTGATCCAGAATTTGACTAAGGAACAACTTGGTTCGCTCGTGCTGTGGGTTGTCAAAGAATGAATCGGGTTTGTTTTCTTCGATAACCTCACCGCCATCCATAAAAATAACTCGATCTGCTACGGTTTTCGCAAACCCCATTTCATGGGTTACACAAAGCATCGTAATACCTTCGCTCGCCAGCTCGATCATAACGTCCAATACTTCTTTGATCATTTCCGGATCCAGTGCAGAAGTTGGTTCGTCAAACAACATAATGCGCGGCTTCATACACAGACTTCTTGCGATCGCTACACGTTGCTGCTGACCGCCCGATAATTGTCCAGGAAATTTCAATGCTTGATCTGGAATTTTTACTCTCTCAAGATACTGCATTGCGATTTCTTCGGCTTCTTTACGTGGCGTTTTACGCACCCAAATCGGCGCGAGAACACAATTTTCTAAAACCGTGAGGTGAGGAAACAAATTAAAATGTTGAAACACCATGCCCACTTCTCGGCGCACGGCTTCAATATTTTTCAGGTCGTTAGTGAGTTCTACGCCATCGACAATAATATCTCCTTGTTGATGTTCCTCCAGGCGATTGATACATCGGATCATTGTCGATTTACCAGAGCCAGAAGGTCCGCAAATAACGATTTTTTCGCCTCGCGTCACGTCCAAATTGATATCTTTCAAAACATGAAATTGGCCGTACCACTTGTGCATTTGGCGAATTTCAACTGCCAGTTTCGAGTCGACTGCGGCTTCTGTGTTAACGGATTCGTTCATGGGAGTTACCTTTTATGAGAGGTTTCCAGCTTGCGTTCTAGATACAGCGAATATCGCGACATGGCAAAGCAGGAGATAAAGAAGAAGATGGCGACGAACACATAAATCTCTGTGCTAAGTCCGCCCCATTCGGTGGTGGCAACAGATGCCCGACCGATGCCCAGTGGATCAAGAAGGCCAATAACGATTACCAGTACGGAGTCTTTGTAGAGACCGATAAACGTATTCACAATTCCTGGAATAGAAATTTTCAGCGCCTGAGGCAAGACGATCAATCGCATCGACTGCCAGTATTTTAGACCCATCGAATCAGCCGCTTCCGTTTGACCTTTGGGTATCGCCTGCAAGCCACCTCGAATAACTTCTGCCATATATGCAGAAGCAAACAGGGTCACCATGATAAGCACTCTAAGAAGCAGATCGAACGATGTTCCCGGCGGCAAGAAATAACTCAACATGGTTGAAGCGACGAATAGCAAAGTGATCAATGGCACGCCACGAATGAATTCAATAAAGCAAACAGAAAACATCCGAATAATCGGTAAATTCGACATTCTGCCAAGCGCCAATAAGATACCAATGGGCAGAGAGAAGGTGATGCCGGTAACACCAATCACCAGGGTAAGCATAAAACCACCGAATTTATCGGTTGGAACTGATTCCAGCCCGAATCCGCCTAGTAATAGCCAGCCAGCAATAAAAGGGTATGCGATGGCAAACCAAATACCGATTTTGCGAAACGGGCATTTGTCCCAAAGTATGGGGATCAACGCGATAGGTAAAAGAATAAACGCGAGGTTTACACGCCATCGCTCTTCCGCTGGATAGAAACCATAGGTAAACAATTCAAAGCGTTCACCAACAAATGCCCAGCACGCGCCACCCGCTTTCGCTAAACATTCGTTTCGGTCTTTTCCGGTGTACGCGGCATCAAAGAACATCCACTCGAGCGACCCTGGAACGATCTTGTAAAGGGCCCAAAGTGAGATCACCGTTAACACCACATTTAGCGGTGATGACAACAGATTGTTTTTTACCCATGCAACAGGACCAGAGATTCCGGCAGGTGGAGGCATGTCAGGATGTTCGCCCGGTACGTACTGCTTGGTTTTCATTTGATCAGTCATAATGCTCTCCTATCGCTCCACAATTTTGATGCGCTTGTTGTACCAGTTCATCGATGCTGAAATGAGCAACGAGATCACAAGGTAGAGCAGCAAAACAATGATCATACATTCCATTTCGCGCCCGGTTTGGTTCAACGAAATACCGCCAATTGTGGCAACGATATCCATATAACCAATTGCGATAGCGAGGGAAGAGTTTTTTGTCAGGTTCAAATACTGACTGGTCAAAGGAGGAATAATGACACGCAGAGCCTGCGGAATAACGACAAGACTTAAAGTCCTTCCTCGAGACACGCCGAGAGCGGAAGCCGCTTCGGTTTGCCCATAGTTTACGGCCAGAATGCCCGCTCGCACGTTTTCACCAATAAATGCAGCGGTATAAAGCGACAGCGCAAGCCACAGTGCGATAAATTCAGGCCGAATCACCAGACCGTCTTTAAAGTTAAAGCCTTTCAGGTACGGGATCTGCCATTCGATTGGGCTCCCCAATATGAAATAAGAGAGGAATGGCAGGCCAATAATTGCTGCCAAGGAAATCCAAAATACAGGGTATTGTTTTCCAGTTGAGTCCTGCACTCGCTTAGCATATCTACGAAACCAAATTGTAAAGATGATGCCGGCGACGAACAGGCCAAACACAATCCAAAACAATGGTTCGAATAATGGCTTTGGTGAGAACAGGCCGCGATTGGTCAGAAACGCTGCATCACCAAAATTGATTGCTTGTTTCGGTATGGGCAAGGTGTGAACGATAAACCCGTGGACCATTAAAATATGAACAAGCACAGGAACGTTTCGAACGTATTCTATATAGACGTAAGCAAGGCGGTTGGTAATCCAGTTATTAGAGAGTCGCAACACACCAAGTATAAAACCCAAAATTGTCGCAAGGATAATGCCGCAAACCGCGACGAGTAATGTGTTGATGATTCCAACGATGGTCGCGCGAAGATGCGGCGAGCGGGAATCATATTCAATCAGTGTCTGGTTGATGTCATAACTTGCTGGTTGAAACAGAAAGTCAAAACTAAAACCTTTTCCTAACGCTTCGAGATTCAGAACGGCGTTTCGTCCCATAAATCCAAAAAAGGCCAGGATCGCGATAAACGCAATGATTTGGATGATGACAGAGCGGTTCTCCTTATCATTCCACATTCGTGAAATAACGTTGCGTTGATCTGCTGTGACAGTAGCTGTGCTCATTTTGGTGACTGTTCTCCTCGTCGAATTGAGATGATCAATTTTTACGACGTATTATGATATCGGTTTACCGATACTATTTTTATATCACCCGGTCTCGGGTTTTAAAGCTTCAAAAAAAATGGGGCGCATCGCGCCCCATTTTCGTTTGTGATTCGCTTAGCGAATTGGCGCAGAATATAGGATTCCGCCATCTTTCCAAAGCGCATTCAGACCACGCTCAAGCGCGATTGCTGTGCTAGGACCGATGTTGCGATCAAAGATCTCAGCATAGTTACCACCAGCAGAAATTGCGCGAGCAGCCCATTGCTTGTCCAGACCGATCATTGCGCCCATGTCACCTTCGGTGCCTAACAGACGGTTGATAGAAGGGTTATTACCAGCAGCAGCACCAAGCTCAGCAACGTTACCAGAGTTAACACCAAGTTCTTCAGCGTCGATCAGTGCGTTCACAACCCACTTGGCAATATCAAACCATGCATCGTCACCATGACGAACAGCGCCACCTAGAGGCTCTTTTGAAATGATCTCAGGCAAAAGAACGTGATCGCCTGGTGCTTCAAAAGTTGCACGGGTAGCTGCAAGACCTGATGCGTCAGTGGTGTAAACATCACAACGACCAGCCAGGTAGTTGGTTCGCGCTTCTTCGTTGGTTTCGATTGGTACAGGCTCGTAAGAGATGCTGTTCGAACGGAAGTAGTCAGCCAGGTTTAGCTCTGTGGTAGTACCTGTTTGGATACAAACAGATGCGCCATCCAGATCCTTAGCTGAAGCAACGCCCAACGCCTTGTTTACCATGAAGCCTTGGCCGTCATAGTAGTTTACAGGCAAGAAGCTTAGCTTCAGGTCAGCATCACGTGACATGGTCTCTGTCGTGTTACGAAACAGGATGTCGCCTTCGCCAGAATTCAGCAGAGTGAAGCGAGTCTTACCGGTTGAAGGAACAAATTTAACTTTGCTGCCATCGCCAAGTACTGCTGCTGCAACTGCACGACAAAAATCAACGTCGAAGCCTTCCCATTTTCCGTCTGCATTCGGTGCAGCGAAGCCTGTTAGGCCAGTGGTTACAACACAGTTAAGTTCGCCACGTGCCTGGACATCTTCCAGAGTACCTGCGTTTGCAGTCAGAGCGGTGAGTGATAGAGCAGCCGCAATAGCCGCAGATTTAGTAACTCTCATATAGTATTCTCCTCGAAATTGTATGAGTCATTTAGAAACGTTCGGCAATATTAGGGTAACTAGGGGTGTTATCCGTTTTTGTAATACCGAACCGCGCCAAATTGTATCCCATCAAATCTGGGATTAGAACGATTCTCACCCTGAAAATAACGTATTACAGCGAAATAATAATAGATTGGCGTATTTCCACCAGAATAAAAATTATCCCGAAAACTTACTTTGAGAGCTGAGACCTGATAAATCAAGCAGTTAGCGTTATGTCTTCTGAATCAGTGGTAGAAGATTATCAGGTCAGGCCAGAAGCGATTTGCAAATTCAGCATGGTCTAGGGGTTTTACGGTTTCCCCTGAAACCGGCAATCCACTGCATAAAACATCCCGTTATGCAGCGTCGAAAGGGCATTTTAGGTAGTTTGATGCGCCTGAAGGTCGGCGTGGTAAGACGATCTGACCATGGGCCCGGAAGCGACATTGCCAAAACCCATCTGCTCTCCCTCGATTCGCAAAGAATCAAATTCCTCAGGTGACCAGTATTTCTCTACATTGAGATGATGCTGACTCGGCTGTAGATACTGTCCGAGAGTGAGCATATCGATATCGTGGTTGCGCATATCGGCCATTACCTCTATCACTTCCTCACGGGTCTCACCAAGGCCAAGCATTAGACCGGATTTAGTTGGCATCTTGGGATTCTGTTGTTTCGCCCGCTTTAATAAATCCAGAGAATATTGGTAATCAGAACCCGGTCGCGCCTTCTTATACAATCGCGGCACGGTTTCAAGGTTGTGATTGAATACGTCTGGCGGAGTTTGACTCAGAATGTCGATCGCAACATCGATGCGACCGCGAAAATCAGGGGTTAGAATTTCAATTTTTGTAGCGGGGCATCTCGAGCGTACTTCACGAATACACTCTCTGAAATGACCGGCGCCGCCATCTCTTAAATCATCCCGGTCGACCGAGGTGATCACTACATACTTGAGCTTCATCAGCGCAATGGTTTCGGCTAACTGTACCGGCTCGTTGGTTTCCAGTGGATTGGGTCGACCATGTCCGACATCACAGAAAGGACAACGCCGTGTACAGATGTCTCCCATGATCATAAACGTTGCGGTGCCATTGCCAAAACATTCGCCGAGATTGGGGCACGCCGCTTCTTCGCAAACCGTATGCAAGCCTTTGCTACGCAAAATTTCTTTCAGCGCAGTGACTTCCTTGGTGCCGGTAAAACGCGCACGTATCCACTTCGGTTTACGCAAACGCTCTTCCCGCGGTTTTACCTGAACTTTGACCGGAATCCTTGCGGTTTTATCGGCGCCACGAAGTTTCTCACCCTGAATAACGGTTTTTGGCTTTGCGGGATTAATCGGTGTTTCCATTATTGCTGCGTAGTATTGCGAATTAATTTCCTGAGGCGCCGATCATGCGGCATCTTGCTCACCGGCGCTATCACTTTCGTAATCGGAAAGTGGCGGGCATGAACAAACCAGATTGCGGTCGCCATAAACATTGTCCACTCTGCCTACCGGCGGCCAATACTTATTGTCGCGCATTTCTTTGGTTGGAAAAAATGCCTGTTGCCGACTATAGGCAAACGGCCAATGGTCTTCGACCAAAAGGTGATAGTTGTGTGGGGCATTCTTCAGCAGGTTTTCTTCACGCTCGGCGTTGCCATTTTCGATTTCACGAATCTCCTGACGAATCTGGATTAAGGCATCGCAGAAACGATCTAATTCGCCAAGTGATTCGCTTTCTGTTGGCTCGATCATTAACGAATCGGGTACTGGCCATGACATGGTCGGTGCGTGGAAGCCATAGTCGATCAGTCGTTTCGCCACATCTTCAACAGTAACGTCACTTACCCCCTTTAATGGTGATAAATCAATAACGCATTCATGAGCGACTCGATCGTTGGCGCCTCGATAGACCACGGGATAATAAGGATCCAGTCGAGCAGCAATGTAATTGGCGTTGAGAATCGCAACTTTTGTTGAGCGCTTCAGGCCATAGGTGCCGAGCAAACGAATGTATGCCCAGGATATCAGCAGAATCAACGGTGACCCCCAGGGCGCTGCCGAAATCGTTCCGAGCGCGCTATCACTGTGCTGACTGCAGGATACCACCGGGTGGTCTGGCAAGAAGGGTAATAGATGCTCGCGAACACCAATGGGCCCCATGCCTGGGCCGCCGCCGCCATGGGGTATGGCAAAAGTCTTATGTAGGTTCAAGTGCATGACATCGGCGCCAATTTCAGCAGGCCGACATAATCCAACCATGGCATTCATGTTAGCGCCATCCATATAAACTTGGCCGCCATGCTCATGAATGATGTCACAGATGGTTTTTATAGAAGCCTCAAACACGCCATGGGTAGACGGATACGTCACCATGGTTGCAGCAAGATTGTCGCTGTGACTCTCGGCTTTCGCGCGCAAATCATCAACGTCGATATTCCCTTGTTCATCACACTTAACCACCACAACCTGCATGCCAGCCATAACCGCGCTGGCAGGATTGGTGCCGTGAGCAGAAGAAGGAATCAGGCAAACATCGCGATGACCTTCATTGTTTGACAGGTGCATCGCACGGATGGTGAGCAGTCCGGCGTATTCCCCTTGCGAGCCGGCATTGGGCTGAAACGAAAAACCTGCAAAGCCTGTGATTTGGCAAAGCAGTTGCTCAAGTTCAGTGATGATATGTTGATAACCACCGGTATGTTTCTCGGGCGCAAAAGGGTGGATATGCGCGAATAACGGATTAGAGATCGCCTCCATCTCGCTGGCGGCATTGAGTTTCATTGTGCACGAACCCAGCGGGATCATTGACCTTGCCAGAGTGATATCTTTACTCGCAGTTTTTCGCAAGTAGCGCATAAACTCGGTTTCTGATCGGTACAGATGAAAGTTAGGATGCGAAAAATATTCGCTTTGGCGAACAAATGCCTGTGGAATTGAGCTTGGTAAATCTCGATCAAAAATTGTGCCGCTGACTCTTGAAGAAGTTGCGGCGGCGAATACATGCATCAAGCCTTCCACTTTTTCTCGATTAATGGTCTCGTCCAATGTAATGCCAACATGACTGGCATCAACTTTTCGCAAGTTATAACGCGACTGCTCTGCTTTGTTGATGAAGTATTCGGCGCGTTCCGGCGTCTCGACAATAATCGTGTCAAAGAACGCCTGGTGTTTCACCTTGTATCCCATTTCGCTTAATCCAGATGCCAAAGCTCTGGTGAGCCGGTTGACGCTTTTGGCAATGCGGTCCAAACCTTCCGGCCCATGGTACTGTGCATAGAATGTCGCCATGACCGCTAGTAAAACCTGCGATGTGCAAATATTGCTATTGGCTTTATCTCGACGTATATGCTGCTCCCGGGTCTGCAGCGCCATGCGATAAGCAGGCCGTCCCGAAGAATCAATCGCGACCCCGATTAATCGACCAGGTACCGATCGTTTAAATTTTTCATGGGTTGCAAAGTATGCGGCATGGGGACCACCAAAGCCCATCGGCACGCCGAAACGCTGGGTGCTTCCAATGGCGACATCTGCGCCCAGCTCTGCCGGTGAGGTAAGTTGGGTTAGGGCAAGTGGATCGGCGGCCAGAATGACAAGCGCATCCTGTTCCTTGAGGGAGGCAATTTCTGCGGCGATATCGCGAATCTCGCCGGAACATCCAGGGTATTGAAAAATGCCGGCAAAGAACTCTCCTTTTGAGAGCGCTTTTGCATCGCCAACCACTACCTCGATATCCATCGGTACTGCGCGGGTTTGGATCACTGCAATGGTTTGCGGCAGGCAGTCTGCATCAACAAAAAATCTCGAGCTTTTGTTTTTTCCAACACGTCTCGCCATCATCATTGCTTCAGCCGCCGCAGTTGCTTCGTCTAACAGTGAAGCATTTGCCAGAGACAGACCGGTGAGATCCATAATCATTTGCTGGAAGGTAATCAGCACTTCCAGACGCGCCTGACTAACTTCGGGCTGATAGGGCGTATAAGCGGTATACCAATCCGGGTTTTCCATTACGTTGCGACGAATCACCGGCGGCGTGACGGTGCCGTGGTACCCCATACCGATCATAGAAATTGCGGCAGTATTTTTCGCCGCGATTTGCCGCGCTAGTTTGTTGAGCTGGTTTTCGTCTAAAGCCTCAGGCAGTCGAAACTTTTCTTTGCTTAGAATTGACTCCGGTACTGTTTGCTCAATTAAATGATCCATTGAATCAAGGCCGAGTTTATCCAGCATTACGTCTATTTGTTTTGGATCCGGTCCAATATGGCGGCGCGCAAAATCGTCAGCTTGTGGCATGGGAAATATCCGGAGAGGTTGTAGGAGCGGTTTATCTGTACGTTTATGCGAGATCGGCGATCATAGATTGATAGCTGTCTTCGTCCATTAATGCGGCGTATTGTGAATCGTCGCTTGGTTTAATTTTGTAGAACCAGCCTTTGCCAGCAGGATCTTCATTGACTTGTTCGGGTTCATCGGCGAGCGCTTCGTTGACTTCGATTACGGTGCCAGCAACTGGTGCTTTAACCTCGCCCGCTGCTTTGACCGATTCAACAACGGCGGCTTCTTCGCCCTGGGATACTTCTCTGCCAACGTCTGGCAGTTCAACAAAGACAACTTCGCCTAACTGACTCTGTGCAAAGTCAGTAATGCCGACGGTAATTATGTCGCCTTCTTGTCGGGCCCATTCGTGATCGTTTGTAAATTTGGTTGTCATTTCAATGTCCTCTATGATTTCTGTTCTTATCGATAGTAATTGTGTGCGATAAAGGGTAGTTTGGCGACACTTACTGGAAGGTGTTTGCCGCGCACTTCAGCTAAAAGAACTGTTCCGCTTTTGGACAGCTCGCTGCTGACATACCCCATGCTAATAGGCTTTCCAAGAGAAGGGCTAAATCCACCGCTCGTGATTTGACCAATGGCGTTTTGGTCGTGATCCAGTAGTTTTGTTCCCGCACGCATCGGTGCGCGTCCCTCAGGCGATAACGCCACAAGTTTCTTTGTACAGCCATTTTGCTGCTGCTGAAGAATTGTGGACGCGCCAGGAAATCCACCTTCTCTAGCACCACCAGCTCTTCGAACAGGGGAAATTGCCCAACCAATATTCGCTTCGATTGGGGTGACATCGGCGGACAGATCCTGGCCGTAAAGGCATAGACCCGCCTCTAATCGTAAGGAGTCTCTTGCGCCCAAACCGACAGCAGAAACATCGTCATGCTCCAGTAGTTTACGCGTCAGCGAATTGACTGCATCGGCATCAACAGAAACTTCGAAACCGTCTTCGCCGGTATAGCCTGAACGTGTGATCAGACATTCAGCGCCGTTAAGGTTGATATGGGCTGCCTGCATAAATTTGATAGTACTCAGATCAACACTGTCCTCTGAAACCAGCGTTTGCAAAGCACCTGACGCTTTTGGCCCCTGCAGCGCAATCAAGGCTTTATCAGTGAGTAATTCAATATCCAGATGCGCACCGAGAGCCGACTGAAGATAAGCCATATCCTGGTGTTTGCATGCAGCGTTTACCACCAGTAAGAACTGGTCTCGAAGTTTAATCGCCATCAAATCATCGAGCACTCCACCTTGTTCATTTAAAAACAATGCATATTTTTGTCGATTTCTCTCTAGGCCAACGAGATCAACGGGCAAGAGTGTCTCCAGCTGCTCAGCGATGTTTTCTCCTCGGACACGGATCTGCCCCATATGAGACACATCAAATAGTCCGGCGTTCTCACGGGTCTGCAGATGTTCTTTGATAATGCCGTCTGCATAATTGACCGGCATCTGATAGCCGGCAAATGCGACCATCTTTCCCCGCAGTTCCAGGTGTAGATCATGCAGTGGTGTGGTGAGAGGGCTTGCGCTGTCTGTCATTTCCCTATGTTAGTTGGTCAGGAATAGCAGAATGATATCGAGGATTTAGGTATAAATAAAATTAATTAAATCAATGAATTAATAACGAATCAAAATATGTGAGGAAGAAAGCTATCTTTTCTTTATCTTGTTCAAAAGCCCAAATCGAACAAGGCATGATTCAGGAATCTACAGTGTCTCGATAGGCTTCACACTTGGATAAAAACTTTTGTTTGCTCACCGGCATTGGCACGCGTACGTTGGCAATCCAGGTGATCAAATTTTTACCATCTTTGAGTAAAGTGGTGCCGCGCTTTATGTGTCGTTCTAGATGGCTGCAAGCGCCACGCGGTATCTGCGCCAGAAAGTCTGTGAGAA
This sequence comes from uncultured Gammaproteobacteria bacterium, assembly GCA_937992195.1. GTDB lineage: Bacteria > Pseudomonadota > Gammaproteobacteria > Arenicellales > Poriferihabitantaceae > VYFG01. The sequence goes on along the minus strand of CALKKV010000050.1, from coordinate 31,128 downwards.
TCTCCCCGGTTGCGACAAACTCAGGCCAGATTTGATAGTAGTCGGGATCGCTGCGGAGAATCTCGCTCTCTTTCTTGGCGATCACAACAAAGTTATCGATTAAAGGTAGGGCATCTTGAAAACAGTTGTGCACGATTAAGGTCTGTTTTAATCCTTCCCCAATGCAGTCTATTTCAGCCATTGCCAGTGCAATCTTGCGATAACGACTCGTGTAGTATTCGGATATTGGCATGGTGAAAACTTTCACCGGCTCGCCCCATAGCTCATCAACACCTTCTTCGCCGCTGTGGTGTTTGACGTTTTTGCTCAAATCCAGCGCTTCTGAAAAACATGCAGAGCATTCTTTCATTAAGGAGTTGTCGCGGGTGATCTTGATCCCGCGCTCTTCCATATCTACGATAGTGGTAAAGATGTCTGTTGCACGATTGAACAATGCACCTGCAAGCATTGCTGCATTGATACGTTTACGCCCAGGATCCTGTTCTTTTTCGTAGCACTCCCGCGCAAACTCAAGTTTCCCACCGGGGGTATTGATTCCAGCTTCAGTGTGATGAAACGTGCGCTTGGTGAGCGCGTCAAGCAGACGCTTTTTAGCGGCCAGGGTTTCTGGCGGTGGTTCATAGTAGCGGATCCAGTATCCATCAAAGTGGATATGCGGTACCCCGCTGATATCTTTTATATTTCCATTCTGCTCAGTCGCCTCCATGGCAACGGCTTGTGGTGCATTCATGCTCTATATTATTGCCCCCGATTTAGGCGATACATGAATTGTAGGCTTTGTTGCAACCGTGGTCTACGCGTAAAACACGAAATTAATCGAGACAAAAGTCGCATGTTACTAAATCGACATTCGCCTTTTTCCTCCTAAATCCGCTGCCTAATGACCTCTCAATGCGGCGTTAGCCTGATCCAGGCTCAATCCGATCTTTTCGACCATCTCATCAACTTCAGCCCGATTAATAATTAAAGGTGGGCACATAATCATAGAGTCTCCGACAGCGCGCATGATCAATCTGTTTTCACCGGCGGCATCTCGACAGGCAATACCAGCACCGCCTTTATCATCGAATTTGGCGCGTGTGCCTTTATCCTTAACCAGCTCAAGAGCGCCAAGAAAGCCTTTGGAGCGCACTTCGCCAACGAGAGGGTGGTCAGCCAATGTAGCGATCTGGCTGTGGAAATACGCCATCACATTGTCCCGCGCATTTTCGATGATCTTTTCATCGCGCATGATTTGCACGTTTTTGAGTGCCACCGCACAGGCCACCGGATGACCGGAGTAGGTGTAGCCATGGGTGAATTCTCGACCTTCCTGATCAATCACTGAAGCAACCCGATCAGAAACCATCACGGCTCCGATCGGCTGATAACCCGACGACAGGCCTTTGGCCAGGGTCATCAGATCGCACTCAATGTTGTAGGTGTTAGAGCCGAACCATTCACCTGTTCGTCCGAAGCCACAAATGACTTCATCGGCCACCAGCAAAACATCGTACTTTTTACAGATGCGTTGAATCTCTGGCCAGTATGATTCAGGTGGAACAATAACGCCGCCAGCGCCCTGGATTGGTTCTGCAATAAACGCGGCAATGCGGTCTGCTCCAACTTTCAGAATGCGTTCTTCCAAAGACTGTGCAGCCTTGATACCAAACTCATCGGCAGACAAATTGTTTTCATCGCGGTAATGGAAAGGTTGATCAACGTGTTCAATGTTTGGAATCGGCATACCGCCAACCGCGTGCATGCCCTGCATGCCGCCGAGACTGGCACCGGCCATGGTGCTACCGTGGTAGGCATTCTCACGACTGATGATGACGTTGCGATCAGGTTGTCCGTTTAGTTCCCAATAGTATCGAACCAATCGAATCACAGTATCATTACCATCCGAGCCCGAACAACCAAAAAAAGCGCGATTAAACTGTGGTGGAGTAACCTCAGCTAATAGCTCGGCAAGTTCGATCGCCGGCAGCTGCGCGCTTTGGAAAAAACTGTTGTAGTAAGGCAGCTGTTCCATTTGTGCTTTTGCGACTTCGGCAAGTTCGGTGCGACCGTAGCCGATGTTAACGCACCAAAGTCCCGCCATGCCGTCAAGGTATTTGTTGCCATCGGAATCGTAGATATAAACCCCTTCGGCACCGGTGATAATACGCGTACCTTTGCGATGCATTTCCGGATGATTCGTGAACGGATGGAAATGGTGTTTCGCATCGGTCGCTTGGAGTTCGGCGGTGTTATAAGATTCCATAAGAGTGCTGGCGATGATTTAAAATAAGGTCGCATAGTATCCAAGGGTGTGGTGCTGCGCAATCAATTGTCTTCATAAATGCCACCTTTTTCAGCGGTATATACAGGTGTGCGGATGGGGTTTGTCAGGTTGCAAATCAGCAAAATATCGCTTTGATAAAGGGATCGAGACTTGTTTGTACCGGGCAAAAAATGAAAGTAAATCCCGCAAATTAATTTGAGCAAGCGGATAAAAAGATGACTAATAACAATGAAACGCCAAAATTGATCCAACCATTCTCAAGCTTGGATATATCCGAGATAAAGTTGGGAGAAGACAGCGTTTTGATTGGCTTTGAATCTCGCGATGAATTGAATCAGCTCATCGCCGCGATGCTTGATCAAGGCAAAAAGGAGATGCGATATCTTTCCAACAAGTTTGATCGACAGGTGTTTGGTTCCGCCGGAGTATGTGATGCGATCAAGCAATTTTTGATCAATAGCAGAATGGCAACTGTTAAAACTCTCGTATCTTCCAGTCAGGAGTTTGTTCAATCAGGTGGAAGACTGATTGAACTGTTGCGCAGCAATATGCCCAGGGTAGAGTGTCGGACCCGTCGTATTGGCAATAGTGATCAATCTACTTTCAGTGGCAGTTTTATATTGATCGATGACCATGGATATATTTATTTGCCCGATCCGGAGCGGTTTAAGGGTACCGCTTGTTTCAATGCCGTGGGTACAGTTGATAAGTTTTCCGAAGTGTTTGTTGGGAACTGGAATGTCGCTAGCACCGATGCCGAGATGCAGCCCATCTATATTTAATTGCAATGTCTATATTTGAAGAGTTGGATTTCGAAAGTACGCCGTTAGGGGAGGTTAGTTTGCGCCGACGGCAAGAGCCACGTTTGGATGGCAAGATGCTGTACGAAGTAAAGTTGGATGATGAGTTTTTGATGTCGAGTTTGTTTGTTGATGCGGAGGTGGCGCTTTCAACCCTGGCTTTAAAAATATTAGATCGCAAGCAGGCCAATGTAGTGGTGGGTGGCCTCGGTCTCGGACATACTGCAGCTGCGGTGCTGGATGATCCAACTGTTGCTTCGCTAAAGGTAATCGAGGTGATGGCGCCGGTTATTCGCTGGCATCAGAAAGAATTGGTGCCATTGGGCAGGCGACTTTGCGACGATGCCCGATGCCAATTTATACATGCAGACTTTTTCGCCCTTGCCATGTCGGATAGCTCGGGCTTTGATATCAATATGCCAGATGAGAAGGCCGATGCGCTTTTGTTGGATATAGATCACTCGCCAAGCCACTGGTTAAATCCCGGAAATGCCGATTTTTACAGTCAGCGTGGTCTCAAGAAAATGGCGGGAAAAATTCAGTCGAACGGTGTGTTTGGATTGTGGTCAAACGATCCGCCGGATGACGAGTTTATTGCTTTGCTAGATACCGTTTTTCACAATAGCGAAGCCCATGTGATTAATTTTACCAATCCCTACTCGGGCGGCGAGTCTTCTAATACAGTTTATATTGCCCGAATTCATTAAGTTCAAGATCTAAACATTCAGCAGCAAGTGTTCTCGTTCCCAAGCGCTGATGACGTTGAGAAAAGTATTGTATTCGTGTTGTTTTATACTGGCATAAAGACGAACAAAGCGATCGCCGAAGACTTCTCTTAACTCTTCGCAGTCAAGCAATGCATCAACTGATTCTTTCAAAGTGTGTGGCAATGTTGTTTCATGTTCGTAGGCATCGTCATACACCGGTGCCGATGGTTTTATTTTTTCTATCATACCGAGGTAGCCGCATGCCAAACTGGTCGCGAGCGCAAGATAAGGGTTTACATCTGCACCCGCAATTCGATTTTCTACCCGCCGAGCATCTGGTCGCGATACAGGTATGCGTAAACCTGCGGTACGGTTGTCATAACCCCATTCAATATTGATTGGCGTACCAAACTTATCCGGCGCTAACCTGCGATAAGAATTTACATTGGGTGCGATCATCGCCATGGCGGCAGGCAGATACTTTTGCAGTCCGCCGATATACCAGCGAAACAGCCTGCTCTCGTTGCCGTCTTTGTTGCTGAAGATATTCTTGCCAGTTTTGCCGTCGAGAATACTTTGGTGGATGTGTAATGCGCTTCCCGGCTCTCCTTCCATGGGCGCGGCCATAAACGTGGCATAAATATCATGACGTCTTGCCACTTCTCGCAACCCACGTTTGAACAAGAACACTTGGTCGGCTAAATCCAGGGCATCGCCATGCACCAGGTTAATCTCCATTTGCGCCGTGCCGCTCTCATGTATCAGGGTTTCCATGCTGATTTCCTGCTGTTCGCAGTAGTCATACAGTTCATCGAACAGCGGTGCAAATTCATTGACGGCGTCGATACTAAATGCCTGGCGACCACTTTCGGAACGTCCCGAGCGCCCAACTGGCGGTTCTAAAGGGTAGTCTGCATCGATATTGGGCTTCACTAAGTAAAACTCGACTTCAGGCGCAACCACAGGGGTCCAGCCTTTCTTTCGATAAAGATCGAGCACGCGACGCAATACCTGACGCGGCGAGATATCTACGGGAGTATCATCGAAATAATAACAATCGTGGATAATGACCGCGGTTGGATCGCTGGCGAATGGTACCGGCCGCACTGTAGTGGGGTCGGGCTTAAGAAATATATCACCGTCGGTTTCTCCAAGCACATCCCACTGATCTGGATAGTCACCGTCGACAGTTTGTGCGAATATCGATTCTGGCAAGCGCAATCCGACTTCTTCTTCATACTTTTTTGCCGGCAGTATCTTGCCTTTAGCGACGCCCGTCATGTCGGGAACCACGGCTTCGATTTCTTCGACATTGTTTTCATCCAGCCATTCGCGCAGGTCGCGTGGCAGTTTTACCCGTGGACCATTGACGGCTGGGTTCCCCTTACTAGGGTTTTGGCGCATAAAAGAGGTTGTGAGTTTTGTCGTGGCGATATCATAATCGCTGTACCAGGTTATTGTTAGCCCTTTATCTAGCCCTTATGCATTAGGTATTTGAAACCGTGAATCATCAAGATCGTCAGACCGCCGAATCATATTACGAGGCCTCAAGATCCCTTCGTATTGAAGCGCCCTCATTGGACGGGTCGATAAAAACTGATGTCGTTGTGATTGGGGGTGGTCTGACTGGATCCTCTACCGCCTTATGTTTGGCTGAGAAGGGGGTTTCAGTTGCACTGATTGAATCACGTCACTTTGGTTGGGGCGCATCAGGCAGAAGTGGCGGTCAAATCATTAACGGCTATGCCTGCGAACAAGACACATTAGAAAAGTTGGTGGGTTTCGATACCGCCAGAGAGCTTTGGGATCATTCTCTAGCGGCAGTTGAATTTACCAAACAGCGTATTGCGAAACATCAGATTGAATGTGATTTAGAGCAGGGGTATCTGCATGTCGGGGTAAAACCGCGGCATGCGCAGGAGCTGGAGGAATGGGCTGAGCATCTCGATAAAAAATATGATTATTCCGTGATGAACTATCTCGACAAGGAGCAGTTATCAGAAGTTATTTCTTCTGAGCTTTACTCCGGTGGGGTTAGTGATCCGGGAAGCGGGCACTTGCATCCGCTGAATTATTCACTGGGTTTAAGTCAAGCGGCGCAACAAGCAGGGGCGCAGCTTTTTGAAAATACGACGGTAAAGAGTATTGATAAAGAAAGTGGTTCAGACGGCGGCAGTGGTTATATCGTTCGCTGCAAACGCGGTGAGATTCGATGTGACAACGTGGTTTATGCCTGCAATGCCTATCTGGATACGCTGCAGCCAGACCTGAAAAAACAGATCATGCCGGTGGGCACTTACATCGTTGCGACTGAAGCGTTAAGCGAAGAGACTGCCCGTGGGTTGATTTCAAATAATGCGGCGGTGGCGGATACCAATTTTGTGCTGGATTACTTTCGAACTTCTGCTGACCACCGGATGCTCTTTGGCGGTAGAGTGAGTTACAGCACATTGGAACCTCGAAAACTCTCGGCCTCGCTGGAAAAACGGATGTTGCGGGTTTTTCCACAGCTCGCTGGAACAAAAATTGAATATGCCTGGGGTGGTTTTGTGGCAATTACTCGTAACCGCGCTCCGCATATTGGACGCCTGCCTGGAGGTCAGTTTTTTGCCCAAGGTTTCTCCGGACATGGCATGGCATTAACGGGTTATGTGGGATCTTTGCTGGCTAGTGCGGTTATGGGAGACAGCCAAACCCTGGATTGCTATGAAGCGATTCCACATCAAGCATTCCCTGGAGGCTCTGCGCTTAGAACACCGGCATTGGTTGCTGCGATGGCGTATCATCGGTTGCTCGATTACCGCTAAAAAACCAGAATATTTCCATTGTCTTCTCCCTCTGCCCAGAAAGCGCGAGTTGTGGAAGCGGGGCCTGCAGACATTGGTCAACGCATCGATAACTTCCTGCTAAAAACCCTAAAAGGGGTGCCACGTACTCGAATCTATAAAGCCTTACGTAAGGGTGAAGTGCGGGTTAATGGTTCGCGCAAAAAGCCAACTTATCATATTGCCGAGGGCGATAAAATTCGGGTTCCTCCGATTCGTCACAGTACGACCGAGGGAGATGTAGTGATTCCGGAAAAACTGCTGAACCATGTCCCTGTTTTGCTCGAAGATGAGCATATGATGGTGGTAAACAAGCCTTCGGGGCTGGCGGTACATGGCGGCAGTGGTATGGAGTACGGTTTGATCGAAGCGTTGAGGAAATTACGGCCCGAACTCACCTACATTGAACTTGTGCATCGGCTTGATCGAGAAACCTCGGGTTGTCTGATGCTGGCGAAAACACGTTCGGCATTGCTGGCTTTACAGCAGCAGCTTGCGGAAGCTCGTTCTGTGAGAAAACACTATCTGGCGCTAGTTATGGGAAATACCCCTGAATCGTTTCGTAATGGTACGCCGCTGAAGCAAACCCGAAACGAAGAAGATTATAAGCGGGTTGTGGCATTCGAAGACGGTCAGCCGGCGTTGACGCTATTTCAGTCGCGTCAACAGTTCAACGGCGCAGCACTGTTAGAGGCGGAACTTAAGACCGGACGCATGCATCAGGCTCGCGTACATGCCTGTCATTCGGGGTTTCCGATTGCCGGGGATCGATTGTATGGCGATCGCGGTTTTAACAATGAGATGAAAAAGCGCGGTCTGGGGCGATTGTTTTTGCACGCCGAGCGATTACGATTGAATCATCCGGTCAGCGGGCAACAGCAAGATTTCTACGCCGCAATGCCATCGGCATTGGAGGCAGTGATTGCGCGACTAGAGGACGATCAAGCTGATTGATTTGGTGTTACTGCTCGGTGACGTCTATCAGCAACACTATTCAGAGTGATAACACCGGTATGTTAAACCTGCGCTTAACCATGGGTGATAACACATGTTAATAACCCGCTTTTATAGGTCTGTCTCCGTGCTAGAATCTGGCCTTCAAAACTACGCTCTATCTATTGCTCTCACCCGTGGCTAAAGCTTCCTCTACCGCAAAAAAAGCGACACTGAAATCTAAAAAAGAGGCCGCAGAAAGCGGGCCAAAATTCTCTCTACCCGGAAATCTCAATAGTCTGCTTCGTGAAGTTGGCGTTTTGGTGATGATGGGGTTCGCATTATATCTGTTGATATGTCTTTTGAGCTGGTCTCCCAGTGATCCAGGTCCAAGTTCTACCGGTACCGGTCAGGAAATTCAAAATTGGGGAGGGCGCGTTGGCGCCTGGTTTGCAGACGCCATGTTTAGTTTATTTGGACGCATGGCCTATGTGCTGTTGTTGTTGTGTCTGGCTTTAGGCTGGCGAGTCTACAAGAACCGCGGCGACAGGGGGCCATTTAACGTTTATCCATTGCTTTTATCAATCACCGGCTTTTTTCTGTCGATGACAGGTGCCTGTGGTTTAGAGCAGATCTATTTTCCTTTGCGAGCAGGCGGCGATGCATTCGCCGCTGGCGGAATTTTGGGGCACTACACCGCTAACGCTTTTTCCGCCAACTTCGGTGTGGTGGGTGCGACCGTGATTCTTCTTGCGTTATTGACTACAGGAATAACTCTGGTCAGTCACGTGTCCTGGTTTAACCTGATGGACCGTATCGGGTACAAAGTGTTTGAGATGATTGATTGGCTCAAGCAGAAGAAAGAAGAGTTTACTGATCGTAAAGAAGGCGCGAAGGTGCGCAAAGAGCGCGAAGAGACGGTCAAGGAAATCCGGGAGGTGATTACCAGCAAGAAACCGCCAAAGATTGAGCCGAAAATCGAGACCGTTCCGGAATTGGAGAAACCTGCGCCGGTCAAGCAGGTTAGCCTATTCAATGATACCAGTAGTGGCGAACTACCAAACCTCGGTTTGCTGGATGTGCCTACTGTTGCTGAAGGCGGATATTCCAATGAAGAGTTGGAGGCGATGTCACAGCTGTTGGTAAAAAAGCTCAAAGATTTTAACGTTGATATTGCGGTAGAGGCAGTGCAGCCTGGGCCTGTGATCACACGGTTTGAAATTGAACCTGCTGCCGGGGTGAAGGCCAGCCAAATCGTAGGTCTGGCAAAGGATCTCGCGCGGTCTCTTACGGTAGATAGCGTAAGAGTGGTTGAAAATATCCCGGGGAAGAATTGTATCGGCATTGAGATTCCTAATCAGAATCGAGAGATTGTGCGTCTGGTAGAAGGTTTGGCGTCGGATGAATTTATTAAAACCGGCTCTCCACTCACCATGGTGCTAGGAAAGGATATCGCTGGTAATGCGGTGGTGGCGGATTTACAGAAAATGCCTCACGTTTTGATTGCGGGTACCACCGGTTCTGGTAAGTCGGTGTGTATCAATGCTTTGATCTTGAGTTTTTTATATAAAGCAACGCCGGAAGACATTCGGATGATTATGGTCGATCCGAAATTTCTTGAATTGTCGGTATATGACGGCATTCCGCATTTACTTGCGCCCGTAGTCACCGACATGAATAAAGCAGCCAACGCGCTGCGCTGGTGTATTGTGGAAATGGATCGCCGCTTTCGGGTGATGGCGGATACCTCGGTAAGAAATATTGCCGGGTATAACAAAAAGGTAGAGGTGGCGAACAAGAGCGGCGAGCCGCTTTTGGACAATACGATTGAGCAAGATCTGGACAATCCGATTTATCTGAGCAAGATGCCGTATATCGTAGTCATTGTCGACGAACTGGCTGACCTTATGATGGTCGCCGGAAAAAAGATCGAAGAGATTATTATCCGTATCGCCCAGAGAGCTCGAGCTGCGGGTATTCATTTGGTGTTGGCAACCCAAAGACCCTCTGTTGACGTCGTTACCGGACTGATCAAGGCCAATGTGCCGACACGAATTGCCTTTCAGGTATCGTCGAGAGCTGATTCACGAACCGTTCTTGACCAGATGGGAGCAGAATCGTTGCTCGGTCAGGGTGATATGTTGTTTCTGCCTCCCGGAACAGCCTTCACCCAGCGAGTTCACGGTTCCTTTGTTTCTGACGAAGAGGTTTCTAAGGTAGTGGCTGAACTGAAAAGTGGTCCGCCTCCGGTATACCTTGAGGAGGTTACCGAGGGTTCAAATGAAGGCGGCGGTGGCGAAGCGGGAAGTTATTCAGAAGGGGAAGGTGAAGCCGACCCGTTATATGATGATGCAGTTCGATTTGTTACACAGAGTCGTAAGGCCTCGATTTCTTCGGTTCAGAGAGCCTTACGCGTTGGCTACAACCGTGCCGCTCGCATGATCGATACCATGGAGGAAGCGGGGGTAATAACCTCTGGTGAAAATGGCAAGCGCGAGGTGTTAGCCCCGGCTGCACCTGAAGACTAAATAAGGATCAACCCATGAAAATTTTATTTCCCTCGATTAGTGCCGCCGTTTTAACGCTTTCGATTGCTTTTGCCCCAATGGCGAGCGCCAGCCCGGGCCTTGATTCATTGCGATATTTCTTTGCCGAGATCAATACCTTCGAAGCTGCTTTTGAGCAGGTTGTGCTGGATGAATCTTTGCAGGAAATTGACGACGGCAGGGGGGTAGTGAAGATTAAACGGCCTGGGTTATTTCGCTGGGATTACGCGCCACCTGAGGCCCAGGAAATAGTTGGCGATGGTGACCGCGTTTGGATTTATGATGTTGAATTCGAGCAGGTGAATGTCCGTGACCAAAAGGAAGCTTTAGGCGGAACCCCTGCGCTATTGCTTGCAGGTGAAGGTGATCTATCCGACAACTATGCAATTATTGATATCGGCACGCAGGGGCGTTTTGACTGGGTCAATCTGGTTCCAGTGGATGAAGAAAGTAGTTTTACTGAAGTGCGAATTGGTTTTGAAGACAATCGTTTGCGATTGATGGAGTTGATAGACAATCTAGGTCAAACAACGCGAATGACCTTCGTCAATTTACGGGAAAATCAGGACATTCCTGATACTGCCTTTGATTTTATTCCGCCTCCTGGCGTTGATATTCTGGATGAATCCAATTAGTTGTTGAGTCGGATTGCGGATCAGGACCAGTAGAGGGTTAGCAGATGCCTAACTCCCAGAAATCTGAGTCACTATTTGTAGACTCAACCAATAATGCAGCTCGACCACTGGCCGAGCGCATGCGCCCGACAACCCCTGAGGAAATTGTTGGCCAAGGGCATCTGGTTGCAGAAAATAAACCGCTACGCCGAGTGTTGGACGGCGGTCATCTACATTCAATGATCCTTTGGGGACCGCCAGGCGCCGGCAAAACAACCATTGCGCGGATGCTGGCGCAGAATGGCAGCGCAACCCTGCAGACGATTTCGGCGGTGACCAGCGGTGTCCAGGATATTCGTAAAGCGATCAAATTTGCTACTGAAATCAAACAGGCTGGTGGTCAGGTTTTATTATTTGTTGATGAAGTTCATCGCTTTAATAAGGCGCAACAGGATGCATTTTTGCCCCATATCGAGAACGGCGTGATTATTTTTGTTGGTGCAACTACCGAGAACCCCTCGTTTGAATTGAACAACGCATTGTTGTCGAGAAGTCGTGTTTATTTGCTGCAGGCCATTTCTGCTGCAGCCATTGCCGACTTAATAGAACGGGCATTATCCGATTCCGAAAAAGGTCTTGGAGAACTGCAGCTCTCAATCGAAGACCAAGCCCGTGATTTCCTGGCGGAAGCGGCGCAGGGAGACGCGCGCAGGGCGCTGGGATTTCTCGAGACATCGGCGGATATTGCTGCGGGGGAAAATCAAAATAGCTGTATTACCCTTGATTTAATGCAGCAGGTTGTTACCGATCGCACGGTGCAGTTTGATAAGGGCGGCGATCATTTTTATGATCAGATTTCAGCGCTGCATAAATCCATTCGCGGCTCTGATCCTGATGCCGCGGCGTATTGGCTTAATCGAATGCTACACGGCGGCTGTGATCCGCACTATGTGTTACGCAGGTTGGTTCGAATCGCTAGTGAAGATGTTGGCAACGCAGACCCTCGTGCGATAACTCTAACCCTGGATGCGTGGAATAGTTTTGATCGACTGGGTTCTCCCGAGGGTGATTTGGCAATAACCCAGGCGGCGATTTATCTTGCGGTTTGTGCCAAGAGTAACGCGGTATATCGCGCGCACAATCAGGTGAATCATGCAATTGAGCAGTTTCCAGATCAACCCGTGCCGCTGCATATCCGTAATGCACCAACGAAACTTGTAAAATCCATGGGTCATGGAGATGGCTATCGATATGCGCATGATGAGCCAAATAGTTATTCAGTGGGTCAAACCTATCTTCCAGAAGAGATGGGTACACCGATATTTTACGCGCCCTCTGAAAACGGTTTGGAGAAGAAGATTGGCGAGAAACTGGAATGGTTGCGCGCACAAAATTCAAAGGCGATATCGACAAAGGTGAAGGACAAATAAATGCAGCTTCTCTATATTGCGCTTGGCGGTGCGCTCGGCGCCGTATGTCGATTTTTGCTGTCGAATGCAGTCAACCAACGTTTCGCATCTGCTGGTGGTTTCCCTATTGGTACTTTGGCGGTGAACGGAATTGGGTCGTTTTTAATTGGTGCGCTCTTTGTTGTTCTGAACCATTACGCGACGGGGCAAGCCGTGTCAGACCATCTGCGATCGCTGATTATTGTCGGGTTGCTCGGCGGCTTTACGACGTTTTCTACTTTTTCACTGGAAACCCTGCAGTTGATCGAGGCGGGCTTATGGAGCAAAGCATTGTTGAATATAATACTGAGCGTATTGTTATGTATTCTTGCAGCTGCAGCGGGGGTTGCTGTCACTAAATGGGCTACGTAAACATTTAAATCAGGGCGTCTAAACTCATGACGGCCGAGACTTTGAGGAAAAAAACAGATGCTGGATCCACAGCTGTTAAGAAAAGATATTGAAACCGTCAAGCAACAGCTGGTCGGTAGAGGTTATACCCTGGATGTTGCGCAATTCAATCAGTTGGAGACCCAGAGAAAAGCGCTGCAGTCTACTACCGAAGCGCTGCAAGCAGAACGAACTTCGGCGTCAAAAAAGATTGGCGCCGCGAAAGCAAAGGGTGAGGACGCGCAGCCGATACTGGATTCCGTGGCCAATTTAGGCGAGCAAATCAAGCAGGGCCAGGCGGAGTTAACTGCGCTGCAAGATAAGATCCTGGCGTTATGCAATGAAATCCCAAATTTGCCCCATGAAAGTGTGCCCGTTGGTAAAGATGAGAGCGACAATGTAGAGGTGCGGACCTGGGGCACACCAAGAACCTTTGATTTTGAGGTGAAGGATCATGTCGATATTGGTGAAGCCCTTGGCATGATGGATTTTGAGGCGGCAGCACAGCTATCTGGTTCACGCTTTGTAACCATGAGAAATGGTTTGGCGAGACTGCACCGTGCGCTCGCGCAGTTTATGTTGGATACCCACACCACTGAACATGGGTATATCGAAACTTATGTGCCTTTTTTAGTGCAGCCCGACGCGCTGTATGGGACAGGTCAGCTGCCAAAATTTGAGGATGATCAATTCAGCACCCAGGATGATCCGCCTTATTATTTGATTCCGACGGCGGAAGTGCCGTTGACCAATCTGTCCGCAGATCAAATCATTGATGCCGATGATTTGCCTATTAAACGGGTTGCGCATACTCCATGTTTCCGTCGTGAAGCGGGGTCGTACGGCCGAGATACCCGCGGCATGATCCGGCAGCACCAGTTTGAGAAAGTGGAGTTGGTACATATTGTGAAGCCTGCTGAGTCGTACGATGCGTTGGATGAACTGGTTGGCAATGCAGAAGCGATTCTGCAAAAGCTTGAACTGCCTTATCGGACGATCACATTGTGTACTGGCGATATGGGGTTTGGTGCAAGCAAGACTTTCGATATTGAAGTGTGGATTCCCAGCCAGGATCAATTTCGAGAAATATCTTCGTGCAGTAATTGTGAAGCGTTTCAGGCGAGAAGAATGAAGGCGCGCTGGCGCAATCCTGAAACCGGTAAGCCCGAACTGGTGCATACCTTGAACGGTTCTGGTCTTGCCGTTGGCAGAACGCTGGTTGCTGTGATGGAGAACTATCAAAATGCTAACGGCAGTATTGGTGTGCCCGAAGCACTTAAACCCTATATGGGTGGGATGGAAGTGATTTCCTGATCTAGTGCTAGAGCGTCTGTATGCCAAACCGTAAACAATACGTTGTTACCGGCGCAAGCTCTGGCATCGGCGCGGCTACGCTGCAGTTACTTGCCGATCATGGTAGCCAGGTTTTAGGGATCTCGCGACGACCGATAAAATGTTCATCCAAATTAGCAACATCACTGTCATTAGATCTTTCCGGTCTTAATCAGCTTGAGAAAAATCTGGCACCGCTGAAAGAGTTGCCAGTGATCGATGGCGTCGTTTTGAGTCACGGGTTCGGCGATTTTGGTGCGCTGGAGCAGTTCTCCAGCCAGCGGGTGCGTAAACTGGTCGATACCAATCTGACCAGTACGATTTTGCTGGCTCGCTTTTTTCTGCCGATCATGAAGACTCAGGGATACGGTACGCTGGTGTTGGTTGGTTCTGAAGCAGCTTTGCGCGGGGGGCGACAGGGAGCCGTTTATTCGGCAACAAAATTTGCAGTGCGCGGGCTGGCTCAGTCTTTGCGCTATGAGGCGAGCAATGCAGGAGTGCGTATTTTGTTGGTGAACCCGGGTATGGTTGACACACCATTTTTTGATGAACTCGACTTTGGCCCTGGGGAAGATGTGAACAACGCGCTGGAAGCGGAAGACGTCGCGGAGGCAATCTTCCACGGATTAACCGCGCCGGCCCATGCCGTTTTGGATGAAATCAATTTATCGCCGTTAAAACATGTTGTCAGATCTCACCGGGATCGTTAGTCTCGACCTGAGCCAATTCAATAATAAATCCTACTCATGATTAACCTCGCTATTGCAGGTGCCTCCGGACGAATGGGCCAAGCATTAATCCGCATGGCCTCGGAAGATACGGCACTGAATGTTTCTCAAGCGTTAGAACGCGCTGGCAGTGACGCTCTTGGTAAAGACGCGGGTACACAGGCAGGGATTGCCGAGCTTGGGGTGGTGATCCGCGAGCAGTTGGAGATGTCCGATTTTGATGTCATGATCGATTTCACTTCCCCGGAAGCCAGTGTGCGTCATGCTGCCCTCTGTGCGGAAGCAGGCAAGCCACTGCTGATTGGTACTACGGGCATGGACGCAGACCAAAGACAAGCGGTAGAACAGTTAGCGGCTTCGGCACCAATTGTGTTGGCAGCGAATACCAGTGTTGGCGTTAACCTTTGTGTGGCACTGCTGGAAACGGCGAGTCGTGTCATCGGTAATGTTACGGATATCGAAATTGTCGAGGCGCACCATAAGCACAAAGTAGATGCACCATCGGGTACCGCACTGCTGCTTGGTAAGGCGGTTGCCAGACCCCTTGGAAAGTCGCTGGAGAAAGACGGGGTGTTTAGTCGTCATGGTATTACTGGTGCGAGGCCCGAAGGCACCATTGGCTTTTCCACTATTCGAGGTGGCGATATCGCAGGAGAACATACGGTCATGTTTATTGGCGAAAGTGAACGCATTGAAATTACCCATCGTGCTACCGACAGAAAGATTTTCGCCAAGGGCGCATTACGCGCTGCCAGCTGGCTGCAGGGGCAGAGTCCGGGCTTTTACGACATGCAGGATGTGCTGGCCTTACGTTAACGGCCTGCTCTGAAAAATAACTTCGTTTTTTGTCTAAACTTCGGCGGAAGTTCGTTGAATCAGATTCGCTTGGCGCGTACAATCGCGACCATTGAATAAACAACCAGACGAGGTCTGTTACGACATCGCGCAGCAACAAATATCCGGGGAGAAACCAGTTTTGGTTTCTCCCTTTTTTTATGCGCATGTTTTGCAACCGACCCTGAATTTCGGCTTTTTGTATTGACCTTTTTAGGAGATTGGATTGAACCACCAACCAACTAGCGCGCTACTTGTACTTCAGGATGGCACAGTATTCAGAGGAACTTCCATTGGCGCGGATGGTGCCAGTATTGGAGAGGTGGTATTCAATACATCGATGACTGGCTATCAGGAAATTTTGACGGATCCGTCCTATGCCAGCCAGATTGTTACGCTTACCTATCCGCATATTGGTAACGTTGGGGTGACTCCGGAAGACGAAGAATCTCGTTCAATCTTTTGTGCAGGTCTGGTGGTACGCAATGTGCCTAAATTGCATAGCAACTGGCGGGCAGCCGAGTCTTTGCCAAGATACCTAAAATCGAAAAATGTGGTTGCAATAAGTAATCTCGATACCCGCAAGCTCACCAGGCTCTTAAGAACCAAGGGCGCACAAGCGGCCTGCATTATGGCTGGGCAGAATTTAGATGAGGGGGCGGCGCTGGAACAGGCAAAGACATTCCCGGGACTGGGCGGAATGGATCTTGCTAAAGTGGTGACCGTTGATAAGGCATATCAATGGAATGCCGAGAAATCCGCCGGTGTTTGGGACCTGGAAAAGGGCTATCAGACGCCGCCAGCTTCGAAATTTCGCGTGGTTGCCTGCGATTATGGTGTAAAACACAATATCTTGCGTTTGCTGGCCGATCGCGGTTGCGATGTTACCGTGGTGCCGGCACAAACCTCTGCAGAAGAGGTTTTAAAGAGCAGCCCGGATGGTGTTTTTCTGTCAAATGGTCCGGGGGATCCGGAACCTTGCGACTACGCAATCGAAGCAATTCAATCGATACTCAAAACAGGCGTGCCTGTATTCGGTATTTGTCTTGGTCATCAACTGCTATCGCTGGCGAGCGGCGCAAAGACTGAGAAAATGAAATTCGGCCACCATGGAGCGAATCATCCGGTGCAGGATCTGGCTACTGGCAAGGTATTGATCACCAGCCAGAATCATGGATTCACGGTGGATGAAACGAGCCTACCTGATTCAGTGAAAGTTACTCATCGTTCTCTTTTTGACGGCACCATTCAGGGTATTGAGCGTCGTGATCTACCGGCATTTTCATTTCAAGGGCATCCCGAGGCGAGTCCTGGTCCTAAAGATATCAATCCTTTGTTTGATAAGTTCATCGATATGATGCAACAGCACAAAGGGGCGCAGTCATGAGCAAGCGAGAAGATATCAAGACAGTGCTGATTATTGGCGCGGGTCCAATCATTATTGGCCAGGCATGCGAATTTGATTATTCGGGAGTCCAGGCGTGCAAGGCGTTAAAAGAAGAGGGCTATCGCGTTGTATTGGTGAATTCCAATCCGGCGACCATCATGACTGATCCGGATTTTGCTGATGCGACCTATATCGAGCCGATTGACTGGAAGACCCTTGAGAAAGTGATCGAGGTAGAACGTCCCGATGCGATTTTACCTACCATGGGTGGTCAGACTGCGCTGAATTGTGCGCTGGACTTGAATCGACTGGGGATTCTGCAGAAATACAACGTCGAGATGATTGGCGCCAACAGCCATGCGATCGACAAGGCCGAAGACCGCTCATTGTTTCGGGATGCCATGCATAAGATCGGGCTTGAAACTGTGAAGGGCGATATTGCCCATGATCTTGATCAGGCACGCGAGATCCAGGAGCGTGTGGGCTTTCCGGCAATTATCAGACCGTCCTTTACCCTTGGTGGTACCGGAGGCGGTATTGCTTACAATCATGAAGAGTTTGAGGAAATATGTCGTCGTGGTCTGGATGCCTCGCCAACCAAAGAACTGCTTATTGAAGAGAGTATTCTCGGTTGGAAAGAATTTGAAATGGAGGTGGTAAGGGATACTGTCGACAACTGCATCATCATTTGCTCGATCGAAAATTTCGATCCGATGGGGGTACATACCGGTGACTCAATTACCGTCGCTCCGGCGCAGACATTGACCGATAAGGAATACCAAATCATGCGCGACGCCAGTATCGCAGTGTTGCGCGAGATTGGTGTAGACACCGGCGGATCAAACGTCCAGTTTGCGATTAATCCGGATGACGGTCGCATGATCATTATTGAGATGAACCCGCGGGTATCGCGATCTTCCGCGTTGGCTTCGAAAGCAACGGGTTTTCCAATTGCAAAAATCGCAGCGAAACTGGCGGTTGGTTTTACTCTGGACGAGCTCAGCAATGACATCACCGGGGGCGCTACCCCGGCTTCGTTCGAGCCGAGTATCGACTATGTTGTCACCAAGATACCGCGATTTGATTTTGAGAAGTTTCCTCAAGCTGATGCAACGCTGACAACGCAAATGAAATCAGTGGGCGAGGTCATGGCGATTGGCCGGAGCTTTCAAGAATCTTTCCAAAAAGCGTTACGGGGTTTAGAGATTGGAAGTGATGGGTTGGACGATTTAAAGCTAGCCGAAACTGGTGATGAATTACGAGATTTGCTCTCCGCTAAACTAAGGGTTCCAGGGGCGCAGCGCGTTTGGTATATGGCCGAATCATTCCGTCGTGGTTTGTCATTGGAAGAAGTGCATAACACTTGCCGAATCGATCCCTGGTTCCTCGCGGAGTTTGAAGATTTGGTGATTACCGAATCAGAAATTCGTGGACAAAAGCTGGATCAAGTTTCGCCACTTATTCTGCGCAATTGGAAGCAGCAGGGATTTTCTGATCGCAGATTGGCGGCGTTGATGTCGACAGATGAGCAGTCGATCAGAGAATTTCGTCTTAACAATGCCATCCACCCGGTATTTAAGAGAGTAGATTCTT
Organism: uncultured Gammaproteobacteria bacterium; assembly: GCA_937992195.1. Classification (GTDB taxonomy): domain Bacteria; phylum Pseudomonadota; class Gammaproteobacteria; order Arenicellales; family Poriferihabitantaceae; genus VYFG01. The sequence goes on along the minus strand of CALKKV010000050.1, from coordinate 12,725 downwards.
GTGCCGCCGAATTCGACACAGCGACTGCGTACCTTTATTCAACTTATGATGAAGAGTGTGAGGCGCAGCCGACCGACAATAAAAAAGTGATTGTTCTCGGAGGTGGACCGAATCGTATTGGTCAGGGTATTGAATTTGATTACTGTTGTGTCCATGCGTCTATGGCGTTGCAACAAGACGGTTTTGAAACCATCATGATTAACTGCAATCCTGAAACAGTTTCAACTGACTACGATACGTCTGATCGATTGTATTTTGAGCCTTTGACTCAGGAAGATGTTCTCGAAATTGTGCGTGTCGAAAATCCTTATGGACTGATTGTGCAATACGGTGGCCAGACGCCGCTTAAGTTAGCGCGAGGATTAGAAAGAGCGGGTGCGCCGGTGATTGGTACCTCGCCTACATCAATTCATCAGGCGGAAGATCGCGAATTCTTCCAGAAGTTACTGGGGGATCTGGATTTGTTACAACCACCTAATCGTATCGCTAACGAGGCGGATGAAGCGTTGGCGCTTGCGGAAGAAATCGGCTATCCAATCGTAGTTCGTCCATCCTATGTACTTGGTGGCCGGGCAATGGAGGTTGTGCATCACCCGGAAGATCTTGAGGCTTATATGACTTCTGCACTGCGTGTATCGTTTGATTCACCCGTATTGCTGGATCGTTTTTTAAACGATGCGACTGAAGTTGATGTTGACGCCATTTGTGACGGTGAGCGAGTGATCATTGGCGGCATCATGGAGCATATCGAGGAAGCCGGTGTACATTCTGGAGATTCGGCCTGTTCTTTGCCGCCGTTTAGTTTGCACGATGATACCCAGGAAGAGCTGATTCGGCAGACCAAAGAGATGGCACTGGCGCTGAATGTGGTGGGCCTTATGAATGTGCAGTACGCGGTCAAAGGCAATGATATCTATGTGCTGGAAGTAAATCCGCGTGCGTCAAGGACCGTACCGTTTGTATCAAAAGCAACAGCAAGACCGTTAGCAAAAATTGCTGCCCGCTGTATGGCTGGTCAGTCGTTGACCGAACAAGGTGTAGGGGATGAGTGGAAGCCGACCTTTTATTCTGTCAAAGAGGCGGTATTCCCATTTATAAAATTTCCTGGCGTTGACACTGTATTGGGCCCGGAAATGAAGAGCACCGGCGAGGTGATGGGAATTGGTCAGACCTTTGGTGAGGCGTTTGATAAAGCCAGTAAAGGCGCAGGTTATGCGATTCCCAGAGAGGGGCGTGTGTTGATATCTCTACGTAAAGAGGATCAACCCTATGCTTTCCCGGTGGCTGAGTATTTTTCGAACAATGGCTTTGAGATTGTTGCTACCCAAGGAACCGCGCAAATGCTGCAAACTGCCGGTATCCCGGTAACCCGAGTGAACAAGGTGATCGAGGGGCGCCCCCACGTTGTCGATAGGATTAAAAACGATGATTTTGATTTAATCCTGAATACCACTTCGGGTAAGCAGAGTCTGCGTGATTCTTACCAGATTCGACGCGAAGCCTTGTTGCATAAAGTGACATACTTTACTACTCTTGCGGGTGCACGAGCCGCGGTGGAAGCCCATCGTGCGGCCGGGACGACATCGGTGAATCGATTGCAGTCTCTACATCAGAAAGCTGTGTAAGCCACCTCCTGAAACAGTTCAACCTACCTAAATCTTTCGATTGGTATTTAAGCGTGGAGTCTGAGGTGAGCGCTGTAGTATGGTTGTCTGCATAAATAATTGTAAATAAGTATCGTTGGTATAAAAAGTCGATATAAAAAAGTCGACGGGAATAAATTGATGAACACTGAGAGAGTGGTATTGACAACTGCAGGTGCGGACAAATTACGCGCTGAGCTGAAAAATTTGAAAAGCGTTGAGCGTCCTAAGGTAATCGCCGCTATAGCCGAAGCAAGATCCCATGGTGACCTTTCGGAAAATGCGGAATATGATGCTGCGAAAGAACAGCAGGGTTTTATCGAAGGACGCATTGCAGAGCTTGAGGGCAGTCTTTCCATTGCCGAAGTGATCAACCCAAAAAGTATCGCGACTCCCGGCAAGGTGGTATTTGGCGCGCAGGTAAAACTGTATGATGATAGCAATGACTCGGAAGTGTCTTATCAGCTTGTTGGTAATCTGGAAGCAGATTTGGAAAATGGAAAAATTTCTATTAGTTCTCCAATAGGCCGAGCCTTGCTTGGAAAAGAGGAAGGCGAGGAAGTTGAAGTGAACGCACCTGGTGGCAAGAAGCTGTTTGAAATACTCGAAGTTAGCTACGATTGATTGGGTCGGCTTGCAGAGTTGAATTTTCCAGCTGTTTTATAGAGATTTAATCTTTCTGCTCTGTATGCAAGGCAGCTGCTGAGAGCGCCCGCCCAACCAGTCTAGGGTAGAATGTGATCCACTGAAATGTTGGAATGATTCTTTGACTACGCACCAAATAATTCTCTTTAGTTTGCTCGGCGTTATTTTCGCGCTGCTGGTTTGGGGGAAGATACGATACGACCTGATCGCCTTTGGCGCGCTAATTTTAGCGGTGATCATCGGCGTCGTACCGCAAGAAAGTGCGTTTGATGGATTCGGCCACCATGCTACCGTGATCATTGCCTTGGTTCTTATCGTTAGCCGAGGATTATCAAATTCTGGTGCGATCGAGTTGATTGCGAAATATGTTATTGATAGCAGTCGGTCACTCTTTATGCATATCAGCATTATGTCCGGCGTTGCTGCTGCGCTCTCCGCGTTGATGAACAATGTTGCTGCGCTGGCGCTACTTATGCCAATTGATATGCAGGCGGCTGCCAAGGCAAAACGCAGCGTGGCCTTGAGTCTAATGCCTTTGTCATTCGCTTCGATTCTGGGTGGCTTGATTACCATGATTGGGACGCCGCCAAATATCATTATTGCCAGCTTCCGTCAGGAAGCGGTGGGCGAACCATTTGGAATGTTTGATTTCTCTCCGGTAGGGATTGTTGCTTCGGTGGTTGGCGTATTGTTTATTGCTTTGGTCGGTTGGCGGTTGATTCCTGCAGATGCTTCGAAGAACACCGCTGGTGATGCATTGGCGCAGATTCAGGAATACGTTGCTGAGGTGCGGGTTGGTGAGAAATCGACTGCGATCGATCAGCGTATTCGCGATTTAGATCCGGCTGCTGAAGACGTCGACGTCGCCATCGTCGGATTAATACGAAATGGAAAACGCATACCGGGCAGGGCTAGAAGTGAGGTGATCAAACAGGGAGACTTGCTTGTTATTGAAGCAGTAGCTGATTCGATTGACGCATTTGTTGGTGCGCTCAAATTGGAGTACGTTGGTTCTGAAAAACACGGCAACTTGTTGGGTGAAGATCTCTCGTTGATTGAAGTTGTTGTGCCGGAAAATGCCCGTATCGCTGAACGTACCGCCCTTGACGTAAAACTGCTTTATCGACACGGCGTAACGCTATTAGGTGTGTCGCGACAGGGGAAATCGTTTCGCGAAAGGGTGAGAAAACTGACAATCCGTGCGGGAGATGTTTTGCTTTTGCTTGGTCCTACCGAAAGACTTAACGATGTGGCCAACTGGCTTGGTGGTTTGTCTTTAAAGGAAAGAGATTTGCAGGTGGTTCAGCGTAATAAAGCGGGAATTGCCGTTGTCAGTTTTGTTTTGGCGATTGCTGCTGCGACTGCTGGGCTGGTACATCTTCCTGAAGCGCTTGCTCTGGTGTGTATGGTCATGGTCGGTTTCAATATCGTACCGTTACGCGAAATCTATACCTCCATTGAGTGGCCAGTTATCGTTTTGCTGGGTTCAATGATACCGATCGGATCAGCGCTGGAACAATCCGGTGGCACGGCTTTGATTGCCGAGCAGATTATTTCTTTATCTGAAGGTCATGGCCCGATCATTGTGTTAACACTTTTGATGGTGGTAACAATGACTCTGTCGGATGTTTTAAATAATACTGCGACAACAGTTATCGCTGCACCCATTGCGATCGATATCGCAAGTAGTTTGAATGTAAGCCCGGATCCGTTTCTGATGGCGGTGGCGGTAGCTGCTTCTTGCGCGTTTCTTACACCTATCGGACATAAAAACAATACTTTGATTATGGGCCCTGGCGGATATCGCTTTGGAGATTACTGGCGAATGGGGTTGCCGCTGGAAATTATCGTGATCGCTGTTTCGATTCCTATGATTGTTTTGGTCTGGCCGTTTTAAAAAACGATCGCGCGGTTTTTTTATGAAGATTTTAGACCATGATGTACCGGTATTAGAGAATCTCCGGTATTCGCTGCGCACCCATTGGTTTTTATGGCTGCTTGTGTTTCTCACTGTGTTGTTAGACTTCGCGACAACACTGAATTTTATGTGGCGTGATGGTATTGAGCTTGAGAAGAATTTATTGATCCGAAACCTCGCTACACTACTTGGTATTGTTCCTGGTGTTGCGGTTGGAAAAATTTTGCAAATCGTCGCTGCTGTTGTTCTGACATCGTTGTCGAAGAATTTAAACAGAGCGGTGCTGTTAATGATTGTGCTGTTAAATATCTGGGCAATTTTTATAAATTCTCTTTAAATGGTATGTTTTTTCGTGGTTTTCGATTGGTGGCTAAAAAGAGCTAGGCTTGCAAACTATTGCGCAGCCAACAGCGTTTTTATTCACCGCCGATTAACCACGGTTTTCTTGAAACGCAGGAATAAACGGAGTCGATAATTATGGCTGCTCTTTTTCAACCGCTTTCTCTCCGAGACCTTGATTTGGGTAACCGGGTGATTGTCTCGCCGATGTGTCAGTACAGTGCCGTAGAAGGTAATGCACAACCCTGGCACCAAGTGCACCTTGGGCAATTCGCAATGTCAGCGGCGGGAATGCTGATCTTGGAAGCTACCGCAGTCGAAGCGATAGGACGCATTACCCCCGCATGTCTTGGGCTTTATAGTGACGATAACGAAGCCGCTTTGAAGTCGACTCTTGAAGTTGTGCACGGGCTGAATCCCAATCATCGCGTGCCGGTTTGCTTGCAACTTGCACATGCTGGACGAAAAGCATCCAGTCAAGTTCCTTGGGAAGGCGGTCAACAAATACCCGATGATCTTGGAGGCTGGACAGCCGTAGCGCCCTCCGAGATACCCCAGCTTCCAGAAGAGACAGCGCCTGCTGCACTTTCATCTGACGATTTGGGTGTGCTAAAAAAAGCCTTTGTCGCTGCGGCGTTGAGGGCTGAAAGGTTAGGGGTCGACGCCCTTGAGGTACATGCTGCCCATGGCTATCTGCTCCATCAATTTTTATCTCCAGTTGCTAATTTCAGGACCGATCAGTATGGGGGTACTTTGGAAAACAGAATGCGTTTCCCGCTAGAGGTGGTAAAGGCGGTCCGTGAAGTTTGGCCGCAAAACAAACCGGTGGGCGTCCGACTGTCGGCCAGTGATTGGGACACAGCCAGCAGTTGGGATATTGATGAGGCGGTGGTGTTTGCTAAAGCCTGCGAAAAAATTGGGGTCGACTGGATAGATGTTTCTAGCGGTGGCGTATCTCATCAGCAAAAAATAGATTTAAAACCTGGCTATCAGGTGCACTTCGCTGAGGCGATTAAGCAGACTGTTTCCATTCCGGTTATGGCGGTGGGTTTGATCACCGAGGCGGAACAGGCGGAAGAGATTGTTGCTTCGCAAAAAGCGGATATGGTGGCGTTGGCACGCGCGTTTCTCTACAACCCGCATTGGGTTTGGCATGCAGCTGCAAAGTTAGGTGCTACGGTAACCGTGCCACCACAATATTGGCGCAGCGAACCCCACACAGTGAAAGGGCTGTTTGGCGATACTTCGCTGGGTATGCGTTAAACGAGAAACTATCTACTATGTCTTCAAAGATTACTCCGCTTTGTATAGATCATGTCGTCCTGCGAACAACGCAACTGCAAAAGATGATCGATTTTTATTGCGATGTCCTGGGTTGTAGTATCGAAAGCCAAGCCTCAGCAAAATTTGGTTTGACTCAATTGCGAGCAGGTTCTTCGTTGATCGATTTAGTTGTTGTCGATAGTGAGATAGGGCGACTTGGTGGCGAAGCGCCTGGCAGATACGGGAATAATATGGATCACTTTTGCTTGCAAATTGCACCGGTTGAGGAAGAGACGTTAAAGCTAATATTTGAAAATGCGGGTGTAGCCGCAGGAGAGATTCAGACTCGGAATGGTGCTGAAGGATTTGGTCCTTCTCTCTATATTCGTGACCCCGATAGTAACCAGGTTGAATTAAGGAGCAGGCTCGGTTCAGCGTGATGACTAACCCAGATCATTCAATTGTATGGCAGTATGGTTTATTTAATCGACTGAGTAGTTTGCAGGTGCATGCAATCTTGCAGCAGCGACAGAAAGTGTTTGTTCTGGAGCAGCAGTGTCTCTATCCCGATATCGATAATACCGATCTGCTGGCCGGACACCTTATTGGTTGGTTGGAGCACGGCAAAGCCGACCTCGAGATTGCCGGGTATTTAAGAATAATGGCTCCAGGCGTTTGCTATCCTGAAGTTTCTGTGGGACGTGTATTGATTGTGGAGAAGATGCGCGGAAATGGCATGGGTCTTGAGTTGATGAATCGCGCACTGACTGTCATCGCAGAGATTTATCCAAATGTAAATATTCGAATATCAGCGCAGCACTATCTTGAAAAATTCTATACTGGCTTAGGTTTCGTCACACTCTCAGACGCCTATGATGAAGATGGAATTCCGCATATCGATATGTTGCTAGACGCAGGACAGCTAAGAAAGAATTCGTTTGCTGTAACGACGCAAATACTATAGCGATAATTATTTTTCCTTTGACGAACAAAAATCATCTATTTAAAGAAAAGGGATAGACGCAATATGAAGACACAAATCGATCACATTGTTATTGGCGCTGCAAACCTTGAACAAGGAGCAGAGTATGTGAAAGACTTGTTCGGGGTAGAGATGCCTAAAGGTGGAGAACATCCGCTTATGGCAACCCATAATTTGTTAATGCAATTGGGAGGGAATGTATTTATCGAGGTTATTAGTATTAACCCTGAGGCCGCTCCGCCCGAGAGACCGCGCTGGTATGGTCTTGATGATCCGTTGGTGTTTCAATCATTGAAACAATCTCCAAGATTACTGACCTGGGTCGTCAACAGCAATAATATTTCGGCACTGCTGCATGATTCGGAGTTTGAATTTGGTATTGCAACACCGGTAACACGGGGTAATCTCAACTGGAATTTTGCGATTCCCGACGACGGAAGATTGCTTGCTGGAGGTATTCTTCCTTACGTCATGCAGTGGCATGTTTCTCCACATCCTGCAGCACAAATGCCGGACTGCCGGTGTCGACTCAAATCCATTGAAATAACGCATCCTTATGCTGAATGGGTGTCAAGTACCCTGGATGGAATTGCTGTTAGTGATCAGGTGAAGGTTTTTTCTGCAGACAAACACCAAGGTCCCGAGCTTAGAGTAGAAATCGCAACGCCTGGTTCAAACATTGTATTGAGTAATTTAGATTAGAGCGGCTGTAGTCAACTTCGTATGAAGTGTAGCTTTTTAAAGGTTTGACGATAGGCCGCGACTTCATTTGCAAGCTTCTCGGGCTGCGTTTCTTTGCATGCGCTAGCAATCAACTTTGCGAGTTTTGGTGCATCTGAGGCGGTGACGCCAAAGCGAACTAATTCCGGTGTACCAATTCTTAAACCGTTCATATCGTTAGAAACTTCTTCCAAAGGCAAACCAATTCCGCAAGCCAGAAACCCTGCTTTGCGGAGCTTTTTTGACAGCGTTTGTCCGCCGCCAAATTCATGGGCTTCAATGGCGAACTGGTGAGACTGCGTGAAGTTTTTTGATTGCGCGAATACAGGTAAATTCTCAGCATACAGTGCGGATGCCAGTGCGTTCGATGTTCGTGTCATTTCTTTTGCATAGGCTTCACCATGTTCCCGCCAATCGAGTAAGGTCATGGCTAATGCTGCGGATTTCGCGGCGTCAAAATTTGCAGTCATGCCAGGAAATGCGATCTGGTCCAGCTTTTCACAGAGCTCTGCGTCATTCGAAACGATGAGTCCGCCCGCAGGACCACCCAGGCTTTTATAGGTGCTCATGGTCATAAGATGAGCGCCTTGCTGCAGTGGATTCGGCCAAGATTTACCCGCTATTATTCCGCACTGATGGGCTGCATCGAACATGACCTTTGCACCAACTTTATCGGCAATATTTCGAATTTCATTAACCGGATGGGGGAACAAATTCAGACTGCCGCCTACGGTGATCAGCTTCGGCTTTACGCGCAGCGTTAGTTTTTCGAGTCGTTCCAGGTCGATGGTATAGCCATCTTTATCAACCGGTGCATATTCAATCTTCAAGCCGAACAGTCCGGCGCAGCCTGGATCATGGTGGGTGACATGTCCGCCAATAGACGGTGGTGGCGCGATGATTGTGTCTCCAGGTTGGCAAATTGCCATAAATCCGTAAAGGTTTGCCATTGCGCCGGAGGCAACTCTTATTTCGGCGAATTCAGCACAAAATATCTCTGCCGCCAGTTCCGCTGCGATGACTTCAATTTCCTCTACCGCTTCCAGGCCCATTTCATATTTATCGCCGGGATAACCGAGAGAAGGGCGGCTGCCAATTCCCGCCGCCAGTAATTCTTCCGCCTTCGGATTCATTACATTGGTCGCGGGGTTTAAGTTAAAGCAATCTCTGGTATGGATTTGTACATTATTTCTGGCGAGCTGCAGAAGTCTTGCATCGATATCGTCGGATGTACTGCGTTGTGTTGTGCGTGCCAAAGCTTGCATGTGCTGCTCGAGATTTGTTGGCACCCATGAGCGAGGAGTTAGTGCAGGCATAAAGTTCCAACTGTGTAATTGTAGATTCTCTGATGCTCGCACCGTTTGTATAGATCGGCAACTAGGTAAAACGGCGTGTATAGGGAGCATATATGCAAATAAATACATATATAGCTGGATTTCTATTGATATACATAGCGAAATTAGTGAAATATATGTATAGAATTACATTTATGAATGATTCGGCTTCTTCTTTTCAGACTGCATTACAGCTCGTTACTTCTGGTAATCCCGAGCTGGTAGAGATCGTCGCGTTATCGCTTAAAGTAAGCCTGTCAGCGGTAGTGTTCGCTTCGCTGTTGGGAATGCCGGTAGGGGCGTTGATGGCTATGCGATCATTCCCCGGTCGTGCAGCGCTTATAACGTTGTTCAATAGTTTGATGGGGCTGCCACCAGTGGTGCTTGGACTGGTGGTTTATTTGCTGCTATCCCGCGCCGGTCCACTTGGTGAATATGGTTTGTTGTTTACACCGGAAGCCATGATTTTGGCCCAGACCTTATTAGTGCTCCCAATCATTATTGCGCTGACCAGGCAAGCGCTTTCTGATCTACATGTTGAATACGCCGAACACTTTCACTCTCTGCGTTTAAGTATGCGAGCCGAAGCATTCGCGTTGCTTTGGGAAGGAAGATACGCATTGCTAACAACATTGCTTGCGGGTTTTGGCCGCGCCAGTGCAGAAGTGGGTGCGGTGATGATTGTTGGCGGCAATATTAATCATGTGACACGAGTGATGACCACGAGTATTGCGATGGAAACAAGCAGGGGAGATTTTACCCTTGCCCTGGCTCTCGGAATTGTACTGGTAAGTATCGTTATTCTGATTAATGCGATGGTGTCCGTGGTGCAGATGCGTGAAAGAAGACACCAATAATCATGTTAGTCCCTAACCAAGATGTTAACCATCAAACCAACAGTATTCTTCCGCTGACATTGGAGGGGGTTCACTATCAGGTAGATGGCTTGCAGTTACTGAGTGATATCTCGATTCAGTTCCCGCCTAAGGGGACGATCACCATCGTTGGGCCGAATGGTGCCGGGAAAACGTTGTTATTGAGGATCTGCCATGGGCTGTTATCTCCAAGTCAAGGTCGAATTCTGTGGGCAGATAATGCTAAGGCGCTTGTGCCTGGCGTCCAGTCAATGGTGTTTCAAAGGCCGGTGATGCTTCGTAGATCTGCAACCGATAATTTAATGTTTGCAATGAAAGCCAGTAAGGTGCCTGTAGAGCAGAGAGCGGTGAGACTAGAGCAAGCGTTAGAACATGCAAAGCTCTCTTCTCTTAAAGACCGCCCTGCAAAAAAAATGTCAGGAGGAGAGCAGCAGCGTCTTGCACTTGCACGATGTTTTGCGTTGCAACCACAAATCCTTTTTCTTGATGAGCCAACAGCGCACCTAGATCCGGTTTCCATCTCACATGTTGAGCGATTGATTCATACGATTGCGGAAACAGGCTGTCAGATTGTCATGGTCACCCATGATCTTGCGCAGGCAAGACGGCTTGGTTCCTTTACCGCTTTTATGAAAGGTGGTCAGTTGGTGGAGTTTTCCGAGACAGAAACCTTTTTTACAAACCCGCAATCGGAAGCGTTATCTGCGTTTTTGCGCGGCCAAGATTTTAATAATAATTAGATGAACAATATGAATTTACGTGTCGTGTGTTTGCTAGGCAGTTTGTTTGGTTTGTTAGGTGTTAATAGCAGCTATTCAGAGGATCGATTTATTACCTTGGCATCAACAACCTCTACCGAAAACTCGGGGTTGTTTGATCATTTGCTACCCGTGTTTACCAAAGAATCCGGGATTGAAGTTCGTGTTGTGGCGGTTGGTACAGGGAAGGCAATCAGGATGGCGCAAACGGGCGATGCCGATGTGCTATTGGTGCATCACCGTGCCTCGGAAGAGGTGTTTGTTGAGGAGGGATACGGAGTAGAGAGATTTGATGTGATGTACAACGATTTTGTGATTGTGGGGCCGGACGGAGATCCTGCTTCGATTGCAACCAAAAGCAATGTTTCAGAAGCACTTCAAGCTATTGCAGAGAATGCAGTCATCTTTGCGTCTCGTGGAGATGATAGCGGCACCCATAAAAAAGAGCTTTCACTTTGGGATTCGGCGGGAATCGATTCCTCAAAAAGAGATAGCAGTTGGTATCGTGAAACCGGGGCCGGCATGGGGGCAACGCTGAATGTTGCCAGTGGGATCAATAGCTATACACTTACGGATAGGGCGACCTGGCTAAAATTCGCCAACAAAGGGGCGTTGAAAATTCTACTGGAAGGAGAGCCACCGCTTTTCAATCAATACGGTGTAATTAAAGTTAATCCTGAAAGACATCCCCATATAAAGCATGCCGACGGTCAAGTGCTGATAGATTGGTTGATTTCTGAAAGAGGTCAGTCGTTGATTAATGACTATCAAATAGTTGGTGAGCAGGGGTTTTTTGCTAACGCAGGGAAATAGCCTGGCTTTCAATAATGCGATTTACCATAGTCCCACAATTGGCGATTGATGATGTTGCTGAAGTAATACCGAATCTTGTATTTACCCTGTTGCAGGGGATAGAGGACAACGGAAATCTTACTCTCTCCGCAAAAAGCGCTGGAGTTTCCTATCGCAAAGCCTGGAATTTGATAACCTACTGGTCAACACGCTTTGACGCGCCTCTGGTGGAATCGACACGAGGTCGAGGTGCGCAGCTGGCAGCGCTGGGGGTAAAGCTGCTATCCGTAAAGCGATATGCTGACGCACAAGGTACCATTTCTTTGCAAGATGCGATTGCCCATATTCAGTCGGAAATGGATTCGGTATTAAAACAGTCTGCTGGCTGCAATGAAATCGTAGAAGTCTCCGCCAGCGATTGTGTTTGCTTGGATATTTTAAAGAATCTATACCAGGGGGAGACGTCGTCGACATTCTCCTTGGGTTTATTTGGTAGTCAAACGAGTTTATCGCGTTTGCAAACTGAAGAATGTCAAATTGCCGGCTTTCACCTTGCGGCAGGATCACTCGAGCAGGGTTATTGCAAAAGCTTTAGCGAGGTTATAGACCTATCTTCGCTGAGCGTGGTGCGATCGCATCAAAGAATGCAGGGGCTGATTGTGGCGCCGAAAAATCCGCTTTCGCTTCAGTCAATTTCTGATCTTGCAAAATCTAATGTGAGAATGGTCAATCGTCAATCTGGGTCAGGAACCAGAGTGTTATTCGATTTAATGGCTCTTGATTCCGGGTTGTCCGTAAGATCCTTTCAAGGTTATCAGGACGTAGAACAAACCCATGCGGCGGTATGCGCCAAAATTTCCAATCAACAGGCGGACGTTGCTATGGGAACGCAAAGTGCAGCTGCGCAGTTTGGTTTGGGCTTTGTACCGTTGGTAAATGAAAACTACTACTTTGGTTTTTTGAAAAGGAATGCGGATTTAGTTGCGGTAAAAAACCTTATCAATTTGTTAGCCAGTCCGGTATGGGCCCGAGCCATTGATCTGATGCCCGGAATGACCGCTGCAGGCGCTGGTGAAGTAATAGAGAAGTTTAAAAAATAGTTTTTGGATCAATCCACTATTTGAAAACGGGTAAGATTTTCTAGTCTGCATCTCTCGGCAGTAAACTGGTCAGAATTAAACCAGTTATTGCAAGCCCGGCAGTTACATAACTTGCTTTTGCCCAATCACCACTAAACTCTACGGCGATGGAGAGGAGGATCGGTCCGCTAACTTGTCCAATTCCAGCTCCTTGAAAAATCAAACCTACCATAAGTGGAATCGCTGCCGTAGTTGACACAAACTTCGGCAGATTGGCAAAAATAGCGCCCGGTATTAACCCAGAAAAAAGCGTAAAGGCAATCGCTGCAGCCAATGTGAGTTGCCAGGACTGTTGTGCTTGAAAAAGCAGTATTGCG
>CALKKV010000049.1 GCA_937992195.1 uncultured Gammaproteobacteria bacterium | reverse complement strand
GCTACTGAATAGCCTCGCTCGGTAACTTGTTTAACCGCTTCTTGCTTGAATTCTTCGGTATATCGCTTGCCTTTCATAAAACACCCTCATAGAGTTAGATTTTAACGCTATCGAGTGTCTAGCAAACCCTGGGAAGTCCACGTTGACTTAAGTTGACGTTAAGATCGTCGGTATTCGTCGAAGTAGCGAACAGGTAGGCTCTACTCTACTAACAAGTTAATTGTTTGAGCATCGATTCTTCTCCCTGAACGTTACGAGTTCAATAAAAACCCGAACAGTTATTTTTGATCGGCTTTTTAATTGTCCTAATGAATTCGGCCAGTTCGAAACCCATAAAATCAATTCTTTCGCGTAGGTCTAACTAAGGCGTGCTATTGATCTGGATAGTGATGTCTTAGATGCATTGGTACAAAAGTTCAAAGACCGGCATGTTGCATCTCGTTTTTTCAGAAAATTGGTGTGAGGCCAAAGCGCAGGAAAGACAGATGTAAAAATTCTAATCGCACGGTCAGGCACAACTTTTTTTATCTGTTCGTGGTCAGGTTAACAATCTCTTTCGAGTAGGCAGACATTTGCTAAGCGCTGCGAACTATAGAGCATTGAGAAATCGTTCGTTTAAAACGTGACAGCAGATGACGTGCGTCTGATAAATGGGAACACCTCTATTTACAGAGATTTTTTGGTGCGTCGCCAGTTAACTTGACATAACCGAGGGTCGCGGTAAGAAATATTTTCACACAGTGTGGATTGATTTATGGAGGGATTACGTCAATACAAGCGATTCTTACGGTACAATTATGTCAGAGATACCCTTTACTAAATTTGTCGGCTTTTAAAAGCTGGTGATAATTTTGGAAGTCCATAGACTAATCGTATGAAAGAGCCGACTAAACCTACCAAAATTGAAAACGCTAACGACGCGAATACTCAAGCTGCTGATTTTACCGAAATTCCAGTATTAGATCTGTCTGCGATGTTTGGTAACAGCCGATCAGCCAAGCAGGCGATGGCGAGAGAGTTGCGCAATGCTTGTATAAATGTGGGGTTTTTTTATGTTAAAAACCATGCGATTCCAGCGAGCGTCATCCAAGATGTAAGAAACCAAACTGAGCAGTTTTTTTCTTTGCCGAGAGAAACCAAATGTAAGTACGATATTGGAAAATTAAAACGCCATAGGGGGTTCGTACCAATTGGTGGGCTTACTGCTGGGCCAGATGAAGACCCTGATCAACAGGAGGGTTATGAATTGGGGTTGGAATTGCCCGCAGACGATCCTGATTACCTAAGTGGTAGTAAATTATTTGGTCCAAACGTTTGGCCAGAAGAATTGCCGGAATTTCAAGAAGAGGTATATGCGTATTTTGAAGCTATTTTTAATCTAGGCCGTACACTGTTTAGAGCGTTTGCATTGGCACTTGATCTTCCGGAAAACTACTTCGATAAAGAAATAACCAAGCCCATAGCGCAGCTTCGTCTACTGTATTATCCGCCCAACGCCAACGAAAAATCAGAACCGACTATGGGGATTGGCGCCCATACCGATTACGAATGTTTTACCATTTTGTGGCAAACCGAACCTGGCCTGCAGGTGCAAAATCGAGCTAAAGAGTGGATAGAAGCCACTCCTATCGAAGACTGTTTCTTGGTAAATATTGGCGATATGATGATGCGATGGACAAATAATCTTTTTCGATCTACGCCCCATCGAGTCATTACTCAAACTTCGAAAAAACGCTATTCATTTCCATTTTTCTTCGCAGCAAACTACGATACGGTGGTGCGCAGTTTGGATAGTTGTTGTAGTGAAACCAATCCACCAGCGTATCCGCCAACTAAATTCGGCTATTGGGTTGAGAATATGCATGCCTATTCCTACGTATATAGACACGATGATCGTGGAAAGCTACCATCACCTGAGCTCGAATAAAAAAGGTGACGCCCATAAGCCATTTCATGTCAAGCAGGCATAGAAACGTCTCAACTTTCGCTCATTTCTAATTCAGAAAAAATTGGTTCATGCACCCGTGATCTTGGTGTGTGGTGCTACTTTGCAAGGTCCTGTCAAGTTGACGTGTCATTGATAGAATTGTCTGCATAAAAAATATAGACCCAAATTATCGCGGATATCGCTTTTCACCCGAAATCATCAGTCATGCGGTTTGGCTATACCATCGATATTGCCTTAGCTTTCGCGGTATAGAGGGTTTGCCGGGCACCGCGTGCTTGCCGAACGTGGCGTAATTGTTTCCTACGAATCGATTCGAGATTGGTGTCGAAATTTTGGATCAACCTATGGCCGAAATATTAAGAAGCGTCGAGGACAACTTGGCGATACCTGGTATCTTGATGAGGTTTATATTGTGACCGTTCGCGGCGAGCGAAGATATCTATGGCGCGCGGTTGATCAGGATGGTGATGTCCTCGGTATTTTGGTTCAGAAAACCAAAGATCAACAAGCAGCAAGCCATTTTTTCAGAAAGTTGACGAGGGGCCGAAAACGATCTCCTCAAATGACCGCCACAGATAAATTACCAAGTTATGGAGTAGCGCGATGCAAAGTGATGCCTTCTTCTTTACATTGTGCTGACTTTGTTGACATGTTTAGCAGCCATTTCTTGTTTGAATTGTTTGCTATCGAACGGTTTTGGATCGCCGCTTTCCTCGCCTTCAATCAGAGCGGCGCGAATGGCTTCGATTTTAGCCTGACTCGCCTGGTCACGACGGATCAGGTTGTGAACATATTCACTGTCATTGGTGAGCTGCCCTGCGGCGATTTGGGCTTTAATCCAGCGGTCTTGTTGATCGGTAACGGCGAGATCGGGGCCGGAGTAAAAAATATCTAGCAACGTCGTGTTGGCTGCAGAGTTTATGGTCAGAAAATAATATTGAAAAATGCGATTGAACGCAGAAAAAAAAGGTATACCAAAGGTACAGTGCTCACCTTATATTAATTGCTCTAAACTACGATAAACTGTTGAATTGACAATATTTGTGACGATCACAAACTGACACTAACTATTATTAACTATCAGCGACTTAGTGTTTAGTTGTGGGACTTAAAATCCCTCGATGGCAACATCGTGCCGGTTCAATTGCGCGGCAACTGATCCAGTTCCCATGCTTTGATGTTGCACACAAAAGTCACGTGTAACTAGGAAAATCGAGAATACGGTACAATTGAAGTATCTGGTTGAACTACTATTTCAGAACATTGTCCGCCCCAATTCCAAAAAATCCTCCCAAGTCAACTTCACGTGTTTACTCAGATTCTGGTGTGGATCTAACATTAATCCGATGGATGAGTTCAAAGACACCTTCTGAGCGTCTGAATATTCTGCAAAAGAATGTTAGCTCTATAATGAAGCTGCGAAATGCACGAAGAAGCGCCTGATTTCGCGCGGATACTTGAAATCCTGACAAATCACAATGTTGAGTTCATTGTCGTAGGGGGTGTTTGTGCAGTATTACTTGGTGCCCCCGTTACAACATTTGATCTGGGTATTGTTCACGCGAGGGATAGTGAGAATCTTAGCCGCTTGCAAAATGCATTAAAAGAGTTGGGTGCACATTATAGAGAGCACTTGCCGAAACACATCGAGCCGACGCTAACTGATTTAGAGTCATCCGGGCACCACTTGTTGGCTACTTGTTTCGGGCCCCTTGATGTTCTTGGAGCCATTGGAATCGGTGATGATTTTTCTAGACTTGCAGGCAGTATCGAAAAATTGAATTTAGAAAATGGTTTGTCAATAAGCATTCTCCAATTGAACGCACTCATTGAAGTTAAAGAAAAAACAGCTCGAGAGAAAGATATTGGCATGCTTAATACTCTTAAGGCCATGCGAGACTTATCTGGTTCAGATGAATGAGAACTAATTTTTGCCAAGTTCAGAAAGCTTCTCACCGTATTTACTAAAGCTTTATCTTCATTACAAATTATTGCATACGCGTGCTTCTCCCGAAAATTCTAAATAGGAATTGTTGCAATCTCGTGAAATCAGGTTAACGCTCCGTCAAGCGCAATCGCAACTCCTATTTGATGAACTACTGACTCAAGCACCATTTCATAACTTGAAGCGGTCAGTATATTCGCTGGCGCACACCGCCTTGAGAAAACATTTTATCAACGCAGTAACGTGTATATGCATCGTCATTGAGTGATATAAATGTTTCATTAGCGAAGTCTCGCATATCGAATACCCACTTGAAGCGTTCTTGGAAAGATTTGGATCTTATCAAGCCGCATATAGTTCATAAGATGAATATACGCTCTTTATCTTTAAGCACCTGCCAAAAGAAATAGTTGCTGCGCAGTTACGCTGTGTTCACTACAGTGTAGTTTACGAAGTGAACCAGGGACGTAAAAAATCAGTTTCTCCTCGAGGCATTGTGTTTAAGCATTTCCCGTTGCACTTTTAATGAAAAACTGAATTTACATTAGTGTCCTGATCGTCATTCTTGTTGCATGCCATAAACCTGTTTCTGAATCAGCGGAGCAGGAAAAAGAATCAGTCATTCTGGTCAGAAAAAATACAGTGGTAACTACTTCACCAGAGATTATGAATTGGCCAATGGCGGCTCCCAAAGAGACCTAGCCGCAAGTCTATGGCTTTCTGATAGTGCAAAAAAAGTGGTTGGCAAGGGTTCGGTGCTCGAAGTGAAAACGAAAAAGCATCTAGTGATAGAAATTGAAAAAGAAAGTGATGGAAATAACCTTGGTTATATGAAACTTAAGAAAATATAGACTCAGAAAAGATTTTCTATAAAATCTGGTAATGCTAGATCTTAGCTGCAACTTTAAATGGCAATGATGGTCAATATTTATGATAAGGTGATGTTTATCAGAAAGATATTTTTGGTGGAATCCCGATGAAGCATCAGGCTATCAGGTGTTCGAGGATTAAATTGGTCGAACTGTCAAATAAAAAACGAGAAGGTAAAGGTAATCATGAATACAAAAACGGCAAGCAATAAACCAGAAGGGGACTACACGAGTGAAGATTATTTCTTTCCTCAAGAACTTGAGCTGGCGTTTCGTAATCGTGGAATTCCTGCCGAAGGCTTGAGATTTCCAGTAACTCCGACCGGTATGCACTATCTTCTGAATCATTTTGATATACCTGAAGTAGATAGCTTGAACTGGCAGTTGAAGGTTCATGGACATGTCAACAATGAGGTTTCAATTGACCTGGAAAATATAAGGAGTCGGCCGTCGGTAACTATGCCCGTAACGATGGAGTGTGCGGGAAATGGCAGAGCGTTCATGAAACCGCGACCAATTAATCAACCGTGGATACACGGCGCGGTGAGTACTGCAGAGTGGACGGGAACGCCATTAAGACATGTTCTGGAGGAAGCCGGGATCAAGGATGATGCAGTAGAGGTCTTGTTTACAGGAATTGATTTTGGGACTCAATCTGGCGAAGAGCAGTTTTACCAACGTTCGCTGAGATTGGCGGATGCGATGAAGGATGAAGTGATCCTTGTTTATGAGATGAATGGTGCGCCATTGGAGCCGCAGCATGGTTATCCTCTTCGACTTGTGGTGCCGGGTTGGTATGGTATGACCAACGTTAAATGGTTAGACAGAATAGAAGTATTGACAGAACCATTCAATGGAATGCAGATGCAATTCTATCGTGAGGTCAGCGGTGATGGTGACGAAGGAACGGCCATAGAAACAATGAAAGTACGTGCGCTGATGGCACCGCCAGGAATTTCTGATTTTCCTTCTCTCAAGCGTATTGTTGAGAAAGGCAATGTCGAGTTAATCGGTCGCGCGTGGGCCGGATTGCATTCGATTGCGCGAGTAGAGGTAAGTGCTGACAATGGTGCAAACTGGAGCGATGCAGTGCTTGATGATCCGATTGGAGACTATGCATGGCGAGGTTGGCGATTCGATTGGTCTGCAACGCCAGGAAAACATATGCTCTGCGTGCGCGCAACTGACTCAGCTGGAAATGTTCAACCCGACGAGCATACCTGGAGTTTGTATGGTGTCGCCAATAACGGTGTTGCCCGCATAGAAGTAGAGGTTAAATAAAGCGCGAGCAGCGATTCAGAGCACTGCCTTTTTCAGATTAAGGCAGTGTGATCTCAACATTTTTTGTAGACGTGTACCCGATGTGTTACCGATGGTTCGCCGTAGGGCATGGAATAAAAACTATCGGTAGAAAAAATATGTTGCCAGTTACCGGCATTCGAATGTTGTTCTACTGCCAGCGGATATTCGGCCTCTTGTTCAGGATCGTCGCGGAGCGAAAAAACCATCGGAGCATCTTTTTTCGCGATGCGCAGTAGTTCGTCAAAACTGTTTGGCGGAGCGTGACGGGGTGTGATCGTTCCAATGGACAGGATGGCTGCAAAACTTTCGTCCGTAAAGTCTAGCGGTTTACCCATTTCCATTTGACGAAGATCTGAATAGAGGTTTTTTTCTCTGGCGACTCCCAGCATACCCTGAGAAAAGTCTATGCCGACGAACGGACCGTAGCCAGATAAAACCAGTGCTTCAGTTTGAATTCCTCCGCCACATCCGGCATCCAGAATTGGGTCAGCGTCCAATGGCACGAAACGCGAAAATACTGCAGCTGCAACCGCCGGAACGCGATACCCCATTTCACACAAATCTTTTTCATAATCTGCCGCCCAGATGTCATAAGTTGCTTGTTGTTCGTCGCTAGAATTAGCGGCATAAGAATCGCCAACTTTGGTTTTTTTATTCATCTTGTCTCACGTTTGAAGGGCTTGTTCGACTACATGGTTACGACAATTTTCCCGATATGGGCTTTTTTCATAAACGATTGTTGTGCTTTCGCGAGATCCTGCAACGGCCAGGTTTCTGCCAGCACGGGCTTGAGTTGCGTGCTTTCGATATAGCTTACCAGTCTGGAAAAATTACCAGGAGGAATGACGGTTGCACCGGTTAACTGCAAATCGCGATAAATCAGTTTACGTAAGTCGAAGTCGATCATCGGACCAGAGATACAACCGCTGCTGGAATACCGACCTCCCTGTCGCAGACAATCGATAAGCAATGAAAACGTCTCACCACCTACAACATCAGCCGCTACATCGATCTCTCTTCCGGCAAGGCCAATAATATTCTCCTTTAGGTTTCTGTCGTTTCGATCCACAACAAAATTCGCGCCAATGTTGAGTAACCCTTGCTCTTTATCAGGGCTGGAAATGGCAATGACTGAGGCACCCAGAATTTTTGCAATTTGAATTGCCGCAGAACCAACGCCACCCGAAGCACCTGAAATAGCAATAACTTCTCCCTCGCATAACCCGGAGCGGTCGATAAGGTTTAATGCGGTGCCATACGCGCAGGCAAATGTTGCAAGCTCGGCATCTGAGTAATTTGATTCGATGGGGTAAACATTTGCGACTGGGGCAACGGTATATTCAGCGAAACCGCCGTTGATTTCAGAACCGAAGTAGCGAGCGCGGGACATATCGGTGGGATTGTCTGCATCCAGAAACCACGGATCGATCAGAACACGTTTTCCCACGAGTCCTGTTTCAGCGTTATCGCCAACCTGTTCGACAACACCGCAAACATCCGCGCCCTGAATTATCGGAAAACTCAGCGTAGCGTTTCCCCAGCTCCCGTCATCACCATTCGAATCATCATAGCCCGCCACGACAGCATCCGTTGTAATTCCCTGCTCTACACCTTTCGAATACCACGCTGTTCGCGTATTAATATCGGTATTATTCAAACCGCAAGCATTTACCCGGATCAAAACCTCTCCGCTTTGCGGAACAGGGTTAGCAACATCTTCATGGTATTCAAGTTTTTCCAAACCACCGTGGCCGGTGAGCAGCACCGCTTTCATTTGCTATTCACCGGTTTCTTGTAATTGCTATCGCTCATGCTATCAACAATTAGCCTCGCAAAATGTTGGGACGCCGGATCCCAGTACGGCGACAGCACGCCACCATCAAAACCTTCTGAAGATCTGCCGGCTTGCATTCTTTCAATGATACCCAGATCTTCATTGTTTAAATCCAACCAGTTCTGAATCACCGTGTTTCTGCCTTCGGCATATTCTTTGGAGTCCGCACCGTCTCCTATAAAATACAGCGCGATGGTTTCATGGCATTGATCAAACCCATTCGGCGTTGCAATGAACACGTCTAGCTGATCGGGAAATATTTCAAATGCAAAGTTTGGAAAGAGTACAAACCAATCTCCACGCGATTTTTTTTCAACGGGGAGATTCGGGAAGTAGGGCAGACCTTCGCCTCTGGCTGGATCGGTTTTTTGAAAGGTATAACCGCATTGCAAGACATGATCTTTAAATGTTGGCGGCTGTCGCTCATCCATACCGACAAAAGAATTCAGCCAGGGGTGGCAAGCAAACACATGATAAGGCTCGAGAAAGTTTTCGATGGCCAGTTTCCAGTTTGCCTTGAGGTCGAATTCCAGCGCGCTGCCAAAACGTAGATCGCTGAAGTCATAGTCTTTCAGCTGATCAGTAACCGGGCGCAGATAATCTTCCAGCGCCATCGCATTGCCATCGAGATTTATAAATACCCAGTCGTGCCAGGTACCGCAGCGTACTTCCGTAAGATCGGCACGGTGATGTTCTTCTTTATTAATATCGTGCTTCTCTCCACCAAAAAAATGTGGCCGCGCTCTGAGCTTTCCTTTGAGGTCGTAGCACCAGGCGTGATTCGGACAAACAAAGGTTTTCTTTCCCTGCTGCGGTTCGTTGATTAGTCGCGCACCACGATGACGACACACATTATGGAATGCCCGAATAGTTTGGTCATCACCTTTCACTAACACCAATGACTGTCCGGCGACTTCAACCGGAATCATGTCTCCCGGGTTTTCAATCTGGTGAGCGAACATAGCGAAAACCCAGGTTTTCCGAAAAACGGTATTCTGTTCGAATTGATAGAACGCCTCGCTGGTATAGGCGACATTGGGTAGGGCGGATCCATCTTCTGTTTTCGTATAAAAGCGTTCAACCAGCTCGGAATCGATAAACGTGTCTAAGGTTTGGCTATCTGGGGCAGCAGACATATCGCATCACATGAATTTAATGAGGAATATTTCGGTAAAATGAAAATATAGTGCTATATTTTCATTAATGCAAGAACTGCTGCGCTCGTTAATTTAACCGTTAGACTACTTTCGATGTTCGATAGCCTGCTGCAACCCATTGATTTGGGGCCAAAAACGATTCGTAATCGCATATTCAACCCGCCCCATGGGACTACTTTGAGCCACAACGGCATGGTGACCAATCCTTTGATTGCCTACCACCAGGCTCGTGCTAGAGGTGGCGTCGGATTGATTATTCTGGAAGGGATGACTCTCCATCCAAGCTATGGGTACAAAGAGTCGTTTCTCTATGCCGGCAGTGATGACCTCATCCCGGGAATGCAAAAATTGGGTAATGCCTGCCGAGAGTTTGATACACCGGTATTCGGGCAGTTGTTCCACGCCGGTCGCGCGGTCCGCCTAAGTCATGATGGCTCTCGCCCGTTAACTTATTCTGCATCGGATATTCCGGATGAGCGTTATCGGGTAGTGGCGATACCCATGCCCAATGACATGGTTTGGGAGATTATCGAAAGCTATGTCAACGCAGCAGGTCGACTGGCCGAAGCCGATCTGGACGGTGTGGAAATTCTCGCCAGTATGGGCTATCTCATCTCGCAATTTCTGAACCCGGCTACGAACAACCGTGAGGATGAGTTCGGTGGTAGCTTTGAAAACCGAATGCGCCTGTTGCGGGAGATTGTGCGGCGCACCAGAAAGAAAATTGGTGACGACAAAACCCTGGGTGTGCGTATTACTCTGGACGAAAAAATCGACAATGGTATGGATGGCAATGAGGTCATCAAAATTTGTCAGACGTTAGAAACAGACGATGATCTCGATTATTTCAGCGTCATCTCGGGAACCACTGCTGCGCCGGGTGGTTGGATACATGTGTTTCCTCCCATGGCAGTGCCCGCAGCATTTGTTGCCGACGACGCTGAGAAACTAAAGCGGTCCGTCAGTAAACCAGTGCTGGTTGCTGGAAGAATTAATCAGCCACAGGTTGCAGAAGAAATTTTGACATCTGGTAAGGCGGATATGGTTGGTGTGGCTCGGGCGCTTATCGCGGATCCAGAGTTTGTTAATAAATTTTCAACCGGACGAGCTGACAATATAAGAGCCTGTATCGGATGTAACCAGGCTTGCGTCGGTCATCGATTGGCGCATCATCCGGTATCATGTATTCAAAACCCGGCTAGCGGCCGTGAGATAACTTTCCCGCAAAGGGAATTTGCTGCGAAAGCGAAATCAGTATTGGTAGTTGGCGGCGGCCCAGGCGGTATGAAAGCTGCAGTCACCGCAGCTGAGCGTGGCCATCGCGTTCTGTTAGTGGAGAAATCCAATAGTTTGGGTGGTCAGGTTATTCTTGCAGAAAAACTTCCCGGCCGAGCGGAGTTTGGGGGTGTTATCACCAATCTAACTCAAGAGCTTAAAGAATCTGGTGTCGAGATTTGGTTAAACACTGAGATAGATGATGAAACGATTGACTCCTTCAATCCGGGTGTCATCATCATTGCTACCGGAGCTACTCCGCGCTTGCCGAATGTAGAGACTGGCAATATGCACTTGGTTGATTCATGGCGTGTGATCAGTGGTGATGTCGACATTGGTCACAATGTAGTTGTCGCCGATTGGGCTTGCGACTGGAGCGGTCTCGGAATCGCGCAAATGCTCTCTCAAAAAGGCCACCACGTTCGGTTATTGTGCGGTGGTAGTGTGCCCGGAGAATCTTTGCAGGGAATTGTACGAGACCAGTGGATTGGCGAGCTACATAAACTGGAGGTGGAGATGATTCCTTTTGCGCGCTTTTATGGTGCGGATGCCGGCACCGCCTTTTTTCAACATATGACGAGCGAGCAACCTATTATTTGTGATGACGTCGATACCATTATCAGTTGCTATGCACCGAGGTCCAATAACCGTCACCCATGGGCACAGGATCTTGACGCAAAAATTAATGTGATTGGAGATGCGATCTCGCCACGCACTGTCGAAGAAGCCGTTTTGGAGGGGTTTAAAAGCGCATGGTCAATTTAGTCGATACGAATACGAATTCCGTAGATCAACTGGCGAATCTCGGAGATGAAATTAGACAGCTGCGAAACGTGCGTGGTTTAACTCTGGAACAAATGGCGGGAGCCACCGGAAAGTCAGTTGGTTTTCTAAGTCAGGTGGAGCGCAACATAACCAAACCATCGGTGGCTGCTTTGCAAAAAATTTCTGAAGCACTGGGAATTCATATCGGTTGGTTCTTCCCGGTTGATGAAACCGAACAAAGTGAAGACGAAAAGAAGTTCATTGTCAGAAAAGCAAACCGTCGCAAACTTTCTTATACAGCATTGGCAAACACCGACTATCTCGGACTGCACGACCATCTGCTTTCCACCAATCTAAACGGTAACCTGGTTTTAGGCATATCCCGCTATGAGCCGGGGGCTTCAACAGGGGATGATAGCTATAACCATAAAGGGGAAGAAGCCGGCCTGGTGGTTTCCGGATTGTTGGAACTCATTATTGACGACAATGTATATATGCTTGAGGAAGGGGATAGTTTTTCTTTTAACAGCACTTTGAACCATCGCTATAACAATCCTTCAAAAACAGAAGACACCGTAGTGATCTGGGCTAACTCTCCTATCACTTTAAGATACTAGCTTGCAGAACATGTATAGGAAAAAGTTGGATTTAGTCTTTTTGCTTCGATCTTTTAATGTAATAACAACAGTTCGATAAGGCTATAAATGACGAATGGTAAAAACGTATTGGTGATCATGTCTGACGAACATGCGCGCTCAGTCATGGGCGCCTATGGGAATTCGTTGGTTCATACGCCAACGTTGGACAGACTAGCCAATGAGGGTGTGCGCTTTGAGAATGCTTATACCCCCTCGCCAATCTGTGTGTCTGCGCGCGCTAGTTTTGCGACCGGCACCCCTGTCTTTGAAAATCGATGCTGGTCCTCAGCGGAACCTTATTATGGGCAGCAGCGTAGCTGGATGCATCGTCTGCGAGATAAAGGACATGAAGTGGTGTCGATGGGTAAGTTGCACTATCGATCTGCGAATGACGATCTGGGTTTTACCGAACAAATTCACCCCATGTATCTTGCCAACAACGGAGTTGGTTGGCCCCAGGCATTGTTGAGAAAACCAATGGGGGAGTTTCGGGATACGATAGAGATGTCGACGCAACTTGGACCAGGTGAAACGCACTACACACAGTACGACCGAAATATTACCAAGGCCGCAGTGAACTGGTTGCAACAGCGCGCTTCATCGCAACCAAAACCTTGGGTAATGTTCGTATCATTCATATGCCCACACTATCCATTGTCAGCGCCGGAAGCGTTTTTTAATCTATACAGAGATATCCATATCCCAACACCTCATAGCAACGATTCGAAAGCCCGGCTTAAGCATCCAGTTATAGATACCATGCGGCAGTTCTGGGATTACGCTGATCACTTCGATCAACAGAGTGAGCAGGTTGGATTAAAAAACTATTACGGACTTTGCAGTTTTCTTGACGACAACGTATCGCAAGTATTTACCGCATTAGATCAAGCTGGTCACGCCGATGACACCCAAATTATTTATACCAGCGATCATGGCGACATGCTGGGGAATCATGGTATTTGGGGTAAGTGTTATATGTATGAAGATTCGGTTGGGATACCAATGATTCTCAGCGGTGCAGGCATTGAGCCGGCAGTCAATTCGACGCCAGTGTCGCTTACTGATATCGACGCTACAATTGAGCAAACGGTCACTGGCAACTCACCAGTCTCAGCAAAAGCCTGGCAAAGTCGATCATTGCATCAGGTGATCGATGCGCCGGATCCTCACCGACCGGTCATTAGTGAATATCACGATGGTGGTAGCCCATGTGGTTTTTATATGTTGCGAAAAGATCGCTGGAAACTGGTTTATTTTTCAGAAGGGCATCCGCCATTGCTCTTTGATATGGAAAATGATTCTAAAGAGCAAAACAATCTTGCTGGAAAAACCGAATATGCAGATGTGCAAGAAATGCTTATTAATCAATTGCTCGACATACTCGATCCGGAAGAAGTAAACCGAATGGCATTTTCAGATCAACAGGAAAAGCTCGCAGAACTCGGCGGGTTAGAAAAGGTCAAGGCGATGGCGAGTTTTAATCATACGCCGATAGAGTAAATTCTTAAGAGCATGTTTTGAGAATTTCGATAGCGAATGTTGTCGTTTTTTTGAAACACTGCACTTACATGCTAAACCATACACAGAGCAATATTTAGGGTTTACGAAACAGCGGTTTCGAACAGACCTTGTTTGCGAATAAAATGCTGAATTTCTTTTAGCCCCTGTGTCTTTTTCAAGTTTGAAAACACAAATGGCTTTTCGCCACGCATTCTTCGGGTGTCTGACTCCATAACCTCCAGTGACGCACCAACATGCGGGGCCAGGTCGATTTTATTAATCACTAATAAATCAGATTTAGTGATTCCAGGACCACCTTTTCTTGGAATTTTTTCACCTTCAGCGACATCGATTACATAGATCGTTAGATCTGCCAGCTCCGGACTAAACGTTGCGCTAAGGTTATCCCCACCGCTCTCAATAAATACGATATCGAGGTCGTCAAATTTTTCACTTAGGTCATCTACTGCTGCAAGATTCATAGAAGCGTCTTCACGTATCGCGGTATGCGGACACCCCCCGGTTTCCACTCCAACGATGCGTTCAGGCACAAGTGCACCACTTCGCGTTAGAAACTCGGCATCTTCTCGCGTATAGATATCGTTGGTCACCACAGCGATCTCATAATGATCACGCATTGATTTACACAGTGCATCCAGAAGTGCAGTTTTGCCAGAGCCCACCGGACCACCAACGCCAATTCGAAGAGGAGAAGAATTCATATCTAAGATCTATATAACCGTGTGTATTGTGTTTCGTGCATACTGCTCGCGATTACTTGCGCGGTGCAACTAAATCCGAGTTCATCGTCAGGAACTTCCCCAGCATTTGCAATTACCGGTTCTATTCCCTCGCACAGAGAAAAAATTATTTGTTGACCCTGGGTTTGACCAAGAGGAATCAGTTTGACGCCAGCAAGAACACTGTTTTCTATCCATGCAAACAGCCAAGCGAGCAATGCATCCGCGCTCGCGATCTGCCAACGACTTGTGGCCCATGCAAACCCCGCCAGCTGTGATTGTTTTAATATCTCGTTTTCTTGTGCTGAGATACTAAGCCCAAGTTGTGGTAGTAGCCGTGTCATTGCACGTCCTCTTTGTGATTCTTCCGCTCTCAGTTCTGCTGTTTCGCGACTTGCAACAAGATAGTTCACCCAATAGGCAAATGCTTCAATATCATTGTCATCCAGCGCCTTTGTCATCCGTAAATACAGTGGTGCTTCGAGTGCAGCAATGCTTGTTTGCAGTTGATTTTCGAGCCAGGCATACAGCGTTTCTTCTGAGTTAACCCACTGTTGTTCGACAGCCCATTCCAATCCCTGGGAATAGGTGAACGCGCCAACTGGTAAAGCAGCACTAGCTAACTGGAGCAGGCGAGCATGGGCGATCGAAGTGGAATGTTTCATCACAGGGATTTGTCTGTATGCACTAGTGACTGTGTCCGGAGACATGGGCATGCTCGCCATAGGCGCCGGATTCAGGTGTAAATGGCAATTGCTCTGATTGAACCGATAACCCCAACCCTTGAATCATTTCGTCGAGAACATGATCGTGTAAATAACGAAGCTCGTTAGAATTGATCTGCAGTGCGACATGGCGGTTACCCAGATGGTAGCTTGCACGCGTTAACTGAAGCAGATCATCTGATTTCACCACAGATAGCTTTTCGCGTCCGGCTTTTACCTCTACAACCTTGCCGCAATCAGAAACTAATAGATCACCCGGGAATAGCTGACTGCCCCGCGCAAGTGTGATCGCTGCCTCTTCGCCGCTATCTAATCTGACCCGCTGCCGACTTTTGGAGCGCAGCTCAAATATCAGCGTTACGCTATCATCGGGTGTTTCGGGCTGTGCAGTTTTTTTGCTGATATGAAGCATCGCTAAAAAAGGAAGTATCTTTGTGCCATCGGTAGTTCTGACGCTGGCTCACAATGCAACGTTACTCCGTCAGCCTGAACCTCGTATGTTTGTGGATCGACATGGATATCCGGTTGGTAGTCATTCAATACCATGTCTGACTTTGTCACTTTGCGACACCCGCTTACTGCGCTTACCTTCGACGCTAATCCCAGCTTCTCGTTGATCTTTTTGCTTACCCCGGCGTCAGACATAAAGGTGATACTTGTTTGTTCTCGAACCTTGCCGTAAGAACCGAACATAGGGCGATAGTGAACCGGTTGTGGTGTCGGAATCGATGCATTGGGATCACCCATTGGCGCTGCTGAAATAAATCCGCCCTTAATAATCAAGCTGGGCTTGGTGCCAAAGAAAGCGGGCTTCCATAATACCAGGTCAGCAAGCTTTCCCACTTCAACCGACCCCACCTCATGGGCCAGTCCATGGGTAATGGCTGGATTAATGGTGTATTTCGCAATGTAGCGTTTGATTCTGAAATTATCACTGTCAGACGGATCGGTTTCCAGTGGCCCTCTTTGTTCTCGCATCTTATGTGCAGTTTGCCAGGTTCTTGTAACGACTTCTCCGACCCGACCCATTGCCTGAGAGTCAGATGCGATCATAGAAAACGCACCTAGGTCATGCAAAATATCTTCTGCAGCAATGGTTTCCCTTCGAATTCTCGACTCTGCGAAGGCTACATCTTCAGCAATGTTTGGATCAAGGTGATGACATACCATCAACATATCCAAATGCTCATCGACGGTGTTTATAGTGTAAGGTCGTGTTGGATTGGTAGAAGAGGGCAAGACAAACGACTCCCCGCAAGCCTTAATAATGTCCGGAGCGTGTCCTCCCCCAGCGCCTTCAGTATGATAAGTGTGAATCGTGCGGCCTTTCATCGCTGACAGGGTATGCTCTACGAAACCTGATTCGTTCAAGGTGTCGGTATGAATCGCTACCTGGATATCAAACTGTTCTGCAACGCTCAGGCAATTGTCGATCGCCGCAGGTGTCGTGCCCCAGTCTTCGTGGAGTTTCAATCCGATCGCGCCGGTTTCAACTTGCTCGATCAGGGGTGCTGGCAAACTCGCATTTCCCTTTCCAAGAAAGCCCAGATTCATTGGAAAGGAGTCCGCTGCGCCAAGCATGCGCTCGAGGTTCCAGACACCCGGCGTACAGGTTGTAGCATTGGTTCCAGTTGCTGGGCCAACTCCTCCACCAAGCATTGTAGTCACCCCTGACATCAATGCCTCTTCGATTTGCTGCGGACAAATCAGATGAATATGCGCGTCTATGGCGCCTGCGGTTAACAGATTGCCTTCGCCCGCAATTACCTCGGTACCTGGACCGATGACAATATTTACCCCGGGTTGTACATCTGGATTACCGGCTTTGCCGATTCCAGCAATGCGACCATTCTTTATGCCAACATCGGCTTTGGCAATACCCCAGGTATCAATGATCAAGGCATTAGTGATCACGGTATCGACAATTTCATCCGAACAACGTTGGCTCTGTCCCATGCCATCACGAATCACCTTGCCGCCACCGAACTTCACTTCGTCGCCATAATGCGTAAAGTCGCTCTCCACTTTGGCAAAAAGACAAGAGTCTCCCAATCGCACACGATCGCCCGTTGTCGGGCCATACATCTCCGCATATGCCTGCCGGCTAATCTTGCTCATGAATTTGAATCAAGCTCCCCCATGACCTCACCATTAAAACCATATACTTTTCTCTCCCCGGCATAGTCGACAAGTGTTACCTCGCGAACCTGTCCGGGTTCAAATCTGACGGCGGTCCCGGCCGCAATATCGAGCCGTCGACCCCTCGCTTTTTGGCGATCAAAATGCAGGGCGGGATTGGTTTCCGCAAAGTGGTAGTGTGAGCCAACCTGCACAGGCCGGTCTCCGGTATTGGAAATCTCCAGTGTGATCTTCTCTCTACCTGCATTGAGCTCGATCTCACCTTCAACTGTGATCAATTCTCCTGGCTTCATTGTCGGTGTCCTATATGATCGGGTTATGCACGGTCACAAGCTTGGTGCCGTCGGGGAATGTCGCTTCGACCTGAACATCGTGAATCATCTCTGCAATTCCTTCCATCACATCATCCCGTGTAAGCAGTGTTCTCCCAAAATCCATTAGTTCAGCGACAGAGCGCCCGTCTCTCGCGCCTTCCATTACCGCCGCGCTTATAAACGCCACGGCTTCAGGGTAGTTAAGCTTTACACCACGCTCTTTGCGCCTTTCGGCCAGCAGGGCGGCAGTAAAAATCAGCAGCTTGTCTTTTTCTCTGGGTGTCAATTCCATCGTATTAATTGCTATCGGTTTAGGTGTTCCAAATTCGGGGCGGTGTTGGACTTCGTTGCAGAACTTCTTGCCTGAGAATTTTCCACAGGGATTCAAAGTGTTTGCGACACTGATTGGGCTGGTCTCCCAAATATCGAATGACAAGTAAGTTATCTAGTAACGTTGTGGTAAGTAGCTCATCTTTCACTTGTTTACTAAAATAGCGAGAAATCACTTCAATTTGGTGTTGACTGATCGGTGTCACCAGCATTGTCGCGGTGAAAAAATGGCCACGTAGGCAGGCGGGACTTGTTAATGATAACGAAGCTGTAACAGGGAGCCTTTCATTGAGTATAAGCTTACCGTTTTGTTGTACTTGCATAGAGAAAGCCGCAGACCCTTCTTCAAACCAATGATCCGACGCCGGCCTTCCTAGGCAAATCATTTCCCATCCAATAAAGCTGGCCTCCTCACTCAGGTCAATCAGTGTACGTTGTCGTATTCGGGCTTTATCGAAAACAATTGTTTCTTGCGGGAGCCATTCTAAACTGCCGATAACAGATAACCGGTTGGTAACCAGCGCGTCTTCCCCAGCCGAGCGGTAAAACTTGGTTGCGCCGGGAGTGGTAATTAATGCAGCGGCACCGGCGTCCACTCGAACATCTTGTTCAATTTGGTCTCCACCGACTACGCCTCCTGGAGGATGGAGAATATAAACATGACACACGTCACCTTCAGGATAAAATGGTCTTTGGACACTCAGCGGTCCATGGCGCTGTCGCTCCGCAAGTAAAGTGCGATTCTCCCCAGCGGTAAATCCTAGTTTAAGACGCGCATGCCAGCCGTCGCCGGCTGCACCTCGGGGCGCCAGCGCTCGATTCATGTTTTCATTTTTTGACGGAAGTCAAACATTCAGGTGTTCTGTAACCAGTGCGTCTGATAGTTCACTTATTTTTCCGTGTGCCACATTTGTTCCTCTGACAAGAATACTAAATCTATCAGCAACACGTCTCGCAAAAGGCAATTTTTGTTCTACAAGAAGCACAGTAATGCCGGCTTCCCTCACCAGCATGCGGATGACATCACCGATCTCTCGTACAATGTTGGGTTGAATACCTTCAGCCGGTTCATCCAGTATCAACAGTTTTGGATTGATCGCAAGGGCGCGACCGATCGCGAGCTGTTGCTGTTGACCTCCTGATAAGTCTCCACCGCGACGATTACGCATATCATATAGTACCGGAAACAATTCGAAAATCTCAGCGGGAATCTCGCGACGCCGATCGCTTCGGGCAGCAAGACCTACCCGTAGATTTTCTTCGACACTAAGCAGCGAAAATATTTGACGACCCTGGGGGACATAGCCTATACCCATCGATGCGCGCATCTCGGCGTTTTTTTCCAAAAGGTTTTTGCCCATAAACTCTATGCTGCCAGCGCGCACGGGCAGCAACCCCATAATGCTATGCAAGAGTGTGGTTTTCCCAACCCCGTTTCTTCCCATTAGACAAGTGCATTGATTTGGCGGGATATGCAAATCCACCCCCCTTAATATATGACTTTCGCCATAGTACTGATCTACTGAAGAAACAGTTAACAACGATGAACAGCTGTCTTCGTCGGGCTGGTTTCTGACAGAGTCATTCACCAAGATACACCTCTCTAACTTTCTCGTTCTCTTGTATTTGATCCATGGTGCCTTCGGCCAATACACTACCCTGATGTAAAACAGTGACTTTGTTTGCGATGGAGCGCACAAACTCCATGTCGTGTTCGACAACAACTACGGTATGTTCTCCAGCCAAAGAGGTTAAGAGGGCGGCGGTGCGATCCATTTCTCCATGGGTCATTCCTGCGACAGGTTCATCAACCAATAACATTTTGGGTTCCTGAATAAGCAGCATGCCGATTTCCAACCATTGTTTTTGTCCATGAGAAAGCGTTCCTGCCAGTTTATTTTGTTCTGCAACTAAACCAATGGTGCCGAGAATATGCGCAATGTGATCTAGATCATTGTCACTGAGCTTTGCCCGGTAAACGGAAAAAACTCCCTTATCACCGGACATTGACAGCTCCAGATTCTGGAATACGGTGTGGTTTTCAAATACCGTTGGTTTCTGAAACTTTCGACCAATGCCGAGCCTGGCAATAGCGGGTTCATCCAGCCCGAGCAGATTGATGTTTTGACCAAACCAGACGCTGCCACTGTCCGGGCGGGTTTTACCGGTAATGATATCCATTACTGTGGTTTTTCCGGCACCGTTAGGGCCGATCAAACAGCGAAGCTCACCCACTTCCAGATAAAAATTAAGGTTATTGATCGCTTTGAATCCATCGAAGGAGACATTCAAGTCTTCTATATAGAGCAGTTGTCCATGGGTGACATCAACCTGTGCGAGATTGCGTTGATGGACGAAATCGAATACGCGGTCACGCCGCATTGACTGCCGTAGCGCATCAAGCTGTTTCATCGGCGCTTCCTCAATGTTTCTATTGATCCCGACACACCTTTAGGCAAGTAAATCGTGACAAGAATAAACAGCGCTCCCAGTGCAAACAGCCATACTTCAGGAAATGCCCCGGTAAGCCATGTTTTTGAATAACTGACTGCCAACGCACCCAAGATAGCGCCGTATAGTGTACCGCGCCCGCCAACTGCTACCCATATGACCAGTTCAATCGACTTTAAAGGCGAGAATTCACTAGGGTTGATGATCCCAACTTGAGGCACGTACAGCGCACCCGCGACGCCTGCTAACATAGCGGAAAAAACGAATACCGCTAGTTTTACATTGGTTACGTTGTAACCCAGAAAGCGAACGCGACTTTCCGCGTCTCTCACAGCCATCGACAGAACCCCAAGTCTCGAACTTACGATTGAGCGACACGCTAAATAGGCAGCTGCGAGCACCACAGCAGATGCAGTAAATAATGCAACACGTGTCTCCGCTGCCTGAATATTGAAACCCAGTATGTCTTTGAAATCGGTGAGTCCATTGTTGCCGCCAAAACCCATTTCGTTGCGAAAGAACGCTAGCATGAGCGCATATGTCAGCGCCTGGGTAATGATAGAAAAATACACACCTGTGACCCGTGAACGAAAAGCCAATAGTCCAAAAACAAATGCTAGTAGGCCAGGAATAAGCACTACCATTAGTAGCGCGAACCATAACTGATCAAAGCCCGACCAGAACCACGGCAATGAATCCCAATTTAAAAAAACCATAAAGTCCGGTAGCTCGGCATTTCCATATACACCACGGTCGCCAATCTGACGCATGAGATACATCCCCATGGCGTAACCGCCAAGAGCAAAGAATGCGCCGTGACCCAGACTCATAATACCGAGATATCCCCAAACCAAATCTAGCGAAAGCGCCAAAATCGCATAACACAGATACTTTCCGATGAGTGTTACTGTGTAAGAGCTGACGTATAGCGGATTGTCTGGAGGTAATAACAGATTGGCTACTGGCACGAAAACCGTAGTTAGCACCAGAATCGTTAAAAATACTCGGCCACCAAGATCATTTTTTAATAACTTCAACACTGATTATCCCTCAGCTGCTCTTCCACGTTGTGGAAACAATCCGGAAGGATACTTTTGGATAAAGAGAATAATGAAAACCAGAACCGCAATCTTCGCCAGCACAGCGCCAGACCAGGGTTCAAGAAATTTACTTGCGATTCCGAGGCTAAATCCACTAACCAACGTTCCCCATAAATTGCCGACACCGCCAAAAACAACGACCAGAAACGAATCAATAATGTAACCCTGACCTAAATTTGGACCGACATTCGTTAACTGAGATAGCGCTACCCCTGCGATTCCAGCGATGCCGCTGCCTAAACCAAAGGTCAACATATCAACACGTGAGGCACGTATTCCCATTGCCCTGGCCATTTGACGATTTTGCGATATCGCCCTGACATGCAGGCCTATATTTGATCGATTAATCAGAAAGTAGAGTGCGGCGAATACAACCAGACAAAACGCAATGATATAAAGACGATTCAGCGTTAAAGATAAAACACTGTTAATTTCCAGTGTGCCCGACAGCCAAGAGGGTGATTCAACAGAACGATTGAGGGGTGAGTAAACTGTCCTAACCAGTTGCTGCAACACCAAACTGACGCCAAAAGTGGCAAGCAAGGTTTCTAAAGGCCGCCCATAGAGATGACGAATGACCCCGCGTTCTATCAGCATCCCAAAGAGTGCTGAAACAATAAAAGCGGCAGGTATTGACAAGACTAAAGCCAGGCCAATTTGCGATGGCATCAGTTGCTGGAGCGTATAGGTGGTATATGACCCAATCATGATTAACTCTCCATGGGCCATATTGATAACCCCCATTACACCGAAGGTAATAGCGAGCCCAATAGCGGCTAACACCAAAACCGATCCCAAACTTAGACCAAAAAATCCGGTTTCGAGTTTTTTATAGAAAGAGACTTTTCCATCGATTATTTTTAAACTTTTAACAGATGCGTCAACAACGTCTGGATCAGACGCTTTCAAAGTTTCATTGGATGCAATTGCTGCTAGCGCATTTCTAACTTCGGGTTCCAGTCTGGAAGATAAATTCTGTATTTCGTGAAGGCTTTGGTGCGGCTCAGAGCGCACCTTGTTCAAGTCGATCGCAACCTGTATCAGCTCTTGTATCTCTTTTTTTGGCTCGGTTTCTAATTGATTCTTCAAAGCGGTTATTGCTACACCATCGGCTGTTTCCAGCATTCGAAGGACCGATTGCTTCCTGACTGTGCTATCTGTATTTGCGAGCTGTGCCCTGGCGATCAAGCCTCTTAAAGTTTTACGTAGCTTGTTATTAGTCGCTACTTTCTTAACCTCGTTTTTCTTTAATGTGCCTTTTGATTGGTCTGTAAGAGCGTCAGTAAGACTTAAGCCTTTGTCCACCTTGTTCATATAAACCATCGTTTTGTTTTCTTTGATGTAGCCAAGTTTTCCGTTTAGCATTGCCTCGAGTAATTTGACGGATCGCGGATCTGCACTTTCTGCTATGCGTTCGGCTACCAGTGTCTTTTCCTTGAAAGACTTTGTCAGCAGGTCAGGTAAAGTTTCCTCTAACGATGGTGTGGCTGACTCTGCCAGCGCTTCTGTAAATATTCCAAAACCGGATAGCAGGCTGAGTATCATTGCAAAAAAAACTGCCCATTTATAGATGAGACTTTTGAAGTTCATTGCACGAATTGAATTGGAAGGGTTTTCTTCCTTCAGCCGTTGTGATTTGTAAGTGTCTAAACTCTCAGTCATTGATTTTTATTGATACTCGAAACTTTAGACGAAACGAATATTTCAGGATTTAAAAAAGCTGTTGATATAAAGCGGTAGTTTGAGGATTCCTGGTAGTGAAAAAAAACCGGCACCAGGAGGATCCTGATACCGGTGAATCACCTAGAGGGAACTAACTTCACTGATAATTTTGACCTGAGCAGACACTGGTAACCTTGTTGTAGTTGCCGCAAGGTACGCCAGCAGTCATCTCGCCTGTCCAGTCGGACACAACATCTTTACTGCCATCAAGATAGTCGGACCAGGCATCTCCCGGGACTTCGCTATCTGTTGAAAAAACAACTTCGAACTGACCGTCTTCCTGGATTTCGCCGATCAGAACAGGCTTAGTTAGGTGATGGTTGGCCAGCATTTTTGCTGTACCACCGGTTAGATTGGGTACCTCTATTCCAACCATTGCAGCAATAACGGCGTCGGTGTCTGTTGTGCCTGCTTTCTCTACCGCTTTTACCCACATTTTGAAGCCGATTACATGGGCTTCCATTGGGTCGTTGGTGACTCTTTTTTCATCTCCGATGTATTCTTTCCATGAAGTTATAAACGCATCGTTCTCATCGGATTCCACGCTCATAAAGTAATTCCATGCCGCGAGATGACCAACTAAAGGCTTGGTATCGATTCCTGAAAGCTCTTCTTCTCCGACGGAAAAAGCGACTACTGGTATGTCCTCTGCAGAAATACCCTGATTGCCCAACTCCTTGTAGAACGGCACATTGGCGTCACCGTTTATGGTTGAAACAACAGCCGTTTTCTTTCCTGCAGATCCAAATTGTTTAATCTCCGAAACAATACTCTGCCAGTCAGAATGGCCGAATGGCGTATAGTTGATTAAGATGTCGTCATCTGCGACCCCTTTTGATTTTAAGTAAGCCTCCAGAATCTTGTTAGTGGTTCTCGGATAGACATAATCGGTTCCAGCAAGCACCCAACGTGTTACCTCGAGCTCGTCCATCAGGTAATCAACTGCAGGCACCGCTTGCTGATTTGGTGCTGCGCCAGTGTAGAAAACGTTTTTTGAAGACTCTTCGCCTTCATATTGCACAGGATAGAAAAGTAATCCGTTAAGCTCCTCAAAAACAGGCAAAACAGACTTGCGCGATACCGAGGTCCAGCAACAAAATGTTGCAGCGACTTTTTCAACTTCAATCAACTCTCTGGCTTTTTCCGCAAACAACGGCCAGTCTGAGGCTGGATCCACGACAACAGGTTCTAATTGCTTGCCAAGCAATCCACCTTTCGCGTTTTGATCATCGATCAACATAAGCATAGTGTCTTTTAATGTGGTTTCACTAATAGCCATTGTTCCAGACAAGGAATGAAGTACCCCAACTTTGATAGTGTCTGCTGCAAGTACATTTGGTGCGTTTAAAGTGGCGATCATTGCGCTGGCGGATATAAGATTTTTTAGGTTCATTTTCTATTTAAAGTTGTTGCAATTGGTTTTCTCTAAACAAAAACTGTGCCAAACTTTTTCTGCACCTTTTTGCAGCGCCGTTTCCGATGAGGTGTCTGAAATTGAAAGGAAAAATACAAGCATTGGATGTTGATCAAATCTACGTATACAGCGATTCATTAAGGTTTTTCAAAGACGCGAATATCACAAGACGTTTTAGTTCAACGGTATTGCTTTTTTGGTGCGATAAAAATATGCGCACCAACGTGACGCGTGAAATAAACAAAATGGGATGATTCAGTGCAGGGCAGATGAACCCAACGAATATCCTAAAAGATGAATTGTTCCCCTCAACTTTAGATTTGTGTTTCGTGGTATTGCCTGAGCGGGTGGAGGAAAGATCAGAGAATATTGATGTCTTTAAACACGCAATACTGGTTTAGATAATCATTTTCTCAGGCTTTAGCCTGAACAACGACAACTTGCAGGGTGTAGCAGCTGGTTATTTAGCCATTCGATCTCCTGAATACCGGTTGCTAGACTTATAATGAGAACTTTACTTGTTCCTTTTTAAATCTGTGAGGCCATGACGAGAGACTCCAGGTTCGACATTCTGTTTGAGCCAATCAAGATCGGTCCGGTGACAGCAAAGAACCGCTTTTACCAGGTGCCGCATTGCAATGGCATGGGTCGTTTGTATCCCGATAGCATGATTGCCATGCGCGGGATGAAAGCGGAGGGTGGCTGGGCAATCGTTGCTACGGAACAATGTGATTTTCATCCCTCCGCCGATGTTACGCCGTTTACCGAAACGAAATTATGGGCCGATCAGGATATTTCGTACCTTGCGGGCATGTGTAATGCAGTGCATCAACACGGCGGCCTTGCCGCGGTCGAGTTGGTTCACAATGGCCAGGACACCGGTAACCTTTACAGTCGTGAAGTGCCCATCGGTCCTGCTCATCGTCCCGTTACCTGGCATAACCACCCGGTGCAGGCCCGCGCTATGGATCTCAAAGACATTCAGGACTATCGGCGCCGACATCGTAAGGCGGCCTTGCGAGCAAAGCAGGCAGGGTTTGATATGGTCGTTGTCTATGCCGGCCATGATGGTGCTATGCCATCGCACTTTCTTTCCAGCCGTCACAATCAGCGTACTGACGAATATGGAGGCAGCCTGGAGAACCGGCTGCGGTTCTATCGCGAGATACTGGAAGATACCCTGGATGCCGTTGGCGATTGCATGGGCGTGATCGCGCGTTTTGCAGTGGATGAAATGATGGGAGCCGATGGTCTTGAATGGCAGCACGAAGGGCGTGATGCCATCGAGATGATGGCAGAGTTACCCGATTTGTGGGATGTCAATGTCAGTAACTGGGATAACGATTCCATGACCTCGCGTTTTGCGGTTGAGGGCTATCAGGAAGATTACGTAGCCTTTGTTAAACAGGTCACATCTAAACCCGTCGCGACCGTCGGACGTTACACCTCGCCAGACGCCATGGTGTCAGCGATACGTCGCGGCATTGTCGATATGATCGGGGCGGCAAGGCCTTCGATCGCCGATCCGTTCCTGCCCAAAAAAATCGAAGAGGGCAGGCTAGAAGATATTCGCGAGTGTATCGGTTGCAATATTTGCGCCGCGTGGAGCAATCTCTCTGCTCCTAGTCGCTGTACGCAAAACCCGACATTTGGTGAAGAATGGAGAAAGGGTTGGCATCCGGAGCAGGTAACGCCTAAAGCTTCTGATTCCCATGTTCTGGTTGTTGGTGCCGGGCCGGCCGGTCTGGAAGCTGCCCATGCTTTAGGTAAACGTGGGTATAAAGTGACGTTGGCTGAATCGCGCAAGGAGGCAGGCGGTCGCGTAACGCGTGAAAGCGCGTTGCCAAGTCTCAATGCCTGGGCACGCGTACGCGACTATCGACTAGGCCAGATAGCGGCAATGGATAACGTGCAGATGTACTTTGAAAGTGAGCTGGGCGCTGACGACATTCTTGAATTCGGTGCCGATCATATTGCGCTTGCAACAGGGTCAATCTGGCGTCGTGATGGTGTTGGCCGTGCGGTACGTGAACCTCTAACGGGAGCGAATGCCGAGCGTTCGTTCAGTCCCGACGACATTATGGATGGCAGGCGCCCGCCAAAGGGTTCGGTCGTTGTGTTCGATGATGATCACTATTACATGGGTAGCGTGATGGCAGACCTGCTTGCTGGGGAAGGCTATCAGGTAACGCTGGTGACACCCGGGTTGTGTGTTGGTAGCTGGACCGAATACACCCTGGAGCAGGGGCATATTGAAAAGCGGTTATTGGATCTTGGTGTGGAAATTTTACCGCGTCATTGTGTGAGTGCAGTTGGTGATAGCGTTATTAAGCTGGTTAATTTAGTGACCGGCGAGCAGTTAGAGCGAAGCGGGACACTTGTCCCGGTTACCATGCGTCTTCCTAATGATCAACTGTATGAATCCCTTGATACGTTAAATGCGCGAGTGGAAGACGCCAACATAAAATCCATTCGCCGTATCGGCGATTGTTACGGTCCCGCCACTATTGCGGCAGCAGTTTATGAAGGCCATCGCTATGCGCGCGAACTTGATGCCAAGATAGACCCGGATGGCGTGCCGTTTAAAACAGTAACTTATGATTTGGCGCTTGGAGGCTAACTACGCCCACATTAGTTGCGGAAAATATTTAAACAGGTTTTCTTCCACGCAGATGCGTAGGCCGCAGTTGCCCTTGATCCAGAGCAACAATCATTTTCTCCCAAACGCCGATCTCGTGTTCCATAAACTCTTTACCAACCTGATTTGCCAGACCGTCAAATAAAGCGCCGCGCATCTGATCGCGTTCGCGACGCGCTTCAGCACAATACCATTCGTTGCGATCGACGACTTCGATATCTATAAATCCTGCGGCGTTAAGTGCCTTACGATAGCCGTCTGCGGAAGCGAGTCCGAAATCAAGTGCCTCGGCAACAAGGTAATCTTTCATTTCTGGTGATGGCCTATCTTCATAACCCGCAAGCCAATCGCTGGCAGCAAACCATCCGCCTGGTTTTAGCAAACGAAAAATATCGTTGGCCAACGTGTGTTTATCAGCGATATGAATAATAGAGTCTTTACTGGTCACCATATCAAAACTGGCATCTGTAAAAGGTAGCGTTCCAGGCTCAACACATAAGAACTCAGTTTGCTCAACCACGTTGTATTTTTGTGCGAGACGCTTGCAACGCGGAATCAACTCAGGTTCGATATCGACGCCGACAATTTTTCTTACCTTATGTTGTAGAACCATATGGATATCTACGCCACCAAGGCCGCAACCGATATCTAGCACAGACAAACCATTGAGATCTATATCGTGGAGATAGCGGTCAACCTCGTCGGTGCCGCCCGGTGACATAAAGCCTTCCCCCCAAACAGCTTCAAGAACGGCTACCAGGCCGTCGTCGTATTCTTGATGGGTATCTTCGCTCATTAATTTACACCTCTTTTGGTCACAACTGTTTTAGATATTCGAACTGAGACATAAGTGATTTTAGATGAAATGATAAGTGGCTGATCATTTTTATGCAGTCATTGCCGATAAATAGCGATAAAACTGAAACAAGAGTGCTGCTATTGACTGTTCATGAAGAACTGCTCAATACTGGACTTACTGCAATCCACCGGAACACTATGCCAATGAATTTTAGTGACTATGCTGATTTTGATGCTGTTGGATTATCCTCCGCAATAAAAAATGGAGATCTTTCTGCTGAGGAAGTCACCGAAAAAGCAATTGAAGTTTCGGAGCGATTGAACCCCGAGCTTAACGCGGTGGTGATGACGAGTCATGAAAACGCGCGGAAAACCGCACGTAACAAACTGCCTGATTCGCCGATAGCAGGCGCGCCGTTTTTATTAAAAGACGTCAATCAGTTTAGTCACGACATGCCGACGACTTTTTCTTGTCGGTTTTTTGATGGCGCGAGTCCCAAACCTGATAGTGAGCTGGTTACGCGATGGCGGAAGGCAGGATTGATCGTACTTGGTAAGACCAATACACCCGAGTTCGCAGAAGACTTTGTTTGTGAACCTACTTTTCGTGGCGTCACATTAAACCCGTGGAACGCGGCGCTAACAACCGGCGGCAGTTCCGGGGGTGCCGCTGCGGCGGTTGCTTCGGGTATGGTGCCATTGGCGCATGGAACTGACCTTGGCGGTTCGATTCGCATACCCTCGGCCTGCTGCGGGTTGTTTGGATTAAAACCAACCACCGGATTAAACAGTGTTGCACCTTACTATATGGAAATCTCTAATGGCTTTAACTCTGACCATGTATTGACGCGCTCTGTGCGCGATAGCGCCGCGGCACTGGATTGCACCACTGGCCCTGTAACCGGAAGCCGATATCAAGTGGTACCAAGAGTAGATTCGTATCTTGCCGCCCTTGGCCAACCAACGCCCAAGTTACGTATTGGGGTTTGTAAGTCGACGCCCTATGGATTCACAACTGCAGGCGCGCAGGCTGAGTCAGTCGATCGGGTGAGTGGGGTCTTAGAAGATATGGGACATACCCTGCTTGAGTATAGCTATCCAGATGGTCTTGGTCTTGGCAGCTGGATGGAAGACCTCTGGATGGTTGATATCGTGCATGAGATCGACAACAGAATTGCCGAGATCGGTCGAGAGCCAGAGAATCATGAGTTGGAAGCACTCACCCATTTTTTAAGAGCGCGCGTGGCGACGCTTAGCGCAATGGATTTATATCGTGCACGTCAGGGCGCGCACGAAGCCAGCACTAAGCTGATGCATTCAATGGATGGAATGGACATGCTTCTGACCCCCGCTCTTGGAAGTGATCCGATTCCAGTTGGCTCGATGGATAGTCGTACCGAAAATTTCAGTTTCGAAACCTGGGGCGAAACAGGTCATGCCTTTGCACCATTCGCCTATATCTGTAATGTCACCGGTCAACCTGCGGCTTCAATACCGATACAACTTAAATCTGGTGACCATCCCTGTGCGGTGCAATTAGCCGGTCATCCTTGTCAGGATCATTTGATTCTTCAGGTCGCAAGTGATTTAGAAGAACACTTCAAATGGCATAGCTATCGGCCACCTGTTTGGGCAGGCGATTTAGACTAGTCTGTGTATTTTGCAAGCTGTATTCCAACTAACGATTTTTGACTGAACAAAAAAACAGGCTCCCTTGGGAGCCTGTTTTTAGTTACGTGCTTTGAAAAGCTATGGTTAAGGTAACCAGGTACGCCAGACGCTTTCGTTTGCTGCCATCCACTCTTCCACAACTTCATCAGTATCACGTTTGTTGACATCGATCTCATAAATCATGGTCGCTTGCTGGGAATTGGTTAAACGATGCTTCTCAAGCAGTTTAACAACGTCAGGGTTTTCTTCCATAAACTTTGGATTGGCGAATTTAAAAGTCACGTCCTGAGCCCAGGTCGTTGCTGGCCATTTCGCTTCATCATAAACCGGCATTTCAATTTCAACCATATCGAGTGCTGCATGAATCCAGTGCGGTGCCCAGGCATAAGCAAAAAAAGGTTCGCCGCGTTTGTACTTGGCTTGCATCTCAGCCCAGTGAGCAGTTTCAGATCCCATGATTTGCGCATGAAAATCTACTTCCAGTAAATCCATTCGCTTTTGGTCTTCACATTCCCATGCGACGACGGGACAGGCGATGACAGTACCGCGGTCGCCCGACTCAAGACTCTTGAACAGATCTTTGTATTTGTTCAAGTCGGTATAACTTTTAAGATCTGGTGCAGTCGCTTCGATTCCGCGCTCGCTATCGCCTTCGACCATATAACGCGGTACGTAATAACCACTGCTGCCAACAATGCCGGTGTCAGCGACAATGCTAAGTGATCCGTCGCCACCATATTCGGTTAGGTATTCTGACTTCACCGGGTTATAAGACGGCCAGGTTTCACAATAGTAGTCGACATCGCCAGCGCGAACCGCTTCCCATGCGCCGGCACCGCCCGGCATCGACACGGTCTTAACTTTATAGTCCATCTCATTTTCGAGGACGTACTGGATGGTTCTGCAGGTTACAACCGCACCGGTCCAGTCGAGGTCAACGGCGGTTACGCTATTCGCGGCATGAACTGAGGGTACGGCACTTAAGCTGAGACCAATAGCAGCACTTAGTACTGCCAAATTTAACTCTCTTCGCATAATTTTATTCTCTTTTTAGATTGGTAGTTTCCGCTCTTTGGCGGAGCAAATTTATAATACTTCAGGCCTCTCAGTCTGTCGAGCGCCATTCTGGTCTAGTGATCAGTTAGTGCCTAATGCCTCGCGCTGGCTTCTGCTCCAGGCATAGGAGATGCGATCGAGGATAATTGCCAGCACGACAATTCCGATGCCGGCCTGCAAGGTGCGGCCGATATGCGCTAAGCTCATTCCGGTAAATACTTCCTGTCCGAGTCCTTTGCCGCCGATCAATGGCGTCACGACTTCCATTGCCAGGGCCATCATAATGCCTTGGTTGATACCCAGTGTAAGCGCCGGAACCGCCATCGGCACTTTAACCTTCATTAAGGTTTGCGTCATTGTGGCCCCGAATGAGCTCGATACCTCGTTGATCTGTTCAGGTAATTCGCTGATACCGAGTG
Organism: uncultured Gammaproteobacteria bacterium; assembly: GCA_937992195.1. Taxonomy (GTDB): domain Bacteria; phylum Pseudomonadota; class Gammaproteobacteria; order Arenicellales; family Poriferihabitantaceae; genus VYFG01. Next base: position 6,776 of record CALKKV010000049.1, on the reverse strand, counting down.
CAGTACAGCGCACAAGCGGCGGCAGCGCATAAACAACTGTTGCAATAACCGCTGGAATTTGCCCTGCGCCAAACAGCATGATGACGGGAACGAGGTAGACGAAAACCGGCATCGTCTGCATGGTATCGAGTATGGGTTTAATAATGGCATCGGCTGTTCGGTTGTATGCAGCCAGTACACCAAGTGGTACACCGATGAGAAAACATATGAAAACCGATACCGTCACTGTCGACAGGGTAATCATGCTGAAAGACCATAAGTCGATGGCGCCGATAAACAAAAAACCGAACAAGGTTCCAATCGCCAGCGCCCGTCCACCGATCAACCAGGCGACCCCTGCAAAAATCGCAGTGGTGTACCACCAGGGTAAGCCTTTAAGGAACATGTTTAATGGATTAATCAGACCGTAATACAAAGCCTCCTTTATCGCAGTGGTTATCGCATAGAACACCTTGTTGGTTACCAGTTCGTCCATGTACTGATTAACTGGCGTGCGAAAGCGGTGTTTCCATTCCCGTGGAAAGTTATTAAAAATATCGAAATACGTGTGAAGTAACATGAGCACCGCAATCAACACCAAACTCGCTATCAGGAAACTGCGGCGCAATAATAGTTCGCGCAGCTTTACTGCAAATGCTGCATCGAACTGTGCTACCAGAAAACAAACAGGTTTGGACACAGAGTGAGCCACGAAGCGCCCGGCGTTTGCAATTTGTCGCCAAACCCAATCAATTCCATATTCGATATAGAGAATCGGTTTGAAGTTTTCTAGTGCCTGTGGAAATAGTCGGAAACGGTGGTCGTGCTTGTTATTGCTGGTTTGATCCACATGGCCAATCGAATAAAACACCCGATCAAGTACGATTGCCATTAATACAATGGCAAGCCCACCTTCGAGTGCCTTACCAACGTTCAGTCGCTGCATTCCGCTTAACACGGTATCGCCAAGCCCGGGTGCTGCGATAAAAGTTGCCAACACTACAAGGCCTAATGCCATCATCACTGTTTGGTTGACGCCCAATTTTATTGATGGCATCGCCAACGGGATCTTGACCTTGATCAGAGATTGCAAACGCGTCGCGCCAAATGAAGTTGCGGCTTCGTCGATACCGGCAGGAACTTGTCGAATACCGAGACTGGTCAGACGAACAATGGGCGGTAACGCATAAATTACTGTTGCAAGAATTGCCCCAGGCGCACCGAGACCGAATAGGAAGAACGCCGGGATCAAATAAATGAAGGCCGGCATTGTTTGCATGGTATCGAGGATCGGCTTAAGAATAGTTTCAAAGCGATCGTTTTGCGAAGCGCATATTCCTAGCAATACGCCAATGATGATGGAAATCACAATGGAGATGGTCATCAGCCCCAGCGTCTCCATGGATTCATCCCACAGATCCAGCACCAGCCAGGTGCTAAGCGCGCATACGGCAAGCAATCCCAAACGCAATCCACCGTAGGCAAATGCCGGTAACACCAGAATCAAAAATATGATTTGCCACTGGGTGAAAATCAGAAAATCCACCACAATTTCATAGAACCAGGTCACTCCAGCGCCAATTGCGCGGGTTGTGGGTTGAATGATCGGTCGTGCCCAGCGATCAAATTCCTTGAATTTTTCGGCGAATGGAAAGGCTTCAACCCAGCTTTGTGGAAACGCCGTTTCGGTACCATGGATCTTCCAGACGATCAATGAGACTGCAAACATAGCAAATGTCATAAACCATCCGCGATGGGCCTGCCAGATAAAACTCATCCAGCCGGGGCTGCGCTCTTGCTGTATCGCTAAACTCATAAATCAGATACTAACCATCTATTGTCATTATTCTAGTGTATGGGATAAGTATGTATTAATACGCGCTAAACTGCTGAACGGATTTTTGTTCGCGGATACAGCTAATCAGTTTCGTACACTATACTAAATAGTTGAGCTGCCCGATACATGAGGGAATGCGGGATCCGGTTTGCAGCGAACTGATCTTGCCGCTAAGATGCTCCGAATCCTGACGTGCGCCAATAAAACTATAAATAATGTCCGAAGTAACCAAAATTGTCTGTAATAATATTTGGAAGATATTTGGCACTTACCCTGAACGCACCCTCGAAAATCTCGATCGTTCTCTGACCCGCGCGGAAGTACAAGAGCAAACCAATCACGTTATTGGTGTCAACGATGTCTCCTTTGAAATCAACCAAGGTGAGACTTTTGTAGTTATGGGTCTATCGGGGAGTGGCAAATCAACTTTGGTCCGCTGTATATCCCGCTTGATCGAACCCACCGCTGGAGAAGTCATAATCGATGGCGAAGATATAATGAATTTCAACGACGCCCAGTTAACCGAGCTGCGTCGTTTTAGAATGAGTATGGTATTCCAGCATTTCGGGTTATTCCCTCATCGCAAAGTGATCGATAATATTATCTTTGGGCTCGAAGTGCGCGGTATGGATAAAAAAGAACGCATGGTCAAAGCCACCGAGGTGTTGGATATGGTCGGTTTACACGGTTGGGGCGATCACTATCCACGCGAACTCTCCGGCGGTATGCAACAGCGCGTGGGCCTTGCCCGGGCACTGGCGGTGGACCCCGAGATCCTGATTTTTGACGAGCCGTTCAGCGCACTTGATCCGTTGATTCGGCGAGAAATGCAGGACGAGCTAATTAGTATTCAGAATGAACTGCAAAAGACCATGATCTTTATCACCCATGATTTTCTTGAAGCCATTAAGATGGGTGATCATATTGCGATTATGAAAGACGGCGCCGTCGTGCAGATCGGAACCCCCGAAGATATCGTCGCCAATCCAGTGGACGACTATGTGCGTGAGTTCACCGAAGATGTGCCGCGTTACAAAGTTCTCAGCGTAGGTAAAGTAATGCGCGAGGCATCAGAAAAAGTGAAAGGTAGTGGAGTAGAGCGATGTTCTACCACTGACAAGTTAGATTCCCTGATTGACCTGGTGACCCAATCCAAAGGACCGTTAGCCGTGGTTGATGAAACCGGTGAGCTAGTCGGAGAAATTGATCAATCCATTATTTTAAAGGCAATGGATAGTCGTTCGTAACTGCTCTCTATTTTTGTAGAGCTGATTCCTCAAGCTTTTTTAGCTTAGTTATTTCCAGATTCGCCTAAACGATCTACTCCTTTTAAAGAACCGAGAAGCAATTTAACCTCCCCTGGAGAAAGAACAACAGGAAGCTTTGTAGGTTGGAAGCATAATTAAATACCAGTTCATCAAACGGCCTATTGAAAAAGCAATGATATAGAAAAATCAAAGCGTTAAGAGCAAGCCGTTGCGTAGCGGGAGAGACATTTCTATGGGTTGCAAGATTGCCCAGAAAACTTTCGACATGTTGTTCTGGCATTTTTTCCGGATGCTGAAGTCGGTGAAAACGAATATATCGCTTTGCCCAGTAAACGTATGCAGATTCGGTTCTGGGAGACAGCCCGTTGGTTCGAACATGTAAGCGAAATTGATCTAAAAACCGAACAGATCGAGTTTGACCGAGATTGAGAACATCTTCCATGAGGTTGATCCATGAGTAAATAGAAATGATCAACCTACAAGAGATTCAACTAAATACAAAGTAAAATAATTAGTGCCGGAGAAAAAATTAACTATTAGTTGTCATACAAGAATTCGAAAAATGGACGGCTACTCCGCCATTTGAATTAGCGATACGGGTTCTATTCGATAGACGTGAGTTTTATATTAATATGATTTATTGGGTATCCACAGCAACGCTATGTTTAGTGCTGACTTTAAGTTCAGTTAGCTATATATTTCATACGCCTACTATCATTGGTGTGCGAGAGTTGGGCTTTCCTGATTTTTTTAGAGTTCAACTAGCAATACTAAAAATAGCAGCAGCGTTAGTATTGATTATTCCTTTTGTGTCTGGTCAGTTTAAAGAGTGGGCTTATGCAGGTGCGGCACTATTTTTCTTAACTGCGATTATTGCGCATTTAGCACACAAAGACCCCTATATAATTACAGGGGTAAATGTTGTTTTTATACTAGTTCTGCTTACATCAAATATTTCTTATAGGCACTACTATGGACTTTAAAGACATAAAAAGTAACAGAAATCGACCGGCGAATTGTCGTTCGATTTGTAAGGCATGTGTGCCGGGTATAGCACTTTACGAATAGGTTATAAGTCCTTATACCAGGTTTATATGAAGACGAAGGTTAGCCAAAGGGCAAGAGCGTCATCGTGAGACGGTGTCTGAAGGAACTCCAACGCAAAATCGCGGGTCGATGCATAAGAACACAATATTAGGTGTGACGTATTCGAGACGAGTGGACACGTGACCACGAAGTCTTCCATTCACGGTTGGAGTACGTTTTATAAATAGCCCGTCTACGCGAGGAAAGTAAAGCGTCTTACCCCGGGAGGTCTGTCTTATGTGCTGGATGCACTGAGGTCGGAGAGATCCGATCTGATCGTATGACAGAAGTCAGCAGCGGGCATAGTAGATTGTGTCGTGCCACACCCCGAAGACCCAAACAAGTTAAGGGGAGCGGTTGTGTCAGAGGCGAGATCGAAGTGTATCTATCGAGCAATGCCAGTAGGGGTTGTGCCTGTTTTTGACAGAGGATGAAACGGTGACGATTGACGGCACTGAATCCAAACCCGAGGCCATCGAATAAAACAGGTCACCGTGGAGCTAAAGAAATCCCTGCTTGGTGGGAAAGCTTATTTCGACATTAGCGAGGCAATGAGCCTCTGCGAGATCTGGATAAATGGATTCGACAAAAATTACGGTGTTATGTATGGAAGCAATGGGGCCAGAGAGGCTATGACCAATTGAGCCGCCGAGGAGTCAATCGACAACTTGTGTGGAATACGGCGAAGTCAGCGTACGACCCTTAGAGACTGAGTGCGAGCCCCGGGCTTGCCCGATGTTTACCAAACAGTTACTTTAGAGACTTAGGGTTTCCGAAACTGATCTCACGATGAAGAAGTTTAACTTCAACCGTCATGGTACGTGCTCGGTATGCCTATTGGTGTGGGAGGAGAGACGTTGCGAAGCGTCTCACTATCCCGATTACGCGTTAATGCATTTTTCTAGGTAAGAGTAAATGGGATAATACCAATGTCAGTAAACTATTCAGAAATCAATCAGCAAGCTTTAGATCTATTACTCTCCACAAAGAAACATTTAAATTTAATTGATCCGAAAATAAAAGCTTTAATCGAAATTCGTGTATCACAAATCAATGGTTGCGCATACTGCGTAGATCTTCATACTACTGAGGCAAGAAAGCTTGGTGAAGATCAACAAAAACTAGATTGTTTGTCAGTATGGAAGGAAAGCTCTCTATTCAGCAGCCATGAAATGGCTGCATTAAATTGGGCTGAGTGTGTTACCAATATTTCGTTAGTTTCAAATTCAAACAAAGAGCTGGAAGTGCTTCTAAAGTACTTTACTGAAGCTGAAGTTGTTGATTTAACTTTCGTTGTGTCGATAATGAACGGCTTGAACCGGCTTGCGATAAGCCTTGGCGATAAACCATCTAAAAGAAGCGTATGATAAGTTTTTGCATTGCGAATACTTCCCGCGGTGTTCGTATTGCCCTGCGCAGCAAAGCGTCAGTGCCTGTATTTGTAGTTAAGAGGCAAGTTAAATATGGTTAGTCAATTAATTTCAATACAGCCTAAGACGTATCATTTCCACCAAGTCGATGCTTGCAATATGTGTACACAAGACGCAAGCACAGCGAAAGTATTGGGAATGCGGCTCAATCAAAGTCAAGGTAAAAATCCTAGAAGCAAAACAGGAATCGCTGTGTCGATTTGTAAGTGTCGAAACTGTGGTCTAAATTTTCCGCAGCCGATGCCAATCCCAAATGACATTTCAGATCATTACGGAATACCGCCAGACGAGTACTGGAAAAACAACAGCTATTTTGAAAAAGATACTCACTACTTCAGTCGGCAAATAAATGATGCTAAACGACTGCTGTCGTTCAATAATGGTATGAAAGCCCTTGATATTGGCTTAGGCATCGGTAAAGCAGTTGTCGCCATGAAGAATGCTGGCTTTGAAGTTTGGGGAATAGAGCCTTCGAAGCATTTCTTAAACAAAGCTCGCGAACTTACTGGGCTACCTGAAAATAGGTTACAACATACATCAGTCGAAGAAGCAAAATTTGAGGATAATTTTTTTGATTTTATTTCTTTTGGCTCCGTCCTCGAACATTTGTATGATCCCTCTAGTTGTATCCAAAAAGCTATGAAATGGCTCGTTCCTGGAGGTGTAATTCAAATTGAGGTGCCATCATCCAATCACCTTATGCCTTCTTTTCTGAACCTTTATTTTCTAGCTAGAAGCACTAACTTTGTTACAAACTTGAGTCCAATGCATCCACCATACCATTTATATTCTTTTACTTTAGATAGTTTCAGAATCAATGGTGAAATGAACGATTATAAAGTCGAATACCACTACATTGACGTGGCATCAATTCGCCATGTTCCAAAGATGTTCCATCCATTATTAAGAACCTGGATGAAAGTGAGAAAATCTGGTATGCAACTTACTGTTTGGCTGCGAAAGGCAGACTAAGAGAGATATCGATAAAATTACAGCACGAGCTCATGAAACCAAACCAAGGACAAAAGGTCGCGTTTCACTCTGCCTCAGTTTTTAATGCTTCTGTATGGAACTGAGGGATCGAGTATTCCTTATTGTTACAATACTTTTGACTGATAATTCAGAAATTGCGATAAGCCTGGAAAGACGTAACTTGAAAAAACGAAATCAAGGATT
>CALKKV010000048.1 GCA_937992195.1 uncultured Gammaproteobacteria bacterium | reverse complement strand
AAACCTTAATCGCATTTCAGATACGACAACCAGGGCAAACAAGAAAAAAGCACACAGGTATTTGAGGATTTCTGTGAATTTTATTTCGCCTTTTGCCCGTGCTAGCAAAGCCAGCGATAAATATGGCACCACGGCAATCATCCAGGAAAATGGTGCTCTCACAAACAATGGAATGTCAACAAGAAAAAGATTGTTGAGATAGGTATTGAAGTTATACATTTGCATCACGGATGCGGCAAAAAACAATACCGTCTGGAATCGCCAAAAGCCCGTCTGATGGCCTTGCTGTATTTCTTGCCGAGCTAAAATCCCAAGACAAAAGAAAAGACAAACAGGAAACAACGCGGAAGGATTGCCTTCAGGGAAAAAAGTATAGTTTGGTACGATTAACACCAGAGTCAATATCACTTGCAGAACAAACAGCACAAATATCAGCATCGGCGCCTGATACAGTCTCTCGACAACACAGGTTGCATTAAGAAAAGAGCAATTTGTGTCCCCGGTTCGCTTCATTGCAGTTAAACCTGCAGTGATCAGAATTCCTATCGCAACTAATTCGCTGGTCTCTTCTCCAACCAGGCGAAAACGCCGCCAAAAATGATGCAGAAAATTGGGGTCATGCTCGATGAATTCCAGTCCCGCCACCAGCGCAAAAATACCGATGCCAATCATGATTAACGCGACAACTCCGCGCATGGCTTTTCTTTTGAAGAGGCTGGTTAAGGCTATTAAAAAGCCAATACCAAAAATCATCGCGAACGGCAGCAGACCCTGCCAGCCCGCAAACCTCGCTACAGTTTCATGCAATGATCCAATCTCATCAAAACACAGTGCGACCATTGCCACGGATAAAATGTACCAAGGCCAGGCTGGGAGATACTGTTGTTTTGAAAGCAATGCGACTTGGGCGAAAATAATCCCTGCAATAAACAGGCCAATCGCTGACCACCAGACTCCATAGCTCATCTCGTGGGTCAGGCTGACGCCGCGATAAGAATAATGTAACCATGCAGGATATTTACCGCTGAAAAACAGCGTCATTAAGACAACAAAGGCGAGGCTTATCAGTGCATGCCAATACCACTGTCGTATGATCGATTTATGCGCCATGTGTCAGCCTTATTTCGATGCGTTCTCGAGGGAACCAGACCACAACTGAAAAACAAACTATGGCCCAAAGAAGCAATCGAAAAACTACAATCAACAGACGATTACCCAACGACACTTCGTGACTATCCATATGCGGCAATTGAAGCAGAACGGGGTCGCCGACTTTAAATCCACTCATCAACAAGAAAATCCGATCGATCTCCATTTCTACAGGAGCGCTGTCACTGACAAGCTGAAGATCGAGCAAACGCTCTTCTTTTAGCTCAAATAACGGTAAATCAACATAGGCCAATCTATGTTCATAGCTTATCGACAACAGTCGAACCACGACTTTATTGATACCTGTCTCTATTTTTAGCAGCGGTACTTCGTGAGGTTGATCTATATAAAATTGACTGCCCAGATAGACCTCAATTTCCAGCTTATCGTTAATCCGATTGTAAAATCGGGCGTCCAGATCTGCTATTGCCTCTTTATTTTCCAGCAATGTAATGGAAGTACCGGCGGAGAGATTAGGTAACTTGACAAGTATTCGATTTACAGAGACTGGCAGGATAACCAGCGTAATCGCGATCAAAATCATCAGCGGCTTATCGATGACTTGATTGAACCCAGTTCCCGGGTAGGTCGCAGTGTAATTTCCTACTCCCGCGGCAGTCACAAAAATAGCCCCAACAACATAGATCGTCATCACATCATCTAAGAGCCAAATTGATAACAGGGCGAGCACCCCGGTTGTGGCCACGATCAGGGGCGGTTGGATAAATCGATGGCGGGATTCAGGAAGCTGAATACAGAGTAGCAAAAATGCCGCTACCAGTAACAGCCACCAGAACTGGAGAATTGGGTGCAAAATCGCATTGTCTAACCAGAACCCAACGCCGAGCGCAGCGGCAAAAAAGGCAACTAAGATGTTAAACACGAATGAGGATCAGCACGCGGTAGACTGCGTTTGATCATAATAGATTTGGTAGCTAGCGACTACACCAAACGACATATTTGAATATCGAATTATGTACGCTATACCCCAGCCAAAAGAGTACCACCATCTACCGTTAAAACGCTGCCGTTGATATAGCTGCCTGCATTACTCGCCAGCAACAAAATGGGACCATCTAATTCCGACAATTCCCCTGGCCTTCCTGGAAAAAGGCTCTCGATATACTGCCGACCTTGCGCACTACTTAAGAACTCGCGGTTAATATCGGTGAGAAAATACCCAGGTGCAATTGCATTTACCCGTATCTTCTTGCGCCCCCACTCTAGGGCCATCGACTTGGTGAGATGTATCACTGCGGATTTGGCGGCTCCATAACTCGCGTTCTTACGTTGAGAGGCAAACCCGAGAACGGAAGCGATATTTATAATCGCCCCCCCTCCTTTTTGCTTCTCCATCAGGCGCGCAACTACCTGCCCCACCCGCCAAACCGCACTGAGATTCGTATCCATAACCGACTGCCACTGATCTTCTGTCATTTCCAATAGTCGAACAGGTTTCGCGATTCCCGCATTATTAATGAGCACATTGATCTCACCAAAGTGCTCTACCGCCACGGCCACCGCTTTCTCTACCGCGATTCGATCATTGATATCCATTTCAACCACCAACAATCGTTCCTTATCTACCTTCTTCGAAGCAATTATGTCGTTGGCCACAGCATGCAGCTTCTCTCGTCGTCTCGCAGCGAGCACAACATTGCTTCCATTAGCCGCAAACGTCGCCGCCATATGGGCGCCAATTCCTGAAGAAGCTCCGGTGATCAGGACCGTTTTTTTATTTACGTCAAATAACTCTGTCATTTGTATTTCAAAAGTCGGTTGCTATTTTTTGACACCTTTTATTTGCGTATCAATTCCAAAATTCACCATCGTCACCACACTCGCTATCGCAGCTAATTCTTGGTGCAACCACCCGGCTTCATCGACAAAGTCTCTGGTTAACTGGCCCATAGGAACCACCCCCATACCGACTTCATTGGTCACTAGAAAAACATCCGCTTCTGTTGCCGTCAATGCAGTAATAAATGCCTGCTTCTCACTTTTCCAGTCAGATGCGTGGTCACTGGATAACCAATTTGTGATCCAGAGAGTAAGACAGTCAATCAAAACAACGTGCTTTGCTTCGGCTTTTTCCAGCACAGAAGATAAGATCAAAGGTTCTTCTACCAGCTCCCAGCTATTTCCTCGTTCCTTTTGATGGCGGGAGATTCTCTCCGCCATTGCATTGTCCTCACTGGTCGCAGTTGCGACAAACAGATGGGTCCCGGAGAGACCCTCAGCTTGTCGCAGAGCGTAGCTACTTTTTCCGCTACGCGCGCCGCCAGCAACTAGCTCAATGGTATTTGACACAAACTCTCTCTAATCAGGGTTGGACGACGGGCTCCACCTCAAAAATCCCTCCATCCGCTGAAACGACTTTCACCTGCTGCCCTTCTGCTAATTTAGGCCCCTTAACCCGCCACTGACTGTCATCAACTGAAATCTTGCCGTATCCGTTGGTAATAGGCTCAATCAAAGTAAACACCCGACCAACATACTGCTGCTCTCGACGATTTAATTTTGGTAGCTCGGAGGTCAACGGATTTTTTGCAAAGTATTTACGCGAAGCGACTACGCTGACAATTGATAGTACCGAGAATATTAAAAACTGAAACTCCCAAGACATCTCCGGCACAAAGAACAATACCAGCGCGGTAACGATCGCGGATATACCGAGCCACAAAAAGAACATAAACGGCGCGGTGAGCTCGAGAACCAGCAATGCCAGCCCCAGAATCAACCAACTCCAGTGGTTCATCGCAAAAATATCAATCATTCTAACCTCCAATATGTGTAGAGCACCTGCACCATCTAAGAATTCTTGTCTCCACCTGATTTAAATGTCTCTTTAGCAATTTCGCCAATACCACCCAGTGACCCAAGCAGACTGGTTGCCTCTAGCGGCAGGAACATCACTTTTTGGTTGTCCGCTGCTGCAATATCCTTCAACGCATCCACATATTTTTGCGCGACAAAGTAGTTTATCGCCTGAGTATTTCCTGCCGAAATTGCATCAGACACCATGCGAGTCGCATTGGCCTCAGCTTCCGCCTCACGCTCTCTGGCTTCAGCGTTCCTGAATGCCGCTTCTTTCTCACCTTCTGCTTCAAGAATTGCCGCCTGTTTGTTACCCTCGGCACGCAAAACTTCTGACTGCCTTGCACCCTCAGCGACCAGGATTTCTGCCCGCTTGTCGCGCTCCGCTTTCATCTGATTCGCCATGGAATCAACGAGATCTTGCGGAGGCGTAATATCTTTGATTTCGATGCGCGTTACCTTTATTCCCCATGGCGTAGTAGCGGTATCGACTACGCTCAATAGTGCTGCATTAATTGCATCACGCTTTGATAGTGATTCATCCAGATCCATGGAACCAAGCACGGTTCTTACATTGGTCATCGTAAGATTTAATACCGCATTCTCTAAATTATTGACCTCATAGCTCGCCTTTGCCGCATCCAGCACCTGAAAGAACACCACGCCATCGACGCCAACCACAGCGTTATCTTTGGTAATGACTTCCTGTGATGGCACCTCCAATACCCTCTCCATCACGTTTACCTTTGCACCAATGGAATCGATATAAGGTATAAGAAAGTGAATACCGGGACGCATTGTTCGGGTAAATCGACCAAACCTCTCGACGGTATATTCGTAACCCTGTCGCACGGTAACCACCGATTTCATTACGGTAAGTACCGCGAGAATAACTAATATGATCACCGCGATCGATGAACCACCTATTAATTCCAACATTGTTTAACTCCTCGATTTATTTCTTTAGATATGGGGTGATTTATTCATATTTCAAGATAAACTGTCGCTAAAATCCGATAATTTCTTCAAAAACACATACAAGTTCTTCGAAACGGTCGAAAGATCTCACCTGAGAACTTTAATCTCACCGTGTCAAATTCAGGTTCACCCGATCCCGATGCTTCGGTTAGACTTAGTCGAAGGATATCACTCCACGAGCTATATGCTGCATTGGTACCGAAATCTCCCTGAAAATTCTCGCATCACACTGGTGGGCCTGTTGGCTGTTGTGCTGGTCGGTTTATTCGAACTCCGGTCGAGTTTACACCCGCCCACTAATATTACGATTTCTCAAACTCAGGTCCCGATTGTTCACCCTGCACTGACTACCCCTCTTGTCGACCCAAAGCTCGATCAGGTGCTATTTGAGCAAACCACGGAGTCTGCCACTAAAGTCGACCCTCTATTTGAAACTCTGATGCGCAACGGCGCATTCACCACATTAAAGAACCGATTACTTAATCTTGCCGCTGACGCTGTAAATAGCGACCAGCCCGATGAGCTGGCGAATATTCTATTGCTGCTCGGTCAGGTCTCGATTGAACAGCAAAACCTGAGCGCTGCCGAAGTTTATCTATTTGAAGCATTGGATGTTCTGGATACAAATTCGAACGAACAGCTTAAAGCAGGCATTTATATGCAGCTGGGGCGGACCTATCTCAAATCCCGCCAAATCGCGCGCAACGCTGGCAACGCTTACGACGCCCTACAAATTGGCAGAACCCAATTTTCTCAGGGTCGCATTGCCCTGGCTGAAGCCAATATCCGCTATGCGATCGAGCATAGTTTATCGATCAACCGTTATAACGCCGCCGCCAGCGGCTATGAAACACTGGCGAAACTATATCAATCTATCGGCAATCAATTTGAATCGGAAGAAGCCCAGCTCGAAGCGATTAGACTGTATTCTTCCTCCGGGCAGAGTACCGAGTCGTTATCTATCCTGGAACAACTTAAATCAGCCGGTGTTGAGCAGTGGCGATTATTGAATGTACAGGAGCAAGTGGCCGAGAATCAGCGAATCTACGAACAAAGCATCACGCAAATCGGCACGGCCAAAGACTATCAACGTTTGTATAACTATTATTTGAATCAGGGCGACAAACGTCGAGCATGGCATTTCCGACTGCTAGCTAGTCAGTCCCTTGAAGAAGTATCAAAGCGCGCAATGTTTCATCGCCAGCAGGGTGTACTGGCACTCTTATATAACTCTAATGACGCAATGACCAAAGCAAAACACTATTTTGCCAACGCATCCGAACGCTTCGAAGCCGGAGAGAATCGAGACCGGCTGACGGAGACCAACCTGCTCACTAAAGAGGTTTATTAAAACGGCAGGGTTAGGTCGCTACGTGTTGAGGTCAGTAATTGGCGAAACGCATCTTGAATTCGCTCCAGACCGGCCTCGGTATGTGATTCGAACCGCATGATTAAAGTAGGGGTTGTATTCGAAGGTCGAATCAACCCAAAGCCATCCTCAAAGTCCACCCGAAGACCATCAATCTTGCTTACTACACCCTCATCAAAACACGCATTCTGATTGAGTTCATCCATCAAGCTGTAGTGCTCCCCTTCTTCCATATCAATCCTGAGTTCCGGGGTATTGATGGTATTCGCAAGAGAGTCAAAAACTTCAGAAGCCGAACGATCGCTCGCCGCAATCAATTCACACAATCGTGCGCCGGCATAGAGACCATCGTCAAAACCACCCCAACGGTCATTGAAGAAAATATGACCGCTCATCTCTCCCGCCAAGGCCGCCCCGGTCTCTTTCAATTTTGATTTGATAAAAGAATGCCCTGTTTTCCACATTGTCGCCTTGCCGCCGTGGGCTTCTATATCCGCAGGCAAAATCTGCGAACACTTAACGTCAAAGATAATTTCGGCTCCTGGTGTTTTTTCTAGAATACTTCTCGAGAAAAGCAGCATTTGACGATCGGGCCAAATAACTGATCCATCCGCTGCCACCACGCCCAAGCGATCTGCGTCACCATCAAACGCCATTCCAAACTCTGCTCCAGTACGTTTTACTTCGGCAATCAAATCTTGCAGGTTTTCGAGCTGACTGGGGTCGGGGTGATGGTTTGGAAAATTACCGTCAACCTCGCAAAACAGCTCGGTCACCTCACAGCCTATACCGCCAAATAACGCGGTCGCCACAGTGCCTCCGACACCATTTCCACAATCAATGACCACTTTAAGCGGTCTCGCTAACTTAACATCCGCAATTATTCGGTCGCGATAAGCCGCCAACATTTCTCTTTGTTCAAGCTTGCCAGCACCTGCAGAGAAATCATTGTCGAGAATTCTTTGCTTGATCTTCTGGATCATTTCACCAGATAGAGTCGTCCCACCGATCATCATCTTCAACCCGTTGTACTCGGGCGGGTTATGACTGCCCGTTACCTGAACACCCGTTCCGGTTTTGAATTCTTTGGTCGCGAAATACAGGGTTGGTGTTGGCACCTGCCCAATATCGATCACATCGCAGCCGCTGGCCATAATTCCTTCAGCCAAAGATGCACCAAGCGACAAACCTGAAAGCCGTCCATCCCGACCGATCACAAAGGTATCAACACCCTGCGACTTTGCTTCCGCTCCCAAAGCGCGACCTATCAGCTGCACCATTTCGTTGGTCAGGGTTTTATCGACTATCCCTCTTATATCGTAGGCTTTGAATATTTCATGAGGAAACGGCATAGTGAGCTCCTGAGACTTTAATTGTAGTTATGATGGCTTAGCCAAACTTGTGAATAGCTCGCTTTTCTACTGCCAGCGCTGATTCGTGTACCGCCTCGGACAGCGTTGGATGCGCATGCACAATCCGCGCCAGATCCTCTGAACTCGCGTGAAATGACATCGCGACAACACATTCTGCTATTAACTCAGAAACATGCGGACCAATAATATGCACGCCAAGAATTCGATCAGTCTCAGCATGCGCAATAACCTTCACCATTCCCGCGGTGTCCTCCATTGCTTTTGCTCTACCGGTTGCAGCGAACGGAAACATGCCGGTGCTGATTGGCACACCTTCTGCTTTTAATTCATTCTCTGTCTTACCTACCCAGGCAATTTCTGGCGCAGTGTAAATGACCCATGGAATGGTATTGAAATCCACATGCCCAACGCCGCCAGCGATACGTTCAGCAACCGCGACACCTTCTTCAGAACTCTTGTGCGCAAGCATAGGACCTCTCACTGCATCACCAATTGCCCACACTCCCTCCTCAGCAGTTAGGCAATGATTATCAACTTCAATAAAGCCCCGCTGATCCAACGCTACGCCACAATCTGGAGCCAGCAGACCTTCTGTAGCAGGCTTACGACCTACCGCAACGACCACTCGGTCAACCTCGACAACATGATCCTCACCCTTCTGGGTGTAATTGACCGCCAAGCCATTGGGTTTTGAAGCAACCCTATTCACCATGGCACCGAGGCGGATATCTAATCCCTGCTTTTTATATTGTCGCGCAGCTTCTCTCGACACCTGGTGATCGGCGGCAGCTAAGAACTCGTCCATTGCTTCCAATAAAATCACCTCGGAACCCAATCGGTTCCAGACACTGCCAAGCTCTAGACCAATGACGCCGGCACCTATGACACCAAGTCTTTTCGGGACCCGGTCAAAATTCAGTGCACCGGTAGAATCAACAATAAATTCTCCATCAAAAGGAATACCAGGAAGCTCTACTGGCTTTGACCCGGCTGCTAGAATAATATTTGGCGCGCTAATGGTCTGCTTTAACTCGCCGGTCTCAGGGTCGAGCACAGCCACATGCTTTTCTGCCATCAACCTTCCATATCCATTGATCGAGGTGACCTTATTTGCTTTAAACAAAACACCAATGCCACCGGTCAGGCTCTTCACAATCTCGTCCTTTCTCTGCTGCATCTTGCTAACATCCATTGATACATTGTCAGCGGTGATTCCATGGGCAGCAAACTGATGCTCCAAACGATGAAATTGCTCAGATGAGTCAAGCAGCGCCTTTGAAGGAATGCATCCAACATTCAGGCAGGTTCCACCAAGCGAAGGAGCACCCTCCTTATTTCGCTGATCATCAATACACGCAGTGTTTAATCCAAGTTGCGCACATCTGATCGCCGCTACATACCCACCCGGGCCGCCGCCAATCACGATTACATCAAAGTTTTCAGCCATTTTTATTGTTCCAATAGAAGTGGTTCGATGGCAACTCAATCACCATCGCGTTTTATTTCAAGCGTGCTTGCAATTAACGACCAAAAACATCAGCGTAATCACATCCTGGCTCATTGCAAACTGTTAGCAATCCAACAGTAGACGAGCCGGGTCTTCGATCATGTCTTTAATTGTCACTAGAAACTGCACCGCTTCTTTACCATCAACAATGCGATGATCATAAGAAAGCGCCAGATACATCATTGGTCGAATCGCAACCTCTCCATTTACCGCCATTGGCCGATCCTGAATTTTATGCATACCGAGGATAGCGCTTTGTGGCGGATTGATAATTGGGGTCGACAGCAGTGAACCAAACACGCCACCGTTGGTAATCGTGAAGGTACCGCCCGATAGATCAGAGAGATTAATCTTTCCCTCTTTAGCCTGGCCACCATACGCTCTTATTTGCGACTCAACCCCGGCAAAAGTCATATCCTCACAGTTACGCAAAACCGGAACAACCAAGCCTCGAGGTGAAGATACTGCAATCCCAATGTCTTGATAACTATGCCTTACTAAATCCGTGCCATCAATATAGGCATTTACCAGAGGAAACTTTTGTAAAGCCGCAACACTGGCTTTGACAAAGAAAGACATAAAACCTAAACGGGTACCATGGGTTTTCTCAAAATCTTCCTTATAGCGATTGCGCAACTCCATCACTGGCCCCATATCGACCTCGTTAAACGTGGTTAATAATGCAGCTGTTTGCTGCGACTGCACAAGACGAGTAGCAATGGTTTGTCTGAGCCGTGACATAGGCTCTCGGGTTTCTTCTCTGGAGCCTGGCGCTTGTGATGCTGGAGCTGGAGCCGAAGCAGGAGCCGGAGCTGAGGGCTTTGCCTGAGCAGGAGCGGTTGATGGCTTATCAGAGGCTGAAGAGACTTCGCTGTTAATAAATTTAAGCAGGTCTTCCTTTGTTAATCGACCACCGGGTCCAGTCGGGGTAATCGTTGTGGGATCGATCCCATGTTCTTCAACCAAGCGTTGTACCGCTGGCCCCATCAAAGGGTCTTCATGGTCTCCACTCGGCGCGGATTCTGAAGATGGTTCGGCAGAAGCTGACTCCGCAACCGCACCTGGCTTCAGTGTAGCCAGCACCTGACCAGAGGTAACGGTATCGCCAGACTCAGCCATCAGTTCTAGCACCACGCCGTCTTCTGGCGCAGGTACTTCGAGAACAACCTTATCGGTTTCTACTTCAACCAGCACTTCGTCACGACTAATGCTATCTCCGGGTTGTTTATTCCAGTCCAGTAACAATCCGTCTGCCACAGATTCGGGTAAAACGGGGACTTTAATTTCTAGGGTCATGATGTTTGAGGTAAGTAATTTTCCGGTTTATCGGCCAGCATTGCTGGGAAATTGAATTTAAGAGAGTTGGTCTAAACTATTAACAGCAAAGGATTAATCAACGGTATCTTTCGAAGTAGTCAATGCTTCCAATACCAGCTTACGCTGCTGTTCGACGTGCAGCTTATAGTAACCCACTGCCGGGGAAGGAGAACCTTCTCGACCAATATATTTTAGCTTTTGCTTGAGTGACTTGTTTCGCAGCATCCTTAGATAGTAGCTAATTTGATACCAGCTCCCCTGATTTTTAGGCTCTTCCTGACACCATACTATCTGGCTAGCTGCTGTATATTTATCAAGCTCAGCTTTCAGATAATGTTTGGGAAATGGGTGTAGTTGCTCTAGCCGCAAAATAGCAACATCGTCAATGTTTTTTAACCTGCGTTCTTCAAGTAAATCGTAGTAGACCTTGCCGCTGCAAATCACGACTCGTTTTACATTTTCAGGTTTAATCGCATCGATCTCGCCAATCACTGTTTGAAATTTACCTTCAGTCAAATCACTGACGGTAGAAACTGAGAGCTTGTGGCGCAGCAAACTCTTGGGGGTCATTACAATTAAAGGTCGACGCAACGGGCGGATCATCTGTCGACGCAACATATGAAACATCTGCGCGGGTGTTGTAGGCACACATACCTGCATATTGTTTTCAGCACAGAGCTGCAAAAAACGCTCGAGTCTTGCAGAAGAGTGCTCGGGTCCCTGGCCTTCCATACCGTGTGGTAAAAACATAGTTAGACCACAAACCCGAGACCATTTCGCTTCACCGCTACTGATAAATTGATCGATCACAACTTGCGCCCCGTTCACGAAATCGCCAAACTGACCTTCCCAAATCACCAGCGTTTTGGGTTCTGTTGTTGCATAGCCATACTCAAAGCCAAGTACCGCCTCTTCAGACAAGAGCGAATTGATCACCAAAAAGTCACTGGGATTCGCAGTAATATATTGCAGCGGCACGTGAGTACGCGCATGTACCTGATCATGCAAAGTGGCATGGCGATGGGAGAATGTGCCCCGACCGGCATCCTGCCCAGATAATCTAACTTTAAAATCTTCCTGCAATAGTGATCCGTAGGCAAGAAGCTCGGCACAACCCCAATCCATTGGTTTTTTTCCTGCAACCATCGCCTTGCGATCTTCCAGCACTTTCTTAACCCGAGGGTGAACAGAAAATTCGTCTGGAACCGCAACGAACTGATCGCCGAGCCGGCCAAGCCGCTCGCTTGTCAAACTTGTTTTAGTTTCAGTGTCCCACTCTTTACTCAAGTGCGACTCCCAATCAACCATTCTCAAACCTTTATTTGGATCAATCACCTGACCCGCAACAACATGTCCGGCGTCAAGTTGATCACGATAGGTTTCGACTAAGTTTTTGACTTCTGCTGCAGTGACTACCTCTTCAGCAATCAACTTTTCTGCATAAATTTCCCGCGGCGTTCGATGCTTTTTGATTTTGGAATACATAACCGGCTGGGTAATAGACGGCTCATCCGCTTCATTGTGGCCATGACGACGATAACAAACCAAATCAATCACAACATCACCCGCAAATTGCATACGATATGCCATAGCAACTCTAGCAGCCTGAATTACTGCCTCGGGATCGTCTCCATTGACATGCAAGATCGGCGCCTGCACCAATTTTGCGACTTCAGTGCAATAAAGCGTGGAACGCGCATCCAGCGTATTTGTCGTAAAACCAATTTGATTGTTGATAATAATGTGAACGGTGCCACCCGTTGAATACCCGCGGGTACGCGACATATTCAATGTCTCCATCACTACACCCTGACCGGCAAACGCAGCGTCACCGTGCATCAAGACAGGCACCACCTCGCGGCGATTGATATCCTGCCGCCGCTCTTGTCTGGCGCGGGCCGAGCCTTCAACAACGGGGTTGATAATTTCTAGATGAGAGGGGTTGAATGACAACGCTACATGAACATTGCCTCCGTCTGTCTGAATATCGGACGACGCACCCTGATGGTATTTCACATCTCCGGTTTGCGTATCCTCATCCTCGGTTTCATATGCTCCTTCGAACTCACTAAACAGCTCCGCTGGAGCCTTTCCCAAGATATTGACAAGGACATTGAGACGGCCACGATGCGCCATACCAAAAATTACTTCTTTTACATCCTGCTTGCCGAACTGTTGAATCAAATCGGAAAGCATCGGAATCAATGTATCGCCACCTTCGAGTGAAAATCGCTTTTGCCCGACATACTTGGTATGAAGGTATTTTTCGAGTCCTTCCGCTGCAGTAAGTTTGGTTAATATATTGACTTTCTCCTCGTTGTTTAACGGCAGTCTTACGGGATCTGTCTCAACATGGGACATCAGCCAGTCCCTTTGCTCCAGGGAAGTCAAATAGCGGATTTCATAGGCAATTGGCCCGCAATAAGTGGCACGTAAATATTCCAGTATTTCTCTTAAAGTTTTACGTCCTCCACCAGCCAAATCGCCGGTATCAAATTCAGTATCGAGATCTGCGTCATTCAGATCATATTGTTCCAACTCCAGCTCTCGGGCGTCCCCGCGCGGCATGGTATCGATCGGATCGATATTGGCCAACAAATGCCCTAGCGCGCGATAACCCATGATCAACTTCGACACCTGCCCTTGCTTATGCGAAGCGGTTTCCAACCACTGTTGTGATCCACCGGCAGGCGCTGCAGCATTCAACGCAGATTGCGTCGTTGGCAAAAGATCATTTATTTCATTCCATAGCGCCTGCGAATCGGCAGAATCGTCGGCACCGTTGAGAGACTCCTGATAGAGCGCTTCCAAGTAGTTAAGGTTGCCACCGTTTAAGAATGCGAGGTCATTTTTATCTGAATTCATATTTTGCCTTTCTGGCTATTGGTCATTACCTTCGAGTCGCAATGTATTTACGGCTCAAATGGGGAGTTTCTTGCAGACCAGACCCCACCTGAGGCAAGCGCATTAAGCGGCGAATAGCTGCAGATAAAGTTGATCAAAACCGGTTTTGAAACTTCCTGTTATATGTGGTGAATTATAGTGAGGGTTTCGCTTTTCTCCAAGTTAGATAAAAGTTGCAGCCACCCTGCAGTCACGTAAGACGTTTACTCGCTGTAATCTTTGCAAATCGGTCAAAAAATACACCAAGTGTCTTGCCTGCAGCTGAACGAACAACCGCCTCACCGAAACTGTCAAACCATCCAGTCACCTCAACATTTGCCCGATAATTTAAGCTGCAACCGTTGTCATTTGGGACTAATGCGACTTCCGCTCTGCCGCTGGCATTGCCAAATTTTCGAGTCTCCAACTCCACAATCAGCAGATATAGCTCTGGTGGAGAAACCTCTTCAACACGCAGATCTGCGGCAATAGTTCTTTTAAATGGACCAAAACCAAAAGTGAAATGTGCACTATAGCGACCCTTTTCGTGGAGAATCACCTCATCACATCCTTTGATGCAATTACTCAGAATTTCCGGTTGAACTAAATACGCCCATGTCTCAGCTGCATTGGTCTCCAATGCATATTCTCCAGAGAGATGTATTGAGCCTGTTTTTTGGTCTTTCATAAGCAAGGAAAGATCGAATAATTCGTCCCAATTAACAGAAAATCACCGTTGTCAGATTGCATGGTGTCTGGGATATTAACAAGATCCAGAAGAGATAAGCAGCAATGAAAACGTCCTACCAAAAATCAGAAGCGTTTGCCGAGCGCTATAGCAGACAGATAAAGCTCCCTCACGTGGGCCTAAAAGGACAGGAGGCCCTGGCCAACGCTAAAGTGCTTATTGTCGGAATGGGAGGATTAGGCTCGCCAGTTTCCCTATACCTCGCTGCAGCAGGCGTCGGTTTTCTAGGCATTGCTGACTTTGATATTGTCGACCAATCCAATCTGCAACGGCAAATCGCACACCGAGAGCGGGATATTGGACTGCTAAAAACAGAATCTGCGGAACTAGCGCTTAAAGACATCAACCGTCACCTCTCTATAGAACGATACGATTTCACCCTCGAAAAAGCGGAGTTATCGACCCTCGGAGAAGAGTACGACCTGATTTTAGACTGTACTGATAATTTTCCTACCCGTTTTCAGCTCAACGACATCTCGTTGCTTACCAAAACCCCGCTCGTCTCCGGTGCCGCCATTCGCTGGGAGGGCCAGGTTACGGCATTTGACCCTGGGGATCCCGAAAGTCCATGTTATCAATGCCTCTACCCAGACCGGTCTTTGGAGGCCGCCAGCTGTGCCGCTGAGGGCGTCATTTCTCCTCTGGTTGGGGTTATCGGTACGATGCAGGCGCTCGAAGCCGTCAATATTCTGCTCGGCAGAGCGCAGTTAATCGGCACAATGTGGCTGTTTGATGCACAATTTATGGAATGGCAACAAATGAAATTACCCAAAAACCCATCCTGTCCCGCCTGCGGAAGTGATATAGTACGTTCATGATTTTGGGCTGGGGGGCTCATGTCAGTTTCCAGATTGTGTAGGAAGCGGCCTAAACACTAACTCTACAGGGGTTCAAAACCTGTTTGAATACTGAACTTGTGTTTTGCACTAAGTATTTGAATGAGGACTCGGTATGCTTAAAGCAGCGGTGATCTCCTCAAAAGCGTTAGCGTTTCCAATCAGCGACATCTTTACTCCCAGGACAATAAACGACAAATTAAGACTAGTCGTATTCAAGAGGGGTTGCAGCTAAATACGCTGCAGTTTTTTGAAAATGACAGGTTTTACCGGAAAGCTTCGGCTGAAATCATTGGAGTGCTTCGCTTTCCGGCTGCCTGGAGAAGAGTGTTTTAAGAATAATGTATAAAAAAATTACCCGTTTGTTGGGAGCCATTGCGCGAATCGTTGGGAATTTAACCGTGTTACGTTGGGCATCTGCTCTAGTGCATCAAATTCCGAAATTAGTCATCGC
This sequence comes from uncultured Gammaproteobacteria bacterium, assembly GCA_937992195.1. GTDB lineage: Bacteria > Pseudomonadota > Gammaproteobacteria > Arenicellales > Poriferihabitantaceae > VYFG01. The sequence goes on along the minus strand of CALKKV010000048.1, from coordinate 61,180 downwards.
TCCTCGATTAATCCTGCTTGCTATTTTTGTCTCGCCTGTTGGTCACAGTGCAACATCCAGCGAGGACATACGTCATAAAGCTGCTATGCAATCTATTGTGACTAATTTTATTCTCTCTGGCGGCAGTAATCTGTTAAGGCTTCGCCCTGAGTCTGCATCCAGTGAGCGCTTCGGACATTTATACGGTGATGGCGGATTAGAAGAGGGGCTGACCATCGAATTCGTGGGTAGCAATCGAGACCTTGTTTTATGTGCGGACACTGTTGACATTGGTCCCAATGAGATTGATCTCGTTTTAAATGGCAGTAATATTGGTGCGCTAGGAAATGGAAGTTTTTGTATCACATTACCTGCAGGCAGTGGTTCAGGCAGCCAGTCTTCCGGGCAAAACACCTTACTGCTAGAACATACCAATCCAGGGGATCGTTGGGGAATTACCAATATTAGCCTGCGATTCACCGAGGAATTTGGAATACCTCGCTTGACACGAACTGAATGGAATACAGATAGAGTTAGAAAAGTTCTGAAAGTATTTGCTTTTGGGGGCCATGCAACAGACGCACAAATTAGGACATGGGGAAATATGGACCCGTCTGCTGCGATAGAACAGATGCTGAACTTTTCGGAGCACAATTTTCGATTGTCCCCTTTAGCACCCGGAGAAAAATACAACGAGCCATCAACTATCCCAGGAACATTTACTGCCTTCTCAAACTATCTTGGTTCCAATAGCTCAGATTTACCGATGGATTTGGACACAGCGAACAATAACAACCGCGGTAGATTTAGTCTTGATGGTTATGATCGTGAGGGTGCCTTTTTTCGCATGGCAACGACGCGAGGCTTAAACCCATTTAGGCAAAAAATTGGCATGTGGGAAACCAACTACCATCTCGCCGTAAACCTCGATACAGAAGTAAGTGGCCGCCAGCTAGTGCGGTATTACGACGAAATTATGGAAGCACATGAATCAGGTGTGCCGTATCAAGACGTTATCGCTGTCGCTGCAAAATCTGCCGCCGTTGCAATGCAATACGGACATCGGAGAAACGAGTGGGTATTGAGAAGCGGTGAATACATTTGCGAATGTAACGACGACTTCGCTAGAGAAATCCATCAACTATTTTTCGGCATCTTGGGAGAACAGGACCCTCTCAGCACCCCCAGTTTTAACCACCATGAAGAAGTCACTATCCCGCAAACAGCTCGAATGCTCACCGATATGCAAGTCCGGTATAACAGCACCCTCGATCGCTTTCCGGATATTGTCACCTTTGGAACCAGCAGACATCACACGGGCCCGTTGACTATTTTGAATCAACAAATCACAGGCGCTAATGCATCTCAAAAAATCGATAATCTGGTAGATGTTTCCATCGAACATCCCGAAAGCCTGGAAGCCTTACCAATCATTATTATCAGTGGCCTTGCCGACGACAATCTTCTAGGTAATTCCGCAGAGGCAACGGCAAGAAGAGCTGCATTACGAGATGCTTGGGCGGCAATGGGAAACAATAAAAATTTCCTGCAGTTTATCCAAGCGTATGCTGTCAGTGAACTTTTCCATACTCCTGATCAACGAAAATATATGACAACCATTGAGCGGTTGGTATACAAGGCGAATCGATTCTATCTGACTAACACCGAGTCGCTTCTGGATCGCATGTCAATTGATAGTCAGTTACGAAACGAAAATGTTCGAATATTTAGACCGGTACACAACGTCTTTGGCGGTCAGACTGCACTGGAAGCGGCAAATTCGTCGACTGTTTTCGAAAGCAACTATAATCGAACTTCCCAAACCTACTTCCACGATACACTGGGGACCAATTGCAACGATTGTGACTTTGGCGGACCCTGGGAAAAAGATTGGGGACGCGTTATTCCGAAAACAAACGGCAGATTTGTCGTTGGAGACGTTGCGCGCTGGTTATGGGAGTACAGTGTCGGTAATACTGATAACTATACCCCGCGCGAAGAAGCCTTCCTGGTTTCGATATTGGGCGCAGCGCAGCGCCGCAGTAACCCTGCTGATCAAAACCATCAACAACGCTATTTTGACTTCACACATCTTCTTTGTATCCGACAGGAAATTATCGATGATCCTGCCACAGGGACGAATCCGGATACCTCTCTGAATACATTAGTGAGTAATGGTGGCTGGAACAGATACTGCCGACCGGAAGGCACACCTGCAGAATACTCGGCATCGGAAACAGGTTTACTAAATCGAGCATATACAGAGTCTGAAATCCGCAATACTGGCTACATTCAAGATTTAGTTGACCAGCTCAAACAAACAGAAATTCCGCTGGACATATCTCCAAGTTTAAGACAAAGAGAATATGCAAACGAAAGAGTTCAAACAGCACTCGCTTTTATATTCAGCACGCCCTTCGTTTTTGTTGAGGAGAAACGATAATGACTTTTGATCGACGACAATTTCTACAAGCTTCTCTTTACTCAGGGTTACTTTATGGCACAGGATCGCTTCCAAGATTCGTACAGGAAGCCAATGCTGCATTTGCTCCCTTGCAAAATCGAATTCTGGTAAATCTGATGCTGGATGGGGGGCCTGATTTACGGCACTTAATTGCACCCGCTTGGAACGCCACACCTGGGACAGTCGGTAACGCCTACTGGAAAAATCGCTGGCGCGCACATCGCCTGCCAAATGACCAGAACGCTACTTTACAGGCAAGATGGAACAGCGCTTACTATCCAATAAGTATAGGAGGTGGTGGGTGGACCACTAACGGTTCAAATAACAATGCGCTCAATGATGACAGCGGTGTTAACAGTGGTGTCACCTTCGGTATCTGGAGAGAAGCCGGCTGGTTAATTGATATGTTTATGGATGGGAATGTCGCAATTGTCGCAAATGCGGCCGGCGGTAGAAACAGAGACCATTCACATTCGACTATTATGATGGAACAAGGAAATCTGCTTGCTGGCTCAAACGAACGCGAGCATTCCGGTTGGGGCGGTCGACTTGCGCAACAAGCGGGCGGAAGCCCTATTGCACTCACTGATGTTCCCAGACCATTTTGTTTTGGCGCAAGGAACGGCAATCCAGCTGAGATTGATAACACTGACCTCATCACCGTACAAAATTCGAGACAACTAGGCCTCAATGAGGTCGATTTTTCAGTAAATCGCTCTTACAGTTCGCCTCAAAAAATCCTCGGTTCGCTCCAGGGCTATTATGGATCGCTGCAACAGCAGAATTTCAACACGGACGCGTATGAAAAGTTTCTGGATCATGAAGACAAACTGCGTACATTTGGTGCCTTAATCCGGGAACGATTGGACTTCGATGAGCCTTTGTTAATCAGAGCGCTACATTCCGGAACTATCAATGATGATTATCCACCAGAAATGACCGGTCTTAATCCCGATCTGGCAAATGGCAACTCACGCCGTACACTGCGAGACAGTGGATTTGGAAGACAAATCCGAAATCTTTATGATGTGATTGCGTCAAATGATTTACTCGATTTGCGGGTCGCCTCAATGTCTTATGGTAGATGGGACAGCCATGAAAACCAGCGCGAGTTAGGCGTTACTGGTGATTTAAACAACCCTGATGTCCATCGAGGCATCGAAAGTAACTTTAAAGATATTTTTGGGGGTCCGAGCAACCGGCCTGGACTGCCATCAAATGCATTGCATGGCGGATTTTCTGCTTTGTGGGCAAGTCTTGAGCAAGAAAGTAGCGCGAGTAAAGACAACATTGTAATCAACGTCGCCGGAGAGTTCGGTCGCCAAATACGCGACAATGGCGATCGCGGCACGGATCACGGTAAAGGCAACTACATGCTTCTCATCGGCAGCGGTGTACGTGGTGGAATCTATGGAGATTTGTTTCCAGAAGGCGAAGTAGATAAGCTTGCAGACGAAAGCATCCGAACACCTGATATCGATCCACTTACCGATTTCGACCATGTGTTCGGTGCTGCCTGTGACTGGGTTTCCCCCGGCTCAGGAGGGCAAGTGTTTCGTGGCAGGGCCAGCAACACGAATATCGAGTCAGGGGTGACGCCGGGAAATTTGTTTCTGTAGCAGTTTTCTGCCTGCAGAATTAATCGATTCCAACCGACAACTTTGGCATAGTTGAAACGTGATGAACTTACGATTTTTACTCTTAGGGTTTTACTTAATTATTTTCAGCAACCCCTCCTGGAGCCACGCTGGAATCTTAGATGAGTGGAATTTACGATATCCGAATGCGCCGGATGCCCTGAACAATTGTCAGCTTTGTCACGAGATGCCCGCTGGTGGAAATGGATGGAATAGTTACGGCTGGGCCATCCGTTCTCTGCGCACTGTACTAGAGTCAACAGCGGAAGCAATTGAAGAAGCTGAAACAGACAACGCGGATAACGATCCGTCAGGCAGTAGCAATTTGCTAGAGATAGAAAGCGGCACCCAGCCCGGTTGGACAGAAGGTAGTGGGAATCGAATTCGTTACAAACCCAATACAAATCAGGAAAAAACGATTTCAGCCAGCGTTTTAGAGGACCCTTTAGACCCTTTAGTGCTGCTCAATCTTGACCTACCAACACCAAACACAAACCCATTCTTCGCAAGAATAGCGATCGGCGCTGAAGCTACGGTAACCACTATTGCCAGCGGCGTTGTGAACGCTGAAGTTACCCTAACCTCTCCAATATTTGGTTCGAGTGCCCCAGGGTTAGACGGGTACTTATTTGTTGCAGATCAAATTGGGAAAATCTATAAAATTGACTTAACTGTTCCAGCAAATTCAACGGAATTTATTGATATCTCGGCCTTTCTACCTGCTCTAAGCTCAGGATATGACGAACGCGGATTGCTAGGGCTCGCATTTCATCCAGATTTTGCTATCAACGGATTGTTCTACACGCACCAGTCGGAACCGCTAAACCCTAATTTTTCTGACTTTCCTCTGCCGAGCGCAACACATCAATCTGTGGTTTCTGAATGGGTTGCCTTGAACCCCTCAGACCCATCAACAATTGGGCAAGTCTCTTCAAAGAGAGATTTGTTAAGGATTGATCAACCTGCAAATAACCATAACGGTGGCGCAATAGTTTTTGACGGAAATGGCAATTTGCTTATTGCGCTCGGTGATGGCGGCGGCGCAGATGATAGATTTGGGAATGGAAGCAATCCGATGACTCCATTGGGAAGTATTCTACGCATTGACCCTATGGGTAGAAGCTCTTCCAACAACGCATATGGCATTCCTGGTGACAACCCGTTTCTATTGGATGGAGACAAGCTTGATGAAGCATTTGCGTATGGGTTTCGTAATCCGTTCACACTTACCCGCGATGCTGTCAGTGGCAACATATATTCCGGTGATGTTGGGCAGGGCGACATTGAAGAAGTAAACCAGGTTACTGCTGGAGAAAACTACGGCTGGAACAGCAAAGAAGGCAGCTTTTATTTCTATCCAAATCTTGATCAGAGCGGTTTCGTCAGCTCGAGAGCGTCCACCAGAGCTAACAACTCAATGATCGATCCAATACTCGAATACGACCACGATGAAGGTATATCTGTTGTTAGTGGCCCAGTTTATCGGGGCTCTTTGCTCCCTACATTAACGGGGAACTACCTATTCGGCGATTGGGCAGGGAGCGGATCTGAAGGGCGATTGTTTTTTAGCACCAACTTTTCATCACTAAATGAAGTCCGAGTTAATAATGGTGCCGGCTTAAATATGTTCTTAACAGGTTTTGCTGAGGACGCAGATGGCGAAGTTTATCTCTTAGGGAAGACACAAGTTGGCCCATCCGGGAACACCGGCCTGATCAAACAACTCACCAGCTTCCAACCGAATGAGCCGAATCCGGAATCTGATACCGATCAGCTATGTGTGCCCATCACTGCCGACAATGGGAAAACAGTTGTTATCTGTCTCTAACAATAGCCATAAGTTGGCGCTTGAATGGGAAGAAAATTTGAGCTGAGTCTCGGCTCTACCCTCTGACAGACCCTACATTATCTTGAAACCACTGATAGGTCGAGGCCAAGCCTTTCTCCAACTCGATTTGGTAACGCCATCCCAGCAATTTCATCTTGCTCACGTCGAGCAGCTTGCGCGGAGCACCGTCTGGCTTGCTCGCGTCAAAAACCAATTCTCCTTGATAGCCTGTAGCCACTTTCATTGCTTCGGCGAGTTCCCGGATGGTCACATCTTTACCTGTACCAATATTCAAATGAGACAGGCTTGGTTCCACTACTTTGTACAATGCGGTTTTAGGGAGATTCATCACAAATACGCTGGCCGCTGCCATATCATCAACGTGTAGAAACTCACGACAAACTGTTCCACTCCCCCAAACCACAACTGATTTATCATTGGCCAACTTTGCCTCGTGAAATCTGCGCATCAACGCAGGTATCACATGACTATTTTGCGGATGAAAGTTATCGTTAGTGCCGTATAAGTTTGTCGGCATGACGCTTCGATAATCGACGCCATGTTGTCTATTCAGAGACTCACACAACTTAATACCGGCAATCTTTGCAATCGCGTAGGGTTCATTGGTCGGCTCCAGTGCACCGGTTAACAATGCCGATTCAGTCATAGGCTGGTTAGCCAGTTTCGGATAGATACAGGACGAACCAAGAAACAACAGCTGCTTAACACCAGAATCAAATGCACCATTAATAACGTTATTTTGAATGGTCAAATTTTGATAAATAAAATCAGCCGGGTAGGTATCATTAGCATGAATACCGCCTACTTTTGCTGCCGCAAGATATACTTGATCAATCTCATGATTTTGAAAAAAAGCGTTAACAGCGTGCTGGTCTAGCAAATCAAGCTCGCTTCGTGCTCGAGTCAGGATTTGGATTTCAGATTTTTGTTGTAAATTTCTTTGAATGGCAGACCCTACCATTCCATTGTGCCCTGCAATAAAAACAGTCTTCATCTGACCCTTCTCGCCTGCACTCTTGAACGATTATCTGAAATATTCACACCAGACTTACGCGCTCGCCTTAAAGTTAGGTAAGCATAAATAATCTGGATTAGTAAAAATGGAATAAACACATATAACCTCTCGTTTCCTGGGATATTCACCATCCAAATAGCGCCGAGCCCCTGTAAAAATGCCATGCAACAGAGAAGCAAAGTCACCTCTAAGTGTGAGTATCCACATCGCACAAGCAGTTGATATAAATGGGTGCGATGAGCCAGCAGCGCATTTTCTCCGCGCAAAAGACGTCGCATAAAGGTAAACAGACTATCAAAGATAAAGTGAAAGAGGAGCAACGGCATCACGAGAAATGAAGTTCGAGAGTAGTCATAACGCGCAGCAATAATAGCTAGTGTAGCGAATACAAAACCAAGAAAAGCACTGCCAACGTCTCCCATAAATATTTTCGCTGGCGGCGCATTGTAGATCAAAAATCCTACTGATCCTGCGACTATGGTATAGCCGGTAATATAGACAAATGAACTACCCTCGTAGTAACTAATTGCCATAAAAAACAAGGCAGCGATTAATGCTGTACTGCCTACCAAGCCATCGATTCCATCCATAAAGTTGTAGGCATTGGTCAATCCCAAAATCCATATTGCAGAAATCAAATAACCTACCCATTCCAGGTCGACCAGGCCAACCCACGGCAAAGTTAGTGTATCGATCGATATACCTGAATAAAGCACTACGCTTACGGCAACAATATGCGTGACCAACTTAAACAGCGCACTTTTTTCACGGACGTCGTCGACAAATGAGATAACGGCGATCAGGACCGCAGAAAAGACAAAACCCCAGATATAGCTCTTTTCCATCAAGCCACTATCGATAAAGAATACGATTACCAACATTCCCACAAGGAACGTAATAACAATCGATATTCCCCCAGATTTGGGCACCACGGTGGTATGGGACGAGCGTTGATTGGGGTGATCGAGAATACGCCCATACTTCAGCATCACCCAAGTGATCACAGTCGCGAGGATCGTAAGAGCAACGCCGAAGGCGATGTGCAGATAAAATTCGGTGATCGCCAATGCAGTAACTCTATATCGGGGAACGGTAAAAGACCTCTTTAGGTAGTCATTTTAGTCGCTAAAATTAGGCGTAAGCCACAGTAAGCTGGATCTAGTCAGCCCGCTTTTTGCTCAGGAACAGCATTATAAGATTCCACCATTCCAAATAAAAGAACTCTCACTTCTTCTTCATCTCGGTTCTGAATAGCGACCGCTAGATCTTCTAGCATGGAATCTAACCCGCCAAGGGCCAGACCGATTTCCCTCTCCCGCATAATCCTCTGATGACGGGTGGACACAGCGGACTCAGTTATCAGCAATTCTTCAAACAGCTTTTCACCCGCACGTAATCCTGTGAAGGCAATTTCGATATCCCCATTCGGATCCCGCTCTTCTTTGACCGTTAAGCCGGAGAGCTGAATCATTTTACGCGCTAGACCCACAATTTTTACCGGCTCGCCCATATCTAAAACGAATACATCCCCTCCCTCACCCATTGCTCCCGCTTGCAGCACTAACTGTGTTGCTTCCCTAATAGTCATAAAATATCGGATAATTTCCGGATGGGTGACAGTAACCGGACCACCATTTTTAATCTGATCTCGGAATAAGGGCACCACAGATCCTGACGAGTCTAGAACATTTCCAAATCGAACCATAGTAAAACGCGTGTTACAGCTATTATTATGACTCAAATCCTGGAGCACCAGCTCGGCCATACGCTTAGACGCACCCATTACATTCGTGGGCCGCACTGCTTTATCGGTAGAAATCAAAACAAAGGTCTCAACCCCGGCCTCAATCGCAGCGTGCGCGCAATTACGGGTACCCAGCACGTTGTTAGCGGCCCCTGCAGACGTATTACTCTCGACTAAAGGCACATGTTTGTAAGCAGCGGCATGATAAATTGTTTGCACTTGGTTTTGGACACATAGCTGAGTCAGCAGGTCTACATCCATTACAGAGCCCAAAACAGATTCGAAATTTAAATCTGAATCATTCAACTCACGCTCAAGCCGATACAAATTAAATTCACTGTGGTCAAACAGTATCAACCGCTTAACACCCAACTGGCTTACCTGCCGGCACAATTCAGAACCTATCGATCCACCCGCTCCCGTAACCATAACAACTTTATCCTTGATATTTGCGTGAAGCAGCTCTTCGATAGGAGCGATAGGCTCCCTCTCTAAGAGGTCAGCAATATCAATATCTCGCACATCCTCGAGATCAACCTCGCATGATTCGAGCTCGGATATATCGGGTAAGGTCTGGACCAAAACTGGATAACGGGCAAGGCTGACAAGAATTCTTTGTCTCCGCGCCTGGGTTGCAGAAGGCATTGCAAGCAGCACTTCCTTTATCGCAAATTCGCTAATCAAGCGATCGAGCTCATCGGGATGATAGACACGGATTCCGTTAACCTGTTGATTCATCAGGACAGGATCATCATCGACAAAACCGACCGGGCGCATTTCGTTACTGTATGAAGTAGAGATCGCTAGCTGCATTCCAGCCGCGCCTGCTCCGTAGATCAACACATTCCGTCGCTCGTCTCGCTCCGCACCTAGGAATCCCGGCGCCTTGGCGGTCAAAATCCAGCGCGCAACCATACGCGTGCCGGTAATGAGCAAAAGACAAACAAGCCAATTGATGATGACAACAGAACGGGGAGTGACCTGAATTCCTGATAGAAATGCCAGCACTCCCCAAAGCAAAGCGTATAGACTGATCGCCTGAAACACCCTCCAAAGAGAGGTGAAGCCGATATATCTAACAATGGTTTGATATAAACCAAAGCGTATAAATACGGGTATCGCAAGGATTGGCGCCAAAACCCACAGATATATTTCGTCACCGAAGGGTAGATAAAAGCGGTTGTATCGCAACGAATAGGCTGCACACATGGCAACCATGACCATCGCAACATCTCCAGCCAGCATCAATATCTGCTTGCGCCCACGCCTGAGAGAGAGCAATTGGTCAATCATAGTTCGGGAATCAAACCTCGCTCCATAAGAAAATCAACAACTTGCTCTACGCATGTAGCGAGTGCCTCCGTACCTGTATCCACCACCAAATCTGCATTATCCGGTTCCTCATAGGGCGAAGATACTCCAGTAAAGTTGGAAATCTCCCCTTTTCTCGCTCGGTTGTACAATCCTTTTACATCGCGCTGTTCGCAGACTTCGATAGGACAATTACAATAAACTTCGATGAAGTCCTGCTCTTTCTCTACGATCATTCTTACACGATCTCGATCTACTTTAAAAGGAGATATAAACGCAGTCAATACTATGACACCTGTGTCAACAAATAGCGCAGCAACATGGCCAATGCGACGAATGTTTTCAGTGCGATCATCTTCAGAAAAGCCTAAGTCACCGCAAAGGCCATGGCGGACATTGTCTCCATCAAGCACTGCGGTTCGACAACCTCTCCGATACAACTCATCTTCAACAGCATGCGCTAAAGTGGATTTTCCACTACCCGAAAGACCTGTGAACCATAATATTGCGGCTCCGTGACGATTAAGCTGTTCTCTGTTAGATCTGGTAATCGTGGCTTGATGCCAAAAAGTATTGCTCGATTTGCTCATGGGCGGCGATTATACATTTATTGTAGATTCGCGCTCTAAGTATCAGTTTCCGCCAGAGGTTACATTTCTGTAATATAAATGAGCTAATTGACGATTAGATTTCTATCTTTGTCACTTCCAAAAACGAATGCGGAAATTTGCTTTCTCCCTACTCATTTACATCCCTTCTCTTTCACTCTTTTTTTTGCACCGCGCGCTTCTTGCAGATTTAGCTTTATTGGGTTTCTACGCGCCAAGGGTTTCAGCCGCAGTCCACGAACATCGGGAACAACACTGTTAGCCGAGCGCATGCCAACAAATCGCGCCCAGACCGCCCCCTTCTTCCTCACTTGATGTGGTTGAAAGCGATCCATATCTCGAGGAATTAAACTACCTTCTTGGCAAATATATCCGGCTTTTACAGCTGCCTTAAACAACTCTTCGCCCTTCAACGTTCGAATAATCGTCGAATTCGAACCAGGGTCATCTGACAGAGAAAGGCGGCTTGGCGCTCCGCCATCCCACGAATCTGCCGCGGCAATATCCGCAGAATCGCCGATTCCATCCGGACAAATTTTGCATCGATGGGGTAGATTCCATGCGCTGTCATCCTCCCCCCAAAAATCGAGATAGTCAATTTCATGAACGATGCCATCTTCCATTTCAATTCGTGCTGGTCCCGGACAACCAAAACCTCGATATCGCATTTTATGAATCTTGTCTATGTCGACTCCCTTTTGATCCAAAACGTTGCGCAGACCTGCGGTATCCATAAAGCCTCCACAAACCATGGTTAATTGATACCGACAAAAGCGATCTACACGAGAATCAATTTGCGCTAAATTACGCATTGTGGTGATGTCACAAGGGGTACCGATCAGAGCAAAGGTTTCCTTGGTCCGCTCACACTGCTCCAGAATATGGACAATATCAATCAACGTTGGGGTTGGTCCATAGCGAGAGCCAGCGGCTAGTTTTACCTCATCAGAAGTTCGGCTTATCGTTGCTTCGCCAAATGCCGGATGAGTAGAAGAAGCTCTCGCGTGTAAAATGAAATTCACGCTTTTCGCTTCAAGAAGAAAGAGTGCCAAGGCAGTTAGCAAACCACCAGTAGACCCTCTATGCCTTGTACTCTCATCTTGCGCGTGGGCCATCGTCATCTGCCGCCAGATGCCCCAAACTTCATCGTAAGTGCTATCTTTTTCAACCAACGGCTCGGGTAAACCCTCCACTTTTGTACCCGGGCAAACCGACAATATTTGATCCACAGTAGACGACGACAGCTCTTTTTTCGGCACCGCGACAAGGTCACTGCCATTCACCAGCTGCATTTCAATGTATTCACTGCCGGCGATACTTTGACAGGCACCGCAGCCGATACACATCCCCTGCTCTACAATCTTTTCAATTTGTTCTGACGGGCTAAGTGAGCCTAGTAGACGGCGCACATAGCTTGGTTTTTTTTTACGCATGGAAGCGATTTATGTTTCTCGTCACAGTCAAAAAAATCAAATAATCTTGCCTTTCAGCTCTTGCTCCAGGTGTTCCAGGCCATCTCGAATGTTATCCATGAATGGGTTAACCGCCAAAGCACGTCTGAACCATTCAGCCGCAGCTTGTTCGCGCTGGTTTCTGAGATGTATCAAACCCTGCCCTGAGAGCGCACCAAAATGCCTGGGTTCCAAACGCAGAGTTTCTTCGACATCGGCTGAAGAAAGTCCAAACTCTCCTAACAAGTAGTAAACCGTAGCGCGTTTATTCCAAGCTTCAGCAAAATCAGGAGCAATCTCTATCAGCTCACTAAATATTTCAACAGCGTCTTCCAGCGCAAATTCACTCATTTTCTGCACGCCTTGATCCATCAACTGTTGCGATTTTTGATCTTCCGCTCTTAACCATATTTGCCATATCTGAGCGGTAATTTCTTGCGCCTCAATCGGACTGGTGTCGGCTTCCAAAAGAGCGCTGAATAGCGGATCTAATGCGGGCTCTTTCTGATCAGAAATGGTCGGTGCGCTAAATAGCAGTAGCAGAGCCAGCAGCAATGACAGTTTTTTCATTATCTCAACTCTCCGATTTGATTAAGTTAATCAAGGTTGGCTGAAATAGAGAGATTTTGCAAATACTGAAGTCAGCGCAAACGCTGAAAAACTCTTAATTAGGAAGCAATATGCAAATTCTAGGGTTAGAACCGAGCTAAAGCTCCCTGCTAACCGAGTAAATTATTGTCCTGGTACCAGCGAGCTGTTTCTTCCAGACCCTTCTCGTTATCGTACAAGAATACATAGCTCAACATATTGCGCACCTTACTATTATCAAACTGTCTATCCTTAGTATAGAAATCAACGCGTCGTCGATAAATCGGTGGCGACAGCCCAAAAGGTTTACACAACGCGACACAAACATCTGCTGCCAAATAAAACGGCCATAGCGGCAATCTTATAATACGAACTTTCTTATTAATTTTTTGACCAATCATTTTCGCCATATCCACCATCGATATCGGCTCATTATTGGCGGCGATAAAAACCTGAGACAAACCCTCGGGTTTCACTGCAGCTAACATCATTACGTTGGTTAAATCTTCCACATGCACCAGGGTATACCATCCTTTACCTTTGCCTAGCATAAGGAAAAAGCCCTTGTTCACCATTTTAAAAATTTTCAGCAGTCGCATGTCACCTGGGCCAAAAATTGGTCCAGGTCGCACAATACTATGGGGCAATCCCGATTCAGCAGCATATTCCGAAAGCCACAGTTCCGCTTCCAGTTTGGTGCGCTGATATGGATCTCCTGGGGCGAATCGATAGTTTTCATCCGCCCTACCACCCTCAATATGACCGTGAACGCCAACAGTTGAGACATGCAGGAAACGTCGAAATTCTGGCTTTCCGACCACGGCTTTGGCCAAGATTTGCGTGCTGTACAAATGTACTTTTCGGTAACCCTCGTCATCGGGATGGGTTTCGCGAAAAGCCGCGGCCACGTGAAATATATAGTTCACTCCCTCCGCCGCCTTTTCAACGATATCTGCATCAAAAACTTCACCTCGAAACCACTCTGCTTCGATCTCAGCTAAATCGCCAATATCTGAGCTCTCTCTGGCGATTATGCGCAAATTAGCACCGGCTTTCGCCAGCTTGTGAGCAAGTACGCGTCCGGTAAAACCAGTCGCTCCGGTAATGAGAACAGTAGCACCCTCAAACTGTTTAAACTCTTCTAACATCGATGTATTTTTTGATCTGATCGGAAATTGAAAGGCAATCGGATTGTGCCACGTTATAGCGCAATAAAGTTAGGGAGCCTTTGCAAAAGTTTGGGTGCGGGAGATTGAGATGAAAAAAATTCAAGGTCAAGGCGCAAAATGCATGTAATAGCAGGAGCCAGGTGCCGCGCACTATTGCGAAGTTTTGCACCGCGGATACAGAATATTTCTCGCTTTAGCGTTCCCGTCATGACTTTTGCAGAGGTTTCTTAGTTCGCTATGCCCTTGCAGGGGTTGGTGCACGATGATTCCGATACAAACGATTCAACACAGCCGGAAATGATCCTCGGGACCCTGCATCTTCCGCTCGCACTCCATCCCCCAGAGCATTGCTCATGACAACTGAAGGGTCCGAATCTGCAGTGAAACCAGGCACTTCAAATTTCGTTAAATAGGTTCCAGGCCGCTTTTCTTCTCCCGCAAAAGGCAATGGGTCAGAACCAAAAAACACTTTGAAACCCCGTTCACGGGCCCGCTTAATAATCGTTGGCGTAGTCCAACCAATAGGCCGCAACGTGGTGTCGCCAAAAGCCAACTGAGCAGGTGAAAAGGAATCCATCAAGGATTGCACAACCTTGCCGCGCGCAAAAAACCATTTTCCAGGCGCCCAAGCGACAACCGGAATACCACCCGCCGCGAGAATATCTTCTACGGTTTGCGAAGCCGATTTACCTTCGCCAACGCGCTGTTCACAGTTCAACGAGAGAATTTCAATGTTCTCCCCGGTTATTACCTGTTGCCCCGGAAGTAAGTGAAAATTCAGTTTGTTGTCGTTATGCACAAACGCCAAGCTTTTATTTCCTCGCGTAATCGAAAATTCTTCGGTTACAGAAGTTCTCGGTGCATCACGTAACTCTGCGTATAGCTCACAATCATATCGCTCGGTTAAACAGGCAATTCGATGATTCACTCCGTCATATCGACCAAGATTTTGAGCAATACTACTCAGCGCATCCTCTACTTTATAAAATGGGTAGATATGCACATGTGTGTCTGCGACAACAGTGGTCATTGATTATGCTCCTTTGATAGCGACGGATTCGGTTTACTTCCCAACATATCCTGATAGGCCTCACCGAGTAGTCGGGTAAAAACGCTGAAATTAAACTTGTCTTTATACTTCTGAAAAGCATTTTTCGCGAGACGATCTCGCAACGTATCGTCATTCACCAAATCCAGAATTGCACGACTAAATGCAGAAGCCTCAAATTCGCAAAGCTTGGCACAATCTTGATTTAATATCAGCCGATTTGCTGCGGTATCGGTCGCCACAATAGCTCCCCCGGCTTTAAAATAATCCAATACTTTGAGCGGGGTATTCACACCCGCCTTCCTCGGAGCCATCAAAATATCAGAGGCATTTAAATACGCGGGTAATTGGTCAGGTGGAATAAGTCCGAGAAATAACACTCGCTCCTCAGCAACCCCAGCCGCGGCCAGCTGCTTTTTCCTATCACTTATTTCATTCTCATCGCCTCCGATGATGACAAAATAAGTACGATTATTTTGCTCAACAACCTCGGGTATAGCGTCAAATATGATGTCTATCCCCTGATAAACCGCGAACGAACCAACGTAAGTTGCCAACACAACGTCTTTATCCATTCCTTCTGTTATCTTATCTCGCAAAACAGCCACTTCTGCAGGTTTTGGCTCTACCAAAGAAGAAGGGATATCAAAAATATCATGGCACCTAGAGTCAGGTGCAGCCGCAAGTGCCTGCTGATGTAGCCCCGGGCCAGTGCATATGACCAGATCCGCACGCCGACAGGTAAATTGTTCGACCAGGACATAACCTTTCAAAAGCAGATCTTTTAAACCACCTTTTTTATAAGAAGCCGCATCAGAGTGCTTTTCATAGACAGCATGACATCTTCCAACCTTCGACAGTGCCCACGCTAAGAAGCCAGTTTCTTCTGTGCCATGAACCGCGACATAATTGTTTTTCAATACCAGCCCCAGACCTCGAACAAATAACAGCAGGTCAAACCACAGCTTTAACGGTGATGGCCCAATAGAAATTGCGCTGGATCCAAAGAAGTTAGGCACCCGGATGACGGTTGCAGGGGTCTCCTCTTCTTGCCCTATCGGGATAGTAAGTAGATCAACCTTATAACCAAGCTCAGAGAGCCCCAGAACATTGAATTTCACTCTGATAGAGCTGCCACGCCACGCAAAAAAAGGCTGAGGACTGATAAACAGCAGGCGCGATTGGGCAGTAGATGATTGGGGCAAGATTAAGTCTATATATGCGATGAACCAGCCCAAGGCTGATGGTTCGATTATAGATCAATCAAGGAATTGAGGACACTCGACCCCAGGCGCAGCTACCCAGAATTACAGAATGAAGGAATCATATCGCTAAAACCCTAGCAGTATATTTTTCGATAATACAGACCGGTAGGTCAGAGGCGGAAAAGTTGAAAAATATTCAACAGTGCGTGGTCAATCACCGCCTCTGCCCAACCAGTCTCCCTGCCCTTCGGAGTCCACCCGAGAGAGTTTAGGACAGGGGTTCAGCAACAGCTTGGAAAATTAAGAAGCCGCTTTCGCTTCCATTGTCTCAACGAACAACGAGAATTCTTTCTCATCAAGCTCGCGATCTCCGTTGAGGTCATACTCAGCCATCGACTCCTGCAAACCCTCAATCGCTACTGCTTCCTCTGCGCTAATAGTGCCGCTAGCGTCAACATCGACTTGTTTGAAAGTTTCTTCGTTAGCAAAAGCCTGTGAAGTTCCAAGAATGAATAGAGAGGTGAAAAGTAGTGTTTTTGACATTTTATGTCTCCTAATATAGTTACAAATTACAGAAGCAAGCATTTGCTTCCTTGCTGAAGCAATAGCAACTGCCGTGCCACTTTTGAATTGAGTAACACAATCAACGAGTTAGGTTTCGATCAGAATTTTTCGCCTTTCTGTTCGTAGAAATACTGCAAGTATAAGACGACACTATTGCATCAAAATATAGATATCTAATTGATTTATAATGTTATTTATATGTCTCAATTTGGAGACGTTTTGTTTGCTTGACTATTTACTGGCAGAATCTAGCGAATGCGACTAATTTCCCAAACTCTGATCTAAATTGACCCTTCAGCCAAAGACATTCTTTCGTCTAATGTTAGTCGGGTTTATTCTCGTCATCCTGCCACTGATGGCCGGGCTTTGGATATTGTTTATTCAGATGGACCGCCAATCCATGTTAATGCAGGCCACCGTCAACCAATCGGCAGCTGTTATGGAGACCAGCCGCTTGGTGACAAATCAGTCGCTCAGCCTGAAACGAAGTGCGGAGCAATATCTCATTCTCCAGGACCGCAAAGTACTGACCCGCTTTCAGGAACAGCATGAACTGCTGGATCAAACACTCGCTGCCCTGTCCGATCTCCCGATCGAAGAAAGTATGCGGGAGAATATTGGGGCCGTAGAAAAATTAACCGTTGATCTCAGCGCAAAGCTTGGCGCCGTTGAATCCTCTCGCAGTCAGTTGGTCGGTCAGCAACCTAGTGAAATCCATCCTAAACCGAAACAACTCGCTGAGCTCGCGACCGCGATAGAAAAATTGCCTAAACAAGCAAGCGAGTTCGTTGAGCGGGCGCGCGACGAAATGGTCCATCGCGCGACTACTACGAAAAGATCATTATTGGTCTTGCTCATAATTCTGGTGCCAAGCGCAATTATTCTAGCCCTTATCAGCAGCACGCTGATTAACCGCCCTCTGAAGAAAGTCATCGCGGTAATTCGACAACTCGGTGAGGGAGAGCACCCCGAAGACACAACCGTAGGCGGGCCCAAAAATATTGCGGCACTCGGAGAACAGCTCCACTGGCTATCTGAAAAACTATCGCAGATAGAACAACAAAAAATAACTTTCTTACAAAATGTTTCTCACGAATTAAAGACACCATTAACGGCAATTCGGGAAGGAGCGGATCTCATGCAGGAACAGGTTCTCGGAAAATTAAACACAGAGCAGCTAGAGGTGCTCGAGATTCTAAACCAGAATACTTACCTTCTTCAAAACCAGCTAGAGTCGTTGCTTGACTTTAATCTTGCCTTAACCTTGGACGAACCATATCCGCAGGTACCAGTGAATATAAAACTGATTATGGACAAGATCGTCAACAAGCTAAGCTTGATTCTGAGAAACCGCCAGATCAGTATTGAAAATAATACGCCACCTGCGCATGTCGTCGGAAACCAGGCTCAGCTCGAAAGCTTATTTGAAAATATCTTAACCAACGCGATTAAATTTTCTCCCAAAGGAGGAACGATCAGTATTCAAACAGACGTCAATAATGACGGCATAGATGTCAAGATCCAAGACGCAGGGCCAGGCTTCAATGAAGAAGAGGTGTCTAAAGTATTTAAACCATTCTATCAAGGCCAGCGAAGTCCAAACAGTCACATAAAGGGCACTGGGCTCGGTCTATCTATTGCAAAGCGTTATGCGGATTTACATGGCGGGAAAATTGAAATTGCCAATTCTGCAATAGGTGCTGCAGTAAGAGTATTGCTGCCAGTAAACAACCTTAAACTAAATCATGAAACCAGTTAAATACCAATTAAAATCCTGGCTATCGTTAGTATCGACACTGATATTGAGTGGGTGTGTCGCCTTTCCAACTCAGACACCACCGCCTCCCCCGGAACCTGTAGTAGCAAATGAAACAGAAAAGGTAGAGGAAAAGCCACGGGTTGTTCATACCATTGTTCCCGCTGAAGAGGGCAGCTGTGGATCATTGCAGGAATTTGTGATCGACGTACAAAATCTTGCACAAAAAGATAGAAAAGCACTTTTAGATGAATTGAACCAGGCTGATAGCGAACAGTTTTCTTGTGACAGATTAAAAACCGGACTCCTCTTAAGCCAAATAGGCAAAACTTCCGAAGAAGATAGTCTCGCAATTGAAATTCTTCAAAAGTATCAAGACACAAAAAAATTAACAAAAGACAATCAACAGCTGGTTCAGTTACTGCTATATCAAAGCGAAGAGAGGAAAAGACTTCATTTGCTACTCGGAAATTTGGGCCAGCAACTTGTAACTCAAAAGTCTTTGAACACTACCATGTCGAACAATTTACTAACCCTGCAACAGAAAATAGATCAACTTCAGAAACTTGAGACAGATATCAATGAAACGGAACAATCTATCGCTACACCCAGCACAAGCAGCCTCGATACAGCCACCGAAGAGAATACTGATAGTTGACGACGACCCAGGATTGCTCAGATTACTATGTATCCGACTTAAGGCTTACGGCTTCGATCTCCATACGTCTGAGTCTGCTGAACAGGCGCTTTCAGCACTACCAGCGTTTCAGCCAGATGTCATTGTGACTGACTTGCGCATGCCTGGTATGGATGGCATGTCTCTCTTCCGCCAGGTCCATGAGCAATATCCTACGCTGCCTATTATCATTCTCACTGCACATGGCAATATTCCAGACGCGGTCGCGGCCACACAAGAAGGCGTGTTTTCATTCTTGACCAAACCTTTTGACAGCCAAAAACTCTTAACCGAAATAGAGATGGCTATCCAGGTAGGTAATGCTAGCGAGTCAGATGAATCTACTACAACGAAGAATGCCTGGAGAAAAGACATTATCGGATGTAGTCCTCAGCTTGAGAACCTGCTTCTTGAAGCGCGGAGGGTTGCACCAAGTGATGTCAGTGTATTGATTCAAAGCCCCAGCGGTACAGGCAAAGAACTGTTAGCCAGAGCGGTTCACAACATTAGTCATCGTGCGGATCAACCATTTGTCGCAATTAATTGTGCAGCGATACCAGAATCGTTGTTTGAATCGGAGCTATTCGGTCACAGCAAAGGTGCTTTTACTGGCGCTGACAGAGATAGAACAGGCCTGATTGAAGAAGCCAATGGCGGCACACTCTTTCTTGATGAAATTGGCGACATGCCGCAAGATGTGCAGGGCAAAATGCTGCGTTTCCTACAAGAAAAACAAATTCGACCTGTTGGTTCTAATTCGCAAGTTCCCGTGGATGTCAGAGTTATTTCTGCAACGCATCATAATCTAGAAAATAGCATCCAAAGCAATGACTTTCGAGAGGATCTTTTCTATCGACTGAATGTCATTACGCTTGAATTACCAGCGCTCGCCGAAAGGAGAGAAGATATCTCTTTGTTAGCCAGTCACTTTCTGCGTCAAATAAACCTGAGAGACAGTAACTGTGTCGCTCGAAGCTTTTCGCCACAGGCAATGGCGTTACTCACCATGGCAAAGTGGCCTGGCAACATACGTCAACTCATGAATGTCGTTGAGCAGGTCGCCGTACTTTCTACTACTCCTCTTATTCCTGAATCATTGGTATTGCGGGCACTGAAAGGAGAAAGCAATAGAATTGAATCTTTTGCTGAAGCACAAGGCCGGTTTGAAAGAGATTATCTAATCAAGACCTTACAAATGACCGCTGGAAACGTAACTCATGCGGCGAAACAAGCTGGACGAAATCGCACAGAATTTTACAAGCTGTTACATCGTCATAAAATAGACCCTAAACACTACCGGATCGCAGCCAAGGCCGCTGCGCGTTAACAGTTGTGTCAGTTTCCCAGTCTGAACCCAGTTTGTTTGAACTTGGTGATATTAAATTACAAAACGGAGAAACGCTTTATCAAGCCAAGCTCGCGTACAAAACCTATGGGAAGCTAAATACTGAAAAAACCAATGTTGTCGTGTTACCAACATTCTATACTGGTAACCATATACGAAATGAAGGCTTCTTTGGCAAAGATAGAGCAATCAATCCCGATCGTCACTTCGTAGTTTCCATCAACTTATTTGGCAACGGCATATCGACTTCACCAAGCAACGCCGATAATAGAAACTCAGGCAGCGCCTTTCCATTAGTCACACTTTATGACAATGTTTTTTGCCAACATCGACTGCTAACTGAATTATTCTCTATTAATAAAATCGCCCTTGTTGCCGGCTGGTCTATGGCAGCCTGTCAAGCTTACCAATGGGCAGCACAATACCCGGATTTAGTTGAGAATATCCTGCCGTTCTGCGGCTCGGCGAAAACATCGATACACAATATTGTATTTCTGGAGGGCGTAAAAGCAGCCCTTACCGCGGATCAAAATTTCCAGCAGGGAAATTACACCTCCCCACCAGAACAAGGACTAAGAGCTTTTGCGCGGGTCTACGCTGGCTGGGCATTCTCTCAAACCTTTTACCGACAAGAACTATTTAAAAATCTTGGTTTCGACAGCTACGAAGCCCTTCTGCAGGATTGGGAGGAAGATCATCTGACATGGGATGCAAACAATCTACTTGCGATGTTAGCGACCTGGCATGCAGGGGATATCAGTGCAAACACACTTTACGATCATAATTTCCCCCAAGCGTTAGCCGCTATCAAAGCGAATTGCATCACGATTCCTTGTTCAGATGATCTCTACTTT
The DNA here is from genome assembly GCA_937992195.1 of uncultured Gammaproteobacteria bacterium. Classification (GTDB taxonomy): domain Bacteria; phylum Pseudomonadota; class Gammaproteobacteria; order Arenicellales; family Poriferihabitantaceae; genus VYFG01. Next base: position 39,917 of record CALKKV010000048.1, on the reverse strand, counting down.
CCACCTGAAGACAATGAATATGAAGCCAGCCTGATACCCAATGGTGAATGCCGCGTATTCAACTCTCCCTGGGGGCATTGCGTCGCCTCTCCGGGAAATAATGATCAATTTCAAGACTTCCTCGACAGCGCTATTGGTGAACTAATCGGTTAGCCCGATCATTCTCTTAAAGGAAACCGGATATCAACTATTTAGCTCGGAACGATTAAATATCAGGAATAAGACGCTTTCCAAGGCTAACGGCTTGGTCGTCTATATACCCCATTGACTGATAAAAACGCAGTACCTTTTTGTTTGTAACCCGAACCTGCAGATTCAATTTTGGACACCCCTTGCCGATCAAAATCTCTTCCGCATATGCCATTAACTTCGACGCATAACCACGCCTTTGATGGCTGGGAGAGACAGCTAAGTAATTGACCCACCCACGATGTCCATCATATCCCACCATCATAGTCGCTATTAGTTTCCCCTCCACCTCTCCGACGAAGAAAGTATCTGGATCTACCGAAAGTTTACGCTCTATGTCTTTATCCGGATCATTCCAAGGTACGACTAACCCTAGCTCTTGCCAAAGAGCAATGACTTGTCGTCGATCACTATTGTGAAATACTCGAATATCCATATCTGGAACCTAGTAGACCTCCATAGTACCGACAAAGTCCTGGACGCAATATGATGAATAAAAAAGGAAATTAAGCGCGAATACGCCCGCGATTACAGCTCTTGCTTACACAATCCTTTTTCAGGCAACAGACCATCTCGCATCGCGCCTCGCATAGAGCTCGCCGCTTTATCCCAGATAGAGATATATTTGTGAGATAGCGAAGCAACAACACGCGGCTCACTCTCATCACCTGACAAAGCCTTATGTAAATCGGACCAGCGAACCCACAACCAATCACTTCTTTCTACATTGGCATCGCATGGATGGTCAGCAAACATTAGAGGCGAAACAAACGGCACTTGTGCGACAAAGGTAGTGTGGCCGTGATCAACACTCGGCGTCATCGTCGACAACAAACTTGCGTCCGGCGTATCGAATACACATCGCGTCTCTTCGTTGAATTCCCGCGCTGCGGTATCCACCACGGATTCGCCTTTCTTATCCCCTCCTGAGAAAGCAGCATATGCCTGACGGTTTGGCTTAGGATCAAATGCTAAGAGAACGTAAGCGCCATCCTGAATGCAGGCATATGGAATCACACCCGCAGAACCCGAAAAGGCTGTACCGGAAAATAATAAACTAGCGACCAATAAACAATACTTCATTAAAACACTCCAAAAAAATGGCGGCGGCTGCAAACAGGAGCCGAATCTTTTCTATTAGATCACGATACTACAACGCGATGAATCTTTACTGAATGTATACTGAATTGTTTGTAATAATCTTATCTCTTTTTACTCAAATAACTAGCCAATGTTAGAACTCTGGATTCCTGTCACGATAGCTGCAGCATTCTTCCAGAATTTACGGTCTGCCTTACAGAAACAGCTTAAGGGACGTTTGTCTGACGTCGGCGCTGCATATTCCCGATTTATCTATGCATTGCCAATCGTTTTCCTTTACGTCTGGCTGCTGCACATTCTCGGAGATATGGATGTTCCCCGAGGCAATATCAAGTTTCTTGTATTCTGCTTTTTAGGGAGTATTTGCCAGATTCTATTCACCGTTTTTCTACTGAAGCTATTTTCTTATCAGAGTTTTGCCGTGGGTACGACGTTCTCCAAACTCGAGGTCGTTATGGTGGCATTGTTAAGCGCCATCATCATTGGAGACAAATTAAATTTGTTTGCCGTAGTGGCTATTGTCATATCCACCTGCGGGCTATTTGCGCTTTCGTTAGGTCAATCCAAGCTGTCATTGCGCGCGCTAAAGGAAGGCATGAGACACAAGCAAACGGTAACCGGGATTATTTGCGCTGCATGGTTGGGCGGTTCTGTTGTGTTCTTCAGAGCGGCGTCACTGTCTCTGGAAGTAGATAAATTTATGATGGCGGCTGGATTCACACTACTCATCACTTTGATAATGCAAACGCTCCTGATGGGGGCTTATCTGCTCCTGCGTGAGTCAGGTCAAATTACAAGGGTATTTAAAGAATGGAGATATGCTGGCCTAGCAGGACTAACTGGCGCTCTTGCGTCGATATGTTGGTTCACCGCTTTCACTCTGGAAAATGCGAGCTACGTCAGAGCGTTAGGGCAAATCGAGTTACTATTTACATTTATCGCGACGGTGGCATACTTTCGAGAGAAGGTGAGCCGAATGGAAATAACAGGAATGCTGCTAATTACCGCGGGAATTATTTTATTGCTGCTCAAGGGTTAGCTTTCTTAAGCTAATTCCGAGAATTGCGCTTTAACCACCAAGAAAAAGCTCACCAACTTTTGGATTTGCCAGCAGCTCATCTCCTGTTCCTGCAATAGCGACTTCCCCACTGACTAACACATAGCCGATATCAGCAAACTCCAGCCCTTTTTTAGCATTTTGTTCCACCATTAATATAGTTTTTCCTTCGTTATGCTGTAGGTCGTGCAAAATCTCAAAAACCATGTCAATAAATCGAGGCTCCAAACCAATGGATGGTTCATCAACCAACAAGACCTCAGGATTCATAACGAGCGCTCTTGAAATCTCAAGCAGTCGCCGCTCACCCCCGGAAAGCACACCGGCTTGATGCTTACGCCGTGCAGCAAGACGGGAATATTTATCGAACACCATCTCTGCCGCCCGTTTCGCTTCTGCTGGCTGATCTTTTAAAAAACCACCCATCCACAGGTTTTCTTCGACCGTCATTCCAGGAAATATCGACTTATCCTGCAAAATATACGCAATTCCAGCACGCGAGAGTTTTTCGTTTGGAGATAAAGCGGTCACATCCATTTGCTGATCACCTGAACCAATCGTGATTTTTCCGGAAAAAATGTTATTGAAACCAAAAATTGCATGCAAAATAGTTGATTTACCCGCACCGTTTGGTCCAATTAAACAAAGTGATTGTTTTTTGCCGACACGCAAATTGATGTCATGCAAAATCTCCATTTTGCCGTAGCCCGCATTCAGGTTTTCAATGCTGACAAAAGCATCATTGCCGGCAAGCTGATCCAGACTCTCTACCGATATTTCTTCAGCAATAGCAGCTGCCTGACGCGTAACTTCATCCACTGAAATGACCGCATCGACGCCACCACTGCCATAGCCGCTGATGTTGTTACCTTGTTCGGTATCTTGATTAGTTTCTTCGTTCAAGCGCTTTCCCCTCTATATTAGTGCTAAGGAGCCTAATGAGCTCCGAGGTATGCATCAACCACTCGTTGATCGCCTTGAATTTCCTGTGGCGTGCCACTGGCCAGCATTTTTCCATGAGCCAAACAGTAAATCTTGTCCGCCATGTTCATAATCACGCGCATATTGTGTTCGATAATAAAAAGCGTGATACCAAATTCGGTATTCGCTCTTTTCAGTCGATCAATCAACCCGTTTATCAACGTAGGGTTAATACCTGCAGTTGGCTCATCCAGTAATAGCACTGTTGGTTCATTCATCAATGCCATGGCAAACTCCAACAACTTTTGTTGACCAAACGATAGCGAACCGGACTTTAAAAATCGTTTCTCATATAAACCTACGAAGTCCAGCAACATATCCGCACGCTCATAATCTGCTTTGCTGTTTTGGCCAAAAGAATCCATAAAGCGCATCTTCCGATGTGGCAAAGAAATTAACATATTTTCTACACCGTTCATCGCGCCATAAATACGAGTTTGCTGAAAGGTACGCAGTAGACCCAATCGGGCAATACTTTGTACCGGCAGTTTCGATATCTCTTTGCCTTCGAATCGTATCGAGCCTTCATCAATAGGGTGATAACCCACTATAGAATTAAACAGTGTAGTCTTTCCCGACCCATTCGGCCCAATCAATCCAGTGATACCGCCCTTCTGCACCTGCATGGAAATATCGGTATTTGCCAAGACACCTCCATAGGATTTGGAAACGCCCTGTACATCAATGATCGAACTCAAGATGCACCTCCTACAGATTCCGTAGTAGATTCCTTCTTCTCGACGCGCACACCAAACCATTCAGGTTTCTTCAGCAGCAGCCATCCCATCAGGCCATCCTGAAAGTAAACAACCGTCACAACAATCAATGCACCCAGCGCAACCCATTGCCAGCCTAGTAGATAGTTCCAGGTCACTTCTTTAATAACATGGAAAAGAATCGCTCCGATTATCGGTCCCCACAAAGTACCCTTGCCACCCAGTAGCACACAGACCACCATAAAAATACCGAGGTTAATCGTTTGATAAGCGGTTTCTAGGGGCTCGAAATGTATCAGTTGGAAAGCTGAGATTCCGCCAACCATGCCTACGAAAAATGCGGCTAGCGCCCACATCGTGAGCTTGTAGCGAAGGGTGTGAATACCCATAGCCTCCGCTTTTTCTTCATCATCACGAATGGCATTTACCGCCGCGCCAAAGCGCGTCTGATATAACCATTTGAGAAAAATAAACAATACCACTCCACAGATTGCAAACAAGAAGTAGAAAAAGATCTTGCCTGTATCCAAATCACCTGGATAGACAGGTAGTGCGATTCCTTGACCACCACCTACCCACTCCCAGTTAGAAACAAGCTCACCCGCGGCAATCGCTACGCCTAATGTACCGATCGCAAAGTAAGGGCCACGCAGGCCGAATGTGACATAGCCAATGACAACAGCAGAAATCGCACAAAAAATACCTGCTCCTAAAATACCCACAATAGCGCCGACAAAGTACTGAGTATCAGTAAACTTCATTATTTCAGAACGCGCGGCATCATTGTAAAGACCAACGTCATGAACCAGGCCAATACAAATTATGGCGGCAACATACATTCCTGTGCCATAGAAAAATATATTCCCCAGCGAGTTATAACCCATCTGACCACCAGTCATATCCCAGGTCATCGAGACTACGATCATCAACCATAAGGTTGCCAGCTGGGTTCTAAAATCGGGGAACAGAAATGGCGCAGCAGTGATAAAGACTAATAGCGCCACATAAAAAATTGCTTTTTTCATTCGAGGCTCCTATTTCAGGCTTTGGCGTAAACGCTTTTGTTGAATCAATCGATATATCAACACGAATAGCAGTAAAAGAACTGCAATCGCCTGCTGATAACCAATACCGAATATATGCGCTCCATATTGCTCAGCAGCGCCAATTCCTAGACCAGCTGCTATCACGCCCGGAAGATTACCAAGTCCAGCCGCCGTTACTATTACGAACGAACGGATTGAGTAGGTAATCCCGTAGAATGGCTGTATTACCCAAACCATTACGATTATCGCACCAGCTGCACCGCAGATTGCAGCGTTGAGAGAAAAGGTAAACGAGTAGACTTTTTCAGTATTAATCCCCAACACCCGCGCCGCTCTTGCATCCTGTGCGGTAGCGCGAATCGCCTGCCCCATGCGGCTTGATTTCATAAAGAAGATTACCCCGGCTGCAAGTGCAGCGGCCATCGCAACACCCAGTAGTTTTGCTATCGGAATATCAACGAATCCGTCAAACATATACAACGTGTCGTATTGCAACTGGATGCTTTGGGTATCAGATCCAAACAACAGATTCATGATTTGCGCCATCATAATGGCCAAACCAAAAGTAGCAAGCAAAGAAGTAAATAGATCGCGCTCAATGACGCGCGAAATCACCGTTTTATAGATTACCCATCCGATTCCCCACATAATCACAAATGCGATCGGAACCCCAAAAAGCGGCGGCAAACCTAACTTCGCCAAGTACCAGGCTACATACCCTCCCGCGATGACAAAATCTCCTTGCGCAAGGTTTTTAACATTCATTACACCCCAAACCAGGGCTAAACCATAGGCTGCAAGGGCAAACAATGCGCCTATCATCAAACCATCAATCACAATTTTCAAATTGACAACCGGAAATTCGAACAGCAACGAGATATTACCGAGGATTTGATCCATAGCAGCTATGCAGAGTTTAAAGGCGGAGAAAAAGCAGGGCGCCCGGTGGGCGCCCTGTCAAGGAAGTAACTAGAACTTATGGCTTACGTGGCCAGTTCAGAGGATGCGAAGCAAACGCCGAAGGCGCAACCACGTTGTATTCTCCGTCCTGGATCTGACGCAATACCATTGGCTTCGCGATGTTGTTACCCGCTTCAGCAAACTTAATATCTCCATAGAAAGTTTTTAGGTTAGTAGCCGCAATTGCGTCTCGCACCTTATCCTTGTCCAAAGAGTCGGCACGCTCAAATGCATCTTTGAATACGTATACCGCCGCAGATGCCTGAGCAGTCTGGTATGGAACTTTCTTATCAGTGTACTCTGTGTATTCCGTTTTAAACTCTTTCTCATAGTTGGAAGCAGTACCGAATATTTCATCTTCATAAGTCAGTGTTTCAGCCCACTGGGTAGAACACAAAATATCGTTAGCAGCCGCGCCAAAATTTCCAACCACGTCCGCTGCTTCACAATGCGTCAACGCAATCATTGGCGTGTCAATTTTTTGTTCACCAATTTGTCGCACTGCTGTAGCCGCCCCCTTAGAGTGACCAGATACGACCAATAAATCAGGCTTAAGCAGCTTCACTTTAGTCAGAATCGCGCTCATGTCAGAAAGATCGCGTGGCAGCTGCTCGTCAATCACAACGTTCATACCATACTTCGCTGCGTCTTCTTGCACACCAGCACGAATATCCAAGGAGAATGGATCGTTTTCTACAGCAATAGCAACTTTCACATCGCTTGGGCTCTTACCTTCTGCTTCCGCTTTCTCAGCAGCCAGCGCTACTGCGGACGCCAAATATTGCTCAGAAGTCGATAGCACCGCGAATAAGTATTCATAGCCTTTGTTAAATAGCGAACGCGATGCGCCCTCGGCTTCAACCATTGGAATCTTATACTTCTCAGTAACAGGTGCAATCGCCTTGGTCAAACCAGAAGAGTATGGGCCAAGCATATATTGAACTTTATCCTGGCTGATTAAACGTTCCGCCAGGGTAGCACCACGGTCTCCTTTGGATTCGTCATCATAATAAATGACTTCAAAGTTGTAACACTTATCTCCCATTTTGACGCCACCATTGTCGGCGATTTTCTTGATTGCAAACTCGTAACCGTTCTTTGCATGCACGCCATTGGTGGCGTACTTACCGGTTAATGAAATTGCAGAGCCGAGTGTGATTGTTTCGCAATCTGCAGCGAAAGCAGGTTGCGTCATTAGAAGTGATGCGCTCGCTAAACAGCCTAGTGCGCTAATAGTTTTATTCATAGAATTCTCCTCGTTCTTTTGGTGTTGATACACTTTACTAGACAAATTCTGGTGCGCCTTCAACTTCAGCCCATCCGAATTAGCTTTACTTGTAATGCCATAGTAATGGAACAACTTTAGCGTGTCCAGCAAGTGAAAATCGCTCTAATTTGATGAAATCCACATGGAAATGGCGTTTATCATCACAATGCGCGCCAATTAATGGGCATTGAATTAAACAAAACCTTAGGGGTTATTGTGCGGACCCTAAGAGAATCTAGGTGCTCTGCATTACCTATGACATTAACCCAATAGCGGACAACTCGACATATAATTTGATTTTCCGTAACGCATTTAAACCTAAGGCAAAAAGATGATACAGAACCCTATTTCCTGGCCAAACAACGCGCGCTGCGCCTGCGCTATCACTTTTGATATGGATGCCGACAGTCTGATTCATATTTCCAAGCCATCGGATAGCGACAATCGACTCTACCCAATCTCAATGGGAAAGTACGGACCTCAGATAGCGGTACCGCGTATTCTCGATACCTACAAAAGGCTAGGTCTCAAACAATCCTTTTTCGTCCCTGGTTGGTGTATCGAACAATATCCGGCAGCCGTGGAAGCGATGTTGGAAGGAGGACATGAAGTGGGGCACCACGGCTATTTACACGAAGATCCAACTCGACATTCCCACGAGGAACAAATCGAATGGTTTGATAAAGCCATGGCGGCGCATCAAAAAGTTGGCAACACACCAAAGGGTTATCGTGCGCCGGTATATAACATTACCCAGGGTGTTTTTGATTTACTAATAGAGCGCGGTTTTGAGTACGACAGCTCATTAATGGGCGACGATATTCCTTACCTGATGAACACAGCAAACGGCAGTCTTGTAGAAGTACCTGTGCACTGGGGAACCGACGACTGGCCACCCTTCGCACATTACGAAGAGATTGGCTACATGATGCCGGTTAAAGCGCCGAGTGTCGGGCTCGGTGCATTCTTTGAAGAGTTTGAAGCGCATTATGAAGCGGGCGGTTTCTGGCACTGTATTTGGCATCCCTTCCTAACCGGGCGCCTGGCGCGTTGGCAGCAGGTAGAACGCTGGCTTGAGAAAATTCTCGAAAGCCACGACGTATGGTTTGCCACCCTTGGAGAAATCAGTGAGTATGTTCGAACATATTCACAACAGCCGGATTCAAAGGTAAGGGTTGACCAGCTGCCCTATTACAACGCTCCTCCATCGATCGCAGCCAGAAAATAGCACAATGACATTCGATCCTTCTTTACCGAGTGGCCAAAACGCTTCGGCAACTTCCGCAGTTTCCAAAGACGGCCGGCCGACTTACCAACAAACATACACCATTGCGCCACGCACTGGGCGTGCTGTGCAACTTCTCAAGGGAGATATTTTGACCGTGACTAATCCTAGCGGTCATCAGGTTTGTGATTTCTGGGCTTTTCGAATCCCTAATGTAAAAGAATATATGTCGATGGCGCATTGTCATACTGCGCTAAACAATATTTTACCGAAACCGGGCGACGAACTGGTTACCAATAACCGTACCGCAATTTTACGATTTCTAGAAGACACTTCACCCGGGATACACGACACTGTGATAGCAGCATGTGATGCGATGCGGTATCAACAGCTTGGAGCAAAGGAATATCACGATAACTGTACCGATAATTTACGTATGGCATTAACCGCAATCGGACTTTCGTTGCCGGCAATCCCCGCGCCTTTTAATATCTGGATGAATATTCCCGTTGCCAGGGATGGTGCTGTTAGCTGGGAACCGCCGTTAAGCAAAAAAGGAGATTACGTTTGTTTTGAAGCTTTACTCGACTGTGTTGCCGTGATGTCAGCCTGCCCGCAAGATATGACACCGGTCAATGGTATAGATACACAACCGGATAGATTGGAGTTTAGTGTCACAAAATAGATTTCTTTACCGATTAATTTAGCTCACAGCACTCAAGGTAAAAGATATACTGCATCAGGCACCCAGTTTATCCAGAGCTCGGTACCAACGTGTAAGTCGAGCTCCGCGATTTCCCTCTGTTGCTTTTGGATTTTTAATTCAACGCCACTCTCTGTTTCCAATAACAAACTAACAACGGTTCCGATAAATTCCTCGCTCACCACACTGCATCGAATTGCATTTTCATTTTCCCCTTTCGTAGAAGTGATCTCAAAATTGTCCGCGCTGATTACCACCTCTACTGCGTCACTCACACTCAATGCTGCACGATTTTCCCACTCCGCAGTCATCAGCCCCAGGGCCGTCTCGATATTCACAACGGTCCCCTCAATGGATTGCACCTTGCCCCCAAAAATATTATTTGAGCCAACGAATTCAGCCACAAATCGGCTTGCAGGTTTTCTGAAAACTTCCAGCGGCGCACCAACCTGCTCGATTTTTCCCTGGCTCATAATGACTACTCGGTCAGCCATCGCGAACGCCTCAGACTGACTGTGCGTGACATAAATAAAGGTAATCCCCAAATCTTTTTGTAGCCTTGATAACACGCCCTGCATTCGCACAACCAGATTCGCATCCAGTGCGCTCAAAGGTTCGTCCAGCAATAGCACCGGCGGCTCAGTAACCAGCGCCCTCGCCAGTGCAACTCTTTGCTTTTGGCCGCCGGACAATTGATCAATCTGGCGCTCTGCCAAATCCGCAATTTCCATTTTTTCCAGCCAGACTAACGCCTGTTTCTTCCGTTGTTCCGCATCGATTCCGCGCATTCGAAGCCCAAATTCGACGTTTTGAATAACCGATAAAAAAGGAAATAATGCAAGGGACTGCCAAACTAAAGGAGTTTCTCGCTCTGAGGGCTTCAGCTCATTGATCCTCTTTCCATTCAGTCTAATCTCCCCATCACTTGGCGTTTCCAAACCCGCCAGCATTCTGAGTGTTGTAGTTTTCCCACACCCACTTGAGCCCATGATCGCGAGAAACTCTCCCTGCTCAACGCTAAGATTCATTTCTTCCACTGCAACAGTGTCGCCGAAGCGTTTAACTACATTTTCAAAAACAATTTGCGACATTGCGATTAGCTGCTCCTGTTTGTCCGGGCGGTAAAAATTAGTTGTGCGATAATGACCAAGGTCATAGAAGTAAAAAACACAAATGTGCCAATCGCGTTAATTTGTGGGTCAACAGTACCTTGCAACACCTCAAGTATTGCAACAGGAATCGTTTTGTTCAAACCCGAGACAAACCATGAAACGGTGAACTCGTCAAATGATACCGCCATAGTTAAGCAAAACGCTGATACGAGGGCTGGCTTTGCAAATGGCAGAACTACGTTCTTCATTGCCGACCATTCTGAAGCACCCAAATTCCACGCCGCAGACTCAAGGTCTGGATCCATTTGTTGCAGCCTCAGTCGAATCACACCCATAGCAAAAGGTGCGCACAGCACAGTGTGGGCAATAATAATCGACCAAACCTGTCCCGACGCGCCAATTTTTGAAAGCCAGGCCAACATCGCCAAAGCAAGAATAATAAGAGGTATGGTTGGCGGCAACAGAGCCAAAGCGATGTAAGCGCCTTTAAAACGAAACTGGTAGCGAAAATCAGTATACGCAGTACAAAATCCGATCAACGTCGCCAACACACCACTACAAACCGATACCAGTAGACTGGTTCTGACTGCCTTCCAAAAATCTGGGTCACTGATGACCGTTTGATACCATTTTGTGGTAAACGATCCTAAGGGTACTGTGGGGAAACGGTCAGAGTTAAACGAAAAAATCACGCTTGTGATGATCGGCGTAAAAACAAAGACAAATACTACCAGCAGGTATAACCAGATAGCCCAGCGTATCAGACGATCGGTATTCATCCCCTACCTCCGTTTGCGGTATGCCAGACTGATTGCGGTATACGCCACCGTCATCAAGGTCAACATCATCACCACAGCAACAACTGCGGCTCTCGGCCACTGTTGCCCTGCCTTGGTGGTATCAATTATCAAGATCGGCAAGGTAGGTGGTTTTGATCCACCTAAGTAATAGGGCGCAACAAAGTCTCCAAAAGATAGAATAAAACAAAATACAGCGCCAATAATCAGACCCACCTTTGCGCTGGGAATTGTCACCGACCAAAGTGTCTTTAATCTACCGGCACCCAAATTCTGTGCCGCCTCGATCAGGCTGCGATCAATATTTGATAAGGACAAGGTTTGCAAAATAATGACCAGCGGGAAGGTCAAAGTCAGATACCCGACTATCGAGCCAAATATCGTGTTTAGCATCTTGAACGGGCCGAGACCGATATACGCCAACATCGCATTGGCAACGCCTGATTCCGCCAATATGACGTACCAGGAAAACGTCCGTACCAGGTAGCTGGTAAAGAAGGGGATAATCAACAGGAAGATAGCCCATCGCCTCGTACTTTCCGACACTTTAAACGCGAGCCCATAGGCTGCTGGAAACGCTAATAGACTGGTTACTACAGTTGAAAGAGAAGCAAGAAAAACGGTGTACAAATAGGCATCCCAAAAATACCCTCTGGATGTCATCTTAATCCAGTTCTTCATCTCGAATGCCTCTTCCATTCGATAGTTCTTAACTAGAAAGAATGACATTGCGATCATAAACAGCAATGGCCCAACAAAAAACAAAAGCTGCCAGACAATTACCGGCATTCGCCAGGTCAACGCATACAAATCAAGCTTATTTTTCATATAACCTTTTGGCCGCGTATCGCCGATAACAATACTCTAAATCTCAGAATCAAACTGAACAAAGTTGGTATTTAAATTAGTTTTAAAAAAAGCCCCGCTTCCAGTGCGGGGCTTTCCTTAACCAGAAATTGCTACGTCAAAAACAGACTTTGACTAAGCGTTCTTATACTCCGACCAAAAATCATTCCAGTCTTCCAGACTTTGCTGCTTGGGTATGTCCCGATAGTGAATACGCCCTGCTTTGATCAGAGCAACAGGATCGTTTGGATCGCCGTCAACTTGATTGGTACGCTTGGCTTCTTTCGGGTCAACTTCATTTAACATAGCGCGCCCAGCATTGGTAACCGCAAACCCAGGATACCCAAGCATTTGAGCAGATTTAACCTGACCGGCAGCAGATATCGTGTATTCAAGATATTTCTTCACAATATCCTTTTTAGTTGAGCTTGAAACAATTGAATAAGATTCTGTCCACTGGATGCCACCTTCTTCCGGTACCACGGAGCTCACTGGCGCACCATCTCTTTCAAGAATTCCAGTTACCCAGTCACCAATCCCGACCATTGCCAGCATTTCAGCATTCTTTAGTCCGGCAAAGGTGCCACCAAAATCAAAATATCCACCAACCTGCGGTTTCAACGACAAGGTTTTTTCCTGCACCGCTTTCCACGCTTCTTCAGATATATCAAATGGACCAGATGCGGTATTACCATTCAGCAAACTGATTTCACCCAGGCTTGGCAAATGCCAATCGAAGTGGCCGACCTTACCTTTCAGCTTTTCATCCCAAAAGACGTTGTAAGACATCGCTTCCTCACGTGTGACCGCATCTTTATTATAGGAAACACCCAGATGACCATAGCGCGTAATCAATGAATAAAGCTTGCCATCATTCCAGTGTCCCGGAAACTGCATAAAATCTTCATGCATCAGATCATCCATTGGATAGTCGGACGGATCGAGTTCGTCAACGAGATCAGATTCAATTAACAGCCTCGCGTACTCCGCATCGGTATGAATCAAATCAAACGTCCCCGGCGGATTTTGCGCCAAAGCAGCCAGCATGTTGTCTCCACCGGCATAATATTTGGGCACAAATTTGACGTTTTCAGCGGCCTCAAACTCAGCCACCATATCTGGCTCCGCGGTGCCGTACCAACCCAACATGTTAATTTCAGTTGGCGCTGCTAGCGCTTTGCTGGAGGTTATAATCATAGGCGCGGCTACCGCACTGGCAGCAACTCCGGATGCTTTGATAAATTTTCTTCGGGTGAATTTATTATGGTTTGTCATGGGACTTCTCCTATTGCTATTTTAATGTTGTTTCTTCGTGTCATCGCGTTCCAATCTCGGGAAAGCATTGCTCTGGTGAAAAAGAAGCAAAACTATCGAGAGTCTGGCGATTACACTGTTCTTGAATATCGGAACCTTTTTTAACGCAAGCTGACAGTAGATACTTTTGGGCCATTAGCTCCGAAGCGTCTGTATCTTCAATACATACTGCAGCGATACCGGCAACAATCCCGCCTTGCCTTTCGACTAAAGAAATTCCTGCTTTCATGGTACCACCCGTTTCAATCCACTGATCGACTAGCAGCACGCGCGTGCCCCTGGCAAATGCAGGTTTGCGCATTTCCATCTGCTGAGTTTGTCCGGAATAGTTGTTCATATCTACGACGTCGAATGCAACCGGAATTTTCCCACCTTTGCGAATCGTCAAAAAGCCTTTTCCCAGGCGATCCGCCATGGCCGCACCCAGCACAAATCCGGCAGCGTCAAATCCTGCAACCAGATCAACATTGCGGGAGTCATAAGGCGCCAACAACTCGTCCAGCATAGCGTGGAAACTGTCCGCATTAATATAGGCAGAAGAAGGATCCAGCCAGGCGTATTTTTCTCCTCGGCTCCGGGGAGCCATATTGTCCAGATACCAAAACGGCTTTCTATTGGCTTTTTCGATCGGCTGTGGACTTCGGCACTTTTTCAGAAATCGCCGTAACCGCATAGGATCGATGTTATAAAAATCACCCGGGTAATTAATCCCTGTCGCCACCAAAGCAGCGTCAATATCAGCGGCATAACGATGAATGTTTTCAGGGGTCAGCCCTGAAGCAATTGCTAGTGGCGCAGAGTCAATTGCTTTACGAAAAACGTTTACCTTATTGAGATCCGTTTCTTCTCCTGTGGCGATTCCCGAGGTGGTCACCACATCCATATTGTTAACCGCCTCTTTTGCCGCTATAGCATACATTTCTGGCTCCACAACGCGCTGCTTTTTAAATGCTGTGCCGCCAAAATACATACCTTTCCAGCCGCATTGGCGTCTTATCGTGTCGATTTCGATGGCTTCTTTTTGCTCTGCACTGGCAGCATTTTCATCGATCCTGGCGTCATCAGCCCAATAGGCATCTACAATGCAGCCCTTTTTCTGTAGCGTTGCAAGTATCGGAAATGCCACCTTTCCGGTCACCGCAAGAAAATTAACCCCTAACCACAGAGTAGGATATTGCACACGGACCGCCTCAATAATGGGCAAGAAAGTCTCAACGTCGAAATCATGGTTAATCAAAAAAACGCCCTGAGCCCCCTCTTCGGTCGCTACGGTAACGTTGCTAATCACCTGTTTTTCATCGACAACATGAATTACGGGAAATACCGCAGGACCGATACATTTGAACTCTTTCTTAAACTGGCTTCTATCCATTCTTGTTGTTCTATATCTCTTCGTTAGCGGCAATATCTTCGTTCCAAATATCCGGTCTTTCTTCAATAAAGCGCGCCATTAGCGCCTTACATTGGGGGTCGTCTACGAGTACTACTTCTACACCATTTTCGGTCAGAAATTCTATATTTCCCGGGAAATTCTGATCTTCTCCAACTACCACTCGCTTAACACCAAAGTGCAGAATCGCACCAGAGCACATCATACAAGGGCTGAGAGTTGTGTATAAATCAATTTGTTCATAATCGTCACGTATGCCGGCTGCGCGCAGGCAATCGGTTTCGCCATGCATCACAGGGTCACCCTCCTGCACTCTCTTATTGCGACCTTTGGCAATCACCTGCCCCTGCTTTACCATGACTGCACCAATCGGTGCGCCGCCCTGGTTATAGCCGTCCAGCGCCTCCTGATATGCTATACGCAAAAAGTGAATATCCGAATCTGTAGCTTGTGTCATGAGGAACTCGCCTCTTCCAGCAATTGCTCACATCCAGAATGTGGAATAAAGGATACCGAAAATCCTCTCTCAGAAAGCAGATTCAACGCTGGAGATTCGGTCGCAGGCAGACCAATAACTAAAGCCCCAATGGAAAACTGAAGCAGGGTTCCGGCGCACAACATATCGGGATAGCGACTTGTGTACAAAGTAAGCTGTTGCTGATCGTTACGACGCCCCGCCCGCCGAATACAGTCCATTTCCGCGGTTGCTATTGGATCGTTCAAGGACTGACATTGCTCGTGACTTTTAGAGATCACGAGCTTTTCCCTGTCCTGCTCACCGTCTTCACCTTTTGCCAAAACCGCGCCGGCAGGCTGTTCATTTGCTTCTTTCGCTAGCTTTCCCTGCTCGCATGCGATACCAAGATAATAAAAATGATCCACTGAATTTAACTGTTTGATATCCGAAAGAGACTATTTGTTGTACATTCGTTTGCCAACGATACCAGCAAATTCGCAGCAATGAAAATACATGTCGTCGATCATCCCATGATCCAGCACAAACTTACTTTGATGAGAAATAAAAATACCTCTACCCGTACTTTTCGCGAGTTAGTGAATGAAGTGGCAATGCTGCTGGGATATGAAGTCACGCGAGACCTGGAGCTCGATAAATTAACTATCGAGACACCGTTGGAAACTATGGACGCACCGGTAATTAAAGGCAAAAAACTCTGCTTTGTCTCCATTCTTCGGGCAGGAAACGGATTGCTGGACGGGTTGCTGAGACTGCTGCCTTCAGCTCGGGTGGGCCATGTGGGTCTGTACCGTGACCCAAAATCCCTTCAAGCGGTAGAATACTATTACAAAGTCCCCGTAGACATTGGCGATCGTCTAACCATTGTCGTTGATCCGATGTTAGCCACTGCAAATTCCGCCATCGCTGCTGTTCAAAGACTAAAAGAAGGCGGCGCGCGCAATATGAAGTTTGTTTGTTTGCTGGCGGCTCCCGAAGGGGTTGAGGCATTTAACAAAGCTCATCCTGACGTGCCTTTATTTACCGCCGCGGTAGATCGTCAATTAAATGATCACGGCTATATCCTGCCGGGTCTTGGCGATGCCGGCGACAGAATCTACGGCACTAAATAGCCAGCCCGGTCAGAGATGATCGTGGAACCAGCGTACGCACAATGAAAATAGCCGTAGTTGGCGCAGGCGCCATGGGGTCGGTTTATGCGGCGCTGCTAAAAGAAGGCGGTCATGAAGTCCATCTTGTTGACGTCTGGAGAGAGCACATTGAGGCAATCAAACAAAATGGTTTGAGGATTGAGGGAGCAAGCGGAAATCGCACTGTATCCTCGATTGTTGCACACCATTGCGCGGAAACAGTGGGAGTTTGTGAGCTCGTCATTATCGCAACCAAGGCATCTGCAGTTGCCGCAGCGGCGGCTTCTACCGCTAGTCTAATCGACCAACACAGTCTGATTCTCACAATCCAGAATGGGCTTGGCGCAGGAGAGCGAATTCTTGAGGCTGTTGGTGAAAACTCGGAAGCCAAAAATAATATTATTTTGGGGGTTGCTGGTGGATTTGGCGCATCAATAAAAAAACCAGGGCACGTGCATCATAACGGTATGCAGCTGATTCGTGTTGGTGAAATGCTTGGCGGTGCCAGTGAACGGGTCGAGAATCTTGCAGCGGTGTGGCGCGAAGCCGGATTTAACGTCCGCGCTTTTCAAGATATTAACCAGCTAATCTGGGAAAAGTTTATCTGCAACGTTACGTATAGTGCGCCGTGCACTGTATTTGAGAAAACCTTGGGAGGATTAATGGCCGACGCTCATGCCTGGCCAATTGCACTGGGCTGCGCCAGAGAAGCCTACACTGCCGCGATCACTCATAAGATTCATCTCGATTTCAATGACCCGGATCAATACGTCTTTGAGTTCGGACAAAACATGCCCGACGCGCGACCGTCGATGTATCTCGACCACCTTGAAGAGCGGAGATCGGAAATAGACGCAATCAATGGCATGGTGCCGATTGTATCCAGACAGGTTGGTCTGGAGGCACCACTAAACGAAGCATTAACTGCAATCGTACGGTCGAGGGAAGCGAGTTTTAGCTAACCTAAATCTGGTTGCAGATTTTTACTCCATCTCGTCGATTAAACTGCGAATATAGCTAAGCCTTAGCGCCGACTCCTCTTCCATCATTCGTAATTCTTCAAGAATCAGGTTTTTATTTTCAGCGCCACTCGATTTCTTTTTCAGCAGCTTATCGAGTTCAGCAACCGCATTCCGGAACTCATTGGAGCTTTCAAAAACCATATTAGTTTGCCGCGTACCGCTATCGACAATCACATTCTTTTTCATCCTTGGAAAGCGATACTTGCGACTAACCGGCAGAATCGAACCTTTTTTACGGGAATACACAATTCGCAGCACGTCAGTATTCTCCGAAGAAAAAATAACGTATCGGGCAATTTCGTTTGGATTCTGCACACCCATTGAATCCAGGTTTGGGTAGTCGCTCATAGTTCTTCTCAGACCTGATCGTTACGCCGCTGAAGGCGACGTTGGTTCATTTTGCATCTTGGCTACTTGTGCCGCCGCATGCGCCTCACTTTGCTCCAGTTGATCGATGGTCAAATGACAGGAAATTTGATGACCGTCATTCAACTCCCGGGCTGGTGCTGTCTTGGTGTCACAAGTACCCGCAATAGCCACCGGGCAACGGTTGAAAAACGGACAACCCACTGCGGTGATTTCCACACCCTTTGAAATACCCACCGCCATCTCACGCTTGTTCATTGTTTCTTCAAGCCATCCCAAACGCATTTCCGGCACCGAGCTGATCAGCAGACGAGTATAAGGGTGAAAGGGCGGCGTGAGTACTTCATCGGTTGGCCCTTGCTCGACAACGCGACCTGCGTAAAGCACAACGATTTCATCGGCGAAAGAAGATACCGTGGAAAGATCGTGACTGATAAAAACAAAAGATACTCCGGTCTTATCACGCAGTGCGGTTAACAACTTAATGACGTTAGCCCCAACAATACTATCGAGTGCCGAAGTTACTTCATCGCACAACATCACCTCGGGGTTAGCGGCAAGCGAGCGTGCGAGATTGATTCGTTGCTTTTGTCCACCGGACAGCTCCATCGGATAACGACTGACGAACTCGGGCGTTAGCTCCACCATCTCAAGAATCTCTACGACTTTCTGGTGTTTTTCCTTGCCCGTGAGACCGTGATAGAACTCAAGAGGCCTGCCGATAATCTCACCAATTTCCTGCTTGGGATTTAGTGCCGTATCAGCCATTTGAAAGACAAACTGTATTTTCTGCAGCTCTTCCAAAGAGCGGTCGCTCATATCCCCATTCAGGCCATTACCATCGAGCTTCAGTTCACCCTTTGACGGAGGCAACAAACCTGCCATCACCCGCGCTAAGGTCGATTTACCGCAACCGGATTCACCAATAACGCCAACCACATGACCGTTTTTGACGTTAACATTGATATCGCGCAACACCGTTACCGCAGGCTCACCATTCGGTTTTCTGCCGTAGCCTGCCGTCATGCGATTCACTGTAACCGCTGGAATTTCACGGAAGTGCTCCTCTCCAACATCGCTTCCTTGGCCTGCCTCAGGCGTTGGTCGTACCGCATCCATTAATCGACGCGTGTAGGCATGAGTTGGATGGTTAATAATTTGATCCGCTGTGCCTTGTTCCATCACCTCACCGCCATACAGCACAACAATATGATCAGCAATCTGCGCCACCACTGCAAGATCGTGTGTCACATATATCGCGGCTGCATCTTCTTCCCGAATAACTTTCTTGAACGCCTTCAAAACTTCTATTTGCGTCGTAACATCCAATGCCGTAGTAGGCTCATCAAGCACCATCAAATCTGGCTTACCACAGAGCGCCATGGCCGCCATCAGTCTTTGCAGCTGACCGCCAGAAACCTGATGCGGATAACGATAGCCAATGCGGTCGGGATTCGGAAGCTCCAATGCATGGTACAGCGCTTCGGCACGTTTAGTTGCCTGTTCCTGGGTGAGCACTCCGTGTAATACCGCAGACTCGGTAACCTGCTCACCAATGGTAATCGCTGGATTAAAGGTCGCCGCAGCACTTTGCGCCAGATAGGCAACGCTTGCACCGCGCAGCTCTCGCTGCCTTAACGGCGACGCTTTTAAAACGTCCTCTCCTTTAAGCAAAATCTCACCACCAACGATTTCCAATCCAGGTTTTGTATAGGCAAGAGAAGCCAGAGAAATGGTCGTTTTTCCAGAACCTGATTCACCAATTAAAGCCACCACCTGACCTTTGTAAATATCAAAATTAACACCTTTGACGATTGGAATTTCAACCGCGTCGTCATTGTATGCGCTAATGCGAAGGTCTTTAACTTCAAGTAATTTATCCATGTTTACACCATCTTCTTCGCTAGGCTGCCGCCGGACTTGGCGGAGACATCGTCGACAATTAAATTAATCGCTATGGTGAAAGAGGCGATGGCGAATGCCGGCCAAATTGCCGCATAAGACTTATAGCTTAGACCCTGCAGGTTTTCTCTCACCATACTGCCCCAATCTGCTTGGGGAGGTTGCACACCAAGACCAAGAAAACTTAAAGAAGAAATAAATAACACAACAAACACTAGGCGCAAACCAAAGTCGGTAGCCAGCGGCATCGCTGCATTGGGTAACACTTCCGCTCTGATAATCCACCATATACCTTCTCCACGCGCCTTCGCCGCTTCAACAAAGTCTTGCACCATAATATCTTGTCCCAGCGCACGGGCTATTCGAAACACACTCGACGCATAAATAATGGCCGCGATGGTTATCAAAATCGGAATCGATGAGCCAAAGGCAGCGATCGCTATCAGCCCTAACATAATCGATGGCAGTGCCAACACGGCGTCATTCAAACGGCTGACGATCATATCGAACCATCCCCCTTTTACCGCCGCAGCAATGCCCAAGGTAATCCCCATACAGTAAGCCAGCAGCGTCGCCGCAAGGGAAATTCCAATGGTCATACGAGCACCCCAGAGGATGCGAGAAAAGGTATCTCTTCCCAAATGGTCAGTGCCCAGATAAAAGTTATCGTAGGCATCAAGAAAGCTGTCGTCGCCTTCAATATCCATTTCATGAAAAGGGGCGATCCATGGCCCAATAAAGGCGATCACCACCCAAAAAACAACGATAACTACCGACAGCTTACCTAACCAGGTGAGTTTTATTCGGCGTTTTGGCGGTGCATCGGGTAGCTCATCAAACTTATCGATCTCCGCAACGATCTCTTCTCCTTTCGGCATCTCATTCACTATTTCTTCTGTCATGTCTCGGCCTACTTTGGGTGTCGGAGTCGTGGGTTAGCAAGGATAGATGCAACGTCAGCAATTAAAATCAAAATCACATAGGTGCCACAGAAAATCATGGCGCAGGCTTGCACTAAGGGCAGGTCGCGTGTTTGCACGCCATCGATCATCAACTTGGCAAGTCCCGGATAAGCGAAAATTGTTTCTACAATCACCACACCGCTTACCAGATACGCGAGATTCAAAGCAATTACATTCACGATAGGTCCAATTGCATTGAGCAAAGCATGACGTAAAATAATCCGCCTGCGCGGCACACCTTTGAGTATTGCCATTTCGATATAAGGCGATGACATGACGTTCAGTATTCCCGCGCGAGTCATACGAATCATCTGCGCTGAAACCACTATGACTAAAGTCAATATCGGCATCGCCAGCGCTTTGAGTAACTGCACACCACTTTCATTGCCGCTGAGGTAAGCGGTAGAGGGCAGCCAGTGCAGTTCCACCGCGAGAATTAACACTAGCAGCGTAGCGATAAAAAACTCCGGTACTGAGATCGTTGAAAGCGTCATAAAAGTCACGCTTCTGTCCAACCAGGTTCCAGGATGCATCGCAGCATACAATCCAAGGGAAACAGAAAATGGAATCGAAATCAGGGCAACCAAACCAGCCATTTTCATAGTGTTACCAAGACGACTATCGATCAGACTTGAAATACTCGCACCACCGGCTTTAGATGTACCTAAGTCACCGCTAACCATATTCCCCAGCCAGGAAAAATATCGAACATAACCTGGCTGATCGAGGCCAAGCTCCGCACGGAGAACCGCAAGAGTTTCTTCGGTTGCACTTTGGCCAAGAATAATTTGCGCAACATCTCCGGGAAGAATGCTGGTTCCCATAAACACAATAAGGGAAACCACCAGCAATGTAACGAAACCTATTCCGATTCGGCGCAGAACCATCTGCGTCATCATAAGCCTTTACCTCAAATAGTTATTTTTATCTTGTGTTGTTCATCCAATAAAAAAGGCCTGCATTTTTGATGCAGGCCTTATCGGACGAATACGCCGGACCGTTAGCCCGGAGAGTAATTCGCGATTAAGCCAACCAGATTCTCTCTGGCCACTCACAAGCGCCCAACTGACCAAGCGGAACAGTTGGCATACCCATGATATTAGCCGCGATACCGTCGTTGATATTGGAGAAGGCCGGAATTACCATACCGCTACCCTCATGCACCAATGTTTGCATTTCACAGTACATCGCATGACGCTCAGCTGGATCAGTCGCAGAAAGCGAAGCTTTAAGCAGCTCTCCCATACGATCATTGTTCCAGTAAGTATCGTTCCACTTAGCGCCAGGACCAAACTGGATTGCCAGTTGGGAGTTTGCGGTAGGACGCATATTCCAGGTCACTACGTTTAGTGGTTCATTCATCCAAACTGCGCCCCAGTAACCATCGGTTGGCACTTTCTTGATCTGAAGGTCAAAACCGATCTTGGCACAATTCGCCTGCATCAAAAGCGCGGTGTCTTCGATTCCTGCAGTCACCGGCGCAACAAAAAGCTCAGCGCTCTTTATGCCGGCCTTTTCGAAATGAAATTTGGCTTTTTCAGGATCGTAGGCTCTTTGCGGTAGCTCGGAGCAAAAGTCAGCGCCGTGCGCGGCAGAAATCGGCGTATCGTTTCCAAGAGATCCTGCACCGCGCAGAATTTTGTTCACAATGCGCTCGCGATCCTGGATGTACTGCATACCCTTAACAAAATCATCATTTTCGCCAGGAGCAGTATTCTTCAAACAGCAAATTCCAAGCTGGAGTGCTGCAGGAGTGGATAACAACTTAACGTTGTCGACCGCTTCAATCTGCCTAAACGCCTTGGGCTCTATTACGGTAGCCATCTGCATATCGCCCGCTATCAGCGCGTTAACGCGCGCTACCGGATCGGTAATAGCTGTGATCTCACAACCGTCAAGATTCGCGCCTTCACGCCAGTAATCTTCGTTTCTTGAATGTACCGACTTTACGCCTGGCTCAAACGAATCCATTTTAAACGGACCGGTTCCGTTACCTTCACCAGTAGTTCCGTTTTTTATAATCTTTGTTTGAAACAAGCCCATCAGGACGGGAATGTCCGCATTCGATCCATCGAGCACAGCCTGCACTTCATATTCACCAACTTTCTTCCATTCCACAATACTTGCTAAAACAGACTTGATTACAGATTTAGAATCTTCGCCCTTGTGTCGGTTCATCGAGTAAATAACGTCATCCGCATTCATCTTTGAACCATCATGGAATGTAACCCCTTTGCGGATTTTGAAGTTCCAAACCGATGCATCATCGTTGGACTCAAAACTTTCCGCTAGCTCTGGCTGCGGAGAGAGATCATCGGCATGTTGTATCAAGCTGTTATACGTTGCACGACCGCGGGTATAGTCAATAGTTGAGGTGAACAGCGCAGGATCTAATTGATCATCCGGACCATGAAGGTTAGAAGCCATTCTGACCGAGCCACCTTTCTTAGGGGTTTCGGCCATTGCTTTTCCGGCACCGCTTATCAGATTTTGTGCGGTCGCTGCGGTCACACCGGTCACCGCCATCAACTTCAGCATATCGCGACGTGATTTACTCTTAACGGCTTTCTCGGCAAGCGCTTTGTCATACGGGGTCAGATCAGAAAACTTAATTTCGGCTTGCTTTGCCTTAGGGGGAAACTCTTCGGTCATGTTGGGTACTCCAATTGGGTATTCTTATAAAAATCGGCCTAGTTATATTTGAGAACTCGGTTAATTTGTTGGGCACTAAATCCAACACCAATTTCGTTTTGGCCAATAACAAAGCAGCGAATTCGCAAACTACCAAAAATAGACTTAAGTTTTGACGGAAATTTAAATCCATCAAACTTGTGATCTTGGAAATTCACCGAATCATTTGTTCTGTCTCGGCGATCTTACTCAATACTCAATACTCAATACTCAATTTTGAGCGAGAAGGTTCACGAATAATTTCCACATGCTAGTTTCATTATAGTCAATTGACCTGCCACTGCAAGTTGAGACTTTTTGTCCCAATTTGCTATAGTTCTGTTTCAAAACAATCATTTAAGGACGAAAAATATTCGTTTAGAAGCATTTATCACAGTTTTATAACGCATCTTTCACCATTCCACCCCTTAATTAAGGAGCCCTCCATCGAACCCTGGATTTATACTGCCCTGCTAGCATTCCTAGCAGCCGGCACAATTAAAGGAACATTGGGGGTGGGGTTACCAGTAGCCGCCGTGGCGTTGATGGCGCAGTTTATCGATCCACGCCTCGCAATAACTCTAATGGTATTCCCGATTTTGTTTGCCAATACCTGGCAGTTTCTTCGCGCCAGGGAACGCGTTCTTATAGCTAAACGTCATTGGATTTTTGCCTTGGCTCTGCTTATCACCTTCAGCATTGCCACTTTTTTCACTGCCCGCGTATCCGGTAACGCGTTAATTATCTTTGTCGGCATTGTCATTATTGTATTTTCCATCACCAATCTAATGTTTAATCCACCACCAATTCCTGATCGTCTTGACCGACCATGCCAGATATTTTTTGGTGCATTGTCAGGGATTACCGGTGGCCTAACCGCCATCTGGTCTCCCGCCATCGCCATCTACCTGATCGGTCGGGGTATAGAAAAAGATGAGTTTGTCGGCATCTCGGGTTTTCTTTTTTTGGTCGGAAGTATACCGCTATGTCTAGGCTTTTGGCTCAACGGCATGCTCACTGGAACTACTGCCGTGCTATCTATGACCATGATGATCCCTACGCTAATCGGATTCAGTTTAGGAGAGTTTATTCGTAAACGCATAGATGCTAAGAAATTCAAATCAATTGTGTTAATTTTCTTTCTGTTCATGGGATTAAATTTGATACGTAAGGGCCTTTTTTAAGTACCACCGAGAAACCTTGCAAATTTACCAATTTGCTTCTTAGGGTTAGAATGAGTTTCACCGACAAATTAAAGCGAGGAAAAAATGCGTATAACCAAATCACTTGTCATGGGCCTGGGCGTCGCTTGCCTGTTACTACAATCTGCACAAGCAGAGACACGAATAACTTATAAATCAGCAAAGACGACCTCTTCCTACTATCAAATGGGAGTACAGATCGCCGAAGCACTGAAAGCCGGCTCCAACGGCGAAATGATCGTCACGCTGGAAGAAAGCCAGGGTTCTGTACAGAACGTTATGGAATCGGCACAACGTCCCGGCAACTATGTTTTTACGACACCGCCTGTTCTGGTCAAGCTTGCTCAAGGCGCTAAAGCGATGTTCGAAAACAAAGGCAATCCGAAGTTCGATGATATTCGTGCTTTGTTTCCCATCCCGTCTCTCACCATGCACTTTGTTGTGCGTGAAGATAGCGACATTCAAACCTTTGCAGATTTGGAGGGAAAAACAATTTTGATTGGCAAGGGATCGTTTGGTGCAAAGGAAGGAGCAAAGTATCTCGGCCTATTTGGTTTAGAAGGCAAAGTTAATCTTGCTGACGTTGAATTAGACAATGCGGTACCGGCGCTAAAGAACCGGCAAATAGATGGTTTTGTGACCGCCGGATCTTATCCAGCTCCAAACGTCATTGAAGCGGCTGCCAGCACCGGCATAAAAATCCTCTCCCTGGATGATGATCAAATTGCGCTCACAAAACGAACGCGACTGGTTATACCTGCTGGCACTTACGCTGGCATCGATGAAGACATCGTAACCACTTCTCTTCCCGTCGTCGCTCATACAACAACATCTATGGATGACGAAACCGCCTATACAATGACCAAAACGTACTGGGCTCAGAAAGATTCAATGGGAGCGAACGCAGCCTGGTGGAATGGTGTTTCAGGGGAATTGCTCTCAAATGTAGAGGGTAAAATCCATAGCGGTGCGCTAAAGTTCTACGATGAGTCAGGTGTTCAAGTTGCCGACAGCAATCGTTAGCTCTTTAAGCCTTTTCTGAAATTCCCGGGACAAAGTAGTTTGTACGACACTATTGCTTGCTTAGTCTTCAAAACCGTTCGTCTGTGTTGGTCGACCTTTTATCTGAAACTTGGCTGATTATGCTTGTGGAAACACTCAATTACGTTATGGTTTATCTCCTGTAGTTTTTATATAGTAGCGTGGTGCGGGATTCTATCCGCAGAGGTAGCGCACTCAGTGAGAGTAAAATAAGACTGGATGCTCCATTATCTAAGCCCTAAAGCCTTAGATTTTGGAGAGGGTTAGTTTTTCTCATCAAAAATTTTTATTTAAAATAAATTTGGAGGTAAAAAATGCAAAGTACATTTACCCGTATTGCTGCTTTCTTCATTCTCTTGACCGCTTCATTTTCCGTATTCGCTTCTAATAGCGGTGGCTCCAGCTGGTATTCTTACTTCGTAAGCAGGTGGAATTATTACTGGACCAACTTTTGGAACACTTGGGGTTCTAGCGGTGGTAGTAGCGCAGGTAGTAGCGGCGGAAACTCGGTACCGGAACTGGATGGCGCAACCGGCCCTCTCGCTGTTGCCCTTATTACTGTGGTAGTCGGTATCGGTCTTGAGAGAAATCGTCGGAACAAACAAAGAATGGCTGACGCAGCATAAGCGCTCTCACTGTTCTTTAGAAACCCTCGACACTCTGTCGGGGGTTTTTTTATTCTACATCCTGCTAAAGCAAGTCTTAAAGTGACTAGACTCTACGGAGCAATCGTATTGCTATTATTTGAGATGCTATTCCTTAGCATTCTTGTGGACGCAGCGACGGTCTCACGCAGTACATTTCTTGGCAATATTCTAGCAAACTCAGGCAACGTTCTTAGGTGGAGTATCGTTTCAGCTGGCTTGCTAACGCTTTACTTCACGCAAACAAAGAGCTGGGTGAACGGCAACCTTATTGAAAGTCGATCATTGGTACGCGTATCGGGATCTGTATTACTCCATCTCGTATTTTATATCACAACCGTTATCGCAACCGTATTGCTCTTCCAAGCTGGAAGTTCTGTTACAGCAACTCAAAGTATTCTCTGGTTTTCTCTAACCTTTATAACCACGTCGACTTGGTGTTTGATCATCGTGGGTGTCGGCAGTTGGAAACGGTTTTTGATTAAGGAAAGATGGACACTTTTTTTAGTCGGGGTCTGCTCGTTAGGCATTGTCATCGCTGGCACTTATTTTCAACGCTTCTGGGAAGTGCTCAACGTTTTTACACTTACCGGCACAAAGTTAGTGCTTGAGATTCTTTACGACAATATCTATTTCGATTTTTCTCAGAAAAGGCTTGGGGTACCCGAATTTTGGGTTTATGTAGACTCCGCTTGCTCAGGCATAGAAGGCATCGTGGTTGCCGTAGCAACCACTGCGATTTATTTGTTTCTCTCCCGAGACCAGCTACGTTTTCCACACTGCCTTGCGCTCATCCCAATTGCATGCCTGTTTTCGATAGTGTTAAACGTATTGAGGATTGCCACCCTCATCGTAATTGGTATTGAGTATTCTCCAAAACTCGCGGTTGAAGGTTTTCATAGCGTAGCCGGCTGGTTGGCGGCTGTGGGCGTAGCGTTGATTATCATTTTTGTATTTTCTTCATGGAGATGGATACAGACAACGAACGATGAGTCAACTTCAAAACAAACAAAACCAGGTGAGAGTCTGAATGATTCTGGTCTCGCTATCGCTATATTAGTTCCATTCGCTGTGTTCATCGGACTGACGCTATTTGGCCGAATATTTTCTTCTGGTTTTGATTATTTTTATCCTGTAAAGATATCGCTGACAACGCTTGCTTTAGCCTACTGTTGGAAGACATATAATCTAAAACTTCCTGACAATTATCAGAACATACTATTCACAGGTGTTGCTGCCGCAATAGTTTGGGTGCTTCTTGTCAATATCAAACCAGACATCGATGCTGAGATATTTGATTCGATCAAGCAAATGTCTACACTCTCCGCCACCATATGGATTGTGCTGAGAGCCCTTAGTTTCTGGATAATCGTGCCCATATTTGAAGAACTTTTGTTCCGGGGTTACCTGCTCAGTCGCATCGCTGGCCAGAACATCGACAGCAATAAAAAAGTACAATTCAGTTGGGCAGCGCTGCTTGTTACGGCTATTTTATTTGGGCTGATTCACGATGCCTGGCTAGCTGGATTTGCTACTGGCCTTATGTTTGCCTGGCTCAGATTCAAATCAACCAGCATTACCAGCTGTATTTTTGCTCACGGTCTCACTAACTTTTTAGTCTCATTATGGGCACTCAATACCGGTCAATGGTCACTTATCTAAACTGTGCACAATCTGTTGTTAGATTGCGCTAACAAGTTAGTATCTACCCATCACTTTCTACAAATCAGAAACTAGGATATTCGAATGATTGAACTATGGGGTCGTAAAAACTCGAATAACGTCATGACCGTGATTTGGACAATGTCGGAATTGGACCTTAAATATCAACGATACAATGTTGGCGGCTCATTCGGTGGACTGGATACAGAAGAGTTTTTGGAGATGAACCCCAACGGCCGAATCCCCGTGATCAAGCATCAGGGAAAACCTCTATACGAAGCTACAACCATTGTGCGATATCTCGCAGGCATCTTTGGTCAAGAAAACTTATTGCCGCAAGATTCCTACGAAAGAGCAGTGGCTGATCAGTGGATGGACTGGTTTAAGTCAACATTTTATCCTGCGTTTCATCCTACTTTTTGGGGTTTAATTCGAACCCCTGAGGACCAAAGAAACCATCAGTTAATCGAAGAGTCGGCTAGCCGAACAGCTGATTTACTTTCCATTGTAGAACGACGATTGCAAACCACGCCCTATCTTGCTGGCGACACTTTTTCGATCGGCGATATTCCTTTAGGAACTTGCATATATCGCTACTTAAATCTTGAAATCTCACGCCCTTCATTTCCAGCAATTGAAAGCTGGTATCAAAAACTGGAAAACCGACCCGCCTATCAAAAACACGTGATGATTCCTTTTGGCAGGAATAATGCGGAATGGCTGGAACTCGAAGCAACGCTATCGAGTGATGATTAGAAAAAAGCGCTAGCTAAATGCAATCAGCCATTTTTTGACCGCAGCACGATTTTTTTTCACTTCATCACCAACAATTTCGTCAGACTCAAGCGAACCCAGCCAAGCGTTTGCCCATACAGGAAGATCTATCTCTACTCCGAAATGTTGAAATATATCTTGCCCCATTCGAATAGTGGTTGGGAATCCGCAATCCGCTAGACAGGGGGTACGTCCGCCGATAAAAGGTGCGGGAGACACCACCTTTCCAAGTTTCTCTATCTGATCAAGAAAGTCTGTTTTTAACGCTCTTACTTCAGCATTCACTTTCCTGCCTGGTTTCTGCTTGACCAGTGGGAACAATTTTCGAATCACTGGCTCAAGACGGGTATTATGAAATTGCGATAGCGCCCGCTGCCGCGCTTTTTCTTCAGGATCACTAGAGCGCATTGCCGGCTCAGGCCAGCGATCTTCCAGAAACTCTACGATTGCCTCAGAGTCGAACAAGGTAAACGCATCAAGTTGAATCGATGGAATCGTCCCCGGCGGCACTCTTTCTTGGTAAGCGGTGGAGCTATAGTGACCTCCGTCAGGACGCAATTCTTCAAACGGCACCTGCTTCATCCGCAACACTATTCGTACCTTAGTGCAATAACCTGATATTCCTAACGCATAGAACTTAATCATGCTTTAGCGTCCTCATAACACCCCTGATATTCTCTCTCCACATCACAACCTACTTTAAACTCTAGCATTTCTTTCACGCTCAGAAAATTGAGATTCAGTGATGCTGCAACAGACACCCTCAAAATCTTCAACACGCGTATTTTTTCAACATATTCGCACGCTATCAAAACCTAGATACCCTGCTCTTGCGCACCACCACCCAAACGTTCATCTGCTCCAAGCTTGCGTTCAAAATGCCGAACCGCCGAAGAAACTATCAGTACCAAGACAAGATATTCAATCGCGACAAAGGTATAAATCTCAAGGGGACGATACTCAGTGACTGCAAGTTCGTTTCCACGCCGCAAAACCTCCGACACGCCAATCACAGATACCAATGAAGTCATTTTCAAGGTAATAACAAGCTGGTTCCCAATTGCCGGCAGAGATCTTCGCAAGGCTTGCGGAAATATCACGTATCGCATGGTGTCGAGATAGCTCAAACCAAGCGAATCCGACGCTTCGAACTGTCCTTTGGCAATAGATTGCACCCCGCCCCTAAAAATCTCCGCCATAAATGCAGAACCGTACAATGATAATGCAATCATCCCGGCGGGAAATGGCGCCAAATCAATATCAATGAGGATTGGCAAACCATAGTAAACCCAAAAGATCGAAACAAGCGGCGGAATCGAGCGAAAAACCTCAACATACACTCGATAGATTCCTCTGAGTATCTTGCTCTTAGACAACCCCATTAAGCTAATAAGAAATCCGAGGATATTGGAAATAGCAACGCAGCAGAGGGTTAACAAAATTGTCCAGGGGATCCCGGAAAGCAAGAAACTTATGTTGATACGACCACGTTTCAAACTAGGGTCTACAACATACCACCCCCATTCCTGTGAGCTGCCACAACCCGCAAGGCCTAAAACCATTAACAACAGAGCAGTTAAACGAATGACTTTGGGCATTGATCTATAAAAAAATAATCCCGACATATTTAGTGGGCTAATATTTGACTCAAAAACTGCTCAGTGCGCTGATGCTCAGGTGCATTAAAGAACTGTTCCGGCGGAGCGTTTTCAACAATAACGCCTTCATCCATAAATATCATTTTATCAGCGACTCGTTTTGCGAACCCCATTTCGTGGGTTACGCAAACCATGGTCATACCCTCTTCAGCCAGCGACACCATGGTATCTAGAACCTCAGAAATCATCTCAGGATCCAATGCAGAAGTTGGCTCATCGAACAACATAATTTTTGGTTCCATACACAGGCTACGCGCAATCGCCACACGTTGCTGTTGGCCACCCGATAATTGTGCTGGATATTTCTCCGCTTGCTCAGGAATGCGCACGCGCTCTAGATAGTGTCGGGCCAATGCCTCAGCTTCCTCTTTAGGCATTTTGCGCGCACGCATAGGCGCCAGTGTTAAATTTCTCAATACGGTCAAATGAGGAAACAGATTGAATTGCTGAAATACCATGCCAATGTCTTTGCGCACAGTTTGAATATTTGCGGTTGAATCATCCAAAGGCACACCATTAATCTGTATATCACCAGATTCATGCTTTTCCAGTCGATTCATACAGCGAATCATGGTGGACTTGCCCGAGCCTGACGGTCCGCAAACCACCACCCGCTCCCCCGTTATCACCTCGAGATCAATATTTTGCAGCACATGTAGCTTTCCAAACCATTTATTTACCTTGGCCAGTTGAATTACCGGTTTATCACTCATAAGATTTAACAGTAGTCCGGCACATCGCGCGTAAATTAGAGATATTTAATTATCGCACATCACATTCACCTAAAATAATCTCGTAACTGATATGTCTCAATCTAAAAACTCGCGACAGGTTGGCTTTCAGGGATATCATCGCCCAATCCATGGTGAACCAGACAGTGAACTAACCGATACCGATCGCGGCACACCTTGCGGTGAATATTTACGCCGCTATTGGCAGCCGGTTGCAATGAGCAGCGAGCTGTCTGATCTGCCACTTGCGGTTGAGCTTTTAGGAGAACCTCTCGTTCTTTTTCGAGACCTCAGTGGAAATCTGGGTCTGTTGCATCGCCATTGTTCCCATCGTGGTGCTTCTCTTGAATACGGAATCGTGGCGGAGCATGGACTCATCTGCTGCTACCACGGCTGGCATTATGCAGTAGACGGCACGCTCATTCGCGCGGGCTCTGAGCCGGAGCAAAGCCCGTTGTGTAAAAACATCGTGCACGGTGCGTACCCGACAGCTGAACGTAACGGCATTATATTTGCCTACCTCGGTCCTCCCGAACATCAACCCGAGGTACCTGTCTACGATACCGAGAATCTTGAGGGTGTTACCGCTGTCCCATTCTCAATTACCACTCCCTGTAATTGGCTGCAGGTTTATGAGAACACCCAAGACCCAATTCATGTGTTACATCTACATGCGCGTTCCAGCGGCGTGCAGTTTGGCGAAGCTTCGGGGCTGGATCAGGAGATCGAATATAAAACAACACCAGTGGGCATGATCAACGTGCAATCCCGTAAAGTGGGCGACCGACTGTGGGTTCGAAGCACTGAATCCATTCTGCCGAACGGCAACCAAACAGGAGCCATCTTCGAAGAGGCTGAGACCGAGAAGTACTTTCAGAGGAGCGCAGTATTGCGCTGGATGGTGCCGGTAAATAACACGGTCACAAGAACAATAGGCTGGCGGTTTTTTAGCAATGAACTCGACCCAAGAGGTCAAGCCGACCCAAACCAGGTGGGCAAGGAAAAAATCGATTTTATCGGCCAAACCGAAGATGAACGTCCTTACGCAGAGCGCCAGCGACAACCCGGAGACTATGAAGCTCAGGTTTCGCAGCGTTCCATCGCGGTTCACGCGCTCGAAAATCACGGTAGTTCTGACGC
Organism: uncultured Gammaproteobacteria bacterium; assembly: GCA_937992195.1. Taxonomy (GTDB): domain Bacteria; phylum Pseudomonadota; class Gammaproteobacteria; order Arenicellales; family Poriferihabitantaceae; genus VYFG01. Next base: position 7,834 of record CALKKV010000048.1, on the reverse strand, counting down.
TGGAGTTGTGCGCATAAGACACCTTCTCCGTAAACAGGTACGTGCTTTACACAACGGCGAAGGTTTGAAACATTCTCAGCCCGTTGGTGCAACTATTTCAACCTATATTCAGGATAGTGTAATGCCTTGGCCTCGTGGAGTTTCTGCCGATGAAACAACGATTTTGCGCAACGCAGGCGAACGCGTTTCTAACGTTGTTATTGAAAGCGGGGAAGAGCCGTCGGCAGAACGCAAACGCCAAATATTACAGGCGTGCAATGGCATCGCCGCAGGTCAGGGCTTCTAGACACCAAGTGATTTCGTGGCGTATTTTTGCTGTTCACCCAATCTAATTCCGTTTATCTCTCCCCGCATCAACTATTCTTCACTAAAACTGAATTTGAAGTATAAAACTTAGGGTGCTTCAGCTATGATTTCGATCATCGCTATTCAAAAAAGAGGAAAACCATGCCATCTAAAAAAATACTCGCAGTGATCGCAGCAACAGCCATGTTGATTGCAACCAATGTATCTGCGCAAGGTAAATCGATATTGAATGAGGTACTCGATCAGGGCGTCTTAAAAGTTGGCACCACAGGTGATTTCAACCCAATGTCGTTCAAAGACCCGGAAACCAAAGAATACAAAGGCCATCAAATTGACGCCGCTAAACAGCTGGCTGAAGATCTTGGTGTTGAAGTTGAATTCGTCCCGGCCGAGTGGAAAACCCTAATTAACGGTGTAGTTGCCGGCAAATATCATATTGTAATGACCGGCACATCAATGACCGTTAGCCGAGCGAAAGCGGCGGGTTACACCATCCCATGGGGCCGTACTGGCTATCTGCCACTCACGCGGGATGAAGATGCCGGTCGTTTCAAAACCTGGGAAGACCTAAACAGCCCGGATGTCACCATTGGTTATAACCTTGGTACTTCGTTTGCAGATTTTGTCAAAACCAATTTGCCAAAAGCGAAGGTGAAAGAAGTAGAGTCGCCAGCCAGAGACTGGCAGGAACTGTTAGCAGGCAGAGTCGACGTCACTATTTCAAGTACCCTTGAAGCTGGCACGTTATCTTCAACCCATGAAGCTTTAGAAATACCCTTTCAGGAAGTGGCCAATAGCTTACCGCTTTCGTTTATCGCACCGCAGGCCGATCAAGTTTGGCTAAGCTTTCTCAACAACTGGATGTCGATCAAAAAAGAAAGCGGCTACTTTAAAAAGCTCAATGCCGACTGGGGGATTCAGGGTCAGGAATAGCGCTTCTCTCATCTTCACAAAGATATAAAAATGCCGGCAGTTAGCCGGCATTTTTATTGTGAACATGGAGTTAAACCATGGGCAAAAAAAACCCTAATACCATGCATCCGGTAATTCTTGTTTACGTTTGGCAACGAATTCATCTAACGCCTCTTTGACAGCAGGGTCGATCGCGGGAGGCTGATAGTTTGACAGCATCTGATTCCATTTCTTATAGGCGCGCATGCGCATATCTTCAGCGCCGTTTTCTTCCCAGCTCTCAACATTCTCACTATCGCTTAACTGCGCGTCATAAAAAGCCGTTTTATAATGACGCATGGTATGCGCAGAGCCGAGAAAATGGCCTCCCGGTTGTATTTCCTGGTAAGCATCCCGGGCAAACTGATCCTCGCTCATATCCAAACCGGACATCAGTTTTTGATAGCTGCCCAAGCGATCGGCGTCCATCACCAGTTTTTCATAACCGGTCGACAACCCACCTTCTAACCAGCCAGCCGCGTGTAACGTAAAATTGGACCCGGCCATCGCGGTGGAATGCATCGAGTCGGCGCTTTCATAAGCAGCTTGCGCGTCTTCAACTTTGGAAGCAGTCAGCGAACCCCCACAGCGCAGCGGCAGACCAAGTCGCCGCGCCATTTGCCCAATCAAGTAGTTGGATAACACCGGTTCCGGCATGCCAAATGTAGGCGCTCCGGATTTCAGACTCATCGAAGAAAGAAAATTACCCATAATAAAGGGTGCGCCCGGCCGAACTAACTGGCCAAAAGCAACGGTAATCAGCACCTCTGAAATTGCCTGCGCAACCGCTGCAACGGTGGATACAGGACCCATCGCTCCGGTTAAGATAAACGGCGTAATCACCATGGCTTGTCCTCGAGCGGAGTAGACCTGAATTGCCTCTGTCACCACCCGGTCGATCAGCAAAGGCGAATTGGTATTTACATTGGCCATGATCACAACGTTGTTATCCATGGTTTCTTTTCCATGAAGAATCTCAGCCATATCTACGCTATCTTGGGCGCGACTTTTCTCGGTAATGGCGCCCAAGTGCGGCTTATCGCCCAACACCATATGCGCATGCACCATATCAAGGTGACGCTTTGATACGGGAATATCTGTCGGTTCTGCAACCACCAATCCGCTGTGGTGCAGATTCGGATGCATATAGGTGAGCTTTACGAGATTTTCAAAATCAGCAAAGGTGGCGTAGCGCCGGCCGCCCTCTAGATCACGTACGAATGGAGCACCATAGATCGGGGCGAACACCTGGTTATTGCCACCAATAGTCACCGAACGTGCCGGATTACGCGCGAGTTGAGTAAACTCCTGTGGCGCTTTATTGCACAATTCTCGTACCCACCGGGCGTCGGCAAAAACGGTATCTCCCACCATTTTCACCCCAGCCTCTTTCCATATTCGGTGAGCCTCTGGATCTCCGCCAAAACCAAATCCGACGTTTTCCAACATCCAGTCAACTTGCGCATCAATCTTAGCAAGCTGCTCTTCCTCTAACAGATCAAAAAACGGTAGCTGACGTCGAATAAAAGGAGAGGCAACAACAGACTCCGTAGATTCTGCCAGGGCACGGGCTTTGCGTTCTCGTCGGGACATAAGATCAACTGCAATCTGTTGCGCAGAATGACATCATTGTTTTACTTTCTTTTGCACTGCGGCACGCTATCCGGGCTCACCACTCCCGCCAACTTACGGCTCGCCCTTTCTTCATCGATAACGTTCTGGGGAAACTGACTCATAAAGCAGCAGCATACGTTTTCATCGATCATAGTGCGCGGCCCCAACGGATGAGCGATATGGCGATAGGGTGCATGATGATGTCCGCCCTCTCCATGACTATGACTAGATCCGTGATGATGTGAATGTCCGTGACTATGACTGTGATCATGGGAATGAGCATGATCGTGAGAATGCGAGTGTGACGACTCGGGCTGATATTCGGCATGGTGGTGATGTACGTCGATTTCGCCCCGTGACAATCGTTCGCGGAAATCGTCCATCAACCCTTTTTCTTCAATATCGTCAGAAATAAGTTCCTCGATACGCGCGATAAACGTATTGATCACATGGGGGTTATCTTTTAGATAATCGGCAATCATAAACTTAACCCCCGGATTTTCATTGGCCACTTTTTCAATATACCCCTCAATTCTGCCAATCAAACGACCAGAGAAAAGAAAATAAGGCGCGACCACAATTTTTTTAAAGCCGAGCTTCACCGCCATCTCCAGCCCTGCTCCTACCGAGGGGAACGTAACGCCGGAATAAACCGTTTCACACCAACCAAAGCCGAGATTTTCAGCTGCAATTCGACACAGCTTGGCAGCCTCGGCATTCGCTTCGGCCACCGAAGTTCCTCGACCCACAGTCACCAGCATGGTGTCATACAGGGCACCGGCTTCAGGAGCTGTCTCTAAGCCCATTGCCTGCAAGATACGGAGCTGAAACGCCGCAATCATTTCATCATGCAAACCAAGTTCTCTACCGTAATGAATCGTCAACCCCGGATGTTGATCCATATAAGTCGTTAACACAGATGGAATATCATTCTTTGCATGCGTAGCGCGAAACAGCATACCCGGTACCGCATAAATCGTCTTTACGCCTTGCTCCACCAGCTGATCCAGCGCCATATGAATATTTGGCGCAGAATATTCCAGAAAGCCATATTCGATTTTAAGATCGGGAAATCGTTTACGTAATCCAGCAGCCAATGTGCTGAACTCCTGCTCCGCAATCTTTGCGCGACTGCCGTGGCCACAAATCATAACGCCAGCATCGGCTGGCAATTGTTCAAGAGTAAGGGAAGTGGACATAGTGAATTTTTCTTAGTCTATAGACATCTGACGGAACAGACGATTTGAACATATTGGGTAACACCCAGAGTGTATACGCAAGAGACCAGCTGCAGGTTTTCTCAATATATCGAAAGTCGTTTTTAGATCATTTGCTGTGGCTTATTTTGACACATCCCCTACCTATACAAAGGTGTTTTGCTATACTGATCGTCTATAGAGAAAGCCTGTCACATGCCCCCCAATTTCCCTTTTACTGCTGTTATCGGCCAGTTGCAAATGAAGCTGGCCCTGCTGCTTTGCGCTATCGATCCTGCCATAGGTGGGGTTTTACTAAGCGGCGGTCGCGGCAGCGCAAAGTCGACGCTGGTTCGCAGCCTGTCCGTATTACTTCCCGACAGAACTCTTGCCACAATTCCTCTCGGCGCCACTGAGGAAATGGTAACTGGATCTATCCAGCTTGAGCAGGCCTTAAAGGACGGTTCAGTTGAATTTAACCCGGGCATTTTGGCACGGGCACATCAAGGACTACTTTATGTCGATGAAGTTAACCTGCTCCCGGATCATCTGGTCGATCTGCTGCTTGACGTTTCCGCCTCAAAAATAAACCTGATAGAAAGAGATGGCTTAAGCCATGAACATGCGGCTGATTTTGTGCTGGTCGGTACGATGAACCCTGATGAAGGGGAATTGCGTCCACAGCTATTGGATCGCTTTGGTCTAATGGCGGCGGTGCAATCCAGATTCGATCTGGTGGAACGCCAACAAATTGTGGAACAGCGTCTGGCATTCGATTCGAACCCAGATGAAGTCATTGCGAAGCATGCCGATGCGATGCAACAACTGTCTGAACAGATTCACCATGCAATGGAAAAGTTGTCTTCGATAACGATGCCCGAAAGCGTCAAAACCGAAATTGCAGAGCTTTGCAACAACGCGGGAGTCGAAGGCTTACGCGCAGATATTACCCTTTACCGCGCGGCAATCGCCCACGCCGCATTGCAAGGGGCCGCAGAAGTGCGCAGTGCTGATTTAGACGCAGTGAGCGAGCTGGTGCTTGCCCATCGCCGCAATACCGAAGCGCCCGCAGAAAGTACACCACCAAATAATGGGCAAGAATCCGGAAACAATCCGCAAAACACTTCATCATCCATCCAATCTGGCGGCTCCAGCATTGCAGGCTCGTGGGGCGCAATGGCGCCACAACCGGTTTCCAGCGCCGACCCAGTGCCGCTTGATGGCGTGCAACCGGCGCATGTTGCTATCAACAATCACTTATCAGACACGCGTTCAGCGTCTCGAACTGTGGGTGGTCATACCACTCAGAGATCCATCGCGGGTAAAGTCTCCGTGGGAAAACTTGATTGGTTTAGAACCTTGATCGCAGCCGAAAACAGAAGTGCTCCGAGAGATGGTTCTCGTATCCAACAAGTTTACCGAAAGCGCCCTGTTAGACGCGCTATAGAGCTAGATATGATTGTTCTTGATACTTCGGCATCGACCTTAAGCGGCGGTGGATTGCGCCATGCGAAAGGTATGATTCGCGCGCTTTCCGCAGAAGCTTACCTTGCCCGGCGAAAACTGGCCTTGGTGACGTTTGGTAACAGCGAGGTTCGCACGATCTTAAATCCGCAAAAAGCGCCCAAGAATATCGAACCTATTTTACAAAAAATTTCTGGCGGTGGCGGCACACCGCTGCGTCAGGCATTGTTGATGGTACAAAGTTTGATACAGAAAACACGCCCGCAGGGATTATCCTGTGCGTTATATTTATTAACCGATGGCAGAGTGGAAAAAGACACCTCGCTACCCGCTGATCTTAGCCAGATCAGTGAGGTGATTCTTGTCGATATTGAATCCTCCAAGATCAAGCTCGCGCTGGGCAAACAGCTGGCACAGAAACTGAACGCACGTTATATCGACGCTTCCCAAAGATTGCCTTCTTAAACATCATGACAACAGAAGAACAAAAACACGCGGCCCGCATGGCCAAAAAGAAACAGGTTGTTGATGAGCGCATTGCCAAAGCCACCGAAGAACGCGGTGTGCTTATTTTATTGCGCGGAAATGGTAAAGGTAAAAGCTCTTCCGCCTTTGGCACAATGGCGAGAGCTTTGGGACACGGTCAGCGCGCTGGTTTAATCCAGTTTATAAAAGGCCGTAAGGAGACTGGAGAGTATCTATTTTTCAAAGACCATCCAAAGATTGATTTTCACGTGATGGGACACGGCTTTACCTGGGAAACGCAGGATAAAACGCAGGATATTCTGGCGGCGCAACAGGCATGGGAAATTGCCAAAAAAATGCTGGCCGACCCGAGTTACGATATTCTGGTGTTCGACGAAATGTCGTATATGTTTCGCTACAAATATCTCGAAGTAGCACCAGTTGTAGAAGCAATCCAAAACCGTCCAAAAAATCAGAACGTCATTATCACCGGCCGAACCATGCACACGCAGTTAACGGAGATCGCCGACACCATTAGTGAAGTGGGCGATATCAAACACGCCTTTCGCCAGGGGGTGAAAGCCCAGGCCGGAATCGAGTGGTAGCAGTTTTCTAAACCCTGTTGATATGGATACCGCTCTCTGCCCTGCCCTGTTTTTTTGTGCCCCCGCATCCGGCCAGGGTAAGACAACCGTCACTGCCGGCATTGCACGTCACTACCGTAACCAGGGCAAGCAGGTTCGGGTATTTAAAACAGGCCCTGATTATCTCGATCCATTGATTCTGCAACGCGCGTCAGGGCATCCGGTCGCGCAACTGGATTTATGGATGAACGGGAAAGAACACTGTAAAAGACGACTTTACGAAGCAGCCCTGGAAGCGGACCTTATTTTAGTAGAAGGCGTGATGGGAATGTTTGATGGCAACCCCAGCGGCGCTGACATGGCCGAATTCTTCGGCATTCCAATTGCGATCGTGATCAGCGCAAAGTCCATGGCGCAAACATTTGGTGCTTTAGCGACCGGACTTGCTACCTTCCGACCATCGCTTCCGGTCGCTGGGATAATTGCCAATTATCTTGGCAGTGACCGCCATAAGGATCTGGTAGTCGACAGCATCCCGGACGATGTTACATTGCTTGGATGTATTCCCTCAGCGCCTGAACACGCGCTACCAGAAAGGCATCTGGGTCTCGTCCACCCCCATGAAGTCGTTGATATCGACGCGCGTCTTGATCAATTAGCGCAGCTGATGGAAGACGCCGGATTAACAACATTACCAGCGCCCATAGAATTCACAGCGGGAAAGCACTATGACACGCCAGCCCTGCTTAAAGGCAAGCGCATCGCAATCGCCAAAGATGATGCGTTTACCTTTGTCTACGCTGACAATGTCAATTTACTGCAACAGATGGGTGCGAGCATTTGCTGGTTCTCACCGCTTAACGACGAATCTATTCCTGAATGCGATGCGATTTGGCTACCTGGCGGATATCCAGAATTACATCATCGTCAGTTAGCGAATAACAAAGCAATGCAACAAGCGCTGCAGGCCTTTAGTCAAAGCGGAAAACGTATTCTCGCCGAATGTGGCGGCATGTTATACCTTATGCAAAGTCTGACAGATGTAGAAGGAAACCGATCGCCGATGATGGGACTGCTGGATGGCGACGGCATTATGCGAGATCGCGGCGGTTGCCAGGGTATGCAATATGCACCGATGCCAGAAGGAGAACTAAGAGCCCACGCCCACCATCGTACCCGTTGCGAAAATACCGCTGAGCCAATCGGTCACGGCCGCCGAACCCGCCACCCGGCTCCCGGCGAACCCATCTATCG